>NZ_JAHCSX010000001.1:2446051-3448974 GCF_018726825.1 Pantoea sp. B270
TTAAAGCCCGTAGGCTTGTGATATCAATCCTGCGAGTGCCCACACAGATTGTCTGATAAATTGTTAAAGAGCGGTGCCGCGATTTCTCAAGCGGCGCGGGATGCGTATATTACGCCTTCCGCTTTCTCAGTCAAGCATTTATTTTTGCTTTTCTGAAGGTTGCCGTGAAAGGCCACCTCACTAACAGGGCGCTTCGTAAGCCGTTGTGCCGTGTCAGTGGAGGCGCATTATAGGGAGTTCTTTCGGGCTGACAAGGGCTAAATGCAAATTAATTTTCGAGTGCTGTTTTTTTCGGCGAAAGCCCGTCAAATCGCCAGTTTTTCCAGCAGCGGGAAGCCATAACGCTGCAAAACCGGTGATAATTGCACCACTTCGTCATCCATGCGCGTACAAAATGCCACATTCTGTCCGCTGGAACGCGCCTGAGGCGCTTCGTGCTCTAACAACCAGGCGGTGCGCCGTGCAATGGCTGCGCCCGAATCCACCAGCCGGGTGCCGTCAGGCAACACCTGCTGCAGCTCTTCACGTAACAGCGGGAAATGGGTACAACCCAGCACCACGGTATCCGGCGGCTCTTTCATACGCAGCCACGGTTGTACTGCGCGACGCACATCGTCCAACGACACCGTTTCTCCGTGCAGTTTGGCTTCCGCCAGTTCGACCAGTTCCGCCGAGCCCAGCATTTCGATTTTACATTCGCGCGCAAACTGCGCCACCAGCTCATGGGTGTAAGGCCGTTTCACCGTGCCACGCGTGGCCAGCAGGCCGACCACGCCGTTACGCGTCAGACGGGCCGCCGGTTTAATCGCAGGCACGACGCCGACAACCGGGAATTCAAAGCGCTGACGCAACGCTGGCAGGGATACAGTACTGGCGGAGTTACAGGCGATGACCACTAATGCCAGCGGCACGCGCTGTACGATAGCCTCCACCACCGCTACGACCCGCTCAACAATGTACTCTTCGCTTTTTTCACCGTAAGGGAAGCCGGCATTATCGAAGGCATAGAGATAGTGCAGGCCCGGCAGCAGTTGCCGGACCTCATCATAGACGGAGAGCCCACCGACGCCGGAGTCAAACACCAGCACGGTGGGGCGCAGATCAGAAGCTGTAGCTGGCGCTGAGATAGTACTCCGTTCCTGGAGTTTGATAGCCATACACTGTCTCGTAGTCTTTATCGAACAGGTTGGCAATTCTACCACGAACGGTGAGCTGTGATGTGACCGGATACGAAACTGCCAGATCCCATAAACTTACACCGCCCAGTTTGACGCGCTGCGGGGTAAAGGAGTGGTTGTAATCCGTATCATAGCGATCGCCGAGATAATGATAGGTCAGTGACCAGTCAAACTCATAAATCGTCCAGTCGAGCTGGTATTTCACCTGCTGCTTCGCACGGCGCACCAGCGGTTGATCGGTTTCAGCATCGCGCGCATCAACATAATCGTAAGAAATCTGATGGCTAAGCGGACCGGTATCGAACGACGCCGTGGCTTCTACGCCCTTAATGCGCGCTTTATCGATGTTGTAATAGATATACGTGGTGGGATCGCTATCAATCAGATTATCGATATCGTTACGATAACCGGATACGCGCCAGTTTACCGGCCCGGTCAGGCCAGAGAAGCCCGCTTCCCACTGTTTACTCTCTTCCGGCTTCAGGTCGCTGTTGCCATAAGAACCATACAACTGGCCGAGACGAGGCGCTTTATACGCCGTCGCGTAATCGGCAAACACGCTATAGCCATCAACAAACGCCCATGACGCCCCGCCCTGCCAGGTGCCGTGCCAGCCAAACTGGCTGTTGTCGTCACCGCGTACCGCGCCTTCCAGCGTTACGCTGCCCAGCTGCTGCTGGGTGGTGGCATAAATGCCGGTGTTACGCAGCTCAGTACTGTCAGCCACGTAAGCCGTGCCGGGTTCCGTGGTCTGTTTCTGCCAGTCCACGCCCGCGCTTACGCTGCCCTGCGCCACCTGCAACGTATTACCCCACTGCACATTGTACTGCTTACTGTCATCCAGCGTGGTCGACGGGCCGTAGCGGCCTGTACGCGGATCATAGTTATAGTCTTTGCTGCGGCTGTAGCTGGCGATCAGCTGCGTCGAATAAATGTCGTTGCTGTAACGCAAGCCGCTGTCCCAGGTCTGGCTGTAGAGCTGGCGGGTATCGTTTAATCCGTTGATGTTAAAACTGTTATCGTAGCTGTAGGTGCCGTCGTAGGCCGTACGGTTGTCAAAACCGTAGCCGCGAACAAAGCCGCTCAGCCCATCACTGAACTGGTGCTCCAGCGCGCCATACAGTGTCTTGTTCATGAAGCCATCGCGATCTTTCTGCGCCGGATCGCCATACACATCCGGCAGGTTTGCCACCACATCATAGCCGCGCGTATAGGTGTAGTTGCCCGCCATGGTCAGCGTCGTGGCTGCGCCCAGCTGCTGCTGGGTAGAACCTTCATAGTTTTGATAGCCTTTCGAGCCCACGCCCGCGCTCAGCGTCGTGCCCGGCTTATCACGACCGGTGATGATGTTCACCACGCCGCCAATCGCATCGGAACCATACACCGCCGAGCGCGCACCGCGCACATATTCGATGCGCTGGACCAGAGAAAGCGGAATCTGGCTTAAATCAGACGATCCGGACACACCCGCCTGGTTTAGCCGGATACCGTCGATGAGTATAAGTACGTGGCTGGAGTTGGTGCCGCGCACAAACAGCGAGCTCAACTGGCCGAGGCCACCGTTCTGCGCGATGTCCACGCCAGGCAGGCGACGCATGACGTCCGTCAGGCTTTTAGCCTGCCAGCGATCGATATCGTCGCGGGTCACGACTGTCGTCGGCGCGAGAACGGAGGAAACCGGCTGCAAAAACCGGTTGGCGGTAACGATTTGCGTATCATCATTCTGCTGCGCGTAGCCAGATTGCGCCCAGAGCGACAACGCCGTTGCACTAAAGGCAAACAGCGAAGCGTGTGTTGTTTTCATTGTTATAGCATCCAAAAGACGAAGCAGGATGCCGCAGGTCCGGGATCGATAGCACGCGATGATCTCAGAAATTGCGACGTCACACCGGCAGGTCTTCGGGCTGGGAATCATAAGTGGTGAAGACTTCCCATCCGCGAGGACAGTGTCTGCAATTGCGATCACCACGACATTCTTTTACCGCTGCGCGTCAGCTCCAGATTCACACTGGATTCCCTTTTAACTCAAGGAGGCCGGCAGCCGCAGTCTACGTTTAAGAAGGCCGGAAATCCAGACTGCCAGCCTTCCTGCACCGTCTGGGGCTGGACATCAGCAGGTGAATGCCTACAATCGCCCGGCAGGCAGGCTTAACACCAGGATTGAAGATGACACCCGAACAACTCCCGATTGAACAATACGACGCGCAACTGGCGGAAAAAGTCAGCCGCTTACAGGCGATGATGGCCCCCTACGCAGCGCCCGACGTGGAGGTGTTCCGCTCGCCGGTCAGCCACTATCGTATGCGCGCCGAATTCCGCATCTGGCACGACGGTGACGATCTCTATCACATCATCTTCGATCAAGAGACCAAACAGCGTATCCGCGTCGATCAGTTTCCGGCGGCCAGCCAGTTGATCAACACGCTGATGCCAAAGTTGATCGCCGCGATCCGCGATAATCGCGCGCTGCGTTTCAAACTGTTCCAGATCGATTATCTCTCCACCCTCAGCAACCAGATCGTGATCTCACTGCTGTATCACCGCAAGCTGGAAGCCGACTGGACCGAAGCCGCGACTGCGCTGCGCGATAGCCTGCGTGCAGAAGGGTTTGATGTGCAGCTGATTGGCCGTGCCACGAAAACCAAAATCTGCCTCGATCGCGATTACGTCGATGAGCGCCTGCCGGTGGCCGGCCAGGAGATGATCTATCGTCAGGTGGAGAACAGCTTCACCCAGCCGAATGCGGCGATGAATATTCAGATGCTGGAGTGGGCGCTGGACGTGACGCAAGATTCGCGCGGCGATCTGCTGGAGCTGTACTGTGGCAATGGCAACTTTTCGCTGGCGCTGGCGCGTAACTTCCGCCGCGTACTGGCGACGGAAATCGCCAAACCGTCGGTGGCTTCGGCGCAGTACAACATCGCGGCCAACCACATCGACAACGTGCAAATTATCCGTATGGCGGCCGAAGAGTTTACCCAGGCGATGAACGGCGTGCGCAGCTTTAACCGTCTGGAAGGCATCGATCTCAATAACTATCAGTGCGAGACCATCTTTGTCGATCCGCCGCGCAGCGGGCTGGATGACGAGACGGTGAAGATGGTGCAGGCCTATCCGCGTATTCTCTATATTTCCTGTAATCCGCAGACGCTGTGCGACAACCTCAGCGTACTGAGTGCCACGCATAACATCACGCGGCTGGCGCTGTTTGACCAGTTCCCTTACACCCACCATATGGAATGCGGTGTGTTACTGACGCGAAAAGCCTAAAAAAAACGGGAACCCTGCGGTTCCCGTGATTGTTTTCAGTGCTTGTTCTTGCTGCGGCGGAAGCGCATGGCGATCCAGAACACCAGCGCCACCATCAGAATGGTCGGGATGAAGTTAGACCCGATATCCGGATATTCGGCACGCACCAGCGCGCTGTACACCAGGATCCCCAGCAGAAAAAATGCCGCCGCCAGCGAAGGCATGCCGTCCGGCATATTGCGGTTGAGATAGCGCTGATGCAGACACCACGCGGCAAGGCCAAGGGCGATCAGCGGGAAAATCGAAAAGGGAACAAAGGTGCTGAACAGCACCGAAAAGGAGCCGTTGATAGCTAAACCGGTGATAAAAGCCAGTAACAGCGTTCCTTTATCGCGAGGGTTTTGCTCAATCATTTCATTATCCTTATCACATTACTCTTCGGGGGTTTCCAGGGTAACCGCCAGGCGCTCTTGCTCCCGGCGATACCAGTAATACGCGCCTTTGGCGATCATTCGCAGCTGCAGCACCAGACGCTCTTCCAGTTTGCGCCGCTGTTCGATATCCACATCCAGCGCTTCCGCGCCGGCGCTGAACACAATCGTCACCATCGCTTCCGCCTGCGCTTCGGTAAAGCTGCGCGGCATGCGGTTTTCCAGCTCAAGGTAGTCGGCCAGTTCAGCGATAAAGTGCTGAATCTCCCGCGCGACCGCCGCACGAAAAGCCGCTGAGGTGCCGGAGCGCTCGCGTAGTAAGAGACGAAAAGCGTTGGGATTGTTCCCGATGAACTCCATAAACGTGGCAACCGAGGTTTTAATGATGCTGCCGCCTTTGGCAATGCGCTGGCGCGCCTGGCGCATCAGCTGGCGCAGCATCAGGCCACTTTCATCGACCATCGTCAGGCCGAGTTCATCCACATCGCGAAAGTGACGGTAAAACGAGGTCGGTGCAATGCCGGCTTCGCGTGCCACTTCGCGTAAACTCAGGCTGGCAAAACTCCTTTCTGCACTTAACTGACTGAATGCCGCTTCAATCAGTGAACGTCGTGTACGTTCTTTTTGTTGCGCTCGAACGCCCATTTTCCCGGCCTTGTGAGTAATCAGGCAGGCACTATAACAAACTTTTCAGCGTACAGCGGCGCAAAGTTTGTGACCGCCTGTTAACCTCACTGATTGTCAATCTTTGCCAATTTACGCTGTTAGAATTCAGATGTGCGCGGCGAGATGTTAGAATCTCGTTGTAAAAATGTATAGAAACATAGGACGTACTGGTATGCAAAAGTCTTACGATTACGATGCCATTGTGATTGGCTCCGGTCCGGGCGGCGAAGGTGCGGCGATGGGGCTGGTGAAGCAGGGAGCGCGCATTGCAGTGATCGAACGCTACCACAACATCGGCGGCGGTTGTACTCACTGGGGAACCATCCCTTCGAAAGCTCTGCGTCACGCTGTCAGCCGTATCATCGAGTTCAATCAAAACCCTCTTTATAGCGATCACACCCGACTCCTGCGCTCCTCGTTCGCCGACATTCTGAATCATACTGAGAACGTCATCAGCCAGCAAACTGCCATGCGTCAGGGCTTTTACGAGCGTAACCGCTGTGAGCTTTATCAGGGCGACGCCCATTTTGTTGATGCCAACACCATCGAAGTGGAACAGCCAGACGGCACGCGCGAGCGCTTAACCGCAGAGAAGTTTGTCATCGCCTGTGGTTCCCGCCCGTATCATCCGGCGGACGTTGATTTTACCCACCCGCGCATTTACGACTCCGACTCCATCCTCAACCTGCATCATGAACCTGGCCACGTCATCATTTACGGCGCGGGCGTGATTGGCTGTGAATACGCGTCGATTTTCCGCGGCCTTAACGTCAAGGTTGACCTGATTAACACCCGCGATCGCCTGCTGGCGTTTCTCGATCAGGAGATGTCCGATTCGCTCTCTTATCACTTCTGGAACAGCGGCGTGGTGATTCGTCACAACGAAGAGTTTGAGAAGATTGAAGGTGTCAGCGATGGCGTCATCATGCACCTCAAGTCCGGTAAAAAGGTCAAAGCCGATTGCCTGCTGTACGCGAACGGTCGCACCGGTAACACCGATTCACTGGCGCTGGAAAACGTCGGGCTGGAAGCCGATGGCCGTGGATTGCTGAAAGTGAACAGCATGTATCAGACCGCGCAGCCGCACATTTATGCGGTGGGCGACGTGATTGGCTACCCGAGCCTGGCCTCTGCCGCTTACGATCAGGGCCGCATTGCCGCGCAGGCGATCATCAAAGGGGAAGCCACCGCGCACCTGATTGAAGATATCCCGACCGGGATCTACACCATTCCGGAAATCAGCTCCGTCGGCAAAACCGAACAGCAGCTGACGGCGATGAAAGTGCCGTACGAAGTGGGTCGTGCGCAGTTTAAGCATCTGGCGCGCGCGCAGATTGTCGGCATGCACGTCGGCAGCCTGAAGATCCTGTTCCACCGCGAAACCAAAGAGATTCTGGGTATTCACTGCTTTGGCGAGCGTGCGGCGGAGATTATTCACATCGGCCAGGCCATCATGGAGCAGAAGAACGGCGGTAACACGATTGAGTATTTCGTGAACACCACCTTCAACTACCCCACCATGGCCGAAGCCTACCGCGTGGCGGCGTTAAACGGCTTAAACCGCCTGTTTTAACGAACGGTCCAGGTAACCCTGCATGTGGGTTTTAATTGCTTCTGCCAGCTGCTCATAGCGGCTGCGCAGAGGCGATCCCGGACGATACACCAGCGCGATGGTGCGCTGCGGCACCGGTTTATAACACGGCAGATAGCACACGCCATCACGCACGCGCTCATTCGGTACCGCCAGCGACGGCAGCAAAGTGATACCGCTGCCGGCTGCTACCATGTTGCGCAGCGTTTCCAGACTGGTCGCGCGGAAATGGGTATCTTCATCAGCGCCGGCTTCGAAGCAGAAGCCCATCGCCTGATCGCGCAGACAGTGACCATCTTCCAGCATCAGCAGTTTCTCACCGGCCAGATCCGACATCGGCACGCGATCGCGATCGTGCCACGGGTGATCCTGGTAGATCGCCAGCTTCATCGGCTCATCAAACAGCGGCACTTCAATAAAAGCTTCGCTCTCTTTTACCAGCGCCAGAATGGCGCAGTCGAGCTTACCGCTGTCGAGCTGTGCCAGCAGCTGCTGCGTTTGCGCCTCGTGCAGATACATCTCGAGTTTCGGGAAGGTCTGATGCAGCATCGGAATAATATGCGGCAGCAGATAGGGACCGGTAGTCGGAATCAGACCAATGTGCAGCGGCCCGGACATGGTTTCGCCCTGCTGGCTGGCCATCTCCTTCAGTACCTTCACTTCACGCAGCACGGTTCGCGCCTGATCCACCAGCAGCAGTCCAGCCTGAGTAAACAGCACCTTACGGCTGGTCCGTTCCAGCAGCATCACACCCAGTTCATCTTCCAGCTTGCGAATCTGCCCGCTCAGGGTCGGCTGGCTGACATGACAGGCATCAGCGGCACGACGAAAGTGGCGATGTTCCGCCAGCGAAACCAGATATTCCAGATCACGAATGTTCATTGATAGCCTCCAAACCACGATAGCCCGTGGCGATAGATAGAATAGCAATGAACGATTAGCCCTATCAAGCGGTGAACAGGAATAATACCGGCCATCTGATTAAGACCACAGATTGTTAAAGCGGCTAACGCAGACACGCAACAACAACAATCTGGAGCAGCACCTGCAACCTGCTCACGAAATCACTGAGTTGGCCGGGAGTGCCAGCCCTTTGATGATGTGCCTATAACTATATGTAATTCCGAAGCTAGAGGTTGGCGGGCTACTTAAAGCCCGCTTTTTTTTGCCTCTGCATCACAGTGGCACATCACCCAGCAACTGCTGCAAATCCTGCTCCGTCAGCACCAGGGAGTGGCCGACGATACCGGACTGCGTCAGCTCCTGCTGCAGATCGTCATTATTCAGCACCAGCTCATACTGCTGCGTGGCCGGGTTAAGCTCCGCGTCCTGGAACAGGTTAACCGGCACGCTGGCCAGCAGGTCGTGCAGATGCAGGCCGCTGAGTGCCTCCGGCCGGGCCACATCTCCCGTAATATCATCCGCAACGATCAGGCTGACCGGCGCACTGACATTCCCTGCGCCGCATGTCACCACGATCTGATGCTCGCCAGCGGCCAGCGCATGAGACGGCGTAAAGGTCCATTTGTGATCGCTATCGACCAGCGCGCTGCCGAGCGGCTCATCGTTATCAAACAGCTCAACCCGGCTGCCGGGCTGGCCTTTACCGGAAAAGGTCGGCTGGGTTTGCGTGGTGCTCTCTTCCGGCCAGATAAACTGCGTGCCGCTGTGCATGGCGGTTAGCGTGACCGGTACAAAACCAGCGTCTTCGACGATCAGCGTGAAGGGCGCGCTGGTGCTCTGCGGCATTGCCGCCACCTGTGCCATGAACTGATGACTCCCGCCCGCCAGCGCGGCAGGCAGCGTAAAACTGAAGTAGCCGGTCTGAGCATCGCTGAGCGTGCTGCCCACGAACTCGCCGTGATGGTAACACTCAAGCGTGACGCCACGGCCGGCATAGCCGTTCAGCGCAGGGCGCGTATCGCGGGTGATCTCGCCATCGACAATAAAACCGCCGTCATTCACCGAGGCGGAATCGAAGGTGACAGGAACCTGGTTTTCAACGGCCGGCTCCAGAGGAAAGAAAGGGTAGCCAAAGCGTGAAGTGCTCATTTATGTTCTCCAAATTAACGGCGAGCACACTTTAAGAACTCTTCACGCCAGGCCGATCAAGAATTGTCTCTTTTTTGCGAAAGAAATTTCCTGGCGCGCATTACGCCAGGTTTGAGCGCTGCTTCGCTTCGCCGATCGCCAGCGCCACCTGCTGTGGTGCCACGCCGCCGCGCGCGTTACGCTTATCGAGACAAGACTGCAGCGACAGCACCGGATAAACATCTTCCCCGATCGCCGCGCTAAACTGCTTAAACTGCGCCAGACTTAATGCTTCCAGCGCGACGCCTTGTTTGATCGCTTCCACCACGGTTTCGCCGACAATGTGGTGCGCTTCGCGGAACGGCACGCCTTTGGCTACCAGATAATCGGCCAGTTCGGTCGAGTTAGCGTAACCCTGCTCGGCGGCTTCCTGACAGCGCGGACGCTTCACCTGAATGCCATCCAGCACCAGCGCTGACATATGCAGGCAGTCAAGCCAGGTATCGAGCGCATCGAACAGCCCTTCTTTGTCTTCCTGCATATCTTTGTTATACGCCAGCGGCAGCCCTTTCAGCGTCATCATCATGCCGGTCAGTGCGCCCTGCACGCGACCGCACTTGCCGCGGATCAGCTCCAGCGCGTCCGGATTTTTCTTCTGCGGCATCAGCGATGAGCCCGACGTCACTTTATCGGACAGCTCAATAAAGCCGGCTTCACCGGTGTTGAAGAAGATCATGTCTTCGGCGAAGCGCGACAGGTGCACCATGCCAATCGAGGCATCAGACAGCAGCTCCAGCACGTGATCGCGGTCTGACACGGTATCCAGGCTGTTACGCGTGGCAGAGGCGAAGCCGAGCCAGCCGGCCAGCTGCTCACGGTCGATCTCATAAGCAGTGCCGGCCAGCGCACCGCAGCCCAGCGGGCTGACATCCAGCCGCTTCAGCGTATCCTGCAGACGGCTCTCGTCGCGCGCCAGCATCTCAACGTAGGCCAGACACCAGTGGGCAAACGTCACCGGCTGCGCCCGCTGCAGGTGGGTGTAGCCCGGCATCACGGCATCCTGATTGGCTTCAGCCGTGGCTACCAGCGCTGACTGCAGCTCGCGCGTGGCTTCCAGCAGCAGTGCCACCTGCGTTTTACACCACAGTTTGAGATCGGTCGCCACCTGGTCGTTACGGCTGCGCCCGGTGTGCAGCTTTTTGCCCAGCGCGCCGACTTTGTCGATCAGCTTGCCTTCCACCCAGCTGTGAATATCCTCGGCATCGCTCTGCAGAATCTGCTGCGGATTGGCGCGAACCTCTTCCAGCAGCGCATTCAGCGCGGCTTCCAGCTGCTGCTGCTCTTCACTGCTCAGCACGTTTACCGTGACCAGCGCTTTTGACCAGGCCACCGAACCGATGATGTCCTGCTCCGCCAGGCGGTAGTCAAACCGCAGTGAGTCGTTGAACTGTTTAAACCGTTGATCTGCCGCCTGCGAAAAACGTCCGCCCCAAAGTGCCATCTGCTTGCTCCTGAATCTGTTAAACAAAGGGCGGCCCGAAGCCGCCCCTGCAAAATATGTCGCCTGCCGCCGGTATTACTTCTTCTGCTCGTTCAGCGCGCGAATGCGTGAAGAGAGCGAGAACAGACGAATAAAGCCGCCCGCGTGACGGTGATCGTACACTTCGTCTTCGCCGAAGGTGGCAAACTCTTCTGAGTACAGGCTGTTCGCCGATTTTTTCTGGATCGCCGTGGCCTGGCCTTTGTACAGCTGCAGTACCACTTCCCCGTTCACCAGCTCTGCCAGCGATGCGGCAGCGGCCTGGATTGACTGACGCAGCGGTGCGAACCAGCGGCCGTCATACACCACGTAAGACATCTCCTGACCCAGCTGTTCACGCCATTTGAAGCTGTCGCGATCCAGTACCAGCTGCTCAACCGCACGCAGCGCGTTGACCATGATGGTACCGCCAGGGGTTTCGTAGCAGCCGCGTGATTTGATGCCCACCAGACGGTTTTCCACGATATCAATCCGGCCTACGCCGTGTTTCGCTCCCAGCGCATTGAGTTTTTCCAGACACTGGAACGGGCTCAGTTTCTCACCGTTCACCGCAACAACCTGGCCTTTCTCCACGCTGACGGTGACGTTTTCGGGCTGATCCGGCGCTTCCAGCGGATCGACGGTCCACACCCAGCAATCTTTGTTTGGCGCGTTCCACGGGCTCTCCAGCACGCCACCTTCGGTCGAGATGTGCCAGGCGTTCTCATCACGGCTGTAGATTTTTTCCAGCGACGCGGTGGTCGGGATATTGCGCTCTTTCAGGTAATCCAGCAGCGCTTCACGCGAACGCAGGTTCCACTCACGCCATGGCGCCACCACTTTAAGCTGCGGTGCCAGCGCGGTATAGGTGGTTTCGAAACGCACCTGATCGTTGCCTTTACCGGTTGCGCCGTGGCACAGCGCGTCTGCGCCCACTTTCAGCGCCAGTTCAACCTGCGCTTTGGCGATGATAGGACGCGCCATTGAGGTGCCCAGCAGATAGGTGCCTTCGTACAGCGCACCGGTCTGCAGCACCGGGTAAACGTATTCGCTGATAAACTCTTCACGCAGATCGACCACGTGGCACTCAGACGCGCCCGACTGCAGCGCTTTCTTCTCTACGCCTTCCAGATCGGCCGGATCCTGACCAATGTTGGCCACGAACGCCACCACTTCACAACCACCGTAGTTCTCTTTCAGCCAGGGAATGATGGCCGAGGTATCCAGACCGCCCGAGTAAGCCAGAACGATTTTTTTGATGTTTTGCGTGCTCATGTCGTAATCCTTGATTATGCGAGAATCCGGGTGCCAATCGACACGCCGTTGAAAAGGGTTGGCAGCTGTTCAGCATGACGCCAGCTGGCGATATCCACCGGGCGGCCCAGCGTACGCGCCGCGTCGAGCGCCGCATGCACTTTCACAATCATGCCATCGGTAATAATGCCCTGGGCAATCAGCTGCTCGGCTTTGGCTGCGGTCATCTCGGCGATGCGCTGACCTTTGCCGTCGAGAATACCGCTGACGTCCGACAGCAGCACCAGATCGGCACCGATCGTCGCCGCCAGCGCGGTCGCGGCCTGGTCGGCGTTGACGTTCATCAGTTCGCCGCCGTCGGTGATGCCAATCGAGCTGATCACCGGCATATAGCCTGCATCCAGCAGCGTATTGAGCAGCTGCGGATTGCCCGGCGTGGCGTTGCCGACATGCCCCAGCTCCTCATCGAACTGTGCCACGTTCACCAGTCCGGCATCGCCGAGGCATAAACCCACTGCGCCAATGCCGTACTTCTTCGCCCATGCCAGCAGCGTTTTGTTGGCGGTGCCGGCCAGCGCACCGGTAATAATGTCGATCTGATCGGCTGGCGTCACGCGCAAACCGTTCTTCTTTTTCACCGGCAGCGCCAGTTTCTTCATCAGCTCGTCCACCAGGCAGCCACCGCCGTGGACGATGATCAGCGGACGCTGATACTGCGTGCGGTACGCCAGCAGGGCATCAAACAGACGCGCCAGCGCTTCTTCGCTATCCAGCAGTACGCCGCCCAGCTTAATGATCAGAGGATTGCTCATGGTCAGGTTATCCGTCCGTTAAATCAGAGACAGCGTTTCGGGGAAGCCGAAACGAATATTGAGACACTGCACCGCCTGTGAGGAGGCGCCTTTCAGCAGGTTGTCTTCCGCTGCGACAACAATCAGGTGCTCGCCCTGCACGGCAAAGCCGATATCGCAGAACGGCAGGCCAACCACCGCTTTCAGCGCCGGTACGCCTTTGTCGTACAGCCGCACCAGTGGTTTATCGTGGTAAGCGCTGTGGAACGCCGCCGCCACATCCTGCTGACTCACACCGGCGTTCAGACGGCAGGTGATGGTTTCCAGAATGCCGCGCGGGAAATTACCGAGATGCGGCGTGAAGATCACCGGCGTGCCGAGATGGGCCACAATCTCCGGATGGTGACGGTGATTGAAAAGGCCGTACGGCTGCAGGCTGACTTCACAGAAGCTGGTGGTGACGCTGGCTTTACGTCCGGCACCGCTGACGCCGCTGGTGGCATTGATGACCGGCCACTGAGCCGGATTAAGCAGGCCAGCCTTAATCAGCGGCTTAAGCGCCAGCTGCGCGGCGGTCGGATAGCAACCCGGCACCGCCACCAGCTGCGCGTCTTTAATCTGCTCGTGGTTCCATTCGGCCAGGCCGTAAACGGCTTTGTCGAGCCACGCCTGGTGCTGATGGCTGAAACCGTAATACTGTTGATAAAAGCCGTCGTCGTTAACGCGGAACGCACCTGAGAGGTCGAACACCACGCAGCCGGCTTTCAGGAATTCCGGGGCCAGATCGTGGCTGACTTCGTGTGCGGTGGCGAGGAACACCACATCGACCTTGCCGGCCCACTCTGCGGCATCACCCAGCGGCTGCAATGGCAAATCGACCCTGCCTTTCAGCTGCGGATGGAGATCGGAGAGTAACTTTCCGGCATCCGGGCTTTGCGCTGAAACCGCCAAAGCGGTTATGTTCATATGCGGGTGGCGATTCAGGTAGGTGGCAAGCTCTACGCCAGCATAACCACTGGCACCAACGATCAGCGTATTCAACATCAGGCTGTATACCTTATTACAGTCACACGTATCGGGTCGCGGCATTGCCCCGTTGCCCACGATGCCGTTTGCAGCTTTTTTCAGTTCACATGCAGACGACGTTAATGTATTTTTATTCACTATTAATGCATTAATATTGATACATCCTAACCCAGGGACCGTCAACAGTGAAGACAAAAATTCCACCTTTTATCGAACTCTACCGCCAGCTGATTGCAACACCGTCGATCAGCGCCACCGACAGCGCGCTGGATCAGAGCAATGAAACTTTAATCAATTTGCTGGCGGGCTGGTTCCGCGATCTCGGCTTCAGCGTGGAAGTCCAGCCGGTGCCGGGTACACGCCACAAATTCAACCTGCTGGCGCGCAGCGGCAGCGGCGCAGGTGGCCTGCTGCTGGCGGGCCATACCGACACCGTGCCGTACGACGATGGCCGCTGGACGCGCGATCCCTTCACCCTGACCGAACACGACAACAAGCTGTACGGCTTAGGCACCGCCGATATGAAAGGCTTCTTTGCCTTTATTCTTGATGCGCTGCGTGACGTTGACGTGACGAAGCTCAGCAAACCGCTGTACATCCTCGCCACCGCCGATGAAGAGACCACGATGGCCGGCGCGAAATACTTTTCTGAATCGACCCAGCTGCGGCCGGACTGCGCCATCATCGGCGAACCGACGTCGCTGAAACCGGTGCGCGCCCACAAAGGCCATTTGTCGCACGCCATCCGTATTCAGGGTCAGTCCGGTCATTCCAGCGATCCGGCGCGCGGCGTGAACGCTATCGAGCTGATGCATGAATCCATTACTCAGCTGATGCAGCTGCGTAATACGCTGAAAGAGCGCTATCACCATGACGGCTTCGCCATTCCATATCCGACCATGAACTTTGGCCATATCCACGGCGGCGACGCGGCGAACCGCATCTGCGCCTGCTGTGAGCTGCATATGGATATCCGTCCGCTGCCGGGACTGACGCTGAGCGATCTCGACGGTTTACTCAATGAAGCGCTGGCACCGGTGAGCGCGCGCTGGCCGGGCCGTCTGACTATCGGTGAGCTGCATCCGCCGATTCCCGGTTACGAATGCCCGGCCGATCATGAACTGGTCAAAGTGGTGGAGAAGCTGCTGGGCGTGCCGACAGAAGTGGTGAATTACTGCACCGAAGCGCCGTTTATCCAGCAGTTGTGCCCGACGCTGGTGTTAGGGCCTGGATCCATCAATCAGGCGCATCAGCCAGACGAGTTTATTGATACCGCATTTATTAAGCCGACTCATGCGCTTATCACTCAGGTTGTGCAGCATTTTTGCCATTGATGATTAAAAGATGGGGCATTTCACTGCGAAATCAGCAAATTGCCCCGTCATTATCCGGGATTTGATAATAAGAATAACTTATCCCACCTCCTGTCAATTAAATTCGATGAATTTCCGATAGTTAGCAGCACGATACCGGCAATTTAAGTCAATTGACGAACAGGAAGAACCGTGGCTAGATAAAAGACGATGTTATGCCCGTTGGGTATAGAGGTTTTATATTTAAGACGATAAGGGTGTCAGGGTCACATGAACGAACAATATTCCGCAATGCGAAGTAATGTCAGTATGCTCGGCAAACTGCTCGGGGATACGATAAAGGATGCACTGGGAGAGAACATCCTCGATCGGGTGGAGACCATCCGCAAGCTCTCTAAGTCATCCCGTGCAGGAAATGACACTCATCGTAAGGAACTGCTCTCCACGCTGCAAAACCTGTCTAACGACGAGCTGCTGCCGGTGGCGCGCGCGTTCAGCCAGTTCCTTAACCTCACCAACGTGGCAGAACAGTATCAAACCATTTCGCGCAGCGGCGACGGTGCTAACCATCCGGAGCTGCTGAAAAAAACCTTCGAGCGCCTGAAGCAGCAGAGCGATCTCAGCGAGCCGGCCATCCGCCAGGCGATTGAGGAGCTGTCGCTGGAGCTGGTGCTCACCGCCCACCCGACCGAAATTACCCGCCGCACGCTGATCCACAAGCTGGGCGAAGTGAACAGCTGTCTGCAGCAGCTCGACCACAGTGACATCACCGACTACGAACGCAACCAGGTCATGCGCCGTCTGCGTCAGCTGGTGGCGCAGGCGTGGCACACCGATGAGATCCGTAAATATCGCCCGACGCCGGTAGATGAAGCCAAATGGGGCTTCGCGGTGGTGGAGAACAGCCTGTGGGAAGGCGTGCCGGCGTTTCTGCGCGAGCTGAACCAGCAGGTGGAAGAGAGCTTCGGCATCCAGCTGCCGGTGGATTTCGTGCCCATCAAATTTACCTCGTGGATGGGCGGCGACCGTGACGGTAACCCGAACGTCACCGCACCGATTACCCGCCACGTAATGCAGCTAAGCCGCTGGAAAGCCGCCGACCTGTTCCTGCGCGACATCGGCGTGCTGGTGTCCGAGCTGTCGATGTCCGAGTGCAGCGACGAAGTGCGCGAACTGTGTGGCGATGCGGAGGCGCTGGAGCCGTATCGTGTAATTCTGAAACGTATCCGCAGCCAGCTGATGAGCACCCAGAGCTATCTGGAGCGCCGCCTGAAGGGCGAGCGCCTGCCGCGTCCGGCCGATCTGCTGGTTTCAAACGATCAGCTGTGGCAACCGCTGTTTGCTATTTACCAGTCGCTGCAGCAGTGCGGCATGGGCATCATCGCCAACGGCCAGCTGCTGGATACGCTGCGCCGCGTGAAATGCTTCGGCGTGCCGCTGGTGCGTATCGATATCCGTCAGGAGAGCACCCGCCACACCGAAGCGATTGCCGAAGTGACGCGCTATCTCGGACTGGGCGACTACGAAAGCTGGTCGGAAGCTGATAAGCAGGCGTTCCTGATCCGTGAACTGAATTCCAAGCGGCCGCTGCTGCCGCGGCAGTGGGAGCCCAGCGACAACACGCGTGAAGTGCTGGATACCTGCAAAGTGGCGGCAGAAGCGCCGCAGGGCTCGATTGCCGCCTATGTGATTTCGATGGCCAAAACGCCGTCTGACGTGCTGGCGGTGCATCTGCTGCTGAAAGAGGCCGGCATCCCTTACGCAATGCCGGTGGCGCCGCTGTTTGAAACCCTCGACGACCTCAACAACGCCAATGACGTGATGAGCCAGCTGCTGAATATCGACTGGTATCGCGGCTTCATCAACGGCAAGCAGATGGTGATGATTGGCTACTCCGACTCGGCAAAAGATGCCGGCGTGATGGCAGCCAGCTGGGCGCAGTATCAGGCCCAGGATGCGCTGATTAAAACCTGCGACAAAGCCGGCATTACCCTGACGCTGTTCCACGGACGCGGCGGTTCGATTGGCCGCGGTGGCGCACCGGCGCATGCAGCCCTGCTGTCACAGCCGCCGGGCAGCCTGAAAGGCGGCCTGCGCGTGACCGAACAGGGCGAAATGATTCGCTTCAAATATGGCCTGCCGGAAGTCACCATCGCCAGCCTGTCGCTTTACACCGGGGCGATTCTGGAAGCCAACCTGCTGCCACCGCCGGAGCCAAAACGCGAATGGCAGGAAATCATGAACGGTCTGTCAGCCTATTCGTGCGCCATGTACCGCGGCTATGTGCGTGAAAATCCGGACTTCGTACCCTACTTCCGCTCGGCGACGCCAGAGCAGGAGCTGGGCAAACTGCCGCTCGGGTCGCGCCCGGCGAAACGGCGTCCGACCGGCGGCGTTGAGTCGCTGCGCGCCATTCCGTGGATCTTCGCCTGGACGCAGAACCGCCTGATGCTGCCCGCGTGGCTGGGGGCCGGCGCGGCGCTGCAGAAAGCGATGGACGAAGGCCATCAGGATCAGCTGGAAACTATGTGCAGCGAATGGCCGTTCTTCGCCACGCGCCTCGGCATGCTGGAGATGGTGTTCTCGAAGGCTGACCTGTGGCTGGCGGAGTATTACGATCAGCGTCTGGTGGATAAATCGCTGTGGCCGCTCGGCAAACAGCTGCGCGATCAGCTCGATGCCGACATCAAAGCGGTGCTGACCATCGCGAACGATGCGCATCTGATGGCGGACCAGCCGTGGATCGCCGAATCCATTGCGCTGCGTAACGTCTACACCGATCCGCTCAACGTGCTGCAGGCGGAACTGCTGCAGCGTGCGCGTGCGCAGGAAGAGCGCGGCGACGAACCTGATGCGCGCGTAGAACAGGCGCTGATGGTCACTATCGCTGGCGTCGCGGCCGGCATGCGTAACACCGGCTAACGGCTGGCGGCGCATCACGCCTCGCACAGCAAAAAGGGGGCCCTGAGGCCCCCTTCTCTTTTTTATCCTTTCACGCTTATGCCGCCAGCGTCGGGCGAACACCCAGCGTGTGGCAGATAGCGTAGCTCATCTCGGCGCGGTTCAGCGTGTAGAAATGAAAGTCCTTCACCCCTTCGCGCGACAGGATTTTCACCATGTCCATGGCGATGTTGGCACCGACCATTTTGCGCGTCTCCGCATCATCATCCAGCCCGTCAAACATGGCGTTCATCCAGCCCGGTACGCGCACGTTGGTCATGGTGGCGAAACGCTGCAGCTGTTTAAAGTTGGAGACCGGCAGAATGCCCGGCACGATCTCCACGTCGATACCGGTGGCCACGCAGCGATCGCGAAAGCGCAGATAGCTCTCCACGTCGAAGAAAAACTGGGTGATCGCGCGACTGGCGCCGGCATCAATTTTTCGCTTCAGATTGATCAGATCCGCCTGCGCACTCTTCGCTTCCGGATGCACTTCGGGATAGGCCGCTACCGAGATGTCGAAATCACCGACCTCTTTCAGCAGCGACACCAGATCGCTGCCGTACATGTCTAATTTGCCGCCGCCCGGTGGTAAATCGCCGCGCAGCGCCACGATATGGCGAATGCCGTTATTCCAGTAGTCTCGCGCAATGGCGCGCAGTTCATCGCGCGTCGCATCAATACAGGTGAGATGCGGTGCCGCTTCCAGTCCGGTGCGCTCTTTAATGCCTTTGATGATGCTGTGAGTGCGGTCGCGCTCGCCGGAGTTGGCTCCGTAAGTTACCGAGACGAATTTGGGTTTCAGGCTGCTCAGGCGGTCGATGGAGTTCCACAGAGTTGCTTCCATTTCGCTGGTGCGGGGCGGGAAAAACTCAAAAGAGACATTAATTTGCCCGTTCAGCTCAGCCAGGCTCTGGTTCAGCGCTTCGCGCTGATTGGCATGAAAGAAACTCATCCTGTTACCTCATCATCACATATCGATTAATTTGCGAACCGCGAACATCCATACGTTTAGACGTCCAGATGCACAAAATGAACGATCTTCAGCTTAGCGTCAACATAAAATTGTTTGCCGGGCGTGACAAATATTCAACCAAAGTGAAAGGGATTCACCTGACGGGGAAGCAGAGGGAAAAACGCAGACAGCGGACGCCGTCTGCGCAGCAGGTTTACAGCAGTTGGGCGAGACGATTGATATCAGACTGTAGCGCACCGGCGGTGACATCCCGGCCGGCGCCCGGCCCGCGGATCACCAGCGGATTGTCGCGATACCAGCGGCTTTCAATAGCAAACACGTTATCACACGGCAGCAGCGCCGCCAGCGGATGCTCCGGACGCACCGCTTCCACGCCGACGCGCGCTTTACCGTTGGCATCGAAACGCGCTACGTAGCGCAGCACCAGACCCATCTCCTGTGCGGCTTCGAAGCGCTGCAGCATCTGCTCGTTCAGCTCGTCGGCGTTTTCAAAGAAGTGGTCAATGGATTCGCCTTCGCACTGTGACGGCACCAGCGATTCAACCCGCACCTGATCCGGTTCGATGTCGTAACCGGCTTCGCGCGCCAGAATCACCAGTTTGCGCATCACGTCCTGACCGGAGAGATCGACGCGCGGGTCGGGCTCGGTTAAGCCCTGCTGCCACGCCTGATCGACCAGCTCGCTGAACGGCACCGTGCCGTCAAACTGCAGGAACAGCCACGACAGCGTGCCGGAGAAGATACCGCTGATCGCCAGAATGCTGTCGCCGCTTTCGCGCAGGTCGCGCACCGTGTGATTGACCGGCAATCCGGCACCCACGGTCGCGTTATACAGCCAGTGGCGACCAGTTTTGGCGAAGGCATCGCGTACCTGACGCCAGCTCTGGCCGCTGGCAGCGCCGGCCACTTTATTGGCGCTGATGACGTGGAAGCCGTGGCTGGCAAAATCGTGATACTGCTGCGCCAGCGAATCACTGGCGGTGACGTCCAGCACCACCAGATCGTCAAACGGGTGCGCGCGCATCCACAGGAACAGCGACTCTTCGTCGCGCGCTTCGGCTTCATCATCAAAGAAGGCCAGCGCCCGACTGGCGTCGAGACCGTCATAGCTCAGCAGGCTGCGGCTACTGTCCGCCACGCCCGCCAGCACAAACTCGAACCCGGTACGCGCCGACAGCGTCTCCTGCTCGCGCGCGAACAGCTCCAGCCAGCGTGAGCCGATATTGCCTTTGCCGAACAGAATCAGGCCGATGCGCTTCTCGGCGCGGAACAGCGACTGGTGCAGTCCCTGAATCAGGTGCTGGGTCGGTCCGACGCGCAGCACCGCCACCAGGCTGATGTGATCTTCTGACTGCCAGACGAATTCGACCGGCTGGTCTTTGATCTGCTGCCAGAAGCGATGGCTGTGCAGCGGATTACGCGTTACGCCAGCACCGACCAGCGCCACCAGCGCCAGACCGTCGCGCAGCTGCAGATGACCGGGCAGCGCCGCGTCCTGCAGCAGGTTAAAGGCGCTGTTGACCACTTCCGAGGTGTAACACAGCTGCAGCAGGCGACGATCCGGATGGATACCCATCGCCAGCGGACGCAGCTGCGCGCGCTTCAGCAGCAGATCGATCTCTTTCTGCTGGGTAGCAAAATCGTGGCTATCGGGAATCTGAATCTCAACCAGGCAGACATCGTCGTGGCTGGTGACAATGCGCGCGCCGGTGCCGGACGCCAGCACGCGCTCAATGCGCGTTGAGCCCTGCTCCGGCTGATAGCTGCAGCGCAGCTGTAAATCGATGTCGCTGTTGGAGACCGGCTGCAGCGTACGCGTGTGCAGCACCGGCGCCGCCAGTCGGGCCAGCTCGCTGGCCTCATCCAGCCGCAGCAGCGGCAGCAGGCAGGCATCGGAAACCTTGCGCGGGTCCGCGCTGTAAACGCCAGCCACGTCGCTCCAGATGGTGACGCGGTTCACGCCCGCCAGCGCGCCAATCTGCGTTGCCGAGTAGTCAGAGCCGTTACGGCCGAGCAGCACGGTTTCGCCCGCTTCGCTGCGGCTGATAAAACCCGTCACCACCAGACGCTTATGCGGATGCTGCGCCAGCAGCGCCTGCAGCAGCGGCCAGGATTTGCCTTCATCTACCTGCGGCTGCGCCGCACGTTCGGCACGCAGGAAGTCGCGCGCATCCAGCCACGCCGCTTCGATATCGCGCTGGCTGAGCACCGCCGCCATCAGGCGCGCCGACCAGATTTCGCCGTGGCCAACCACTTCGGCGTACACCGCATCGGTGATGGCGCCGTCGAGCAGCGCCGCCAGGCGTTCAAGATCGCGGATGAAGGCTGCGGTCAGGGTTTCTGCATATTCAGCAGGCAGCAGTGCAGCGATCAGTTCGCTGTGAAAACGGCGTAACGCCTGTTGCACCTGATGGGCCGATAAGCGATCGCTCTGGCTCAGCTTGAGCCAGCTGATCAGCTGGTTAGTGGTGCTGCCTGCGGCAGAGACCACCATTAAGTCGCCCGGCTGGCTGTAATCGGCCATGATACCGGCTACGCGCTGATAACAGCGCGCGTCGGCCAGGCTACTGCCACCAAATTTATGCAACTGCTTGATCGGCGTTCCCGCGCCTGCTGAAATCGTCATGGTTACCCCTCGGCTGCGATCCTGAATGCATTATCCAGGTCGGCGATTAAATCTTCGTGATCTTCAATTCCGACAGAAATACGCAGCAGCGAGTCGGAAATGCCCGCTGCGGCACGCGCGTCCGCCGACATGCCGGCGTGCGTCATGGTGGCGGTATGCGAAATCAGACTTTCCACGCCGCCCAGCGACTCCGCCAGCGTAAACAGCTGCAGCGCTTTCAGGAAGCGGCGCAGCCGCGCCTCATCGGCGTCGAGTTCAAAACTGAGCATGGCGCCAAAACCGCGCTGCTGACGCGCGGCAAACTGGTGTCCGGCGTTCTCTGGCAGAGACGGATGATACAGCTTTTTCACCAGCGGTTGTTGCTTCAGGTAATCAACAATCGCCAGTGCGTTACGCTGCGCCGCCGCCATGCGCGGTGCCAGGGTGCGCAGGCCGCGCAGCAGCAGATAGCTGTCAAACGCCGCGCCGGTGACGCCAATGTTATTCGCCCACCAGGCGAGTTCCGTGACCAGCGCCGGATCTTTAGCGATGACCGCACCGGCCACCACGTCCGAGTGACCATTGAGATATTTGGTGCAGGAGTGGATCACCAGATCGGCACCCAGCGCCAGCGGGTTCTGCAGCGCCGGGCTGAGGAAGGTGTTGTCCACTACGCTCACCGCACCGGCAGCACGCGCGGCGGCGCAGATGGCCGCAATGTCCACCACGCGCAGCAGCGGATTGCTCGGGCTTTCGACCAGCACCAGCTTTGGTTTTTCCGCCAGCGCCGCCGCCAGTGCCGCTTCATCGCCCTGATCGACAAACTTCACGCGGTAAGCGCCGCGCTTGCTCAGGCTGTCAAACAGACGATAGCTGCCGCCGTAGCAGTCGTGCGGCGCCACCAGCAGATCGCCTGGCTTCAGGAACACCGTCGTCACCAGATGAATCGCCGACATCCCGGTGTTGGTCAGCACCGCGCCCGCGCCGCCTTCCAGCTCAGCCAGTGCGCGCTGGACCACATCGCGCGTCGGGTTACCACGGCGTGAATAGTCATGCGCGCGCGGCTCGTTGAAATCGAGGAAGTTATAGGTGCTGGAGAGGTGAATCGGTGGGACAACGCAGCCATATTGCTCGTCATCATTCAAACCGCTGCGTACTGCGATGGTTGCCTGTTTACGCGTCATGGTGCTTACTGTTCCTGAAGTGTAATAAAAAAGTGGCAACAGAATAACATTCCGCAACTGGACGTCAATACATCTGGACATCTAAATGTCTTTGCGTATAGATTGAGCAAAGCCGCAATACCCGCTAAAATTACGCGTCATCGCCTGGTGTTCAGCGCGCTTTCCTGTGAAACGCGATGTGTAAGCATAAAACCGGCAGTTTAAGCGGTCAGGCATCGAAAAATCGGGCATAATCAACGGATTTCCCCATATTCAACTTTTTATTGATTAAGGTAACCCATGGCTGAATGGAACGGCGAATATATCAGCCCTTACGCTGAACACGGTAAGAAGAGCGAGCAGGTTAAGAAGATTACAGTTTCTATCCCGCTGAAAGTGCTGAAGATTTTAACGGATGAGCGTACCCGCCGTCAGGTGAACAATCTGCGTCACGCCACCAACAGCGAACTGCTGTGCGAAGCCTTTTTGCATGCCTTCACCGGGCAACCGCTGCCGAATGATGTTGATCTGCGTAAAGAACGCAGCGACGAGATTCCGGAAGAAGCAAAACAGATTATGCGTGAGATGGGCATCGATCCCGACAGCTGGGAATACTGAGGCCAGAAATAAAAAAACCCAGCCGAGGCTGGGTTTTTTCTTGCAACCGAATCGTGAAGATTCGCCGGCAAATAATCTTATTTCTTGCTGCCTGGGATGCTGAAACGCTTGTTGAAGCGATCAACACGACCACCAGAGTCAACAACACGCTGCTTACCGGTGTAGAACGGGTGGCATTTGCCGCACACGTCCAGGTTCAGGGTACCAGTCATGGTTGAACGGGTGTTGATCACGTTGCCGCAAGAGCAGGTGATGGTCACAGCTTCGTATTTCGGGTGAATACCTTGTTTCATGGGAGAACCTCATAAAAGGCCGTGTCGCTCTCCGTGCCAGGCGAACCTGCACAGCACCACACGCGGTTAATAAATGGTGTATCTTTGACGAGTCATCTCATCAAAGGCGGCATAGTATACAGAAAATGAGCGCATTGATCAAATCCGCGCAATGCGCCGTGCTCTGTCACTCCGGGTAAACGCCTGCGGCCAGCGCCGCCGCGCGCTGAAGTATGACGGGGGTGACGCCAGCGTGTACACTACTTCTCCTTTTTACAGAACCGGATAGAGATCGACATGCCCGTTGTTCAGGTTGCCCTGCCCGTTCCGCTGCCTCGCCTGTTTGACTACCTGCTGCCCGCCGATGCGCCGCAGCCGGTGGCCGGCGCGCGCGTGAACGTACCGTTCGGCAACCGGAAAATGACGGGCATCGTGGTTAGCACACGCGCCACCAGCGATCTCCCCCTTGCCCAGCTGAAACAGATTGATGCGTTGCTCGACGACCGCTCGCTGTTTTCGCCGGCGCTGTGGCGCATCCTCAACTGGGCCGCCGGTTACTATCACTCTCCACTCGGCGAAGTGCTCAGCCATGCGCTGCCGGTGCTGCTGCGTCAGGGCAAACCGGCCCAGGAAGCGCCGCTGTGGCAGTGGGTGGTGAACGAAGCCGGGCGCGAAGTGGCGCTGGAAAGCCTGAAGCGCGCGCCGAAACAGCAGCAGGCGCTGGCGGCGTTGCGTCAGCGGCCGCTGTATCGGCATCAGATCGGCGAGCAGGATTTTACCGATGCCGCGCTGCAGGCATTGCGTGCCAAAGGCCTGTGCGACCTGCGCGAACATGCGCCACAGCAGCACGACTGGCGCGCCAGTTTCGCGGTGAAAGGTGAACGGCTGCGGCTGAATACCGATCAGGCGATGGCGGTGGGCGCCATTCGCAGCGAGGATGAACATTACGCCGCGTGGCTGCTGGCAGGCATTACCGGATCGGGTAAAACCGAGGTCTATCTCAGCGTGCTGGAGAATGTGCTGGCGCGCGGTAAACAGGCGCTGGTGCTGGTGCCGGAAATTGGCCTGACGCCGCAAACCATCGCTCGTTTCCGTGAACGCTTCGATGCGCCGATTGATGTGCTGCACTCGGCGCTCAATGACAGCGAGCGTCTGGCGGTATGGCTGCGCGCGCGCAGCGGCGAGACCGCCATTGTTATCGGCACACGATCCGCGCTGTTCACACCGCTGGCGCGGCCGGGCGTGATCATCATTGATGAAGAACACGACAGCTCCTACAAACAGCAGGAGGGCTGGCGCTACCAGGCGCGCGATCTGGCGGTATTCCGCGCTCACGAAGAAGATGTGCCGATTGTGATGGGATCGGCGACGCCGGCGCTGGAGACGCTGCACAACGTGCGTGTCGGTAAATATCGCCAGCTCAACCTGACCAAACGTGCCGGTAACGCCAAACCGGCGCTGCAGCAGCTAATCGATCTCAAGGGACAGCAACTGAAAGGCGGTCTTGCGCCGGCGCTGCTGGGCAAGATGCGCCAGCACCTGCAGGCGGATAATCAGGTTCTGCTGTTTCTCAATCGCCGCGGCTTTTCGCCGGCGCTGATGTGCCACGACTGCGGCTGGCTGGCGGAGTGCCAGCGTTGCGACAGTTATTACACGCTGCATCAGCAGCATCGTCAGTTGCGCTGTCACCACTGCGACAGCCAGCGTCCGCTGCCGCATCAGTGTCCGGGCTGCGGTTCCACCCATCTGCTGCCGGTCGGCGTGGGCACGGAACAGCTGGAGCAGCAGCTCAGCACGCTGTTTCCTGGCGTACCGGTGTCGCGCATCGATCGCGACACCACCAGCCGCAAAGGCGCGCTGGAGCAGCATCTGGCCGATGTGCATCGCGGCGGAGCGCGCATTCTGGTCGGCACGCAGATGCTGGCCAAAGGCCATCACTTCCCGGACGTGACGCTGGTATCGCTGCTGGATGTCGATGGCGCGCTGTTTTCTGCCGATTTCCGGGCCGCCGAGCGCTTTGCCCAGCTCTACACGCAGGTCGCCGGCCGCGCCGGCCGCGCCGGTAAGCAGGGCGAAGTGTTACTACAGACGCACCATCCGGAACATCCACTGCTGCAAACGCTGCTGCATCGCGGCTATTTTGCGTTTGCCGATCAGACGCTGCTGGAGCGCCAGTCAGTGCAGCTGCCGCCGTGGACCAGCCACGCACTGTTTCGCGCTGAAGATCTGGATAACGCGCAGGCGGCGGAGTTCCTTACGCAGCTGCGTAACCTGCTGGAAGCCAGCCCGCTCAAAGATGAGGCGATGTGGCTGATGGGGCCGGTGCCGGCGCTGGCACCGAAGCGCAGCGGACGCTGGCGCTGGCAACTGCTGCTACAGCATCCGTCGCGCAAGCGGCTGCAGCAGTTGCTGAGCAGTTCACTGCCGCTGGTCAGCACCCTGCCCGCCGCGCGCAAAGTCAAATGGACGCTGGATATCGACCCCACCGAGAGTTAAGCAGCGCCACATCTGCGAGCCAGATCGAAAAAAGTCGCACAAGTCACAATTTTTATGCAAATTAAGTAACAACCTCACACGGCGTTGGGTTAACAATAGTGCCCGTCCCGGCACTGGGCCGGCTATGTGTGAATATCTATGCGCTGTACCGCGTCAGGAGTTAACGTTGGATCAGAAGCAACCCTCATCGGCAGCCACCATGAAAGATGTGGCCGAGCAGGCTGGCGTCTCCACCGCCACGGTTTCGCGCGCGCTGATGAATCCGGAAAAAGTCTCCGCCGCGACCCGGCAGAAAGTGGAACAGGCGGTGCAGGCGGTCGGCTATGCGCCGCACGGTCTGGCGCGCAACGCCAAACGCGGCGACACGCAAACCATTCTGGTGATTGTGCCGGACATCTGTGACCCTTTCTTCAGCGAGATTATCCGTGGCGTGGAAGTGACCGCCGCGCAGGAAGGCTATCTGGTGCTGATTGGTGACTGCGCGCATCAGGATCAGCAGGAGAAAACCTTCCTTAACCTGATGCTGACGCGCCAGATTGACGGCATGGTACTGCTGGGTTCGCAGCTGCCGTTTGACGCCGGCATTGAAGATCAGCGTAATCTGCCGCCCATGGTGATGGGCAACGAGTTCGCGCCGGAGATGGCGCTGCCCACGGTGCATATCGATAACCTGACCGCGGCCTTTGAAGCGGTGAATCACCTGTTACAGCTGGGCCATCGGCAGATCGCCTGCATCACCGGACCGGAACATATCCCGCTCAGCCAGTATCGGTTGCAGGGCTACATCCAGGCGCTGCGCCGCAGCAATATCGCCATCGATCCCACGCTGATTGTGCACGGCGACTTTACCTTTGAAGCCGGTGCCAGCGCGCTGAAGCAGCTGATGAGCCTGCCGCAGCCGCCGAAAGCCCTGTTCTGCCATAGCGATCTGATGGCGCTGGGCGCGATGAACCAGGCGCGTAAGCTGGGAATGCGTATTCCGCAGGATCTGTCGGTGGTCGGCTTCGATGATATCGAGCTGGCGCAATACTACGATCCGCCCCTGACCACCGTGGCACAGCCGCGTTTTGCCATTGGCCGCGAAGCGATGCTGCTGCTGCTGGATGAGCTGCAGGGCAAACGGGTCAACAACGGTTCACGCCTGCTCGACGCCGAACTCCGCGTCCGCGGCAGTACTGCACCGGCAGCAAAACGCGAAAAATGAATGCGGGAACCCTGCATTTTCAGCAGATTCTGAAGGCAGACTGTGCTGGTCAAAGTTCCAGCCCTTGAGTAACATGACGCATTCCTTGCCGGGCAAAATTAACACCCCATTTACACGCCCAGTGGCATTTTTTTGAAGGGTATCAGAACGAAAGTGGCACAGAGAGATTACGTAGGCCGCGGGCGTTCAACAGGGACGCGTCGCAAAAAACCCGCAGGCCGCAGCAAGAAAAGCAAAGGCGGCTCCGGCACTTCAAAGCTGATGATAGTACTGGCCGTGGCAGTGCTGGTGACCTTTGCCGGTGGTTTATGGTTCATCTCGCATCACAAAAAAGAAGAAACACCGGTGATTCCGAATCATAAAGCCAACGGTAATGGCCTGCCGCCGAAGCCGGAAGAGCGCTGGAAGTACATCAAAGAGCTGGAAAATCGTCAGGTGACCGTGCCGTCGCCCACCGAGCCGTCTGCCGGTGGCGAAATCAAGTCGCAAACCCAGCTGACCGACGAACAGCGTCAGCTGCTGGAGCAGATGCAGGCCGATATGCGCCAGCAGCCGACCCAGCTGAATGAAGTGCCGTGGAACGAACAAACCCCGGCTCAGCGCCAGCAAACGCTGCAGCGTCAGCAGCAGGCACAACAGCAACAACAGCAGTTGCAGCGTCAGCAGCAGCAGTTACAGCAGCAGCGTCAGCAACAGTTGCAGCAGCAACGCCAGCAGGAATTGCAGCAGCAGGCGGCACGCCAGCAGCAGCAGCAGGCCGCACCGATCACTCGCGAGCCGGCGAAGCCGCAGGAGAGCGCCAAAGCCAAAAAGGAAGAGAAAGCGAGCACCCAGCGCTGGATGGTGCAGTGTGGCTCGTTTAAAGGCACCGATCAGGCGGAATCGGTACGCGCCGGTCTGGCGTTTGAAGGTTTCGAAAGCCGCATCACGACTGGCGGCGGCTGGAATCGCGTGGTGATTGGGCCGTTTAAAGACCGCAGCAGCGCAGACAGCACCGTGAAGCGCCTGCACAGCTCCGGCCACAGCAGCTGTATCCCGCTCGCCCTGCCTTAACCCTCCCTGCTCGCCCCCGGCAATTTGCAGCATCAGATATTGCCGGGGGTTGAAACCCCACAGGATTACCCCATATCTGGTTGCATGATACGCCGCGCCCGCTGCGCGGTGTCTTTTTTCCACTGCAACAAGGGGTCTGCCCGTGACAACAATAGTAAGTGTACGACGCAACGGCCGGGTCGTGATCGGCGGTGATGGCCAGGCGACGCTCGGCAATACCGTAATGAAAGGCAATGTTAAAAAGGTGCGTCGTCTTTACAACGACAAAGTGATCGCGGGCTTTGCTGGCGGCACCGCAGATGCCTTTACCCTGTTTGAACTGTTCGAACGCAAACTGGAGATGCATCAGGGCCATCTGGTGAAAGCCGCGGTCGAACTGGCGAAAGACTGGCGTACTGACCGGATGCTGCGCCGCCTTGAAGCGCTGCTGGCGGTTGCCGATGAGAACTCCTCGCTGATCATCAGCGGTAACGGTGACGTGATTCAGCCGGAAAATGACCTGATTGCCATCGGTTCCGGCGGGCCTTACGCCCAGGCAGCCGCCCGCGCGCTGCTGGAGAACACGGAGATGGGTGCGCACGATATCGTAGCCAAAGCGCTGAATATCGCCGGTGATATCTGCATCTACACCAACCACAACATTAACTTCGAAGAATTACCGTCTAAGGCGTAAGGACCAAAACCATGTCTGAGATGACTCCACGCGAGATTGTCAGCGAGCTTAACCGCTTCATCATCGGCCAGGACGGCGCCAAAAAAGCGGTCGCCATTGCGCTGCGTAACCGCTGGCGCCGCATGCAGCTTGACGAAGAGCTGCGCCATGAAGTGACCCCAAAAAACATCCTGATGATCGGCCCGACCGGCGTCGGTAAAACCGAAATCGCCCGCCGTCTGGCGAAGCTGGCCAATGCGCCATTCATCAAAGTTGAAGCCACTAAATTCACCGAAGTCGGCTATGTCGGGAAAGAAGTGGATTCGATTATTCGCGATCTGACGGACTCCGCCATCAAGATGGTGCGCAGCCAGGCGATCGAGAAAAACAAATATCGCGCCGAAGAGATGGCAGAAGATCGCATTCTGGATGTGCTGATCCCGCCAGCGAAAAACAACTGGGGCCAGCCGGAGCAGAGCGCTGAGCCGTCCGCTGCCCGCCAGTCGTTCCGCAAAAAACTGCGCGAAGGCCAGCTGGATGACAAAGAGATTGAGATCGATCTGGCTGCTGCGCCGATGGGCGTTGAAATCATGGCGCCTCCGGGCATGGAAGAGATGACCAGCCAGCTGCAGTCGATGTTCCAGAACCTCGGCGGCCAGAAGCAGAAACCGCGTAAGCTGAAAATCAAAGATGCGATGAAGCTGCTGATTGAAGAAGAAGCGGCCAAGCTGGTGAATCCGGAAGAGCTGAAGCAGGACGCCATCGACGCGGTTGAACAGCACGGTATCGTGTTCATCGACGAAATCGACAAAATCTGTAAGCGCGGCGGCCAGTCGTCGGGCCCGGATGTGTCACGTGAAGGCGTACAGCGCGATCTGCTGCCGCTGGTGGAAGGCTGCACCGTGTCCACTAAACACGGCATGGTTAAAACCGACCATATCCTGTTTATCGCCTCCGGTGCGTTCCAGGTGGCCAGCCCGTCGGATCTGATTCCGGAGCTGCAGGGTCGTCTGCCGATTCGCGTTGAGCTGCAGGCGCTGACGGTCAATGATTTCGAACGCATCCTGACCGAGCCGAACGCGTCCGTGACCGTACAGTACAAAGCGCTGATGGGCACCGAAGGCGTTAACGTTGAATTCACCGAAGACGGCATCCGTCGCATCGCCGAAGCGGCGTGGCAGGTGAACGAAACCACCGAGAACATCGGTGCACGTCGTCTGCACACCGTGCTGGAGCGTCTGATGGAAGATATCTCCTACGACGCCAGCGATCGCCACGGCGAATCGATCACCATCGATGCCGAATATGTTGGTCAGCATCTGGATGAACTGGTGGCCGACGAAGATCTCAGCCGCTTCATTCTGTAATTCCAGTCAATACCCAGCCTTGCGCTGGGTATTTTTTTGCCCGCCCGCCGCGCTGCACCCGATTATCCCGTTGCCTCTGTTGTCGCTGCGCTGCAAAAGCGGGCGGATTTGATGTATCCTTTGCCTGTTTTCCTTAATGAGTTTTCCCAATGAAAGAACAAGAAAAAGCCGAGATTAAACGTTTCAGCGACCAGCTGGACGCGCTGAATCGCAAAGAACCGCAGCTGCTTGAAGCGGGCGATGCCGAAAAGCTTGGCGCGCTGCTGAAAGAGAAAGAGACGCTGGTGCAGGAAATTGAGCGTCTGCGCAACGTGCGCGAAGAGAAGCTGAGCAAAGAAGCCCAGCAGCTGAAAAAGCTGCCGTTCAGCCGTGAAATCACCAAAAAAGAGCAGGCGAACATGGGCGCGCTGAAGAAAAGCGTGCGCGGCCTGGTAGTGGTACACCCGATGACCGCGCTGGGACGTGAGATGGGGCTGAAGGTGATGACCGGCTACGCGAAGCAGCCGTTCTGATTGCCGTTACGCGGCGTGGGCCACGTCGCGTTCTGCCCCGGCAGCCTGCAGCACCTGCTGCGCCAGCGTATCCAGCAAGGCATAGCGGCGGCGATACTCCGCGCGCTTCTTGCTGGCAATCTCTTCCAGATCTTTACGAGCCATGCTCAGCGGCAGCGTAAACAGCTCATCACCCCGCATTTCCCCGCCCAGTGACAGCCAGAACTCGCTATAGCTGGCAAAGAACTTATCACCTTTGCTATGACGGTAGCGCAGGCTGCGGAAAACATGGGTGGTATCGCCGACGGCGGTAATGGCCTGTACGCCGCACTGTGCCGCCAGAATAAATACCGCTTCCATCAGCAGACGCTTAGGAAATACGCCGTGCGCGGCTTTGGTGGCATCGCGAATAACGTCACTGGAAATATGTTTCCGCGGCCCCTGCAAGCCCCCAATTAATAGCGTGCGCTGCTGCTGCTCCTGAATAATAGAGAATGACAGCGAGGCCAGCGTCATGTCCTGATAATTAAGCAGCAGCGTAATTTCCCCTTCCCGGTCGTAATGGCCGGAGCAGCAATAAATCGCAAACTGCTCCTCGTTTTTGCCGTCGAAACGGGCAAGGAGATTACCAGTCGGGCTCAGCAGCAACTGGCGCAGCTGATTATTCGCCAGCTTATCCATCAATTGATAATGATCGAGAATCGCCTGCGCACGCTGCGCCACGCTGAAACCAGCGCGCAAATAGGGACGATGCGGCTTAGCCGGCAGTAAGCCCTGGCTGCTTAACAGCTGCGGCAGAAAAGAGAGTTTGGCCAGCTGATGGAGATAATTAAAAGTGGTCAGTGGAAATACCGCTGACCTTAAGGCAAATTTCAGGCGAAATTGCTGGCTATTCCACAGCTTATTTGGCCGCAGCTTTCCACTGACTAAAGGTATAAACAGCGCGGCCGACGAAACGGAGTCCGGCTCAGAATGTGTAATAATAGACATGATTATTTTTACGTCGCGAGATAACTGAAGGCTACTGTATGCCCCAAATTATCAACGGCGCGTTAATAACCACTTTAGCCTGGTCATGACGTGGAGTTTGTTGAGCTGCGGTTTAGGATGGTGATAAAAAAACCGGTGCACGCAGGCACCGGTTATTCACATAGCGTAAGCCAGAACTTATTTTGCCGAGGCGAAACGTGCCGCTGCTTCGTCCCAGTTCACCACGTTCCAGAACGCTTTGATGTAGTCAGGGCGCTTGTTCTGATACTTCAGATAGTAAGCGTGCTCCCACACATCCAGACCGATGATTGGGAAACCAGACACGCCAGCGATGGCTTCGCCCATCAGTGGGTTGTCCTGGTTAGCGGTTGAAACGACCGCCAGCTTGTCGCCTTTTTTCACCAGCCACGCCCAGCCAGAGCCAAAACGGGTCGCAGCCGCTTTCTCGAACTCTTCCTGGAATTTCTCAACGCTACCGAAATCTTTTTCGATTGCCGCTTTCAGGTCGCCCTGCAGCGTGGTGCCGGTTTTCAGGCCTTTCCAGAACAGGCTGTGGTTAGCGTGGCCGCCAGCGTTGTTACGCAGTGGGCCTTTTTTGTCTGCTGGCAGCTGATCCAGTTTGGTGATCAGTTCATCAACCGGCAGATTTGCGAATTCGGTACCTTCCAGCGCCGCGTTGGCGTTGTTAACGTAGGTCTGGTGATGTTTAGTGTGATGGATTTCCATCGTCTGCTTGTCGAAGTGCGGTTCCAGTGCGTCGTAGGCGTACGGCAGGGATGGCAGTGAATAACTCATGTTCTTCCTCTCCATTTAGTGTTTGGCAGCACAACCTTGCTGGTGTGCCGCATAAGCAGTCGGATCATTATAGTTAAAATCATGATCCGGAAAAGGGTTATCAATGCCTTAGTAATGATAAGGATTTGATCAATCTGGCAAAAGGTGCGCACACACGGCTACACCTTATGCGTACTGGCGCGCACCTTAAGCTGCACCGGCAGCTCATTGATGGCAGGCGGCTCGTCGCCGTTGAGCGCCGCCAGCAGGCGTTTACCGGCCATGCGCCCCATCTCCTCGTACGGCAGCACAATGCTGGTCAGCGGCGGCGAACATACCGCCGCCAGCGGGCCACCGCCGATGCTGGCAATCGCCAGCTGGCTGGGCACCGAGACGCCGGCTGCGTGACAGGCCATGATGGCGCCGCACGCCACTTCATCGCTGGTACAGATCAGGACGTCCAGTTCCGGCCAGGTGAGACGGATCTCTGCCAGCAGGCTGTGGCCGGCGGCAAAGGTGGGCATTTTCGGTGAGGTCACCACGCGGTGCGGTGCCAGATTCAGCGCCAGCATCCCGCTGTGCCAGCCATTGAGCAACTGACGGAAAATAGTGCTGTGCGTTTGTGTACACAGCAGGCCGGGATAGCGATAGCCGCGCTCCACCAGGCTGTTTACCAGCTGGCGAATGGCTTTCGCATAGTCCACGCCGATGCTGATGCCGGCAGAATCCTGATGCACGCCGCCGATGTCCATCACCGGCAGGCCGGAGTTGCTCAGCAGGCGCTGCGCTTCGGCGGCATTGTCGAAATTGAAGTGCACCATCGCGGCCGGGTTGTAAGAGAGCAGCATCTCGATCAGCTCGCTCTCCTCCGCCGCCGAATGATTGGCTTCGGCCAGCATCATGTTATAGCCCTGCGGCCGCAGCACCTCCTGCAGCGCCTCTGACACAATCGCGCTGCCCGGCGTCGCAAAAGATGGTACCACCATGGTGATCAGCCGCGACGAGGCTGACGCCAGGTTACGCGCCTGCACGTTGGGCACATAGGCCAGTTCCGCGACGGCCGCGTCGATCCTTGCGCGAATTTCGGGCGACACTTTCTCCGGCATACGCAAAGCGCGCGACGCCGTCATGGCGCTGACACCGACCAAACGGGCAACATCGGCCAGCGTACTTTTGCCGGTACTGCGCCGTCGTTTTTCTGTCATGCGTTCTCCTGTCTCTACCCTACTGGTTCCGGGTAGCGCTCGATTTATCCGCACGCAGCTTAAAACCAAAAGCAAATTGGTGCCATGTTAAAAACCACAGAATCGGGCATGTCTCATTGGCTGCGTGATTTTCGCTGGCCTGAGCATGTCACCCCGGCCTCAGCGTGACAAACCGCGCGCGCAAAAATGTTATCGCTAACACATTTTTTAACATCATTCGTGTTAGCGCTAACTTTTGCGAGCAACATCACAGAACCCAGGCGATAAAATCACCTACAGTGCACCGCATCGACGAATAAACAGGAATTACTGATGCTCACTCAATGGCTGACACCGCAACATATCCGGGTAATAGACGACGTTAGCGACTGGCAGGAAGCGGTGCGTTTATCGGCCGAGCCGCTGCTGGCGGAGGGGGCAATTACCCCGGCTTATCTGGATGCGATCTTTACCTCGCATGCTGAGCTGGGTCCCTATTATGTGCTGGCGCCGGGTCTGGCGATGCCGCATGCGCGTCCGGAACAGGGTGCGCGCAAAAACGGCCTGTCGCTGCTGCATGTAAAACAAGGCGTGAATTTTGCCGCCGATGAAAACGACCCGGTATTTGTCGTTATTATGCTGTGCGCCCTGTCTGGCGACGATCATATTCAGATGATCACCGCGCTGGCTGAGGTGTTCAGCGACGAATCCCGCCTGCAGCAGTTGCTGTCGGCATCGACCCTGCCAGCGATTGAAGCTGTCATTAAAGATTAATCACCAGAGAAACCTGAAAATGAAAAAAGTACTGATTGTGTGTGGAAACGGTTTAGGCAGCAGCTTCATTGTGGAAATGAACGTGAAGAAAATTATTAAGGAGCTGGGTAAAGAGGCTGAAGTGGGTCATACCGATTTAACCTCTGCCAAATCTGAGCAGGCCGATATTATCATCAGCGCTAAAGATATCGCTGACCAGCTGTCGAGCCACTGCGCACAGGTATTTGGCCTGAGCAATTTACTGGATAACGCCAGAATCAAAGAAATTCTCGCCGACAACCTGTAATTGACCCGACGAAATTTACTCACACGGAGTAATTTATGCTGCAGTTTATAATTAAGGATGTTCTTGGAACACCCGCTATACTTGTCGGCCTTTTTTCCCTGATTGGTTTATTACTGCAAAAGAAACCGGTATCCGATGTGATTTCCGGTACGCTAAAAACCATCATGGGTTTTGTTATTCTTATCGCCGGGGCCAACTTAATTGCGGCCACCCTGACCATCTTCAGCCAGCTATTCGAGCACTCGTTCAATATTCAGGGCGTAGTGCCGAATACTGATGCAATGGCCGCGCTGGCACAGAAAAACTACGGTACCGAAACCGCGATGATCATGGTGTTCGGTATGCTGGTGAATATTGTGCTGGCGCGCATCACGCCGCTGAAATACATCTTCCTGACCGGGCACCATACGCTGTATATGTCGGCCATGCTGGCAGTGATCCTGTCGGTGGGCGGCGTGCACGGCTTCTGGCTGGTGCTGATCGGCTCGCTGATTCTCGGCACCATGATGGTGGTATGTCCGGCGATTCTGCAGCCGTTCACCCGCAAAATCACCAACTCGGACGACCTGGCGCTGGGCCACTTTGGCTCCACCGGCTACCTGCTGTCGGCGCTGGTCGGCAAAGCGGTGGGCAAAGGCAGCCCATCAATTGAAGAGCTGAAAGTACCGAAAACCCTCAACTTCCTGCGCGACTCGTCCGTGGCAATTTCGCTGACCATGATGATTCTGTTTGTCGCGCTGGTGCTGGTCGCCGGTAAAGAGTTTACCGAAAGCCAGGTGAGCGGCGGTCAGAACTTCATCGTCTTTGCCATTATCCAGTCAATCACCTTTGCTGCGGGTGTTTACATCATTCTTGCCGGTGTACGCATGGTGATTGCCGAGATCGTCCCGGCGTTCAAAGGCATCGCCGATAAACTGGTGCCGAACGCAAAACCGGCGCTGGATTGTCCGACGGTCTTCCCGTTCGCGCCGAACGCCGTAATCATCGGCTTCCTGTGCAGCTTCGCCGCCGGGCTGATCAGCATGTTCCTGTGCCCGCTGTTCGGTCTGAGCGTGATTGTGCCGGGCCTGGTGCCGCACTTCTTCTGCGGCGCGACCGCTGGCGTCTACGGCAACATCACCGGCGGACGGCGCGGTGCCATCATCGGTTCCTTTGTCCAGGGGCTGCTGATCTCCTTCCTGCCCGCCATTCTGCTGCCGCTGATGGGTGACCTTGGCTTCGCGTCCACCACCTTTGGTGATGCGGACTTCGGTATCGTCGGCATTGTGCTCGGCCACATTATTTCGTTCTTCCATTGATGTCACAGACAGCGCCTGCGGGCGCTGTTTGCGTAATGAGGAAATCAGCATGAACGCCCGCTTTTCACCGTCCCTGATGTGCATGGATTTGACCCGCTTCCGCGAGCAGATCGAAGCGATGAACGCCAGCGCCTCGTTCTATCATGTCGATATTATGGATGGCAGCTATGTTAAGAATATTACGCTGTCGCCGTTCTTTATTGAGAACCTGCGTAAAATTACCGATGTGCCGATTGATGTGCATTTAATGGTGAACCACCCGGAAGATATTATTCCGATATGCATTGATGCCGGTGCGGATATTATCAGTTTCCATCCGGAGACGGCGAATAACAAAATTTTTCGCCTGCTGACGCAAATTAAAGAGGCTGGCCGTCGCTGCGGCGTGGTGCTGAATCCGGCTACGCCAGCCGACAGCATTCGTGAATATGCGCATCTGCTGGATAAAGTGACGGTGATGTCGGTCGATCCCGGCTTCGCCGGGCAGAAATTTATTCCGGAAACGCTGAACAAAATTCGCCAGCTGATCGCTATGCGGGAAACGCACGGTTATCACTATCTGACCGAAATCGATGGGTCGTGCAATGCGCGCACCTTTAAGCAGATTGCCGCCTCGGGCGTCGACGTGTTTATTGTCGGCACCTCCGGCCTGTTCAATCTCGATGATGATGTGGCACAGGCGTGGCAGAAGATGGAGCAGATTTTTGCCCAGGAAACTGCCGCAGCGTGATGTCCTTTCACGCCCTGCCAGATGCGCATCAACGCGCGTCTGGCACATTATGCTGAAGGGTCGCCATTCATGGCGACCTGATATCTGAATAATTAACGCCCCAGCTCCGTCAGCGACTTATCCAGTGCTCCCACCAGCCAGTCGATATCACCGCTCTGGAACGCCAGCGGCGGACGCAGTTTCAGCACGTTGCCGTACGGCCCGGCCACCGACGTCAGCACATGGTGATCGCGCAGCTTCTCGATCAAATCCAGCGCCAGCGCTTTGTCCGGCGTCTTACTGCTGCGATCCTGCACCAGCTCAAACCCGATAAACAGCCCGGCACCGCGCACATCACCAATGCAGTCATGGCGATCCATCAGCTTCTGCAGCTCCGCCAGCAGCTGGGCGCCGACCACGCGGCTATGCTCCTGCAGCCCCTCTTCCTGGATCACCGTCAGCACCGCCTGCGCAGCGGCCATCGCCACCGGGTTGCCGCCGAAAGTATTGAAATAAGGGATCTCGTCGCTGAACGCGGCCAGCACGTCGCTTTTCGCCAGCAGGCCGGAAACCGGAATACCGTTGCCCATCGGCTTACCGGTGGTGACCACATCCGGCACCACGCCGTGACGGGCAAAGCCCCAGAAGGCATCGCCAGTACGGGCAAAGCCGGGCTGCACTTCATCAGCGATAAAAATGCCGCCGTTAGCATGCACCACATCTACCGCTTGCTGCAGGAATCCGCGCGGATTAGGCAGCACGCCGTCGGAGGAGAAGATCGAGTCGGCGAGGAAACCGGCGAATTTAATGCCGTGCGCTTTCATGTCATCAATCTGCTGCTGAATCTGATCGGCGAACCATGCCCCGAGGTCGGGCGCATCGACTCGATAAGCATCCGGCGGTGGCACCAGACGGGTGGTCGCGGCCAGCGGCTGACCGCTACCCAGCGCCGGTGACGCGCCAGAGGTCAAATCACTGGTACCGTGGTACGCCTCCTGCGAGACAATAATGCCGGTGCCGCCGCTCCAGGCGCGCGCCACGCGAATCGCCAAATCGTTGGCTTCTGAGCCGGTACACATATACATGGCGCGGTCGATGGCTTCCGGCGTGGTCGCCAGCAACGCTTCGCTGTAGTCAAGAATGCGCTCGTGCAAATAACGCGTGTGCGTGTTCAGCATCTTCATCTGCTGATTCACCGCCTCAATGACCGCCGGATGGCAGTGGCCGATGCTCGCCACATTGTTATACACATCCAGATATTTGTTACCCGCCGCATCCCACAAATACTGCCCTTCGCCGCGCACCAGATGCACCGGCTTGCGATAAAACAGACGATACGATTCGCCCAGCACTTTGCTGCGCTTGTCCGTCAGAGTGCGGGTGGCCGGATCCAGCGCGTCGGCGTGTTCGGCGCGAAAACTGTTGGTATCCATGATGGTGGAACGTGTAACCATGGTAACTCCCGTTGCGAAGGTGAAAGGGGTGTTTGCAGCCTGATCTCTGCGAACATCATGCCTGCTTTAGTGAAAAATGCAACCAAATACACAAATACAACCAAATACACATGACGCCACGATGACACTCAGGTAAGCTTAGGCCCAGCTTCGCTCTGCCACAGGGAAACGTCATGCTGCAGGAAACCCGTTTACATCGCATCCGCGCGCTGCTGAGCACGCAACATCAGCTCAGCACTGAACGCATCATCAAAGAGCTGGGCATTTCACGGGAAACGGCACGGCGCGATATCATTTCGCTTGAGGCGCAGGGGCTGGCGCGCCGCGTACATGGCGGTCTGGTGGCGCTGGAGAGCCCGCCGGAGCCACCGCTGCAGGTGCGCCGTAACGCACAGGCCAGAGAGAAACGCGCGATTGCCGCCGCGGCGGTACAACATCTGCAGCCCGGCCAGACGCTGTTCCTCGATGCCGGCACCACCACCACGCTGCTGGCTGAAGAGCTGCGCACCATGTCCGGCCTGACCATCATCACCAACAGTCTGCAGGCGGCACTGGCGCTCAGCGCGGCCGAAGAGCATGAAACCCTGAATAACCAGGTGCTGCTGCTGGGCGGCATGATGATGGCCGGCGCGCAGCAGACGCGGGGAGAAATGACGGTGGGGGAAATTTATCGATATCGCGCCGACGTGGCGCTGCTGTCACCGGTCGGCATCGATGCCCGAAACGGCGCCAGCAGCTTCCATCCGCATGAAGCCGCCATCGCGCACGCCATGGTACAGCAGGCCAGCTGCACCCTGCTGCTGGCGGATCACAGCAAACTCGGCGTGATCAGCCGTACCCAGTACGCCCCTGTCGGCGATATCGATCTGTTGATTTGCGACGGCGGCGCGGCAAAGCCCGGTGCGCTCAGCGCTCTGCAGCAGGCGTTAGCGGTGCAGGTGGTGTAAGGAACTGCCCGATGCACGGTCACCGTACTGACGGCACAGTGACCTCATCGATTATGGCTGAACCAGCGTGTGGATTTTTTGGCTTATTTTCTCAACCAGCCGTCCGTCATTTTTAAAAACAAACTCATCGGAAAATATCTGATGGCCGTTACTGTAGCCAGGCGACCACAGCTGATTATTTTTCAGTGAGTCCTGATAGATGCCAACCAGGGCTTTGTTATAAGCCGCCGAGATATGCACCACGGCGGTATCGGGAGTAATCACGCAATCACTTTTCTTAACCGCAGCGAAAGCGTGATACAGCGAGGGAACGCGGTATAACTTCGCGGGGTGCAGCGACGCCTGTTCCAGCGCGCCTTTGTGATCGAGCACCACGATATTGGTGGCCGCATTGTGCCTGACAATCGCCCCGATTAGCTCATTCAGCTGCTGCTCAGAGAGGTCACGATCGGCATGACTGGCATAAATATTGATTAAAATATTGTGCTCATCAGCGGAAAACATGCCGGACTGGTGAATTTCGGCATCAATGCGCTCAGGATAAAATATTTCATAATTCAGCCCATCAACCGTCTCAACCTGAAGATAGTCAAGAACCGCACGATAGATATTTTTAACGTGGTTATTAAGGTGATCGAACTGAATGTTGATATCGTAGGGTTTAAGCCAGCCAGGCTTGTTGAAACCCAGCGTCATTTTAGGATTGATATCGGCAATCATTTTGGGCATATACAGCGCGGTTTGCCAGATAGCCGTATCGATCAATAAATCGTAAGCATTGTCTCTCAGGAGGGTAACGACCTCACTCCCGATGGCGGTGTCATATTTATCGCGCTGATGACAATCACTGAAACTCTCCGAGAGATAGATGTTGTGGATATACGGGTTATGCCGGAAAAGGCTCTCATTCTCCTTTACCGCCAGAATATCTACACGATACCCGGCTTCAAACAGCGCTCTGAGAAAACACGTAGAAACGATGGCATCGCCGATTTTACCTTCATTGCGAACCAGCAGAATGGATTTGATATCCTGTCTATTCGGCTTGTGGCATGAAGACTTTTTCCATTTCCTTGCTGCAAAATAAAGATCAAGAGAGTATTTAATCTCTTTCTTTAAATAATTACGCCTGCGATTCAGCTGCCGCAGCTTTTTAATTAAAGCCATAATGAATATATTATTATTGATTGAGACGTTAATGATAGCGCATCAACTTCTTCATTCCTATCGAAAAGAAGGTCACATTAAAAACTATTGCATGCATATTATTTAGCAGGCTAACCAGAAAAAGCGTAGCGTAATAAAAGATTGCCTGACACCTCCCGGTACGCTGCACGCCGCGAACGATGAAATTCCCGGCATGTATCGCACATCAACCGTTGATCAGACGCTGCGGATGGCTGTACACCGTGGCGCGTCCCGGTTTAGAAAAACCCACCAGCGTCAGGTTACAGCGCTCGGCCACCTCAACCGCCAGCTGGGTGGCGGCCGAGACGGCAAACAGGATCTCTACGCCGCACATGGCAGATTTTTGCACCATCTCATAGCTGGCGCGGCTGGAAACCAGCACCGCACCCTGCTGCCAGTGCTGCTGGCTGCGCTGACCCAGCAGCTTATCCAGCGCCACGTGGCGACCCACGTCTTCGCAGCCGCCCTGCAGTTCGCCCCGCGGCGACATCCACGCGGCGGCGTGCGTACAGCCGGTCAGATTGCCGATGGGCTGGAAATCGCGCAGCTGTGCCAGCCCGTTATCAAGGCAGGCCAGATCGAAGGTCTGCGTAAACGGCAGCGGCTGCACCGGCTTGCCGATTTGATCCAGCTGCTCCACCCCGCATACGCCGCAACCGGTGCGGCCCGCCATGGCGCGACGCTGCGCCTTCAGCGCCATAAAACGCCGGCTGGAGAGTTCGATCTGCACTTCGAACCCATTGCAGCCCGGCACCACATCCATGCCATAGATCTCGCCGGGTTGCTCAATAATGCCTTCGGAGAGCGAAAAACCGAGCGCAAAAGCCTGCAGATTATCCGGCGTCGCCATCATCACCACGTGTGAAATACCGTTGTAGACCAGCGCCACCGGCACTTCCTGCGCCAGCCAGTCGCTTTCCGCTTCAGTAATCGCGTGGCGCTGCCATACGGTGGTCTGGCTCAGTCCTGCGATCTCATTCACATTCTGGTTACTTTTTTGCTGTTTCGCTTTCACTTCTCTCGTCTCGCATAACAACCACATTAAAGTAGTGGTAATATCAGGTCGCTTTTGACGCAATCCTGCGTGGAGCCATTCTGAACCCCGGCTCCATCCAGCGCAAAAAAATTATTACAGCAATGTCGACTCAAGGATTACCCATGAACGTCAGCCGAAGAAAATTCTTCAAGATCTGCGCTGGCGGTATGGCAGGAACCACGGCAGCCCTGCTCGGCTTTACGCCGGAAGCCGCGCTGGCGGAAACACGGCAGTATAAGTTGCTGCGTGCCCGCGAAACCCGTAATACCTGCACTTACTGCTCAGTCGGCTGTGGCCTGTTAATGTACAGCCTCGGCGATGGCGCGAAAAACGCCAAAGAGACCATTTTCCACATCGAAGGGGATCCGGACCATCCGGTGAGCCGCGGCGCGCTTTGTCCGAAAGGCGCGGGCCTGCTTGATTTTGTCCACAGCGACAGCCGTCTGAAATATCCGGAATACCGTGCGCCAGGCTCCGACAAATGGCAGCGCATCAGCTGGGATGACGCCTTTACGCGCATCGCGCAGCTGATGAAAGCCGATCGCGACGCCAACTTTATCGCGCAGAACGCCGCCGGCGTGACGGTAAACCGCTGGCTCTCCACCGGCATGCTGTGCGCTTCGGCCTCCAGCAACGAAACCGGCTACTTAACGCAAAAATTTACCCGATCGCTCGGTATGCTGGCGGTCGACAACCAGGCACGCGTCTGACACGGACCAACGGTAGCAAGTCTTGCTCCAACATTTGGTCGCGGTGCGATGACCAACCACTGGGTCGACATCCGTAATGCCAATCTGGTTGTGGTGATGGGCGGAAACGCTGCTGAGGCGCATCCGGTCGGTTTCCGCTGGGCGATGGAAGCCAAAATTCACAACAAAGCCAAACTGATTGTTATCGATCCGCGCTTCACCCGCACGGCATCGGTGGCAGACTTTTACACGCCTATCCGCCCCGGCACCGACATAGCCTTCCTGTCGGGTGTGCTGCTGTGGCTGCTGCAGAATGACAAAATCCAGCATGAATATGTGCAGGCATATACCAATGCCAGCCTGATTGTGCGGGAGGATTACCATTTCGACGATGGCCTGTTCAGCGGCTACGACGAAGCCAATCGCAAATATGACAAAACCAGCTGGAACTACGAGCTGGGCGACGACGGCTTTGCCAAACGCGATGACAGCCTGAGCCATCCGCGTTGCGTATGGAATCTGCTGAAGCAGCACGTCAGCCGTTATACGCCGGAAATGGTCGAGCGCATCTGCGGCACGCCAAAAGCGGATTTCCTGCACGTCTGTGAGCTGATTGGTGAAACCAGCGCGCGCGACCGCACCACCTCGTTCCTGTATGCGCTGGGCTGGACACAGCACTCCGTCGGGGCGCAGAACATCCGCACCATGGCGATGATCCAGCTGCTGCTGGGCAATATGGGGATGGCCGGCGGCGGCGTCAATGCGCTGCGCGGACACTCCAATATTCAGGGTCTGACCGATCTCGGCCTGCTGTCGCAAAGCCTGCCGGGCTATATGACGCTGCCGTCGGAAAAACAGACCGATCTCACCAGCTATCTGGCGGCAAACACGCCGAAGCCGACGCTGCCGGGCCAGGTGAATTACTGGGGCAACTACTCGAAATTCTTCGTCAGCATGATGAAAGCCTTCTTTGGCGATAAAGCGCAGGCGGAGAACAGCTGGGGCTTTGACTGGCTGCCGAAGTGGGACAAAGGCTACGACGTGCTGCAGTACTTTGAGATGATGTCGCAGGGCAAGGTCAACGGCTATCTGTGCCAGGGCTTTAACCCGGTGGCGTCGTTCCCGAACAAGCGCAAAGTGATTGATTCGCTGTCGAAGCTGAAGTTCCTCGTCACCATCGACCCGCTCAACACCGAAACCTCGACCTTCTGGCAAAACCACGGCGAGTTTAACGATGTCGATCCGGCGCAGATTCAGACCGAAGTATTCCGTCTGCCGTCAACCTGCTTTGCCGAGGAGAACGGCTCAATCGTCAACTCCGGCCGCTGGCTGCAGTGGCACTGGAAAGGTCAGGATGCGCCGGGCGAAGCGCTCAACGACGGTGAAATTCTCTCCGGTATCTATCTGCGCCTGCGTGAGATGTATGCGCGCGAAGGCGGTGCACAGCCAGAGCCGGTACTGAACATGACCTGGAACTACCTGACGCCCGACAATCCGGCCTCGGAAGAGGTGGCGATGGAGAGCAACGGCAAAGCGCTGGCGGACATCTACGATGACAAAGGCACGCTGCTGGTGAAAAAAGGCCAGCAGCTCAGCACCTTTGCCCATCTGAAAGATGACGGCAGCACCAGCAGCGGCTGCTGGATTTTCGCCGGTAGCTGGACGCCGGATGGTAACCAGATGGCGCGCCGCGATAACACCGACCCGAGCGGGCTGGGCAATACGCTGAACTGGAGCTGGGCGTGGCCGCTGAACCGCCGCATCCTGTATAACCGCGCCTCCGCCGACCCGCAGGGCAACCCGTGGGATCCGAAACGCCAGATCCTCAAATGGGATGGCAGCAAGTGGGGCGGTATGGATATTCCGGACTACAGCACGGCCGCGCCGGGCAGTAACGTCGGGCCGTTTATCATGCAGCCGGAAGGCATGGGCCGCCTGTTCGCCATCGACAAAATGGCAGAAGGACCGTTCCCGGAGCACTACGAGCCGTTTGAAACGCCGCTCGGCACCAACCCGCTGCATCCTGACGTGGTCTCCAACCCGGCCGCGCGCGTGTTCAAAGACGATCTGGCGGCGATGGGCAAAGCGGAGCAGTTCCCGTATGTCGGCACCACGTATCGTCTGACCGAGCATTTCCACTACTGGACCAAACACGCGTTGCTCAACGCCATCGCGCAGCCGGAACAGTTTGTGGAGATTGGCGAGAAGCTGGCAAACAAGCTCGGCATCGCTCAGGGCGATACGGTGAAGGTGAGTTCCAACCGCGGCTATATCAAAGCCAAAGCGGTGGTCACCAAGCGCCTGCGTCCGCTCAACGTCGATGGCAAAACTGTCGATACCATTGGCATCCCGATTCACTGGGGCTATCAGGGCGTGGCGAAAAAAGGCTTTATCGCCAATACCCTGACGCCGTTTGTCGGTGACGCCAACACGCAAACGCCGGAGTTTAAGGCGTTCCTGGTTAACGTCGAGAAGGTGTAACGGAGAACGAAGATGGCTTATCAATCGCAAGACATTATCCGCCGCTCCGCCACCAATGGTTTCACGCCTGCCCCGCAGGCGCGTGACCATCAGCAGGAAGTGGCGAAACTGATCGACGTCACCACCTGCATCGGCTGTAAGGCGTGTCAGGTCGCGTGTTCAGAGTGGAACGACATCCGCGACGAGGTCGGTCATAACGTCGGGGTGTATGACAACCCGGCGGATTTGACCGCCAAATCCTGGACGGTGATGCGTTTCTCGGAAGTCGAGGAGAACGGCAAGCTGGAGTGGCTGATCCGCAAGGATGGCTGCATGCACTGTGCCGACCCCGGCTGTCTGAAAGCCTGCCCGTCGGAAGGCGCGATTATTCAGTACGCGAACGGGATCGTCGATTTTCAGTCGGAACAGTGCATTGGCTGCGGCTACTGCATCGCCGGCTGTCCGTTTGACGTGCCGCGGCTGAATAAAGACGACAACCGCGTGTATAAGTGCACGCTGTGCGTCGATCGCGTTAACGTCGGTCAGGAACCGGCGTGCGTGAAAACCTGTCCGACCGGGGCGATTCACTTCGGCAGCAAAAGCGATATGCAGCAGCTGGCTGCCGATCGCGTCGCCGAGCTGAACACGCGCGGCTATGCCAACGCCGGGCTGTACGATCCGGCTGGCGTCGGCGGCACGCACGTCATGTACGTGCTGCACCACGCCGATAAACCGCAGCTGTATCACGGCCTGCCGGCTAACCCGAGCATCAGCCCGGCGGTCACCTTCTGGAAAGGCGTCTGGAAACCGCTGGCTGCTATCGGCTTTGCCGCCACCTTCGCCGCCGCGGTGTTCCACTACGTTGGTGTCGGTCCGAACCGGGTGGAAGAGGACGACGACGAAAACCTGCATGAAAAAGAGGAGCGCGAGTAATGAAAAAGCGCGATCGTCTGGTGCGCTACAGCGCGCCGGAACGCATCAATCACTGGATTGTCGCGTTCTGTTTTGTGTTTGCCGCGCTCAGCGGACTGGGTTTCTTTTTCCCGTCGTTTAACTGGCTGATGCACGTGCTCGGCACGCCACAGCTGGCGCGTATCCTGCACCCCTTCGTCGGCGTGGTGATGTTTGCAGCCTTTATTATCATGTTCTTACGCTACTGGAAGCACAATCTTATCCAGCGCGAAGATCTGGTATGGGCGAAAAATATCCGCAAAATCGTGCGTAATGAAGAGGTGGGCGATACCGGGAAATACAACTTCGGGCAGAAGTGTGTGTTCTGGGCTGCTATCATCAGCTTAGTCTTGCTGCTGGCGAGCGGAATTGTCATCTGGCGCCCCTGGTTCGCCGGGTACTTCACCATTCCGCTGATTCGCGCCGCGCTGGTGGTGCATTCGGTCTCGGCTGTGGCACTGATCATGACGATTATGGTGCATATTTATGCCGCCCTGTGGGTGAAAGGCACCATTACCGCCATGGTTGAGGGCTGGGTACCGGCCGCGTGGGCGAAGAAACATCACCCACGCTGGTATCGCGAGCAGCGCCAACGCCAAACACAACAGGAAAAACGTCCCTGATGAGTATTCGCATCATCCCGCAGGAGCAGCTGGAGAAGAGCGAAAAGAACACGGCGGAGCAAGTTCCGCCGTTACTTTTCCCCCGGCTGAAAAATCTCTACAGCCGCCGTGCGGCGCGGTTGCGTGATCTGGCGGCGAAAAATCCGCTGGGCGACTACCTGCGTTTTGCCGCGGTGATCGCGCAGGCCCAGGAAATCGTGCTGTATGACCATCCGCTGCAGATCGATCTGCATCAGCGGCTGGCAGAGAGCGCGCAGCAGGGCAAACCGCCGCTGGATATCCACACTTACCCGCGCGATGTGCACTGGCAGCGGCTGCTGCATTCGCTGATCGCCGAGCTGAAGCCAGAGATGAGCGGCCAGGCGCTGGCGGTGCTGGAGAATCTGGAGAAGGCCTCGTCCACCGAGCTGGAAACCCTTGCCAGCGCGCTGCTGGAGGGCGAATTCGCCCAGGTCAGCAGTGATAAAGCCCCGTTCATCTGGGCGGCGCTGTCAATTTACTGGGCGCAGATGGCGGCGATGATCCCCGGCAAAGCGCGGGCCGAATATGGCGAGCACCGTCAGTTCTGCCCGGTGTGCGCCAGTGTGCCGGTCGCCAGCGTGGTGCACATGGACGTTGGCCAGCAGGGTCTGCGTTATCTGCACTGTAATCTGTGCGAAAGCGAGTGGTACGTGGTGCGCAGCAAGTGCTCGAACTGCGAGCAAACGCGCGATCTGCATTACTGGTCGCTGGACAGCGAGCAGGCCGCCGTGAAAGCCGAAAGCTGCGGCGACTGCGGTACCTATCTGAAGATGCTATACCAGGAGAAAGATCCGGCGCTGGAACCGGTGGCCGACGATCTCGCCTCGCTGGTGCTGGATGCCCGCATGGAGCAGGAAGGATTCGCGCGCAGCAGCCTGAATCCGTTTATGTTTCCCGGGGATTGATGCCACGTGCGCATGATTGGACGCCGGACATGGTAGGGTCGCCATTCATGGCGACCAGGTTTATTCACCTGCGTCATCCCTGTTGCCTGAATTGATCATTCACACGGAGGCTTCGATGAAACTGATTGGCAGCTATACCAGCCCGTTTGTGCGCAAAATCTCAGTGATCCTGCTGGAAAAGGGCCTGGTGTTTGAATTCGTCAACCACTCTCCGTGGGAGCCTGACAGCCACGTCCCGCAGTACAATCCGCTGGGTAAAGTGCCGGCCTTCATTGATGACCAGCAGCTGACCTGGTTTGACTCCTCGATCATTGCTCAGGTGATTGAACTGCGTGGCGATGCCCCTGCCCTGCTGCCCGACGACGCACTGCGCGCCCTGCAGATCCGCCAGCTGGAGAAGCTGGCCGACGGCATCAATGATGCGGCGGTGATGATCGTGCGCGAACAGATGCGTCCCGGCGATCGGCAATCGGAAGAGGTGCTGCTGCGTAATCGCGAGAAAATCGCGCGCGGCCTCGACGCGCTGGAAACCGCCGCCGCGCAGGGCGAGTTGCTCAACAGCGGCACGCTCAACCTCGCCGATATCGCCACCGGCTGCACCCTGGGCTATCTCAATTTTCGCCGCGTGCTGCCCAACTGGTGCGTCAATCGCCCGGCGCTGGTTAAACTGGCAGAAACGCTGTTCGAGCGGGAAAGCTTTGCCCGTACGGTTCCGCCCACCCACTAAGTGATGTGATGAAAGCCCTCTACAGTCAGCTCCCTGCCATCGACAGCCTGCTGCGCGATCCGGCGCTGCAGCCGCTGCTGGCACAATCCGGTACCGCCTTTATCACGCGTCAGCTGCGCGGCATGCAGCAGGAGGCGCGCGACCACATTCAGCAACATCAATCGTTACCACACTGGCACGCCAGCTGGCCGGATGAAGCGCTGCGCCGCGCGCAGCAGCAGCAGCAAAGCGCGCTGCACCCGGTGTTTAACCTGACCGGCACCGTGCTGCACACCAATCTCGGGCGCGCGCAGCTCAGCGATCGCGCAATCGCGGCGGTCAGCGCCTGTTTGCGCCAGCCGGTAACGCTGGAGTATGCGCTGGACGACGCGGCGCGCGGCCATCGCGATCGCGCAGTCAGCGCACTGCTGTGCGAGCTAACCGGCGCCGAAGCTGCCTGTATCGTCAATAACAACGCCGCGGCGGTGCTGCTGATGCTGGCCAGCCTGGCAGCGGGCCGCGACGTGATTATGTCGCGCGGCGAACTGGTGGAGATCGGCGGCGCATTCCGTATCCCTGACGTGATGCGCCAGGCGGGCTGCCGATTGGTGGAGGTCGGCACCACCAATCGCACCCATATGAAGGATTATCGCGGCGCCATCGGCGAGGACAGCGGCCTGCTGATGAAGGTACATACCAGTAATTACCAGATTCAGGGCTTTACCCATGCCGTGTCTGAAGCCGAGCTGGTGCAGTTAGGCGACGCGCACGGCCTGCCGGTGATCAGCGATCTCGGCAGCGGTTCGCTGGTGGATATGACGGCGTACGGATTGCCACCTGAACCGATGCCGCAGCAGCTGATTGCGGCTGGCGTGAGTCTGGTGAGTTTCTCCGGTGACAAACTACTGGGTGGCCCGCAGGCCGGGATTATCGTCGGCAAAAAAGCGCTGATTGACCAGCTGCAACAGCATCCGCTGAAGCGCGCACTGCGCGTCGATAAAATGACGCTGGCGGCGCTGGAAGCGACGCTGCAGCTCTACCGTCAGCCGGAAACCCTGCATGAGACGCTGCCGACACTGCGCCTGCTGACGCGTAGCGCGCACGATATTCTGCAACAGGCCGAACGTCTGATGCCGGCGCTGGAGCACGCCTTCAGCGCCGATTTTTCGCTGGCGATCGCCGCCTGTTCCTCGCAAATTGGCAGCGGTTCGCTGCCGGTCGAACGTCTGCCCAGCTTTGCTATCACCTTCACGCCACGCGACGGTCACGGCAGCCAGCTCAACGCCCTGGCGCAGCGCTGGCGCCAGCTGGCACGCCCGGTGATTGGTCGTCTGCAGGAGGGCAAACTGTGGCTGGATTTACGCTGCCTTGATGACGAAGCCGCCCTGATACGGACCTTAGTACCATGATTATTGCCACGGCCGGACATGTCGATCACGGTAAAACCGCGCTGTTGCAGGCCCTGACCGGTGTTGATGCCGATCGCCTGCCGGAAGAGAAACGGCGCGGCATGACCATCGATCTCGGTTATGCCTACTGGCCGCAGCCCGATGGCCGCACGCTGGGCTTCATTGATGTGCCTGGCCATGAAAAATTTCTCGCCAACATGCTGGCCGGCATCGGCGGCATTCATCATGCGCTGCTGGTGGTGGCCTGTGACGATGGCGTGATGCCGCAGACGCGTGAGCATTTACAGCTGCTGAGCCTCGCCGGACAGCCGCCGCTGAGCGTGGCGCTCACTAAAGCCGACCGCGTCGACGCCGCACGCATCGCAGAGGTGCAGCAGCAGGTCGCGCAGCTCACGCAGCAACTCGGCTGGCCAGCGGCAGCGCAGTTTGTTACCAGCAGCCATACGCTGCAGGGCATTGAAACGCTGCGCCAGCACCTCAGCAGCCTGAACGCACCGGCGTTTGAGCCTGGCCGCCGTTTCCGCCTCGCCATCGACCGCGCTTTCACGCTGAAAGGCACCGGGCTGGTGGTCACCGGCACCGCGCTGAGCGGTGAAGTCAGGGTGGGCGACACGCTGTGGCTCAGCAGCCTGAACCTGCCGCTGCGCGTGCGGGCGCTGCATGCGCAGAACCAGCCAGTGACGCGCGCCCAGGCGGGCGAGCGCATCGCGCTGAATATCGTCGGTGACGTGGAGAAGGCACAGATTACGCGCGGCGACTGGCTGCTGGCGCAGCCACGTCCCGCCGGCACGCAGCGGCTGATCGTTGCACTGCGCCTGCTGCAACCGCTGAAAACGGCCTCACAGCCGGTGCATCTGCATCACGCGGCCAGCCACGTCACCGGCCGCTTAACGCAGCTCACGGACGATGTGGCTGAACTGGTGCTCAGCCAGCCGCTGTGGCTGGCGGAAAACGATCGGATAATTATCCGCGACAGCAATGCGCAGCACACGCTGGGCGGCGGACGCGTACTGCTGTGCGACAGCAAAAAGCGCGGTAAACGCCAGCCGGACTATCTGCAGTGGCTACAGCAGCTGGCCGCGGCGCGCGATGACAGCGCCAGCCTGCAGGCGCATCTGGCGTATCAACCGGCCGCGTATGACGAGCTCGGCTGGGCGCGTCAGCTCACTGCGCCGGCGCTGGACGCGCTGCTGCTGCCGCTGAATCCGGTACGGCTGGGGACCAGCCTGATGAGCGACACCATGGCCAGCGCCTGGCAGCAGCGTTTACGGGAAGCGCTGAGCGCCTTCCACCAGCAGCATCCGGAGCTGCCGGGCATCGGCCACGATCGCCTGCGCCGTGTGGCGCTGCCGCATGCGCCGGTACCGCTGGTGCCGGGATTAATCGACCAGATGCTGGCACAAGGCGAGTTGCGGCAGAAACAGGGCTGGCTGCACCTGCCCGACTTCGCGCCGCGCTTTAATCCACAGGAAGCCACGCTGTGGCAGCAGGTCGAGCCGCTGTTCAGCGACCAGCCGCTGTGGGTGCGCGACATTGCCGATGCGCTGCAGCAGGATGAAGCGCAGATTCGCGGTTTATTGCTCACCGCGGCGCGTCTCGGCCATATCACGGCGATCGTGCGCGATCGCTACTACCGCAGCGCGCAGATCCAGATCTTCGCCGATCTGATTCGTCAGCGCGCAGCCGCCGGAGGCAGCACCAGCGCCGCCGACTTCCGCAACCAGCTGGGTACCGGCCGCAAAGTCGCGGTGCAGATTCTGGAGTTCTTTGACCGCAGCGGCTTTACCCGCCGTCGCGGTAACGATCACCTGCTGCGCGACGCGCGCCTGTTCACCCCTTCTGCCGCCTGAAACAAAAAAAGGACGATTGCTCGTCCCTTCAGTTCACTTCTGCCCATCGCTTACTGCAGCAGCGAAATGTCCGCCACCTGCAGGAACAGCTCGCGCAGTTGCGCCAGCAGCGTCAGGCGATTGATACGCACCGCTTCGTCATCGGCATTCACCATGACGTTGTCGAAGAAGTTATCCACCGCTTCGCGCAGCTGCGCCAGCTCCACCAGGGCATCCTGATAGCGGCCTTCCGCAAAGTACGGCTGCAGTTTGTCGCCCAGCGCGGTGACAAAGGTCGCCAGCTGAATTTCAGCGTTCTCTTTCAGCAGGGATGCCTGCACGCTGTCGTTCAGGGTTTCGGTGGCTTTCGCCAGGATATTCGACACGCGCTTGTTAGCCGCCGCCAGCGCCGAAGCCGCTTCCAGCGTACGGAAGTGCGAAACCGCCTTCATACGTGCATCGAAATCGGCCGGACGGGTTGGACGACGCGCCAGCACCGCCTGAATGGTGTCAACGCTGTGGCCCTCTTCCTGATACCAGGCGCGGAAACGGCCCAGCATGAAGTCGATGACATCATCAACCACGTTGGCGTTGCTCAGCTTGCTGCCGTACAGGCGCACCGCTTCTTCCGTCAGGGTTTGCAGATCGAGCGGCAGGTTCTTCTCAACGATGATACGCAGCACGCCCAGCGCGGCACGACGCAGCGCAAACGGGTCTTTATCGCCTTTCGGATGCTGTCCGATGCCGAAGATACCGGCCAGGGTATCCATTTTATCGGCAATCGCCACGGCGCAGGCCACCGGGCTGGACGGCAGATCGTCACCGGCGAAACGCGGCTGGTACTGCTCGTTAAGTGCAACTGCCACATCTTCCGCTTCACCATCGTGGCGCGCGTAGTGCATGCCCATCACACCCTGGGTGTCGGTGAACTCGAACACCATATTGGTCATCAGGTCGCACTTCGACAGCAGGCCAGCGCGCGTGGCGTGATTGACATCAGCGCCAATCTGCGCGGCAATCCAGCCAGCCAGCGCCTGAATACGGTCGGTTTTGTCACGCAGCGTACCCAGCTCTTTCTGGAACAGCACGGTTTCCAGACGCGGCAGGTTATCTTCCAGACGCTTTTTACGGTCGGTGTTGAAGAAGAACTCGGCATCGGCCAGACGCGGACGCACCACTTTTTCATTACCGGCAATGATCTGCTGCGGATCGCGCGATTCAATGTTAGTGACGAAGATGAAGTTTGGCAGCAGCTGGCCGTCTTCGGCGTAAACCGGGAAGTATTTCTGATCCCCTTTCATGGTGTACACCAGCGCTTCAGCCGGTACCGCGAGGAACTTCTCTTCAAACTTCGCCGTCAGCACCACCGGCCACTCCACCAGCGAAGCCACCTCTTCCAGCAGGCTGTCGCTCAGGTCGGCTTTACCGCCCAGCTGCTGCGCGGCGGCTTCGGCATCGGCTTTGATTTTGGCTTTACGCGTGGCGTAATCGGCGATCACTTTACCGCGCTCCTGCAGCAGCTGCGGATATTGATCGGCATTATCCAGCGTCAACTCCGGCTCGCCCATGAAGCGGTGGCCGCGAATAACGCGATCGGACTGAATACCGAGGATGGTGGCCGGAATCAGCTCATCACCCAGCAGCAGCGTCACGGTGTGCACCGGACGCACGAACTGCACGTCGCTGGCACCCCAGCGCATCAATTTTGGAATCGGCAGCTTGCTCAGCGCGGTCGCGACCATCGCCGGCAGCAGCGCCTGCGCGCTTTCGCCTTTTACCGCAGCACGATGCACCAGCCACTCGCCTTTGTCAGTGCTGAGACGCTCAGCCTGCTCTACGGTGATGCCGTTGCCACGTGCCCAGCCTTCTGCCGCTTTAGTCGGCTTGCCTTCGGCATCAAACGCCGCAGCGACGGCCGGGCCGCGCTTTTCTACTTCGCGATCGGGCTGCGCGGCCGCCAGCTGTGCCACCTTCAGCGCCAGACGACGCGGTGCCGCAAACCAGCTGACGTCGCCATGCGCCAGACCGGCGCTGTCGAGCTCAGCGGTAAAGTGCGCAGCAAAGGCTTCTGCCAGGCTGCGCAGGGCTTTCGGAGGCAACTCTTCGGTGCCAATTTCCACCAGGAAAGTTTTATCGGTCATGGCTGCCTCTTACTTATTACGGTTGCACATAGGGAAGCCGAGCGCCTCGCGGGAGGCATAATAGGCTTCCGCCACGGCTTTCGTCAGGGTGCGGATACGCAGGATATAGCGCTGGCGCTCGGTGACCGAGATCGCCTTGCGCGCATCAAGCAGGTTGAAGCTGTGCGCGGCTTTGAGAATGCGCTCATAGGCCGGCAGCGGCAGCGGTTTTTCCAGCGCCAGCAGCTGCTGTGCCTCTTTTTCATACTGCTCGAAGCAGCTGAACAGGAAATCGACGTCGGCGTACTCAAAGTTGTAGGTCGACTGCTCCACTTCGTTCTGGTGGAACACGTCACCGTAGGTGGTTTTGCCGAACGCGCCGTCGCTCCAGGTGAGATCGTACACGCTGTCCACGCCCTGGATGTACATCGCCAGGCGCTCCAGACCGTAGGTGATCTCGCCGGTCACCGGCTTACACTCCAGGCCGCCGACCTGCTGGAAGTAGGTGAACTGCGTGACTTCCATGCCGTTCAGCCACACTTCCCAGCCGAGTCCCCAGGCGCCCAGCGTTGGGTTTTCCCAGTTATCTTCGACGAAGCGAATGTCATGCACGCCAGGGTCGATACCGAGCTCTTTCAGCGATCCGAGGTACAGCTCCTGAAGGTTGTCCGGGTTCGGCTTAATCACCACCTGGAACTGGTAGTAGTGCTGTAAACGGTTCGGGTTTTCACCGTAGCGGCCATCGGTGGGACGACGCGATGGCTGCACGTAGGCGCTCGCCATTGGCTCTGGCCCGAGAGCCCGCAGGCAAGTCATAGGGTGAGAAGTGCCAGCGCCCACTTCCATGTCCAGCGGCTGGACGATGGTGCAGCCCTGACGCGCCCAGTAATCCTGCAAGGTCAGGATCAGGCCCTGAAAGGTCTTGGTATCAAACTTTTGCATGTTGAATTCGCACGCGATACGGGTGGATTTAAAAAGAGTGCGACAGTATACCCTTTGACCGCGCATTGTGCAGCCGGAAATCCTGGCGCAGACGGCCACGGTTGTGCGGCGGTTAACAGAGAGCTCCGAAATCCAGGCTGCGGGGGTTGTTGGCCCGCTGTGCACTGGCTACCCTTCTTCGCACGGAGTACGCACGAGGAAGCCATGTCGCAAAAAATCTGCTGGATTGATAACTTACGCGCGGTCGCCTGTCTGATGGTGATCGTCATTCACACCACCACCTGGTACATCACCGGACCGATGGCAGTCACCGGACCCAGCTGGGACGTCGCCAATCTGCTTAACTCGGCTTCGCGCGTCTGCGTGCCGCTGTTCTTCATGATTTCCGGTTATCTGTTCTTTGGCGAACGCAGCGCACAGGGCCGCCATCTGCTGCGCATTGTGCTGTGCCTGCTGTTCTACAGCGCCGTCGCGCTGGCCTACATCACCTGGCTGACGCCGATCAGCGAAGGCCGATCGCTGCTGAAGCTGTTGCAGAAGCCGGTGTTCTACCATCTGTGGTTCTTCTTCGCCATTATCGGCATCTACCTGCTGTCTCCGCTGATTCAGGTGAAAAACGTGCCGCCGCGCTATGTGGCGCTGCTGGTGCTGATCCTCGCGGTGATCGCCAATCCGAACACCGTCAGCCAGTCGCTGGGGCCGTTCCACTGGCTGCCGGTCAATCTGTATGTCAGCGGCGACTCGATTTACTACCTGCTGTACGCGCTGCTTGGACGGGCAATTGGCGTGATGGATACCGACAGGCGCGGCATCAGCTGGCTGGCCGGGCTGAGTTTTATCGCCTGCGTCATCGGTATCGCACTTGGCACCAGACAGATGCTGAAGATTAACGGCGCGTTTAATGACACCTGGTATCTTTACTGTGGCCCACTGGTGTTTATCGCGGCGATAAGCCTGCTGGTGCTGTTTAAAAATGTGCTGAACCACCGGCCGCTGCCGCTGCTGGCAACCATTTCACGCTATTCGCTGCCGATTTATGGTTTCCATGCGCTGTTCATTCACTATCTGCGTACCCATCATTACGACGATATGTCGCGGCCATGGCTCGATCTGCCGTGGGTCTTTGGCGTAACCCTGCTGGGCAGCCTGCTGCTGGCGATGTTGCTGAAACGCGTGGACAAGCATCATCTGGTGAGCTGATCGTCCCAGCGCTGCCGGGCGCGGCGCAGCTGGCGTGCCGAGGAGAAGCCGGCGGCCAGCGCCGCTTTTTCCGCCGCTTCCCCCTGCTGCTGGCGCTGGCGCGCAATCACCAGCCGCAGCTGCTCGTGGTATTCCCGCACGCTGATACCCAGATGCTGGCGAAACAGGCGCGTCAGATGGCGTTCGCTGACGTGGGCACGTTCGGCCAGCGCGCCCAGCGCCCAGTCATGTTCCGGATGCGCAATCATCGCGTCCTGCGCGCGATGAATCGCCGGATGCAGATGATTACGGTAACGCAGCCACGGCGACAGTTGCGGATCGTCACCCGAGCGGCGGAACCACACCACCATCTCCCGCGCCACCGTTAGCGCCTGCCGCGCGCCGCACAGACGGTTGATCAGGTGCAGCGCCAGATCGATACCCGCAGTAATCCCCGCGCTGGTCCAGATGCCGGCATCTTCCACAAACACACGGTTGTCTTTCACCAGCGCAGCCGGCGCGGCAGCTTTCAGGCGCGGCAACACATCATGGTGCGTGGTGCACTGTACGCCATCCAGCAGACCAGCCTGCGCGGAGAGCAGCGCGCCGGAGCAAATACACACAAGGGTAATGCGCCGCGTATGAATCGCGCTGCGTTGCTGGCGCAGCCAGTCGCGCGCCTGCCCGGCTGCCCCGGTATCGAACCAGATGCGGGAATCGAACACGCCGGGTACAATCAGCAGGCTGTTATCGGGTAGCGTGGCGGGCAGCGGTGCAATATCAGCAATGGTCATGCCGGTCGAGCAGGTGACGCTCGCCTGCGGGCCGATGTAGTGCAGCGCAAAATGTCCGCCCGCCAGCTGCAGCGTCTCTGCCGGCCCGGTGAGGTCGAGCGCCATGACGCCCGGCAGGACAAGAAAATAGACGGGCTGCGGCATGGTGGGTTCCTCAGGCGATGAAGGGTAACGATGGGCGAAGATGCGCAGCCAAATCCGGCCACGTATCTTCATCGATTCTTCCCATCATACCCGACTCTGCTCACGCCTTACGACCTCATCCGGCCATGCTTCAGCCAAATCAGGACATCAGTGGCAACAGCTGCTGATATAGCTGCGCAAAGCGCGCACGACGCGGCTGATAAGCCTGATGCTGCGCGGCATCCGGCTGATGGCGCTGCACTAACGCCGGTGCCGGCCATTCGCTGGTCGGGTCCACCGCCAGCTGCGCCAGACGCGCGGCACCGAGTGCCGGTCCCACCTCGCCGCCGTGACAATAATCCAGCGTCAGTCCGCTGATGTCCGCCAGCATCTGCCGCCAGTACGCGCTGCGCGCACCGCCGCCAATCAGCATCACCGCGTTGGGCAGTACGCCACACTCATGCACCGCATCCATGCCTTCCGCCAGCGCAAAGCCCACGCCTTCCAGCACCGCGCGCGCCAGTTCCGGCCGGCCGTGCTGGTGCGTCAGGCCAAAGAAAGCTCCCTGTGCCTGCGGATTATTGTGCGGCGTGCGCTCGCCGGAAAGATAAGGCAAAAACCATACCGGCGTGGCCTGCGCGCTGGCGCGTTCAGCTTCGGCCAGCAGGTGCGGCACATCATCGCAGCCGGTCAGCGCAGCGGCCCAGTCCAGACAGGCGGCGGCACTCAGCATCACCGACATCAGATGCCAGCGCTGCGGCAGCGCATGACAGAAACTGTGCACGGCGCGTTGCGGATTGCTGAGATAGCCTTCGCTCACCAGAAAATAGACGCCAGAGGTGCCGAGCGACAGCATGCCCTGTCCTGGCTCAACCATGCCAACGCCGACAGCGCCAGCCGCATTGTCGCCGCCGCCGGCCACCAGCGGCACCGGCTCCATCCCCCAGCGCGCCGCAATTTCCGGCAGCAGCGTGCCGGTAATCTGGTTGCCCTCAAACAGCTGCGGCATGTGGCTGCGGTTCAGCCCGCACGCTGCCAGCATTGCATCGCTCCAGTCGCGCTGTGCCACATCCAGCCACATCGTTCCCGCCGCATCTGACATATCGGTGGCGAAATCGCCGCTCATCCGCCAGCGCAGATAATCTTTCGGCAGCAGCACTTTTGCTACCTGCGCAAATATCGCCGGTTCATGCTGCTGCACCCACAACAATTTGGGCGCGGTAAAACCCGGCATCATCAGGTTGCCGGTAATCTGACGCGACGACGGTACGCGCTGCTCCAGCTCGTGACACTGCGCGCTGCTGCGCCCGTCGTTCCACAGTATCGCCGGACGCAGCACCTGATGCGCAGCGTCCAGCAGCGTCGCGCCGTGCATCTGGCCGCTAAAGCCGATGGCGCTGACGTGGCGTAAATCGTGCTGCTGCGCCAGCGCCTGCATGGCACTATCGGTGGCCTGCCACCAGCTTTCGGGATACTGTTCGCTCCATAGCGGCTGCGGACGCGTCACCTGCAGCGGCGCGCTGGCCGTTGCCTGAACCTGGCCGTGCGCATCCAGCAGCGCCACTTTGACGCCGGAGGTGCCTAAATCGATCCCGATAACCATGCTTCGCTCCCGATGGATTAGAAATTATACAGATAGTGATTCACCAGATTTTCCAGCTGCTCCTGGCGTCCGCTGCGATGCTGCGGATTGAGTTGCTGCTGCTGAGCATGCGCCGCCAGCGAGGCAAGAGAAAACTCGCCTTTCAGAATTTGCTGGCCGAACTCACCATTCCAGCCGCTATAGCGCTGCGCCACGCGCTTATCCAGCTCACCATCGCTCACCATACGCGCCGCCACTTTCAGCGCCAGCGCCATGGTATCCATCGCGCCGATGTGGCCATAAAACAGATCGTATTTGTCGGTGCTCTGGCGCCGTACTTTGGCATCAAAGTTTAAGCCGCCGGTGGTGAACCCGCCCGCTTTGAGGATCTCGTACATCACCAGCGCGTTTTCTTCGACGCTGTTCGGGAACTGGTCGGTATCCCAGCCGCACTGGCTGTCACCGCGGTTGGCATCGACCGAACCGAAGATGCCCAGTGCAATCGCCGTCGCAATTTCATGGTGGAAAGAGTGACCCGCCAGCGTGGCATGGTTGGCTTCCACATTCACTTTGATCTCTTTTTCCAGGCCAAACTGCCGGAGGAAACCGTAGACCGTCGCGACATCAAAGTCGTACTGGTGTTTAGTCGGCTCCTGCGGCTTCGGCTCAATCAGCAGCATCCCCTGGAAACCGATTTTATGCTTGTGCTCCACCACCATCTGCATGAAGCGCCCGATCTGCTCGCGCTCCTGCCGCAGATCGGTATTCAGCAGCGTCTCGTATCCTTCGCGTCCGCCCCACAGCACATAGTTTTCACCGCCCAGCGTCTGCGTCGCCTGCATCGCGCTGCACACCTGGCTGGCTGCCCAGGCGAAAATTTCCGGATCCGGGCTGGTCGCCGCGCCGGCCGCATAGCGGGGATGCGTAAAGCAGTTCGCGGTGCCCCACAGCAATCTGACGCCGGTTTCCTGCTGTTTTTCAAGCAGCTTATCGGTCATTACCGCCAGGTTTTCCTGGTAGCTGCGCAGCGAATCACCTTCCGGTGACACATCGACATCATGGAAGCAGTAATAAGGCACGTTGAGTTTGTAAAAGAACTCGAACGCGACATCCGCTTTGAGCTTCGCCAGCTGCAGCGCATCGCCATTTTTCTGCCACGGGCGATCAAAGGCACCCACGCCGAACATATCCGCCCCGTTCCAGCAGAACGTGTGCCAGTAACAGGCGGCAAAACGCAGGTGTTCCGCCATGGTTTTACCCAGAATCACTTCCTGCGGATTGTAATGACGAAACGCCAGTGCGTTAGTGGTATTGGCCCCTTCATAACCAACGCGCTCAAGCTGGTCGAAATAAGCGTGCATGTTGTGCTCCTTAGCATCAGACCCGAATGGTCAGCAGTGAAGCGTTATTTTGCGGAGGCGTAAGCGTTCAGCTCAATTACGATATTTCACACTGAACTTAAGATAATTATTATTTGTGCGGCAGCTCGCAAATCCATGTATTTAATTACATCGCGTGCCGGCGCGCAGCGCCGCTGCAAGATTTAACAGATGGCCGCGTAAAATTTCGATCGCGCTCAAAGAATCACAAATAAACAAAAAAACGTAATAGCAGGATAAAAATCAGTAATTGATGTTGTTCACGTCGCGGGGCAACAATTCATCCGCCCTGGTTCATAGCCTTACAACGACAATAGCCTCAACCTACAGGATGACCATGATGAAAATGAAACACACGCTGTTAGCCCTCAGCGCTGCGCTGGCCCTGTTCAGCCACGCCGGGCTGGCGAAAGAAGTGAAAATCGGTATGGCGATCGATGATTTACGTCTGGAACGCTGGCAGAAAGACCGGGACATTTTTGTCAGCCAGGCGGAAAAGTCTGGGGCCAAAGTATTTGTCCAGTCGGCCAACGGCAATGAAGAGACGCAAATCTCACAGATTGAAAATATGATCAACCGCGGTGTCGATGTGCTGGTCATCATTCCTTATAACGGTCAGGTATTGAGTAATGTGGTGGCCGAAGCGAAACGCGAAGGCATAAAAGTGCTCGCTTATGACCGCATGATTAATAATGCCGACATCGATTTTTATATCTCGTTTGATAATGAAAAAGTCGGCGAATTGCAGGCTGAAAGTCTGATTAAACAGGTACCTAAAGGGAACTACTTTTTGATGGGCGGATCGCCGGTGGATAATAACGCGCGTCTGTTCCGTGCCGGCCAGATGAAAGTGTTAAAACCTTACATCGATAACGGCAGCATCAAAGTGGTGGGCGATCAGTGGGTTGATGCCTGGCTGCCAGAGAATGCGCTGAAAATCATGGAAAACGCGCTGACCGCTAACAGCAACCACATTGATGCCGTCGTTGCCTCCAACGATGCCACCGCCGGTGGGGCCATTCAGGCGCTGAGCGCGCAGGGACTGGCGGGCAAAGTCGCCATTTCCGGTCAGGATGCCGATCTCGCCGCCATCAAACGCATCATGAACGGCACGCAAACCATGACGGTGTACAAACCCATCACCGAACTTGCCACCGAAGCGGCAAAAATTGCAGTGGAACTGGGCGATGGCAAAACGCCCGCCAGCAACAGCAAGCTGAATAATGGCCTGAAAGAGGTGCCGTCGCGCCTGCTGAAGCCGATTCCGGTCAACAAAGACAACATCGAAAGCACCGTAGTGAAAGACGGCTTCCATAAACAGAGCGAACTCTAAGCGCCTGAAACGCGAAGGAGCAGATCGATGCTGCTGGAAATGAACAACATCACCAAGCGTTTCGGCGCGGTAAAAGCGCTGGATGCCGTCAGCCTGCGGCTCGAAGCCGGTGAAGTCATGTCGCTGTGCGGTGAGAACGGCTCGGGCAAATCGACGCTGATGAAAGTGCTGTGCGGGCTTTACCCGCACGGCGAATTTGACGGCGAAATTCGCTTTGCCGGCGATCGCATCGAGGCGCAAACCATCCGCGACACCGAGCGCAAAGGCATTGTGATTATTCATCAGGAGCTGGCGCTGGTGCGGCAGCTTACGGTCATGGAGAACATTTTCCTCGGTGCCGAGCTCGGTCGCTTCGGTATGGTCGATGATGAAACCATGACGTTGCGCTGCCAGCAGCTGCTGGAGCGGGTCAAACTTAACGTTTCGCCTGCCACCAAAGTTGGCGAGCTCGGCCTCGGCCAGCAGCAGCTGGTAGAGATCGCGCGGGCGCTGAATAAGCAGGTGCGATTGCTGATCCTTGATGAGCCGACCTCGTCGCTCACCGAACAGGAAACCGAAGTGCTGCTTGGGATTATCACTAACCTGCGCGAGCACGGTATTGCCTGCATCTACATCTCCCACAAGCTTAATGAGGTCAAAGCGATTTCGGACACCATCTGTGTGATCCGCGATGGTCAGCATATCGCCACACGGCCAGCAGCCGGGCTGAGTGAAGATGACATCATCACGATGATGGTGGGTCGCGAGCTCACCGCACTCTATCCGCACCAGCCGCACGAGATCGGCGAAACGGTACTGAAAGTCGAAAACCTCACCGCCTGGCATCCGGTCAACCGCCACGTGCGCCGCGTTAATAATGTGTCGTTCAGCCTGAAGCGCGGCGAAATTCTCGGTATTGCCGGGCTGGTGGGCGCAGGACGCACCGAAACGGTCCAGTGCCTGTTTGGTGTCTGGCCCGGTCGCTGGCAGGGCGAAATATGGATTGATGGCCAGCAGGTGAAGATCGACGATTGCCGGGCAGCGATTGCGCACGGCATCGCCATGGTGCCGGAGGACCGGAAAAAAGATGGCATCGTGCCACTGATGGGCGTGGGGAAAAACATCACGCTGGCCGCGCTGGATCAATACAGCCATCGCTTCTCCACGCTGGATGAAGCGCAGGAGCAGCAGGCGATCAACGATGCTATCCGCCGTCTGCGTGTCAAAACCTCTTCACCCGAGCTGGCGATTGGCCGACTCAGCGGGGGCAATCAGCAAAAAGCGATCCTCGCCAAATGCCTGCTGCTCAATCCGCGCATTTTGATTCTGGACGAACCGACGCGCGGCATCGACGTCGGCGCTCGCCAGGAGATCTATCTGCTGATTAACGCGCTGGTGCAGCAGGGCATCGCGGTGATTGTTATCTCCTCCGAACTGCCTGAAGTGCTGGGTCTGAGTGACCGCGTATTGGTGATGCACGAAGGGCAAATCAAAGCCGATCTGATTAACGACAACCTGACTCAGGAGCAGGTCATGGAAGCTGCCCTGCGGAGCGAACATTATGCTTAAAACTGAAAGTAGCCAGAGCCTGTCCGGTACCCCGGGCAAGCCAGCACCGGGCAAGTTTCCGCGCTTCAATCTGCAGGTGCTGGTGATGCTGGGAGCGATTGTGCTTATCGCTCTGTTCTTCACCTGGACCACCGACGGTGCCTGGCTTAGCCCACGCAACGTCTCTAACCTGCTGCGCCAGACCGCCATCACCGGCATCCTCGCGGTGGGCATGGTGTTTGTCATTATCTCGGCGGAGATCGACCTTTCCGTCGGTTCGATGATGGGCCTGCTGGGCGGTGCCGCGGCCATCTTTGACGTCTGGCTCGGCTGGCCGCTGCCGCTGACCATCGTGGTAACGCTGGTGCTTGGCCTGTTGCTGGGCACCTGGAATGGCTGGTGGGTCGCGTACCGTAAAGTGCCCTCGTTCATCGTCACGCTGGCGGGCATGCTGGCGTTTCGCGGCATTCTGGTTGGTATTACCGATGGCACCACCGTAGCGCCAACAACGCCGGCGATGTCGCAGATCGGGCAAAGCTATTTGCCGGGCGGTGTTGGCTTTGGCTTCGGCTTCGCCGGTCTGTCGCTGTTTATTCTCTGGCAATGGCGGCTGCGGCTGCGTCGCCAGCAGCTGGGGTTATCACAACCAGCCGCCAGCGGCACGGTGGCACGCCAGGCGATTACCGCTGTTCTGGTGCTGGGTGCCATCTGGTTACTGAACGATTACCGCGGCGTGCCGACACCGGTCCTGCTGCTGGCACTGCTGCTGCTCGGCGGCATGTTTATGGCCACGCGCACCGCCTTCGGACGACGGATTTACGCCATCGGCGGCAACATTGATGCAGCGCGCCTGTCGGGCATCAACGTGGCGCGCACCAAGCTGGCGGTGTTCGCCATCAACGGCGTTATGGTGGCTATTGCCGGCCTGATCCTCAGCTCACGTCTTGGTGCTGGCTCGCCCTCGGCGGGCAATATTGCCGAACTGGACGCCATCGCTGCCTGCGTGATTGGCGGCACCAGCCTGGCGGGCGGCGTCGGTTCGGTGGCCGGTGCGGTGATGGGTGCCTTCATCATGGCGTCTCTGGATAACGGCATGAGCATGATGGACGTGCCGACCTTCTGGCAGTACATCGTCAAAGGGGCGATTTTACTGCTGGCGGTGTGGATGGATACGGCCACGCGCCGCCGGGTGTAATCGCGTGGGCGATCACAATGTGGCGCAAACAATTTCTGCTGCCTTTTCCGCCGTGCTATGCAATGCGCAACAGGTTTAAGGGAGCGCGCCACGATGCACGAAAAACGTTACCGTATTACGCTGCTGTTTAACGCCAACAAGGTGTATGACCGCCAGGTAGTGGAAGGGGTCGGCGAGTATCTGCAGGCTTCGCAAACCGACTGGGATATCTTCATTGAAGAGGATTTCCGCTGCCGCATCGACAACATCCGCGAATGGCTGGGGGACGGCGTCATTGCGGATTACGACGACAGCTCAATCGAGAGCCTGCTCAGCAATGTGCCGGTGCCGATTGTCGGCGTTGGTGGCTCTTATCACCGGCAGCAGGATTATCCGCCGGTGCACTACATCGCCACCGACAACGCTGCGCTGGTGGAGAGTGCCTTTCTGCATCTGAAAGAGAAAGGCATTCATCGCTTTGCGTTTTACGGCCTGCCCGCCGCCAGTGGCAAACGCTGGGCGCAGGAGCGCGAGCAGGCGTTTCGCCAGCTGGTGATGCGCGAGCGCTATCAGGGCGTGGTGTATCAGGGGATGGAAACCGCGCCGGAAAACTGGCAGCACGCGCAAAACCGCCTCGCCGACTGGCTGCAAACGCTACCGCCGCAGACCGGCATTATCGCGGTGACCGACGCGCGTGCACGCCATTTGCTGCAGGCTTGTGAACACCTGAAAATTCCGGTACCGGAGAAGCTCAGCGTAATCGGTATCGATAACGAAGAGCTGACGCGCTATCTGTCCCGCGTGGCGCTCTCTTCGGTAGCCCAGGGTACGCGCCAGATGGGTTATCAGGCCGCCAAGCTGTTGCATCGCCTGCTCGATCGGCAAACGCTGCCGCTGCAACGCATTCTGGTGCCGCCGGTAAAAGTCATTGCCCGCCGTTCTACGGATTTTCGCTCGCTGCGCGATCCGGCGGTGATCCAGGCGATGCATTACATCCGCTTTAACGCCTGTAAAGGCATCAAGGTCGAACAGGTGCTGGATGCGATTGGCATGTCGCGCTCCAATCTGGAAAAACGTTTTCGCGATGAGACCGGCGACACCATCCACGCCATGATTCACCGCGAGAAGCTGGAGAAAGCGCGTGAACTGCTGGCCTGCTCTTCATTGAATATTAATGAAATTTCGCAGATGTGCGGCTATCCTTCCCTGCAGTACTTCTATTCGGTGTTTAAAAAAAGCTACGCCACCACGCCAAAGGAGTATCGGCAGCATCACGGCGAGAAGGTGCAATAACGCCCCGCTGCGATCAAGATTTTGCCGCCAATTGCCGCTATACTGCGCGGCATCTTCAAAGGAAGATCGTCGTCTCCGGTGAGGCGGCCGGATTTCAAATCCGGTTGGGGCCGCCAGCGGTCCCGGGCAGGTTCGACTCCTGTGATCTTCCGCCACTCACCACTCAGGCCCAGCCATGCTCATCCATCCATCCGACAACCTTCCGTTCTCTGGCGATCCGCGTAAGGAAGAGCTGCGCCAGCGGCTGATGCGGCCGGATGCGCCCAAAGTCATTGCCGTGTCGCTGTCGAAAGAGCTGGATCGCGAGCGACGCACGCATCGTCATGCCGCCGGGCAGCTGTTTTGTCTGCGCCAGGGATTGATGACGGTGAACACCTCGTCGGGCATTTTTGCTAATCCGCCGCGGCTGGTCGGCTGGATTCCGCCGTGGTTTGACCATGCCCTTGTCGGGCCGGGACGCGTGCTGGGCTGGACGGTACTGATTGACGAAGCGCTGGCTGCGCCGCTGCCGGATCGGCCGGTGCTGCTCTCCTGCCCCACCGTGCTGGAGCCGCTGGCAGAACGGCTGGCGGTGCTGGAGCCTGAACTGTGGAGCAGCGCGCGCTATACCCGGCTGGGTCAGGTGTTTCTTGATGAACTGTACGAATCCACGCCGCAGGAACTTACCCTGCCGCTGCCGGAAGAGCCGCGGCTGCGGCAGATTGCACGCCTGCTGATGGACGATCCGGCTGATACACGCACCGGGCCGGAGCTGGCGCAGTGGGCTGGTCTGAGCGCGCGCAGCCTGAGTCGCCACTGGTCCAGCGCGGTTGGCATGAGCCTGAGTAAATATCGTCAGGTATCGCGCCTGCTGAAATCGCTGGAAGGGCTGGCCGCAGGCCACAGCGTGCAGCAGGTTGCCTGGCAGGTGGGCTTCGACAGCGTCAGCAGCTATATCAGCGCGTTTCGCGCCGCCTTCGGCTTAACGCCAGGCAAATACTTTACGACGCCAGCCGACTCTGCGAATGCAGCATCAGCAGGCTAGCCGGACCGTCAATCGGTGGCAGGCTGTGCCGGTATTTGCGGCGAAAAGCGCCCGGCGGCAGGTCAAACATGCGCCGAAAGGTGCGGCAGTAGGTTTGCTGTGAATCGAAGCCAAACTGCAGCGCAATCTGCATCAGCGACGTGTTACTGCTGAGCAGGGTGATGACGGAAGCCGTTAGCTTCCGTTCACGGATATAGGCTCCCAGCGCCACGCCAGTGTAGCTGCGGAACAGCCGCTGCAAATGCCACTGCGAATAACCGGCCCGCCGCGCGACCGTCTCCAGCATGAGCTTTTGTTCAATATTCGCCTCTATCCACATCATCAGCTGATGCATAAAGGCTGCGTGAATATCCATCCTCTCCTCCTGATGCCGTGGTGCGACTCAATCTGCGACATTGTAAAAACAGGACGACTGGCTGTGTTTGCGCATAAAGCCAATAAATAGCGATAACTCGCCAATTTACATATCACTACTCTGCCGGGGAGAACACGCTGTTGCGTCAGCGCACATCATGTAATATCGTAAGTTACATGAAAGATAAGCCGCCGTTCTTTCCGCTGCGCCAATCGTCACAAAGGAGAAAATCTATGCATGCCTTTTTACTCTCTGACATGGGTGTGTGCCTGGCGATTGCGCTGGCCTCAGCCAGCATCGCGATGACCATGACACAGACCGAACTGTTTGCCGGTTTGCGCGCCTGGACCGCACGCACACACGCCTTGCTCGGCCATCTGTTTCACTGTTTCTATTGCCTGAGCCATTGGGTGGTGTTTGCCGCGATGCTGATTTACCACCCGACGCTGCTGAACAGCGGTTGGCCGCTGGTCGACTGGATCATGACAGCCTTCATCACGCTGACGCTGACCACGTTTGTCAGCGGTATGATGTTTAAAGTGTTTCAGGCCGCCGTCACCACGCATGTGATGAAACATGACGCGCAGATCAAATTGCAGAAGCAGGATTAACGGCCGCGCGGGTTAGTCGCTGCAGCGCGGAAAGGTGTGCGGATCCAGCCCGAGGCTGGTCATTTTTTGCAGGTAATCGTCGGCGATGTCCGCCACGGTAATCTGGCCGAAGCGCTGCAGCAGTAGCGCTTCGGCTTCACCCAGCGCCTGGTCAAGCCGGGCGTCCACCGCATGTTCCACCAGGCAGGGCGAAGGATCGGCCGCCGGGCCAATACTGAACAGCGCCGGTGAGCCGATGGCCTGGTACACATCCAGCAGCGTGATATCGCGCAGGTCCGCGCGCAGCTCCCAGCCGCCGCCGTGCCCCTTTTCCGACACCAGATACCCCTTTTCACGCAGCCCCGACATCATGCGACGCACCACCACCGGATTGGTGCCGAGCATTTTTGCCATGGCATCGGAAGTAGCGCGTTTAACATGACGATCAAGATGAATGAGCGCGTGTAGCGAGCGGGACAGGCGGTTATCGCGTGGCATGGACGTTTCCTCTGAAATTCCCGCTACTGTAGCAAACCACGCTGGCGGCAACAATTTATCCTGGCTGAGCGTGGATGACGCCCTGACCAGTCATCCGCGTTAATCAGGCTGCCAAATGGGAAAAGGCAAACCGCCACAGTAAAAGCCATTACGATGAAAAGGCGATTGGGCATCAGTTAATTAATTAATGAACTAAGTGACAGAAACGGAATGTATATTTCCCACCAGGAAACAAAACTCCCCTAAGCGGAATAATAAATTCCTTTTTGAAATTAAATTCACTCTGTAGGACATAGACTACAAATAATTATTTTATTGTTCTTGATCATACGCAATATATAAAATTCAGCGAGCGGCTAAAGTTTGACCTGTCATTCACTCATCAGGAAAAGGTTAACTATGGCTCAGGTCGTTGTGGTTGATGACCATCCGATCGCGCGGATGGCCGTTCGTTATTTGCTGGAACAAAATGGACATACGGTGCTGGCCGAAAGCGCCGATGGCCGGGAAGCGGTAACGTTGATTCAGCAGCAGCAGCCGGATATCGTCATCATTGATATCGACCTGCCGTCGCTGGACGGAATTGAAGTGGTTAAGTCATTGCGCGAGCAGTATTTTCCAGGAAAAATCATCGTTATCTCCGGGAAAAATGAAAACGTGTATGCCGTGCAGAGCCTGCGCAGCGGCGCCAATGGCTTTGTCAGTAAAAAAACCGATATGCCAGAGATCGCCAGTGCTATTCAGGCGACACAACGTGGTTACGGTTATTTCCCGCTGGGCGGTTTTATGCAGCAAATGGAGCAGGAAAGCACGCTGGCGGAGAAAAAAATGATTGAATCATTGTCACCACAGGAGTTTCAGGTTTTTCATCACATTATTAAGGGCCTGAATAATATGCGCATCGCGGCGCGGATGGGCGTCAGTAATAAAACCGTCAGCACTTATAAAAGCCGGTTAATGGATAAACTGCACTGCAAAACCATGAGTGATTTATTTGCTTTCGTACACCGCAATCAAATGGAAGCCTCATGATCCGTCTGCTGATGTTTATCGGACTGGTGCTGTGCTGCAGCCCCACGGTGGCGCAGCCGATGCCACAGCTCTATATTCCGCTGGAGCGGGAACCGCTGGCACCGCTGATACCGCAACTGTCGCAGGACGACTGGCAGGTATTGCGTCAGTTGCCCACGCTGCGCATTGCGCTGTGGGCGCCTGATATTCCGCCTTATCTCACCTTCCTTGATATGTCATCCGAGGAAAAAAACGTGGAAGGCGTATTTGCTGATTACGCCCGGCTGATTAGCCAGGCACTTGGCATGCGGATAGAGATGCTGCGCTATGCCGATCGTGACGCGGCGCTGGCCGCTATCGCTGCCGACCAGGCTGATATGCTGTTTAGCAAAGCCGGGAACACTGTGCCTTCCAACGCCCAGCTGGACGCCTCACAGAATCTGCTGATCAACCGACCGGTGGTGGTAACCCAGCGCGATCGTGCCATGCAGCCGGTGCCTTATGCAGCGCCAGTCAGACTGGCGGTGGACCAGCACTATCTCAGCGACAGCGTAATCCGGGCGCAATTTCCTCAGGCGCACATCATGCGTTATGCCTCCAGTCGCGTCGCACTGTCGGCGCTGGCGACCGGCGAGGCGGATTACGCGCTCGATAATCTGACCTCCGCCAGCTTTTTAATTGAACGCAACTACCTCAATCAGCTGGCGCTGGCCGACATTCTCGCCCCACGCGCACAGGATGCCAGTCGCCTACTGGTCAGTCAGCGCAGGCCGGTATTGCTGCGTGCCATAAATCGCGTCATCGCGGCGATCCCCGCAGAGCAGCATCGCGCGATCTCACGCCAGTGGACACAGCGCCCGGACATCTGGCGTCTGCAGCAACCGCTGGCACTTACGGCTGCTGAACAGCGCTGGCTACAGCAGCACGGTAGCGTGCGCGTGGGTTTTAATCCGTTTTTTGCGCCACTGGCACTGCTGGATGGGCGTAACCAGTTTCAGGGCATCAGTGCCGAATTGCTGCACCAAATCCACCTGCGCACCGGTATCAATTTTGTCGCCGTGCCGGAGTATCACGAAGACACGCTCCTGATGCAGCTTCAACAGCATAAAATCGACATGGTGGCCGCACTCTCCTATAACGCGCAGTGGCCAGGCCGTTTTACCCAGCCGTGGCTGCACACGCCGTTTGTGCTGATTACTGCCGCTACCGCGGGTGCACCCGCCGCGCTGCACTCGGGCTTACGTATCAGCGTAATGAAAGGCAGCCCGGTCATTGGCTGGCTGCAGCAACACTATCCTGAAGTACAGCTACAGCTGGTGGACAACGCCAGTCTCGGCATGCAGCAAGTGGTGGAAGGCAAAGCCGATGGCATGGTACATAACCAGCTGGGCGCCGCTTACCTGATCAAACGCTATTTTTCCGGACGGATGCGCATTGTCCAGCGCGTCGGCACCCAGCCCGCTCACATCAGTTTCGCCGTGCACGCTGGCGATCCCGAGCCGCTCAGCATCATGAATAAGGCCCTGAATGAAATATTACCCAGTGAGATCTCGCAGCTCACCAGCCGCTGGCAGGGTACGCCCGAGGTGACGGCCAGCAGCTGGCCACTGTATCGCACGCCATTTTATGCGCTGGCGGGCGTGGCAGCCGTCGTCTCCCTCGCTTGCCTGCTCTGGGTGTATCAGCGCGGCCGGGAAATCCGCCGCCGCCGCCGGGCGCAGCGGCAATTGCAGATCGCCCGCGATCGTGCCGATCGTGAAAATCAGGCCAAAAGCCGTTGGGTTGCTACCGTGAGCCATGAGATTCGCAATCCGGTCAACGCGATCATCGGCCTGCTGGCGCTGGAAGCGCGCAAGGCCGGTGCCAGCGAGGCGCTGCTGACTGCATGGCAATCGGCACAGGCATTAAGCGGCCTGGTGGGCGATATTCTGGATATGGCGAAGATTGAGCGCGGGCAGCTGACGCTGGCACCGCAGTGGCATAGCATCGCGACCCTGTGCCAGCCGGTACTGCAGCTCTATCAGGGGCTGGCGCATGAAAAAAACCTTACGCTTACCTATCACACTACGCTGCCTGATCTTGAAGTCTGGGTTGATGCGCCGCGCCTGCGTCAGGTGATCGCCAATTACATCAGCAACGCCATTAAATTCACGCCGCAGGGAAACGTGGCGGTGTATCTCAGCGGTGAGCAAAACGCCACTGGCGAACTGGTGCTGGAAATTGAAGTGCAGGATAGCGGCATTGGCATCAGTGAACAGGAGCAGCAACAGCTGTTTCAGCCGTTTGCGCAGACCACAGCCGGTCGTCAGCAAACCGGCTGCGGACTGGGACTGGTGATCAGCGCGCAGCTGCTGCAACAGATGCAGGGCAGCATGCGCCTGCACAGCGAGCCGGGTGAAGGCACCCTGGTTCACGTCACGCTGCCGCTACCGAGTCGCGCACCGCCGCCGGTAACCCTGTGCGCGACTGATGCGCCGCCCGCCGTGCCGGCACTGCATATCCTGGTGGTTGACGATCATCCGGCGAATTGTTTGCTGCTGACCCGTCAGCTGGAAGCGCTGCAGCATCGTGTTACCGCGATCGGCCAGCCTGACCTCGCAGCTGAGATCATCGCAACACAGCAGATTGACGCGGTAATCACCGATTGCCATATGCCGCAGATGGATGGTTTTACGCTGACCAGTGTGTTACGTCGCCGTGGTTATCGTCACAAAATCATCGGACTTACCGGCAGTGCACTGGCTGAGACGCGCGAACGCGGCCTCGCGGCTGGTATGGATGCGTGCCTGTTTAAGCCGCTGCATCCGGATCAGCTTAACGCTGCCCTGGCGCAGCCTGCTGCCCTGCCGGCATTGCTGTCTTTGCCGCAGCTGCGCGCCATGGTGCACCACGATGACGTTATGGTGGCAAAACTGCTGCTCAGGGTATGCGAAGAGAATCAGCGCGATTTGCAACAGGCCCAGCAGGAACTGGCGCAGCAGCAGTGGCCCGCGCTGGCACGCACGCTGCACCGGCTGGCCGGCGCAGCTCAAATTATCTATGCGGCAGATATCAATCAGCTTTGCCAGCAGCTGGAGCAAGCCTGCGTCGATGCGCACGATGGCGACCTGCTCAGCGTGGGTCTGGCTGGCCTGACTACGCGTATCGAGCAGCTACAGCTGGCCATTGATTGCTGGCTGCCGTTCAATCGTGTTGTAATCCCGCTTACCGCTTCACCAGGCTGCTTTGCCAGGCGTGGAACAGGGTGAGCCAGTTTTGCACCGGCAGATGTTGCTTCTGGCCGGTGCCAAAGCCGTGACCGCCCTGCTGGAACAGATGCAGCTCCACGTTGACCTTGTTCTGCCGCAGTGCGCTGAACATGCCCAGCGCGTTTTGCGGTGAGGCGGTGCCGTCGTTCAGCGCCTGCACCAGAAAAGTCGGCGGCGTGTGTGCGCTGACGCGATCTTCCTGCGAAAACTGCGCCATTTGTTGGGCATTGAGATCTTTTCCGTACAGCGCCGCGCGCGTGCCTGGATGGGTCACGCCCTGTTTCAGCGACAGCACCGGATAGATAAGCGCGCTGAAATCCGGGCGCGCCGACACCTTATCCTGCGCATCGACCGCCTGATAGTTAGCTTCATCGGGAGTGTTGCTCAGATTGGCGGCGAGAAAGGCACCGGCGGAAAAGCCCATCACGCCAATGCGGTCAGGCGCTACCTGGTACTGCTGCGCATTGGCCCGAATCAGCCGCAGCGCTCGCTGGGTATCGGCAAAAGCCTGCTGGCGATACTGCGCTGAACCGTCGTGTGGCAGACGATAAATTAACACAAATGAAGCATAGCCCTGCTGGCTGAGCACATTGGCCACGTCCAGCCCTTCAAGATCTTTCATAATATAAGAAAAACCCCCACCGGGAATGATTAGCACCGCCGCATGATTATTTTTTCCTGTTGCCGGAACATAAATCATTTGTGGCGCATCGACGTGGGTAACAGCCCGGTTATTAATGGCCGGGTTTTTACTAAAATTAATAAATTTATTATTTGCTGACACTTCATCTGGCCAGATCGGAATTTCCTTATTGGCAAACGCGGCCGGAAGATACAGTAAAAAAAACAGGCTAAATATCCGCAACCCTCTCATCGCACTGGCTCCAAATCCTGAATAAAAACAGTAACAAAAGTCAAAGTGAGCGGATAAAATCGCTCAGTGACGCTCCGGCTCCCCGCGAGATAATGAAAAAAACATACTCATCGAAAAATGTCTGTGGAAACGGTAGCAAATAAATATGGCAAAACCTATTCAATATAATATCGGACCAGGAAAAATTAGACTTTTCTCATGTTTACGTTAACAAGGCCGTATGTTATAAGTGAATTTTAAACTATAAGAATCTGTGACCATGGGAATTTACTGGATCATAAGTCTTAGCCTGACTTTCGTCGCTATTGTCGAAATCATGTTAAGTAAAAATGAAAACACAGCGCAAATCAGGACGTGGCTTTATTTTGTTGCCGTTGTAGTACTTTTTACTTTTGGCGGTATTCGTGGCCTGGGAACCGGCCTTGATGACTTCCAGTATCGCGACTTCTATGCCCAGTTTATCGATAAAATTATTATCGAAGGTTTCTGGCGTGCGGTCGTGGAATTCCGTTATGAACCAGCCATTTACGCCATTGCCGGTGCGACACGCATCTTTACCGCTAATCCGGACATTTTCATCTTTGTCTTCGCGGTCATCGCTGTTGGTGTCAACGCGCACTACTTCCGTAAGCTGACACCGCTGCCGCTGGTGGCCCTCGCCGTCTACTCTGCGCACCTGTTTATCAACAAAGACATGAACCAGATTCGCTTCGGTTTATGTTCGGCGTTTTTAATGGGCTTCGTCTGGCACATGTCGCGGCGCAGCAAGTCTGGCATGATCACCACCTTCATCCTGTCGTTTATCAGCCACGCCACCGCGATTGTCGCGCTGCTGATTCCGCTGGCGATGATTGTGCGTAAAAACAAATACATCCCGATTGCTATCGTGGTCGCCAGCCTGCCGCTGGCGTTTCTCGGCAGTTCAGCGCTGATCGCCGCGCTCTCCAGCCACCTCGGTGCGCTGGGCGACAGGGCCATGGGCTATGCCGATGCCGATTCTCGCCAGGAACAGGGTATTCTGACGCTGTCTAACCTGAAGAACATCGGCTTCGTGTTTATCTTCAGCTACATGCTGCTGAGCGACAAAATTAAAAATTTCGACCCGGAAAAGTTTAATACCTATTACATTCTGGTGATCACTTTTGCCATCGGCAGTGGCCTGAGGATGGCGCTACAGGATTACGCTTCTGGTGGTCGTCTGGCGAACTATTTGCTGCAGGTGGAGCCGGTGCTTATTTCGCTGTGTATCTGGGAAACCAGAAAGCTGAAGAAGGTGCTTGCCGTGGCTGTCACCATTCTGATGGTGCTGTACTATCTCTACTACAACACCGTATCGAGCAAGCAGTCGATTGTCGGCTATGAGGTGTCACGCACCTTCCAGCTGTTCCGTTAGGTCCAGAAATAACGCTAGCCAACTGGTTAGCGTTTTTTCATTAATAAGCCCTTTCTCATCGTCATCCAGGGAAAATCCGAATATTTTACTGGTCCTGAACATTGCTTGCTTTTTATGAGGATTAAAATTCTAATAGATTGCATCTGCTCACGCAGAACACCTGTGATAAGAATATTCCGAAGCAACCATGCAAAGTCTTTCATGGCTTTTCCTGGCACGTCGTCACTCAATGAAAGAATGCTGACATGAACGAAAAAAACAATTTTGACATCGTACGACTTTCCCTCGCCTTTATCGTAATGCTGGTGCATTCCGCTGAGGTGACGAGAAACGCCGATATCCGTTTTCTGGCGCATTTTCTCAATAGTGATTTTGCCGTCAAAGGATTTTTCGCAATAAGTGGTTTTCTTATTGCAAAAAGTTACTTAAGAAGTAAATCGCTGACGTCCTATTTTATTAAGCGCGCGCAACGTATATTGCCGGCTTATATTTTCACCATCATCATGTGTTTTGTGATTGGCATGTGTCTTACCACCCTGCCGCTGATGGATTTCCTGAAAAATAAAGAAACCCTTAAATATCTGGTCGCCAACTTCTCGTTTCTTAACTTTATTCAGCCGTCGCTGCCGGGCGTGTTTACCAACAACCCCAATCAGCCGCTGGATGGTTCACTGTGGACCATCAAAGCCGAGCTGACGCTCTACGTGTTGCTGCCCTTTATCGTGCCGTTGCTGAAACGAAGCCCGCTGAAAGTGTGGAGCGTGATTTTTATTATCTCCTGCGCCTGGTACTTCTACTTCACCGCGCTGTACAGCGGGCCGAAAGCCGATACGCTGGCCAAGCAGTTTATTGCGCTGTCGTCCTACTTCTTCTTTGGCAGCCTGCTGGCGGTGCATCAGCCAACCTTTGACCGTCTGAAAGAGATCACCATTGTGTCGCTGGTGGTGTTCCTGCTGTTCAAGAGCACAGATTACGCGTTTATCGTTGAGCCGGTGGCGTTTTCGGCGGTAGTGATTCTGTTCTGCACCAGCCTGTGTAAAGAGATTAAAATCAGCCAGTACGGCGATCTCTCTTACGGCATGTACCTCTATCACTGGCCGATTATTCAGGTGCTGCAGCATTTCGGTGTGTTCGATGCCAACGCGTTTGCTGGCCTGGGGCTGACAATTGTGATGACGCTGGCGCTGGCTTACACCTCGTGGAATTTGCTGGAGAGCCGTTTCCTGAAGCGCACCCATCACGCTCAGCCGTCGATTGTGCCGCCCACCGCTGCACGCGACTAAGCGTTAATTATGCAGGCGCACGTCGCGCCTGCACCAAAGCGCCACCGATCAAATGGTGGCGCCCATCGACAGCTGATAATGCAAATCCACCTGTTCAATGGTGGGCTGCTGGTTAATTTTCTTCAGCACAATTTCCGTTGCCACTTTGCCCATCTCGAAGCGCGGTGTAATCACACTGGCCAGCCGCGGCGTTGTCGCCTGACCAATCTCCAGTCCGTGGAATCCGGCAATCGCCAGCGCCTGCGGCACTGCAATGCCTGCCGCCTGACACTCCTGCAGCACGCCGACCGCCAGATCATCGTTGGTACAGAGAATGGCATCCATCTGCGGATAGAGCTGGCGCGCCAGCGTCATCATGCCGGTGCCAATTGACACCGAAGAGACTTTGTTCGGTACGATGCGTCCGGCAGGCAATCCGGCCGCCGCCACGGCATCGCAATAGCCGGCGTAGCGCTGCTGGTCACGGCGATCGGACATTGAGCCAAAATAAATCACCCGCCGTTTGCCGCTGGCCAGCAGCATCGCGGTCATGTCGTAGCCTGCACGGTAATTATCAAAGCCGACGTTAATGCGCCCGCGCGTCTCGCTCAGTCCCATCACTTCGGCGACCGGAATGGTGGCCGCGTTAAGATACTTTTCCGCGCGCACGGTATGCACCGACTCGGTCAGGATCAATCCCTGCACGTTAAAAGCCAGTACCGTGGCAATCTGCTCCTCTTCGCGCTGCGGATTGTAGTCGTAGTTGACCACCAGCGTCTGATAGCCGTGGGCGCTGGTGACCGATTCGATACCGGCCAGCAGATCGGCAAAGATTTGATTATTGAATGAGGGGATCAGTACGCCGATGCGCGGCGGCGGGTGCCGCGACGCCGCGGTGTTTTCCTGTTCGGCGACGTAGCCGATTTCGGCCATGACGCTGGCGATTTTCGCCGCCGTTTCCGCCCTGACCTTTTCCGGCGTGCGCAGATAGCGGCTCACCGTCATCTTGGTGACCCCTGCGAGAGTCGCAATATCGTCCAGAGTGATGCGCTGCGTTTTCATTGCGCGGTCCGCAAAGAGAGCCTGTCAATCAACGTATTATGCCCGCTGGCGAGTCAAAAAAGAAACGCTGCTCCGCCGGTCATACCGCTCGTTCATAGTGCTCAATCACCGCCAGCGCCAGACCGTTGGCCGGATCGATGCGCTGCGGCAGAAAGTGCAGCGCGGTATGGGCAAAGGTAAACGCCAGCGTGCCGGCCTGTGCCGCCTGCTGTACCGCCTGCACAAACGCCGGTTGCGCATTCCACGGGCCGTCAATGATGATGCTGGCCGGATTGACCAGCTGCATCACCTGGCTCAGCGCATGGCCGAGATAGCGGCCGGTCTGCGCCATCAGCTCATACACGATCTCCGGTTCGCTGTCGCCAGACTGCCAGCGTAAGCCGGGCTTACGCCGGGCCAGCTGCTGCTGGATCGCCGGCAGGCTCACCAGCGTCTCCAGACAACCCTGTCGCCCGCAGCTGCAGCGCGCGCCGTTGGGCTGCACGCTCAGATGGCCGATCTCACCGGCGGTCCAGCTGCTGCCGCTGAACACCTCGCCGCGCTCCACCAGCGCGCCGCCCACGCCGTCGGCGATGCGCAGATAGAAGTGGCTTTGCGCTTTATTCAGCTCCAGCTGCTGCACCGCAAGCAGCGCGGCCGCTTTGACGTTATTCATGATGCGCAGCGGCAGCTCAACGCCGCGCCGCAGCGGCGTCAGCACATCGACATCCTGCCAGCCGAGCGGCGCAGAAAAGTGCACCCGCCCGCGCTGAGAATCAATGATGCCGGGAAAACCGATGGCGACGCCCAGCAGCGCCGGATGCGCCGCGCGCAGCGTCTGACACACTTCCGTCAGCTCGTGCAGCAGTCCGTCGGCATCGGCCGTTTCGGTGCGCCAGGTTTGCTCGGCCACCACGCGCGAAAAGTAGTCGCACACGCGCCAGTGAATCGCCTGGCGCTCCACCATGATGCCCGCGCTTTTCAGCTGACCCGCGCGCAGTTCGATCTCAATTTTGGGCCGCCCGGCCGCAGCCACACTGACCGGGCCAAGCTCGTGAATCAGCCCCTGCGCCAGCAGGTCATCGATAATCAGGGAAACGGTGTTTTTGCTCAGGTCGAGCGCCAGCGCCAGATCCTGGCGGGAAGTGATACGGGTGGTGCGCAGCTGCGTCATCACCCGCTTGAGGTTGTTCAGTCGAAGTACCGCTGGTCCTTTCCCGGCTGCTTTCATCGCACCCTCACCTGACAAAGAGTAATAGGTGTAAGTTTAGCAGCCCGCACCGGCGGTTAATCGCCGGTAAAACCGGGTTTTTACCGCTTCTGCCGCGTATCAGTACTCGTCACCGCGCACGCGGCTGCGGTAACTTTCCCAGTCAAAACGCACCCACAGGCTATTACCGAGGCGCATGCGATCCATCACCCGTTCGCCAAGCAGCGTGTTCATGCCGGCCGGATCGAGGTTGGAGAGCATGCCGGTCGGCCGCTTTGACGACGAACGGCGATCAACAATCTGATTGATGATCACTTTCTCGTAGCGCGATTCGCTCTGCATGCCGATCTCATCAATCACCAGCAGATCGACATGGCTGAGATCCTGCAGCAGCCGCTCTTCGGTCAGGTCGCTGCCGCCGCTGAAGGTGCCTTTCATGCTCGACATCAGATCGGCCACCGTGACAATCAGCACGCTTTTGCCGCGCAGAATCAGATCGTTACCAATCGCCGCCGCCAGATGGTTTTTACCGGTGCCAGGACGGCCGGAGAAGACAAAGCTGGCGATGCTGTTCTCAAACCCGGCGGCGTATTCACGCGCCAGACTGAGCGCCTTGCGCTGGCCGTCATTTTCGACGCGGTAGTTGTCGAACGAGCAGTTCATGTGCAACTCACGGATGCCGGAGCGGCCCATGATGCGCTGCATCTTCATGGCGCGGTTTTCGCGCACAATCGCTTCTGAGCGCAGCCGGCCCTGCTCCTGATTCCACGCCAGCAGCTCGGCGCCGTTTTTAAACTTTGGCTGCACATCCGCGGGCATGATTTTTTTCAGGCGACTGAAAAGATCGTTCGGCGTTTTCATTACTCACCTCGGAATCCATCGGGAATATCATAATCAGTATTGCTGATCTGGGTGATATCGCGCTTTGGCTGACCGCCGTTGGCGGCGCGGTTCATCTGCACGCTGCGCGCCAGTTTCTGCTGCCACTGTACATGGTGAAACAGCCGGCCTTCCGCCTGCCAGTAGGCGACGAAAGCCGCCAGCTCTGCGGCGGTCACCGGCTCGCTCAGCGCCACGCCCCAGATCGCCGCCTGGCGCTGGAAGTCGCTGTCCGGCTGCCAGCCCGGATACATGGCGAACTTGCCCACCGGCACGGCGATTGGCGCGGCGTCGCTGTGAAACAGGCTGTCGTCCAGCGTGACATCATTCGGCTGCTGCGCCGCTGCTTCCAGCGCCAGCAGGTGCGCGAGGCGCTGCGGCGTGATCGCGTAAAACGCCGGAACATTGTTGTGCAGCACCGCCAGCGTGCCGTTATCGGCCTGCTGCAGCGTGGTGAGGGGATCGTGGCAAAAGCCGTCCAGCCCCACCAGCGTTGAAGATAAGATTTTGACTGACATGAAGAAACCTGACGTTGACTCACCCGGTGCACCGGCGACCCGGTGCTAAGCGGTCAGTGTACCTGTTTTAGCACCGGGGATCGCCATAAAACCGCGCGGATTTAGCGCGAGGCGAAGTGCGCTTCAGCCGCCTCAATGCTGACCACGCGACGGCTGGCGCGGGCCGTTGCCAGCGCCGGGCGGGTTTGCCACAGATAGCGCAGCGATGCCACCAGACACAGGCTGTAGCCAAACAGCTCGCTGCCCTCTTCCGCCATGTTCTTCACCACGCGGTTATAGCCATCCAGCATCAGTTGCTGCCACAGCTCATGCATGCCAAACAGCCGCGAGAACACCAGCACCGCCAGCAGCCCGGCGGCCATCATTTGCCAGCTGCGATGCTGCAGCAGTGCCGCCAGGCCCGGCAGGATTTGCCGCGGCTGACGCAGCGCCATCGCCAGCGAGGCCGCGGTCGTTGCCAGCGCAAACCACAGCCATGCGCCGTGTTGCACCACGTCGAACAGAAAATCCATTTCACGAATCAGCATGCAGCTGAAGAAGCCACCGACCAGGATCAGCGCGCTGCGCTGCTGCGGTCGCTGCCAGGCGGCGAGGAAGAACAGTGCGGCAATGGCCGCCAGCATCAGCTCCTGTGTCGCTTCGGTGAAAGAGGTTTCGTGCAGTGCATCGTTCATCCAGTTGACGTCGATGTAGACCATCGCCATACAGAAGACCAGCACCAATCCACTGATGATAAAGGCCGCCAGTTCGCGGCTAATAAGAATAATGTTTTCGCGCATTGTGATACCAAATCAGAAAATAATTAGCGCGCTTATTATATTTCCGCTGGCTGGCACCACTTCTCATTTCATGCCGCTTCAGAAGCTGGCGCTGACGCCGAGGTTGTAAATGAACTGTTCGCCGCTGCTGACCGCGCCGGTCTGGGCAAAGGAGGCGAACGCTGCCATGTTCTGGCCGAGCGGCAGACGGGCACCGACGCTGACATCCATCCAGTTCGTTTCCCGGTTCATCTCTTCCGGCCGATCGCGTGGCGCGGCCGTGCCGTCGAAGCTGAGCTGATGGCTGTAACTCACCTGCGCCCACGGCGATATCCAGCCAAAACTGGAATCCACGCGCCAGCCCAGTGAAGCGATGTGTTCGGCGTTATTACGATCGACCGGCGCGCAGGCGGCGCAGCTCAGGGTGGAATCATCGACAGCAAACTGCGCCACCGGACCGGTGCGCAGGCGGTCATTCATCGGCAGGTTCCAGCCTGCCGAGTAGCGGTTCACCAGCGGCGAGTTGCCGACGCTGGCCGTTTCGCTGTGCAGCGCCATGCCGCCGCCGGGCGGATTGAGCGCGGCATCAAGCAAATCGCTCTCGCGGTTTTCTGTCAACATCAGATGATTACTGGAAATTTTTTCGGCAAGTATCGCATTGTAATCCGGCGCGCTGCTCTCGCTGGCCTGATCCCAGGCGTGCGCCGGCAGGGCCGCCACCAGTAGCCACCCACCGCTAAAGGCCAGCGCAAGGAGACGCTGGCCGGTCCGCTGACTGTTCTGCCACATGAAAGACTCCTGACGAGCCGGAAGGGATCGGGTTGGCCTTGAAATTGATGATGATCCTGAAGCGTTCACCCGGTTGCAGCGCGAACGTCCATGACGTTATTATCGGCACCCATTGATTAACTATTAATCGATTCTTTCAAACGTCAAGCGACTGACCGCTTTTTCCTCATGCTTAGGGAGTGATGCAATGCAGCGATGTGGCTGGGTAACACAGGATGCGCTTTATCTGGCGTACCACGACACGGAATGGGGCGTGCCGCAGACCGATAAGCGCGCCTTATTTGAGATGCTGTGTCTGGAGGGGCAACAGGCTGGCCTGTCATGGATCACCGTGCTGAAAAAGCGCGAGAACTACCGCCAGGCGTTTCATGATTTTGATCCGCAGGCGGTGGCGCTGATGGATGAGGCCGATCTGCTGCGCCTGCTGCAGAACAGCGGTTTGATCCGCCATCGCGGCAAGCTGGAAGCCATCATCAATAATGCCAAAGCGCTGCTGGCGCTGGAGGCCACCGGTGAAGACTTTTCCCGCTTTATCTGGTCATTTGTCGATAACCAGCCGATTTTGCACCGTTATGCGGATTATAAACTGGCGCCCACCACCTCCGAACCGGCCATTGCGCTGTCTAAAGCGCTTAAGAAGCGTGGTTTTAAATTCGTCGGGCCTACAACCTGCCACTCTTTTTTACAGGCCTGCGGGCTGATAAACGATCATCAAACCAGCTGTTTCTGCCATCCCGATAATCTTTAAGGCAAAAGTTTACAAATTAAGACTGCGCCTCACGAATTTCCCCATCATTGAACGGCATAATAGTGCCGTTTTGGGGCATTTTCCCCGTTTCCGTATGAGGGACTTTTTCATGAAAAAGCGTGTACTGGCGCTGGCCTTGTTAATGAGCGGCAGCGTGGCGCTGTCGGGTTGTACCACCAATCCTTATACCGGCGAATCGCAGGCCGGGAAATCGGGCATCGGCGCGGGTCTGGGCGCGGTGCTGGGCGCTGGCGTGGGCGTGCTCTCTTCGTCGAAGAAAGATCGCGGTAAAGGTGCGCTGATTGGCGCAGCGTCCGGTGCGGCACTGGGCGGCGGCGTCGGCTATTACATGGATGTGCAGGAAGCCAAACTGCGCGACAAGATGCGCGGCACCGGCGTCAGCGTAACGCGTCAGGGCGATAACATCGTGCTGAACATGCCGAATAACGTGACCTTTGACTCGAGCAGCGCCAACCTGAAACCGGCCGGCGCGAATACGCTGACCGGCGTGGCGATGGTGCTGAAAGAGTATCCGAAAACCGCCGTCAACGTGGTCGGCTTTACCGACAGCACCGGCACGCGCGCGCTGAACATGCGCCTGTCGCAGCAGCGTGCAGAAAGCGTTGCCAGCGCGCTGATCGTGCAGGGCGTGGCGCAGAACCGCCTGCGTACCCAGGGCATGGGCCCGGATAACCCGGTCGCCAGCAACAGCACCGAAGCCGGTAAAGCACAAAACCGTCGCGTCGAAATTACCCTGAGTCCGCTGGGCTAAGGCACAGGCCGGTCTGCCGCTGCAGGCCGGCTTTTGACGTGTTTTTACGCGCTTATTGACGCGCAAAGCAGCAGATAACGCGTAAACGTCGCAGCACGATAGAGCCAGCGATGACTTTATGCTAGCGTGATCAAAATTTGATCAGTGGAATGCCATCATGTCACTCAAAGCTATCGCCTCCGCCCTTGGCCTCTCTGTGACCACCGTGAGCCGCGCGCTGAATGGGTTTGATGATGTCGCCGCTGCTACCCGCAAACGCATCGAAGAGGAAGCCGACCGGCGCGGTTATCGCCCGAATGCCGCCGCGCGTCGCCTGAAGACCGGCCGTGCCAATGCGGTCGGGCTGGTGTTTCCGGTCAGCAATGCCTCACTCAACGACAGCTACTACAGTGAAATGCTGCTGACGCTCGATCAGCGCCTTGCCCTGCACGAGATCGATCTGCTGTTGCTCCCCGACAAACCGCAGGATCAGCAGCGCAATTTGCTGCGCATGCTGCGCAGCGGCATGCTGGACGCGCTGATTGTCACCCATACCACGCCGCAGGATGTGCGATTGCAGCGCCTGCAGCAGAAGGGTTTTCGCTTTCTTACGCTGGGGCGCAGTCAGCTGCCGCAGCCTTACGCCTGGTTTGATTATGATAACCATGCCGGAACGCTACTGGCGGCGCAGCACTGTCAGCAGCAGGGCTATACGCGCATCGCTTATCTCGGCGGTAACGAGCCCAGCACCTACATTCTTGACCGCCGGCAGGGGTTTATCGACGCGCTGCCCGCCACGCCCTGCGCGCAGCAGGCTGGCTGGATGGCCGCGCTGCCGCCCTCGCGCCGCGCAGGCTATCAGCAAACCCGCGCCTGGCTGGCGCACGATATCCAGCCTGACGCCATCATCACCGACTGCAGCCCGCTCGGCGAAGGCGCAGCGATTGCCCTGCAGCAGGCCGGGCGTCTGAGCGGCGCGCAGGCAATTCCCCTGTACGTGTACGATGGTTTGCCGCACGACTCGATTATCACGCAACCGGTCAACGCGATTCTGCAATCATCACAGCAGCGGATTGGCGAACGCGTCGCCGAAATGGTGCTGCAGCTGCTGGAGGGCGCGCCGCCCGCGCAGTTACAGACGCTGTGGCAGCCAATGCTGCGCCTCACTTCTGACGCACAGTGATTGCGCGGGTGCCGCGCTGTGATAGTCTTCGCCTGATGCAATTAATCAGGTGTATGTGATGAAAACCAGGCCGCCACGAGCCACAATCAGTGACGTTGCCCGCACGGCAAAAACCGGTAAAACCAGCGTTTCCCGCTATCTTAATGGCGAAGTTCATCTGCTTTCGCCGGATCTGAAAGCCCGTATCGAACAGGCGATTGCCGACCTCAACTACCGCCCCAGCCAGATGGCGCGCGGACTCAAACGCGGCCGCACCCGGCTGATAGGCCTGATCATTGCCGATATCACCAACCCCTACTCGGTGGATGTGCTGAGCGGCATTGAAGCCGCCTGCCGCGCGCGCGGCTTCACGCTGCTGATGTGTAACACCAACAACGAAGTTGACCTCGAACAGCACTACCTGCAGCTGCTCAGCAGCTATCAGGTGGAAGGCATTGTGGTGAATGCGGTCGGGATGCACGAAGAGGTGCTCAACCGTCTGCAGCAGTCGATGCTGCCAATGGTGCTGATTGACCGCAAAATTCCCGACTTCGCCTGCGACGTGGTCGGGCTCAACAACCCGGAGGCCGCCCGCATCGCCACCCGGCATCTGCTGGATAACGGCTATGAAGCGCTGCTGTTTCTCAGTGAACCGCTCGGCAGCGTCAATACCCGCCGCGAACGTCTCGCCGCCTTCTTTGATACCATCAGCGGCGCGCCACAGGTGGTGGCAGAGAATGCCGAAGTGGTGTTGCATCAGCCGGCGCAGCTGGAACAGGTGCTGCAGGCGTTTCATCAGCGCCATCCGGGCAAACGCTGCGCGGTGATGGCCGCCAACGGTGCGCTGACGCTACAGGTGGCGCGGGCGTTACAGCGCCTGACGCTGCGCTGGGGCGAGAGCATTGGCCTGCTGGGCTTTGACGAACTGGAGTGGGCGGCGCTGGCTGGCGTCGGTATCACCACGCTGAAGCAGCCCACCTGGCAGATCGGCTATGCCGCGCTGGAGCAGGTGATCGCGCGTATCGAAGGCAGCGAACAGCCGATTCGCGAGCAGGTTTTCTCCGGTGAACTGATTGTGCGCGGCTCCAGCCAGCCGCTGCGCTAATCCCGCTTTTCACGGCTCACTTCGTGAGCAGGATCATAATTCCGCACTCTGCTACTTTCCTTTGGAACCGGTTCCATTAAGCTTTTTACAGCACATTAACGTGCTGTCCGGCGCAAAACAGTGCGGCGGGCAGTACAGCGAGACAGGCTGGAGGAAAGATGTCGAAAGCGGAAATTATTGTGGTCACGGCTGCCTACGGCGCGCACAAGGTGGCAGAACTGGGCGGCCAGGCAGCGCTGCTGCCGCTGATTAAAGCAGCCGGTGCCGATGGCGTCGAGATCCGCCGCGAGCTGTTCAGCGACGACGAATTGTGCCAGCTGCATACGCTCGGCGACGCGCTGCGTCAGCATCAGCTCAGCGTCAGCTATTCAGTGCCGGAAGCGCTGTGGCAGGCGGACGGTGCGCTCAATCCACGTCTGGCGCAGTTCCTGCAGGAAGCTGAGCTGCTGGGCGCTCAGCGCCTCAAGCTGGCGCTGGGTCACTATGTCTCGCTGGCCGATCGCCAGCTGGTTGAAGTGCTGGCCGGCTCGCACGTCACGCTGGTGGTGGAGAACGATCAGACGCCCGACAGCAAACTCACGCCGATGCTGCACTTCTTCCATCACGCCTGCGATGCCGCGCTGCCGCTGGATATGACCTTCGACATGGGCAACTGGCGCTGGACCGGCGAGGACGCCCTGCAGGCAGCGGCGCAGCTCAGTCGCTACGTGAGCTACATTCATGTTAAGGCGGCGGTGCCGCACGGTGACAGCTTCCGCGCCATTGCGCTGGATGACGCCGACGACAGCTGGCGCACGCTGCTGCAGGCGCTGCCGGCCGATGCACCGCGCGGTATTGAGTTCCCATTAGCCGGCGCAGATTTACTGGCGGTGACCCGCCACTACGTCGATCTGCTGCGCGCGGTGTAAGGAGTTGAGCATGACACACACCTCTCAGCTGGATGTCGTCACCATTGGTGAAGCGATGGCGATGTTTATTGCCGGGCAAACCGGCGATCTCGCCGCAGCCGATCAGTTCACGAAGCGCATTGCCGGTGCCGAGCTTAACGTGGCGATTGGTCTGGCGCGCCTCGGTTTGCAGGTGGGCTGGGTCAGCCGCGTCGGCGACGATAGCTTCGGCCGTTTTACCCTGCAGCAGCTGGCGATAGAGCACGTTGACCACCGCTGCGTGACCATTGATAACCGCTATCGCACCGGTTTTCAGCTCAAAGCGCGCGTAGACGACGGCTCCGATCCGGAAGTGGAGTATTTCCGTAAAGGCTCCGCCGCCAGCCACCTGTCACCGGATGATTTCGACGAAAACTATTTTGGCAGCGCGCGCCATCTGCATCTGAGCGGCGTGGCCGCCGCGCTTTCCGATAGCTCGCTGGCGCTGGCTAAACATGCGGCGAAAGAGATGCGCGCCCGCGGCAAAACTATCTCCTTTGATCCTAATCTGCGTCCGGTGCTGTGGCGCAGTGAAGAAGAGATGCGTAAGCAGCTGAATTTGCTGGCAGAATACGCCGACTGGGTGCTGCCAGGTGAAAAAGAGGGGCTGATTCTGACCGGCTACCGTCAGCCTGAAGCGATCGCGGATTTCTACCTCGACAAAGGCGTGCGGGCGGTGGTGATCAAAACCGGCAGCGACGGCGCCTGGTATAAAACCGCCGCGGGCGAACAGGGCCAGATTGCGCCGATCCACGTGGAGAATGTGGTGGATACCGTCGGCGCGGGCGATGGCTTTGCGGTCGGGCTGATCAGCGCACTGCTGGAAGGGAAATCGCTGCCGCAGGCGATTCTGCGCGGTAACAAAATTGGTTCGCTGGCGATTCAGGTTGCCGGCGACAGCGAAGGTCTGCCGACGCGCGCAGCGCTCGGCGATTATTAAACAAACGCACGGACCCGTAGCGGCGCAATTTATTGCGCACATGCAGGACGCAACGTCAACAACGCGCGATGAATCGCGCCGCTACGATGCCGTGCCAATACGCTAAAACTATCTCTACACCCTAATTTCGAGACGCATCCACAGAATGCGCCCGCCTCAACCAGAGGAGTCACCCATGAAATCGCAGACAATCGCGCCAAAACGCTGGTGGTATATCATGCCCATCGTGTTTATCACCTACAGTCTGGCGTATCTGGACCGGGCGAACTTTAGCTTCGCCTCTGCCGCAGGGATAAATGAGGATCTCGGCATCACCAAAGGCATGTCATCGCTGCTCGGTGCCCTGTTCTTCCTTGGCTACTTCTTCTTTCAGATCCCCGGCGCGGTCTATGCCGAGCGCCGCAGCGTAAAAAAACTGATTTTCTGGTGTCTGATTCTGTGGGGCGGCTGCGCCTCGCTGACCGGTATCGTCAGCAATATTCCGATGCTGGCCGCCATCCGCTTTGTGCTCGGCGTGGTGGAAGCGGCGGTGATGCCGGCGATGCTGATCTACATCAGCAACTGGTTTACCAAATCCGAGCGCTCACGCGCGAATACCTTCCTGATCCTCGGCAACCCGGTGACGGTGCTGTGGATGTCGGTGGTGTCCGGCTACCTGATTAACTCCTTTGGCTGGCGCGAGATGTTCATCATCGAGGGCTTCCCGGCGGTGATCTGGGCAATTGCCTGGTGGTTTATGGTGCAGGATAAACCGGCCCAGGCCAAATGGATGAGCGACGAAGAGAAAGCGGCGCTGCAGGCGCAGCTGCAGAAGGAGCAGGAGAACATTAAAGCAGTGCGCAACTACAGCGAAGCCTTCCGCAACCGCAACGTTATCCTGCTGTGCCTGCAATATTTTGCCTGGAGCATCGGCGTGTACGGTTTCGTGCTGTGGCTGCCGTCGATTCTGCGTAACGGCACGCAGATGGGCATGGTCGAAGCGGGCTGGCTGTCGGCGGTACCGTATCTGGTGGCGACCATCGCCATGCTGGTAGTGTCGTGGGCGTCGGACAAGACGCAAAACCGTAAGCTGTTTGTCTGGCCGCTGCTGCTGATTGGCGCACTGGCGTTCCTCGGCTCGTGGATGGTGGGCTCCAGCAACTTCTGGCTGTCGTATGCGCTGCTGGTGATTGCCGGTGGTGCGATGTACGCCCCGTATGGCCCGTTCTTCGCCATCATTCCGGAGATGCTGCCGCGCAATGTTTCCGGCGGTGCCATGGCGCTGATTAACAGTATGGGCGCACTGGGTTCCTTCATCGGTTCATGGATCGTAGGCTATCTTAATGGGGCGACCGGCAGTCCTGCCGCCTCCTATGTCTTTATGGGTGCTGCGCTACTGGCGTCGGTGTGGCTGACGCTGATTGTTAAACCGGCGGCCAACAAAACGCCGCCGCCAATTCACGGGGCGAAGCACGCCTGAAAGCGTAAGCGATGACTTTTCCGGGCGACTCAGGTCGCCCGTCACACGTTCTACAGGGAGCAAATAATGAAACCTGCTGTGATTCTGTATAAGAGCCTGCCCGATGACCTGCGTGCCAAGCTGGACCAGCACTTCAGCGTCACGGAAGTGAAAGATGTCTCGCCGGAGACGGTGAAACAGCATGCGGCGCAGTTCGCCGCAGCGCAGGGTCTGCTGGGCTCCGGCGGCAAAGTGAATGATGAGCTGCTGGCCAGCATGCCGGCACTGCGTGCCTGTTCTACCGTCTCCGTCGGCTATGACAACTTTGACGTTGATGCGCTCAACCAGCGCAATGTTCTGCTGATGCACACGCCCACCGTACTGACCGAAACCGTGGCCGATACCATGATGGCGCTGGTGCTGAGCACCGCGCGTCGCGTCACCGAGCTGGATAAGTGGGTCAAAGCCGGTGAATGGAAAAAGAGTATCGACGCTGAGCACTTCGGTATCGACGTACACCACAAGACGCTGGGTATTCTCGGCATGGGCCGCATTGGTCTGGCACTGGCGCAGCGCGCGCACTTTGGCTTCGGCATGAACATTCTGTACAACGCCCGCCGCCAGCATGAAGAGGCGGAAACCCGCTTTGGCGCGCGCGCCTGCGATCTGGAAACGCTGCTGAAAGAGAGCGATTTTGTCTGCATCAGCCTGCCGCTGACCGAGCAGACGCACCATATGATCGGTGCGGAACAGCTGAAACTGATGAAGCCGAGCGCGATTCTGATCAACGCCGGACGCGGTCCGGTGGTCGATGAGCAGGCGCTGACCGCCGCACTGAAAGACGGCACTATTCACGCCGCCGGGCTGGATGTGTTTGAAGTCGAGCCGGTGCCGGCCGATACGGAAATCCTCACGCTGCCGAACGTGGTCGCACTGCCGCACATCGGCTCTGCCACGCATGAAACGCGCTACGGCATGGCGCGCGATGCGGTCGACAACCTGATCGCCGCGCTGAGCGGTAAAGTGGAGAAAAACTGCGTTAACCCGCAGGTCCAGGCTTGATCCCACGGCTTTAGCCATTGCGCCTGCCGGTTGCGGGCGCTATGGTGGTCTTCCCCCTGATAACAATGTTTTTACCTCCTATGGCTTTTTCTCAGTTCGGCGACAAATTTACGCAACATTCCGGCATCTCTCGTCTGATGGAAGATATGGGCGAAGGGCTGCGCACGCCTGGCACGATCATGCTGGGCGGCGGTAATCCGGCGCAGATTCCGGCCATCAATGATTATTTCAGTCAGCTGCTGCTGCAGATGCATCAGGACGGCAAGCTGAACGAAGCGCTGTGCAACTACGACGGCCCGCGCGGCAAAGCGCTGCTGCTGGAGGCGCTAGCCACGCTGCTGCGCGAGGAGCTCGGCTGGCCGGTGACGCCACAAAATATCGCGCTCACCAACGGCAGCCAGAGCGCGTTCTTTTACCTGTTTAATCTGTTCGCCGGCCGCCGCGCCGACGGCAGCAAAAAGCGCGTGCTGTTCCCGCTGGCGCCGGAATACCTCGGCTATGCCGATGCCGGGCTGGAGGAGGATCTGTTCATCTCCGCCAAACCCAACATTGAACTGCTGCCGGAAGGCCAGTTCAAATACCACGTCGATTTCGACCATCTGCCGCTGAATGATGAGACTGGCCTGATTTGCGTGTCGCGTCCGACCAATCCAACCGGCAACGTCATTACCGACCACGAACTGCTGCAGCTGGATGCGCTGGCACAGCAGCACGGCGTCCCGCTGCTGATCGATAACGCCTACGGCGTGCCGTTCCCCGGCATCATCTTCAGTGAGGCACGTCCGCTGTGGAACCCCAACACCATTCTATGCATGAGCCTGTCGAAGCTGGGCCTGCCGGGCGCACGTTGCGGGATTATCATTGCCGATGAGAGCACAATCAGTGCCATTGGTAACATGAACGGCATTATCAGCCTGGCGCCAGGCAGCATCGGTCCGGCGATTGCCACCGAGATGATTGTGCGTGGCGATCTGCTGCGCCTGTCGCAGGAAGTGATTAAACCGTTTTATCAGGCCAAAGTTAGCGAAACTATCGCCATTATTCGCCGCTATATCAGCGAAGATCGCTGCCTGATCCACAAACCGGAAGGCGCTATCTTCCTGTGGCTGTGGTTCCGCGACCTGCCAATCAGCACCGAAGCGCTGTATCAGCGCCTGAAAGCGCGCGGCGTGCTGATGGTGCCGGGCCACTTCTTCTTCCCGGGGCTGGAACAGGCCTGGCCGCACACCCATCAGTGCATGCGCATGAATTACGTGCCGGACAGCGACAAAATTGAGCGTGCGGTACAGATTCTGGCGGAAGAGCTGGATAACGCCTGGAACGCTTAATCCGCGCTTAACGACAGCTGGCACCACTGCGCCAGCTGCTGAATCGCCTGTTCGACTTCGGCATTCCAGCCAAAACCGGCGTTGAGCCGGAAGCAGTGATCGTAGCGGTGATCGGTGGCGAAGATGTGTCCAGGCGCGATGCCGATGCCCGCGTTGCGCGCCTTGAGAAACAGCGCGCGCACGTTCAGCGCCTGTTGCGGCATCTCCACCCACAGCACGTAACCGCCCTCTGGATCCGACACACGCGTGCCCGCCGGGAAGTAGCGCAGCACCGCCTGGCGCATATGGTGGATCTGATTTTTCAGTTCGCGCCGCAGCTTGCGCAGGTGCGCATCGTAACCGCCGCTGCGCAGCAGTTCGGCAATCGCCGCCTGCGACAGCACCGACGTGCCCATGCTGGTGGTGTACTTCAGCGAGGCGATTTTGCGCATGTACTTGGTGCTGTGCACCCAGCCAATACGGATGCCGGGCGCCACAGTTTTGGAAAAGCCGCTGCACAGGATGGCATTGGGGCTGAAGGCGCGCATCGGAAACGGCCGGCGCTCGCCGAAAGCCGTATCGCCAAAGATATCGTCCTCAATGATTACCACATCATTCTCATCGGCCTGGCGCGCGATATACGCCTTGTGCTCGTTGGGAATACTTTTGCCAAGCGGATTATTGATGTTGTTGATGGTGAGATAGGCCTGCACCGCTTTACGCCGGAACAGCCCGGTGAGTTTCGCGACGTTGACGTAACCCTCCGGCCCGGCTTCCACTTCAATGACGCGCAGGTTGAGGTTGTGCAGCATCTGTAGCAGCACGAAGTAGCACGGCGACTCCACCGCCACGATATCGCCTGGCCGCGTGGTGGCGCGCAGCGCCAGCGAAATCGCCTCAATGCAGCCGTTGGTGACCAGGATGTCATCAGCGCTGATATTGCAGCCATAATCCACCGCGCGCCGGGCAATTTCCGCCTTGAGCGGCGCATAGCCGGTGCCTTTCACCGTATTACCGAGCAGCGCCGGTTTGCTGTAACCCATCTGCCGCATCAGCAGGCCAATTTTTTTCACCGGATAGAGCGAGATGTCGCCGTTGGCCAGATCGAGCCGCACGCGGCAGTCCGATCCCAGCATCGCCAGGTGCAGTTCGGTTTGCTCATCCAGCGGCGCTACTTCGCGCGGCTGCTCGCTGAATACCGCCGGCACTTTTTTCTCTGTGGGACGCGGTGCGACAAAAAAGCCAGACTTCGGCCGCGCCACCGCGTAGTGCTCATCCTCCAGCGTGCGTAATGTTTTCAGCGCAGTGGTCATGCTGACGCGATACTGCGTCGCCAGCGTGCGCACCGACGGCAAACGGCTGTCGGGCGGCAGCGATCCGCTGTGAATGGCCTGTTTTATCTGCTCAGCGATCTGACGGTAACGACTGCTCTGACTCTCCTGTTCCTGCGTTTCACCCGCCATCTGTTCCACCCCATATCGTGCTGATCTGTGCGTATTCATCAGATTACATTCAAAGTACTTTAGGCTGCATCTGTTAATTCAGCTTCACGCAGCACCTTCGTGGCCCGTTTTCCAGCCCGTTGTCGCCCGCACGGCAGCGGCGATTTTATTAGCCAAAGGATGAAGTGAAAAATGAATAATCTGTCCGCGATGATGAGTGAAATTGAAGAATACCTGACGCCCGCGATTCTCGATTCCGCCCAGCACTGTGCTCAGCGACTGCTCGCCGCCCTGCCCGATCCCGACCATCCCGAACGTAACCGCGTACTGCTGGCCTATGGCGGCGGCAAAGACAGCAGCTATATGGTGGCCTACGTACGTTACATTCAGGGGTTAATCTGGCAACAGCGCAACAGCACGTTTCAGCTGCGCATCAGCACTAACCGCCATGCCGCCATGAACGACAGCGTGATGGAAAACATCGACCGCGTCTATCGTGCGCTGCGTATCCATGACGACGCGTTCACCGAGTGCCTGGTGACCGACGGGCTGCAGATTCGTCCCTTCGATCGCCATTTGCCGATGCCGCAGAGCGTGCGTCAGCAGAACCGCGACGATGTGCTGATGAATGGTCACCGCTTCCGTGCCGACGCGCGCTCCACCTTCTGCAACGCCTGCAACCTGAGCATGGTGAATTCGTTTGGCCTGGCGGCGCATTACGATGGCGGCGTCGATGTGATCATCACTGGCGATTCGCCGCAGGAACAGACCGCTTACCTTGCGTGGGCGCGCCACCTGTCAAAACTGTTTGATGCGCCGATGGCCGATAAGTCGCGCGGCTTCAGCGGCTTTCTGCACACGCTGGACGGCGTGGCGGCGCGCTATTTCGCCGACATTTACGGCGCTGACCAGGTCACGCCGGCACATCGCATTACCTGGCAGCTGGCGCGCGACCCGCTGTTCTTCAACATCTATCAGGACACCGCTTATGAGGCTGGCGCGCACTGGGCGCTGCTGACCGAATTCATGCATTTCCGCTTCGATGAGCTGATGTTCAGCTTCTCCGAGTCGGACTGCGGCAACCCGACGTTAATGGCACATATTCGCGGTCTGCGTGCGGAGACGCTGTTGCAGCGCAGCTACGCCGAAGGCATTCGCGAATATGTGCGCTTTGCGCTCGGCCTGATGGTGCAGAAGGACTTCCCGCCGCAGCTGATCGATGAGATGGCCGCGCGCTATCAGGATGATGCCGCGATTGCCCGCGCACGCCAGCGCGCCGCGCAGTTCGCACTCGACGCTTTCGGCCTCAGTGAAACCCAGCTGGTATGCATGATCTATTCACCGTTTATCGCCGGCGGCCAGCAGCTGAAAGCCTGGCTGCTGCAGCTGCCGGCCGCGCCGGAGGAAGCCGCGGTGCGCGCCTTGCTGAGCGGAGAGAGCGAGGATGTGGCGCTGGCGCAGCAGCTCACGCAGCTGTCTGGCCTCAGCGTGGCGCAGATGCGGCACTGCTGGCGCAGCGCGGCGGTGAGTTCGCTGCTGGACGGCGCGCGCGGCGATGCGCTGTCGCGCGTGTTGCGTTTCGACCCGCACAAAGCGGTGATTCAGGTTAACAACGGTGCGTTACAGGACATCGTTACTGAAGTGATTTCCGGGCGTTAACCCGGTAAGGCGACGCGATGAGAAAGATTTTTCTGCAGATTGGTGCCACGCGCGACGGGCAAAATCCCTACTGCGCGGTGGCAAAACGCGAAGGCTATTTTACCGTACTGGCCGAAATGGGGGATTTTGTCGACTATCAATCGCTCAGCATCGCCCTGCCGTTCGATCTGATTGTGCGTCTCGATCGCCCGGAAAATCCGTGGGATGTCCTCAATGCCTGTCTGCACGCCGGTCTGCTGGAGCATCCACAGGTGGTGCTGGCCGGTTTTGAGGCTTACAACGCCAGCGCTGGCCGGGTGCGTGAACTGCTGGCCGGCCCGGATGCCGGTCCGGGTTTTATCCCGCCGGATAAATATGCACAGCGCATGGCGCTGCGCAAAGCCTGGCCGCGTTTTCCACAGCCGGAGTTTCGCTTCTTTGCCTCACCGCTCAGCATTGGCGATGCGCGGGATGCGCTGCTTTATCCCTGCGTGATTAAACCGGTCGACGGCGGCGGCGGGCTGGGCATCTGGCTGGTGGAAGAGGCCAGCCAGCTGGATGCGGTGATTGCCCGGCTGCTCGACACCATGAACTATGGCGGACGCGGCTTTACCGGCTTTATCGTCGAAAGCTGGCTGGCCGGCGACGAATATTCGCTGCAGGGCGTGGTGGAGAATGGACACGCGGTGGCGCTGACCTGCTGCCAGAAGGTGATTGAGCAGCATACCGAGGCCGACGGCTGTATCAGCTTTTACGAATCCGGCCATGTGGCAATGGCGGCGCAGCAGCTGCCCGCCGCCTTCACCAGCCTGATGAGCTTCTGCTGTGAAACCTTCGGCTACCGGCGCGGCGCTTTCCACATTGATTTCATTATGGTGAACGGCGAGCCGCACTTTCTCGAAATGGGCTTTCGCCTGTCCGGCATGGGCGTGGTGAACCTGGTGGAAGAGGTCACCGGCATCAACTGGGCCGAGGTGGCCTTTCAGGTTGAAGCCGGACGCGGCCTGCCTGAACTGCACTTCGCCGCACCGTCACAGGCCGTCGGCCGGCTGCGATTGCGCCAGCGGCTGCAGTATGACGCCGCCGGGCGCTGGATTGCCGAGCACCAGCGCGGCCAGCTGTTACCGCCGCTCAACTTACCGGCGCTGGAGGTCTCGCCGCGCTCATCGCTGTACGCCGATCTGACGCGCCACGCCGGGATTCTCGCTACGCTGCGTCTGCCTGCCGCCAGCCGCGACGAAATTCTGGCGGTGTTTCACGCCCTTCTTGCTGTTCCCGCTTTGACCTCACGGAGAGATTTACTATGTGCAGAATGATTCTGGCACACGGCCAGTTTGACGCCGCTGCGGTACTGGACGCCGCACGCGCCATGAGCTGCGGTGAAACCGCCGCGCACGATGGCCCGATTAAACAACATCCCAACGGCTGGGGCTGTCTGTGGCTGGAGCACGGTCAGATCCGTACGCTGCATGGCACCGGCACCTTTGCCGAAGCACTGCCAGGCATTGACGTCACGCGCATGCAGCACAGCCGCTTTCTGGCGGTGCACGTGCGTCACGCCACGCTCAGCAAAAACCAGGGCATTGCGTTCTCCCATCCGCTGCGGCGCACCAGCGGCACCACCCAGTGGTACATGATGCACAACGGCTTTTTGCCGACCGTCTATGCGCAGCTCGGCATGGCGCAGTCGCGCTTTGATTCCGCTGAATATCTGGAATATATCGTCGACCGTGTGACGCCCGCCGATTTCACCCGCGACTATCTGCGCGAAAAAATGGCCCGGGTGGCGCCGGGTGGCAGCGCGGCAAACGCCATTTTCGTCACCCGCGAGAAGGCCTGGGCGTGGCAATGGCATCCTGATGACACGCCTTACCCCGACTATTTCACCCTGCATCGTTGTCAGCAGAACAACAGCACCTTTATCTCCTCTGAACCTGTTTCAACACTGGGCACGGCGTCAGCATGGCACCGTATGAGCAACCATGAACTTCATGAAATTCCTTTTGGAGAGTGAACCCATGGCCATTTTCAATCAGATTCGCGTCATTAACCCCAACATGTTCGTCGAAAGCACCTGGCTGGATGACATCGTCACCGCGCGCGTGCCGCTGCTGGTGCTGCGCAATTTCCTCACGCCAGAGGTGCGCAACGCGGTGGTGGCTGATCTCCAGCAGTGCCGCGAGCAGGTACGGGTTTCTCACTATCCAAATGGCGCGCTGACCACGCTCGGCCCGTATCTGGCGAAGCACACCGCCGCGCCGGAAAACTATTTCACCGAACTGCGCGACATCCAGCCGGCGCTGCCGGCCTCGCTGCACGCCCTGCGCGCGCAGATTTACCACTGGGTGCAGCATGCGCTGCGCCTTGAGAGTCTGCAAACCGCCACCGAACCGGCACTGGGTGATTACGCCGGCTCGATTGTGCGTTTCCACGCTGACGGCGTCGCTAATCCGCTGCATAACGACAACATCGTGCGCGATGCCGCTGGCAGCGGTCTGGCGGTGACGCACATTCTGCATCAGCTGAGCTGCGTCGTGTGCCTGCAGGAGTGCAACGCCGGCGGCGCGCTGCGCATCTTCAATAAGAAATGGCAGCCGGAAGACGAGCGCTTTAAAACGCCCGGCGAGCTGGGCTACCAGAGCGGCGTCATCGCCGGCAGCGAGACCTGTGAGTTCGCGCCGCGCAGTGGCGATATCTATCTGTTTAATCCCGCGTTTTATCATGAAATCGATCGCGTTGAGGGCGACACGCGCATCACCATGGGCTTTTTCTTTGGCCTGACCGACAAAAAAATGAAGCACGCCATTGCCTGGAGTTAATCCCGGCCTTAGACGAGGAAGACAGTATGACAACCTATGACAAAGTGATCGCGCTGCTGGATGCGCAGCAGGCCCGCTACCGCGTGGTGGAGCATGAGGCCATCGGCCAGACCGAGGTAATCAGCGCCATCCGCGGAAACGATCTCCAGCAGGCGGCCAAAGCGATGGTGCTGGAAGTCACCATGCCGGACGGCGCCGCGCCGCGCTATCTGCTGGCGATCGTACCCGGCGACTGCAAAATCAACTTCAAACACGCCGCACGTGCCATTGGCGGTAAGAAGTCGACGTTTGCCACCCCTGAGCAGGCACAAGCGCTGACGCAGTGTGTGATGGGCGCGGTGCCGCCGTTTAGTTTTGATGACCGACTGGCGCTGCGCGTGGATGCGCGACTGCGTGATGTCGGGACGCTGTGGTTTAACGCCGGTGCGCTGGACCGCTCGGTTGCTTTGGATGTGGATGATTATTTTCGACTGATCGGCGACGACTGCGGTGCAGAGATCGCCACACCGGTGACGGCAACCGCCTGATTGCCGCGCTGAGGAATGCGTATGTCAGTGAAAGATATGTTGTTAGCCCTGTGCGTCGTGGTGGCGTGGGGCGTAAATTTTGTGGTGATTAAGCTGGGTTTGCAGGGCATGCCGCCCTTTTTGCTGGCGGGACTGCGGTTTACGCTGGTGGCGTTTCCGGCGATCTTTTTCGTGCGTCGTCCGGCAATTCCGCTGCGCTGGCTGGTGGTGTATGGCATGACCATCAGCTTTGGTCAGTTCGCGTTTCTGTTCCTCGCCATCAAGCTTGGCATGCCAGCCGGGCTGGCTTCGCTGGTGCTGCAGGCGCAGGCATTTTTCACCCTGCTGCTCGGCGCGCTGCTGCTGGCCGAGAAGCTGCGCTGGAACCACATCGCCGGCATTCTGGTCGCCACGCTCGGCATGTTTATGCTGGCAACCGCCGGTATGGAGGGCCAGACAACCGCGGGCATCACGCTGACCACCATGATGCTGACGCTGGCGGCGGCGCTGTCGTGGGGGCTGGGCAATATCACTAACAAGATTATCCTGCGCAACCGCAAGGTGCCGGTGATGTCGCTGGTGGTGTGGAGCGCGCTGGTGCCGATTGCGCCGTTCTTTGCCTGTTCGTGGTGGTTCGAGGGCGAATCCGCCATTGTCACCAGCCTGCTGGATATTTCGCTGCAGACGGTGCTGGCGCTGCTCTATCTGGCGTTTTTCGCCACCATCATTGGCTACGCCATCTGGGGCAATCTGCTCAGCCGCTACGAAACCTGGCGCGTGGCGCCGCTGTCGCTGCTGGTGCCGGTGGTCGGCATTCTCAGCGCCGCGCTGATCCTCGGTGAAACTCTGTCGGCACAGGAGATTCTCGGCGCGTCGGTGATCATTCTTGGGCTACTGGTGAATGTGTTCGGCGGTATGGTGAGCCAGCGCCTGCTGGTACGTACCTGATGATGCAGCCATAAAAAAACGCCGCGTTGCAGCGGCGTTTTTCTTTACTTCGTTAGCCTTATTTCAGGATTTCAATCCGGCGTGGTTTCGCCTCTTCCGGGACGATGCGTTCCAGATCGATACTCAGCAAGCCCAGTTCGAGACGCGCATCGCGCACCACGATGTGATCGGCCAGCTGGAATTTGCGTTCGAAGTTACGTTCCGCGATGCCCTGGTACAGGTATTTACGTTCCTGCTGCTCTTCAGGATGGGCGCCGCGCACCACCAGCATGTTGTCATGGGCGGTAATATCCAGTTCGCTCTGCGCAAAGCCGGCGACGGCAATGGTGATGCGATAGTGGTTTTCGTCTACCAGCTCGACGTTGTACGGAGGGTAGCCGCCGTTAGCCTGGTTTTGGTTGGACTCAAGCAGGTTAAACAGACGGTCGAAACCAATAGCAGAACGATAAAGCGGAGAGAGATCAAAGTTACGCATAATAAGACTCCTGATAATCAGCAAGTTTTGGCAACCTTCCACCATGGACAGGTTGTCCGGCCCGTCGGTGTCCCTGTCGGCGACCGCGTCGTGACCGTAGCTTAAAGATGGGTGCGCTCAGGTCGCTTTCAAGGGTCAATGCGCTTTTTTTTGCAGCAATTCTGACGATATGGCATACACTCAGGGGACGCCTCGCCTGACGGGAAGGACATAACCACAGAGTTATGCGGATGTCAGGTGACACACTCCAGCCAGGGCCATGCCATGACTGTAGGGATGATGATGATGAAAATGATGAAACGCTTTCCACTCACCGGCCTGCTGGTCTGCTGCGCCTGTGCCACATCAGGCTGCTCCAGCGTGATGTCGCATACCGGTGCCAGCCAGGGTTACTACCCCGGCACGCGCGCCAGCGCAGAGATGCTGACCGATGACAATACCAGCTGGGCGATTAAACCGCTGGCGCTGATCGATCTGCCCTTCTCGGCGGTGATGGATACGCTGCTGCTGCCGTGGGATTACTTCCGCGCCGACGACGATAAAACCAAAGATTCGCCGCGCGAACGCGTGCTGCAGAGCGAGAAGATGGCTGGCACCCAGGCCAGCCTGGCCACCGCGGCGGCTATGCCGGCGGAATCGCACTGACGCAGAACAGCTGTCGCCAGCCGTCAACCTCGCGCATGTAGGCGATCTGCTTCCCGTCCGGCGACCACACCACCGCGTCGCCGCCCGGCGGTTGCGCGCTGCGCGCGGTAAGGCGCGTACACTGTCCGCTGGCTATCTCACAACGCATCACGCTGTTATCACAGATAAAGGCGATGGCTGCGCCGTCCGGCTGCCAGCTGAAAGCAGACTGAATGCTGCTGCGCAGTGAGGTGATCTGACGCGCCGCGCCACCGTTGGGTGAGACTGTCCACAGCTGCACAATGCCCTGCTCGTCAGCCTGCAAAAAGGCGATCGCGCTGCCATCCGGCGCAGCGCGCAACCAGTGGCGCGGCTGCAGCGCCAGCCCTTTACCGTACGTGATCCGCCGCTGCTGCACGCCAGCCGGCGGTGCCGGCAGCTGCTCTGCCGTGCCCTGCAGCGGCGCATTGCCGGCTCTGGTATAGTCCGCCAGCGCCTCAGGCAGATCGACCACAAACACTTCCGGCACTTTTTCACCACTGGCATTGCGCGTATCGCCGATAAACGCGATGGCCCAGCGCTGCCAGCTGCCGTCCGCTTTCTGGTATCCGCGCGCGCCAATCCAGCACTCTTCATAAGCGCGGTCAATCTGATCGCTGCCCGGTTGTGGATCGCGCCGGGTGTGGCTCACCAGCACACAGTAGTGGCTGCCGTCATATTCGCGCGGATGCTGCTTCGGCGGGCACACCGGATGCAGCGGCACCGCCACGCCGACGTTGCGCAGGTCGTCACGCACATCGCGCTCATGCATCACGTGATCGTTATAGGTAAAGCTCAGCCGCGAGCCATCCGGACTGAACACATGCACGTGCGAGCCACCACGCAGCGCACCCGGCGTATAGGGCGCGGTGATATCGCAGGCGTCGAGGTTCTCTGCGATGCCCTGCTGAACAATCACGCCGCGCCGGTGATGAAAGTCATAATGCCAGTGCGCATCGGGATGCTCCGGCCCATGAATACAGACATAGCGCGGCGGCAGATCCGGACTCACGGTCACCACGCCGACGTGCGCACCATCGCGCGCCTGATACAGCACCTCGACCGCGCCGCTGTGCACGTTGACGCGCTCAATGGTCAGGCTGGTAAACGAGGCGCCGGACGGGCGCACATCAAATGCCAGCCACTGGCTGTCGGCGGTCCAGACGTTGATATTGGTCAGCTGATGATGGCGCTGAGTAAAGGTGAGTTGTATTTCTGACATGGGGCAACCTCAGATGTAACCGTTGCCGGACAAATTACGTGATGCCGTTCAGTTAAGCAAAAGCTGAGCAGCTAATGCGGGTGCGCAGGCATGCGCACCCGGAAGCTTAGCCCACGCGCTGCACATCCCCCACCAGCAGGATGTAAGAGAGCGCGCCAATCAGCGCAACAGCGGAGATGTACACCAGCGCGGGCGCAAAGCCGTAATCCTGCGCCAGATACCCCACCACCAGCGGAACCGTGATGCCGCCGAGGCCGCCGATAAAGTTAAACATGCCGCCGGTCAGGCCGATCAGGCGTACCGGCGCCAGCGACGAGACCAGCGACCAGGTGATGGACGCGAACCCGTTACCGAAAAAGGCCAGCGCCATCAGCACCATAATCCACAGCGGATCGTTGGTGTAGTTTGCGCCCATAATGCAGGTGGAGATCAGCAGGCCGCAGATGATCGGCGTCTTGCGGGCAAAGCCGAGCGAGCGACCGCTGCGCACCAGACGATCGGCCACCATCCCGGAGAGGATCACGCCAACAAAGGCGGCGAGAAACGGCACGGTAGTCATAAAGCCGGCCGTCAGCGCGGCAATATGTTTCTCCTGCGTCAGGTAGTTGGGGAACCAGGTAAGGAAAAACCACAGCGTTGAGGTCACCGCGAACTGGCCGAGATACACGCCGCACAGCTTGCGATGAAACACCAGTTTCCAGTCGGCCGCGGTGAGTTTAACGCGTGCTTTTTTCTCGCCGGGTGCATCGCCGTCGACCATCGCGCCACCGGCACGAATGTAATCCAGCTCGGCCTGATTGATGCCTTTGCTCTGGCTCGGCGCCTGATAAACCTTCATCCACACCAGCGACCAGACAATGCCAATCCCGCCGGTGATGATAAACACCCAGTGCCAGCTCAGCAGTTCCTGAATCCAGATCAGCAGCGGCGTGAGAAACGCCAGGCCGACAAACTGACCGGAGGTGTAAAAACCGACGGCCGAAGCGCGCTCCTGTTCCGGGAACCAGCTGGTAACCAGGCGGTTATTGGTCGGGAAAGCCGGCGCTTCAAAAATACCGGTAATGGCGCGCAGACCTATCAGCGATAATAAGCCGCTGGCGAATCCCTGCAATAACGTCGCCACCGACCAGCCGAGAATAGCAATAAAATAGGTCAGGCGTGAACCTACGCGATCGAGAAACCAGCCGCCGGGAATCTGGCACAGGGTATATAACCAGGCAAAAGCAGAAAACACATACCCCATTTCTGCTTTGCTGATGCCGAATTCCTGCTGAATATGCGCCGAGGCCACGGCTAAATTAGCGCGATCGACATAACAAATGACCACCGTAATAAAAATCATCAGCAGCGTAATATAACGGCGACGCGTAGGTTTCGCCTGAACAGCAGAGAGATCCATGGTGTTTCTCCGTCAGATGTCAGCTGGCAGACGTGCCGAAACACGCCGCAGCCAACGCAGGGTAAGGTTATCGAAGATAAAAGCCGCAGCAGCGGTAAACTGGCAGCGCGGTGAAAACAGGTTGAGCGCTGCCCTGTGCCTTATATATTCCGCACATAGTTTAAATAGTCAGATGTTTAATCGCCTGATAATCGGTGCTGTTATAAAGCGGTAAACGCAGCGACCGGGTGCATTACCACGGTTATTACCACTCGGCTACCGATCCATCCGGAAAGCGCCATAATGGGTTACGCCAGTCTGGCGCATTTTTACTGCGCGCAATCACCAGCTCTTCATTTATTTCCACACCGAGGCCGGGTTTATTTAATGGATAGAAATGGCCGTCATCCATTTTAAAATCATCTTTATTGATCACGTAATCGAGCAGTTCAGCGCCCTGATTATAGTGAATGCCCATGCTCTGCTCCTGGAACACCGCGTTACGCGACACGAAATCCACGTGCAGACAGGCAGCCAGCGCAATCGGCCCCAGCGGACAGTGCGGCGCCAGCGCCACGTCGTAGGACTCGGCCATCGCCGCGATTTTGTAGCATTCGGTGATGCCGCCGGCGTGCGACAGATCCGGCTGCAGAATCGCCAGCCCACCGGCTTCCAGCACGCGCTTGAACTCGAAGCGGGAGAACATGCGTTCGCCTGCGGCAATCGGCAGGTGCGTCTGCGCCGCCAGGCGCGGATAGTATTCTGCCTGCTCGGCCAGCACCGGTTCTTCAATAAACAGCGGGCGATACGGCTCCAGCTCTTTGATCAGCACTTTGGCCATCGGCGCGCTGACGCGACCGTGGAAATCGAGGCCAAACTCAATGTCACTGCCAAAGGCTTCGCGGATCTGCGCGACGGTGTTAACAGCGGCATCGACCTGACGAGAATTGTCGATGATGCCCATCTCTTCACAGCCGTTGAGTTTGAAGGTGTCAAAGCCGATACCACGTAATTTCTTAATGCCATCAATCACTTCAGCCGGACGATCGCCGCCTACCCAGCTATAGGCTTTGATGCTGTCACGCACCAGACCGCCCAGCAACTGATACACCGGCACGCCCAGCGCTTTGCCTTTAATATCCCACAGCGCCTGATCGATACCGGCAATGGCGCTCATTAAAATCGGGCCGCCGCGGTAAAAACCGCCGCGATACATCACCTGCCACAGATCATTAATCCGCGCCGGATCCTGCCCAATCAGATATTCCGACAGCTCATGCACCACCGCTTCGACGCTGCGTGCGCGCCCTTCAATCACCGGCTCGCCCCAGCCGATGATGCCTTCGTCGGTTTCGATTTTCAGGAACATCCAGCGCGGCGGCAGGCGATAAGTGGTCAGTTTCGTAATTTTCATCGTACAGCGTCCTTATAGGCAGCAATAAATGCGCGAGCCTTCTCCACGGTGCGCGACAGTGGCTGACCGGCGCGATAGAGATCGCTGCCCAGGCCAGCCCCGACGCAACCGGCGGCGATAAATTCATGCAGGTTTTCCGACGTGACGCCGCCCACGGCAAAGACCGGCACCTCCGGCGGCAGCACCGCTTTCAGCGCTTTGATGTAGCCCGGACCAAACGCCGACGACGGGAAAATTTTCAGCGCCTGCGCCCCAGCCTGCAGCGCGGTGAAGGCTTCGCTGGCGGTGGCACAGCCTGCGGCAACCAGCATGCCGTGCGCCACGGCCTGGCGAATCACCGCAGCATCGGTATTGGGCGTCACCACCAGCTTGCTGTTGAGCGCCGCCAGCTGATCGACCTGCGTCGCCTGCAGCACGGTGCCGGCACCGATCAGCGCTTTATCGCCGAAGGTTTGCACCATCGCGCCGATACTTTTCGCCCACTCAGGCGAGTTGAGCGGAATTTCAATCGCATCGAAACCGGCATCGATTAACGCCGCGACGTGCGCTTCAGCTTCATCCGGCGTGATGCCACGCAGAATGGCGATCAGCGGAAGTTTAGTGGGCCAGGACATGCGCAATACTCCTTATTCCGTGCTGGAAAGCGCGATCGCCCTCCAGCGTGACTGAATCTGTTCCGATAAAGGCCAGCGCCTGCTGATAACGCTGTGCCAGTTCGCTGCCGGCGATAATGACAATCGGCTGGCGGCTATGCGTTAACTGCTGCGTCATCTGTGCCACTTCATGGCCGATTAACAGGCCCGAGAGAAAATCACTGATATGGCGCCGATCGCGCGCGCCGAGCACATGGGCGGCACGCACTTCAAACAGGCGCGCCAGAATGGATGGGTCATGGCTGCCAAGCTGCAAACCGTCCCGGAACGCGTCCGGACTGGCTTCCTGCGCGGGTAAACCGGCACCGATCAGCGATTGCTTCAGCAGTAAATGGTGCAGTTCGCCGGTCATTACGGTGCGGAAATCAATAACGCGATCCTGTTCTAGCTGCACCCACTTGGCGTGCGTGCCCGGCATGACATACAGCGGCGCGGGCTGCAGCGTGACTGCGCCGAGCAGCTGGGTTTCCTCTCCGCGCATCACGTTGTAGTTGTCGTCACGTTCGATGCTCAGTCCCGGCACGATCCACGCTTTTCCTTCCACGCAGGTCAGGCGATCGCTTAATGCATTGAGCGCCACCGGACAGGCGAGATAAGGCACTGCCAGCCAGCCAGCGTTGCTGCCCACCATACCGGCCATGATCACCGGGACTTCGGCCACCGGCCAGCCGTCGGTAATGGTGGCAAACACCTGAGCAGGCGTGCGGTCGCCGAGGCGCGTCACGCCCGCTTCCGAACGGCGCTCATCGACGCATTCACCGGCGCGGTAATACCAGGCGCGCAGGTTGGTGGAGCCCCAGTCAATAGCGATATAACCGGTCACAAAATCTCCTTGAGTCGGGCGGTTGAGCTGGCAATCATCGCCTTCGCCGCCTGTTCCGCCGCATCGCCATCCTGGTGACGAATGGCATCGAACAGCGCTTTATGTTCGGCTAACGTGCGCGGCATGTTGCCGGAGTCCGCCATGTAGGTTTGCGCAAACACCGCTTTTTGCAACTGGCTGATCGCCACATTAAGCTGCTGCAGCACCGGGTTATGCACCGAGGCCATCACCGCTTCGTGATAGCGGATATCTGCGTCGTTAAAGGCATCACGGTTGAGGTGGTTGGCCACCATCTCGTTGTAGGCCTGCTCAATCGCAGCCAGATCGGTCGATGTTGCCCGCTCGGCCGACCAGCGCGCAATCTGCGGCTCCACCAGCACGCGCACCTCATTCATGGCCGCAATCAGGCGCGGATCGTGATCGTGCGCCAGCGCCCACTGCAGTACATCGCTGTCGAGATAGTTCCACTGGTTACGTGAAGTGACAAACGCGCCGCGATAGCGCTTCATCTCCATCAGGCGTTTAGCCATCAGGGAGCGATACACTTCGCGGATAATATTGCGCGAGGTTGAAAATCGCTCGCACAGCTCCGCCTCCGCCGGCAGCGCGGCGCCCGGCACATATTTTCCGGCAACAATCTCTTCACCCAGCGTCTGGATGATGCGCTCTGTTTTACTCAGTGGTTCCTGCGTCATCGTGTTCGATTCCATGAAAGGCGTGAGAAATCAGATTACTGCTTTCGTAGTGCAAAGCCCAATCCCTGACGCATCCTGTAGCGGCGATTGTAGTACCATATGCATTGTTTGTACTACAATATGGATCACAAAACAGACAACCCATCGGCACACTGACAGTAAAAAATTCAGCAGAGAAGTGACGGGCAGCAGAACGCCGCCCGCATCAGAGGAGGGTTACAGCACTAGCTCTTCAATGGCGTGCGCGACGCCATCTTCCATATTGGTCTTGGTCACGAACTGCGCAATCTGCTTCACGGAATCAATCGCATTGCCCATCGCCACGCCGGTGCCGGCGTATTCAATCATCGCCAGATCGTTTTCCTGATCGCCAATCGCCATCACTTCTGACGGCTGCAGGCCGAGTTTCTCCGTCAGCATTTTTACGCCGTAGCCTTTATTGACCAGCGGATTTAGGATTTCGAGATAGTAAGGTGCACTTTTCAGAATGGTATAACTGTCGCGGGCGCGCGCCGGTAAAGCGGCGATGGCTTTATCCAGCAGCTCCGGTTTGTCGATCATCATCAGTTTCGGGAAGCGCGTCGCCGGGTCCATCTCCTCTACGGCGCGATAGCGCACCGGAATGCCGGTCAGGCTGGCTTCGTGGATGGTGTATTCGCTAATGTCTTTATTTGGCGTGTAGAGGAAGGATTTGTCGAACGCCTGAAAATGTACCCCAAGGTCGCGCGCCAGCTGTTCCAGGTAGAGATAGTCATCAAAGCCAAGCGTCTTCTCGGCCACCACTTCACCGCTGTCCGCGCTGTGCGCCAGTGCGCCGTTGTTGCTGATGCAATACTGCCCCGGCTGACGCAGATCCAGCTCCATCAGGTAGCGCTCCACACCAACAAACGGGCGTCCGGTGGCCAGCACGATCGACACACCTTTATCCCGCGCCCGGCCAATCGCCGCTTTGACGCCCGCCGTGATTTCGTGCTGCGGATTCAGCAGCGTGCCGTCCATATCGATCGCAATCAGTTTTATCGCCATAACGTCCTCGGTTAATTCAGGGTCTGGCTTTAATGCTAGCGCGATTCAGCTCACATTGACCAGTTAATCGGCAGATAACGCCTGTCATGCTTTGTGCAGCATTATCCAGTTTGAGCATTTGGTGTTTTACTTCTGCTGACTCGCTTGATCATATAAGTGATTGCTTATAAATTGCTATAAGCAATCACTTATATGGAGATTGCGCTATGTGGGAAATCATTTTTACCGACACCTTCCGGGAATGGTTGCGGGCACAGGACAACAAACTGAAAAAACGCATCGCTGCGGCCCTGTTAAACCTGCAGCATTATGGCCCGTTGCTGCCACGGCCCTATGCCGATACGGTTAACGGATCACGCTTCCACAACATGAAAGAACTGAGAATACAGTACGCTGGTCAGCCAATTCGGGCGCTATACGTATTCGATACGCAACGCAAAGCGGTCATTTTGTGTGCTGGCAATAAATCCGGAGACAAACAATTTTATGCGCGGATGATATGCCTTGCAGATCAATTGTTCACGGCTTACCTCAATAACGCAGAGGAAAATCATTCATGAACGACTTACAAAAATTTATCGAGAGTGAGTTTACTGAAGCTGAGCAAGCTGACATTCAGCTGATGGCAGATGAGCTGATTCTCGAAACCGGCCTGCAACTGCTGCGGGAAGAGTTAGCGTTATCGCAGAGAACCGTTGCGGAAGCGATGGGCGTTAAGCAGCCGCGTATCACGCAAATTGAGCAGGGCGGCGCCGATCAGCGTCTGATCACCATTAAGCGCTACATTGAAGCGATGGGCGGCAAGCTAAGCCTGCTGATTGAAATGCCGGACGGCTCGGGTGGAAGAATTCTGCGCGTTTAATAAAACAAAAAACCCTTCCCGTTTGGGAAGGGTTTTGCGATATCAGATATCGATGTTGGCGGCTTTCAGCGCGTTCTCTTCGATGAAGGCGCGGCGCGGTTCAACCGCATCGCCCATCAGCGTGGTGAATAGCTGGTCGGCGGCGATGGCGTCTTTGATGGTGACGCGCAGCATGCGGCGGCTGTCCGGATCCATGGTGGTTTCCCACAGCTGATCCGGGTTCATCTCGCCCAGACCTTTATAGCGCTGCACTGACAGACCGCGGCGCGACTCTTTCACCAGCCAGTCAATCGCCTGCTCGAAGCTGGCAACCGGCTGACGGCGCTCGCCACGCTCGATGTAGGCATCCTCTTCAATCAGACCACGCAGATGCGCGCCGAGTGCACAGATTTTGCGGTATTCCGCGCCGTCAATGAACTCGCTGTCCAGCGGATAATCGGTATCAACACCGTGAGTACGCACGCGCAGCACCGGCTCAAAGCGCTGCTGTTCGCGGTTTTCCCGCACCTGTGCCACATAGCTGCTGCCATGCGCTTCGCGCTCGTTCAGGTAAGCCACCAGGCTCTCCAGCCATGCGGTCACTGCCGTCTGATCGCTGAGATCGCTCAGGGTCGGATGATAAACCAGCGCGCGCAGCAGCGCAGACGGGAAGCGGCGCTCCATACGCTTGATCATCTTCTGGGTGCTGTTGTATTCCGCCACCAGGCTTTCCAGCGGCTCGCCGCCCAGCGCCGGTGCGCTGGCGTTGGTGTGCAGCGTTGCGCCGTCCAGCGCGATGGCAATCTGATACTGGTCCATCGCGTCGTCATCTTTAATGTACTGCTCCTGCTTGCCCTTCTTCACCTTGTACAGCGGTGGCTGCGCGATGTAGACGTGGCCACGCTCGATGATTTCCGGCATCTGGCGATAGAAGAAGGTCAGCAGCAGCGTACGGATGTGCGAACCATCAACGTCCGCATCGGTCATGATGATGATGCTGTGATAGCGCAACTTGTCCGGGTTGTACTCATCGCGGCCGATACCGCAGCCCAGTGCGGTGATCAGCGTGGCGACTTCCTGTGAAGAGAGCATTTTGTCGAAACGCGCTTTCTCCACGTTAAGGATTTTACCTTTCAGCGGCAGAATCGCCTGGTTCTTACGGTTACGTCCCTGCTTGGCGGAACCGCCTGCAGAGTCACCCTCCACCAGGTAGATTTCAGACAGCGCCGGATCGCGCTCCTGACAGTCTGCCAGCTTGCCCGGCAGGCCCGCCAGGTCCAGCGCGCCTTTACGGCGGGTCATTTCACGTGCACGACGTGCGGCTTCACGCGCACGCGCGGCATCGATAATTTTGCCGACCACGATTTTGGCGTCAGACGGATTTTCCAGCAGGTATTCGCTCAGCAGTTCGTTCATCTGCTGTTCCACCGCCGATTTCACCTCGGAAGAGACCAGCTTGTCTTTGGTCTGAGAGGAGAATTTCGGATCCGGCACCTTGACCGAAACCACTGCCACCAGCCCTTCACGCGCGTCGTCACCGGTAGCGCTGACTTTGGCTTTTTTGCTGTAACCTTCTTTATCCATGTAGGCGTTGAGCGTACGCGTCATCGCCGCGCGGAAACCGGCAAGGTGCGTTCCGCCGTCGCGCTGCGGAATATTGTTGGTGAAGCAGTAGATGTTTTCCTGGAAACCGTCGTTCCACTGCAGTGCAACTTCAACGCCGATACCGTCTTTTTCGGTGGAGAAGTAGAACACATTGGGGTGAATCGGGTTCTTGTTGCGGTTGAGATATTCAACGAACGCTTTGATACCACCTTCGTAGTGGTAGTGATCGTTTTTATCGTCGCGCTTGTCTTCCAGGCGAATCGACACGCCGGAGTTAAGGAATGACAGCTCGCGCAGACGCTTCGCCAGGATTTCATATTCAAAATCGGTGACGTTGGTGAACGTATCGTGGCTCGGCCAGAAACGCACGCGCGTACCGGTAGCGTCGGTATCGCCGGTCACCGCCAGCGGCGCCTGCGGCACACCGTGCACGTAGGTTTGCTGATGCACTTTGCCGTCGCGACGAATGGTCAGTTCCAGCTTCTGCGACAGGGCGTTCACCACCGATACGCCGACGCCGTGCAGACCGCCGGAAACTTTATATGAGTTGTCATCAAACTTACCGCCGGCATGCAGTACGGTCATGATCACTTCGGCAGCAGAGACGCCCTCTTCCGGGTGGATACCGGTCGGAATACCACGGCCGTCATCCTGTACGGAGACAGAGTTGTCGGCATGGATGGTGACCACGATATCACTACAGTGGCCGGCGAGCGCTTCGTCGATGGCGTTATCCACGACCTCGAATACCATGTGATGCAGACCGGTGCCGTCATCCGTATCGCCGATGTACATACCCGGGCGTTTGCGTACCGCATCAAGCCCTTTCAGGACTTTGATACTTGAGGAGTCATAAGAATTCGACATCAACGTTTCTCGCTCATTTAATCTTCAGGTTGAACCGCTATTTTACCCTGTTCCACGCGGAACATCTTGCCCTTTTCGTCACTCATATCGATTACATGCTCGACACCAATGGCGCTGACAAACACCTGAGCCTGCGTGGCTTTCAGGCGTTCCGCCAGCAGGCGACGACGGGTGTCATCCAGCTCGGAGGCGAAGTCATCAATCAGGTACAAACAGCGACGTCCGCTGCTGCGCGTCAGGTACTCGCCCTGCGCTAACCGCAACGCACACATCAGCAGCTTTAACTGACCGCGTGAGAGTAAATCTTCCACCGGCGTGCCTTCAGCACGAATCCGAAAATCGGCTTTGTGCGGACCGCTGGCGGTGTAGGTGAGCGCACGATCGCGCTCGAAGTTGCGCTCCAGCAGCTCGCCGAAGTCGCTCTCTTTGTCCCAGCCACGCTGGAAGGAGAAGCTCAGCGCAAACTCCGGTAAAAACTGGCTGCAGGTGACGGTGATTTCGCTGGCAATGGCTGCGCTGTATTCAGCGCGCCAGGCGCTGATCTGTTCTGCCAGCGGCACCAGCTCCTGATCCCATGGCCGGATCTGGCTGTAGCGCGCGACCTGGCGCAGCGCCGCGTTGCGCTGTTTCAGCAGGCGACGCAGATTGCTCCAGGCCAGAAAGAAACCGGGATAAGCATGAAAGCAGCCCCAGTCGATGTAGGCTCTACGGTATTTGGGGCCGCCGTTGAGCAAAGTAAACCCCTCTGGCGTAATCAGCTGCATCGGCAGCAGCTGCGCCAGCTCGGCGACTTTGTGGCCGTCGCTGCCGTCGATGCGGACTTTGCTGTCGCCGGCGCGGTTTTTACTCAGGCCGACCGCCAGCTCGCGCTCGCTGCCTTCAATCCGCCCGTGCAACACAAACGCGTCCTGATCGTGACGAATTACGCGTCCGGCCTGCAAACTGCGGAATGCGCGGCCGTGGCCCAGCGTATAAATCGCCTCCAGCACGCTGGTTTTACCGCTGCCGTTGGCGCCCACGAGAAAATTAAAGCCCGGCGCCAGCGTGAGATCGGCCTGCTCGATATTACGAAAATCTTTAATCAGGAGGCGGGTTAAAGCCATGAATCAATCCAGCCAGAGGGGGTTGCCTAACATTAACAATCCAGGCCGTTGGCGGCGCAGGCAGTCTGGCCACGGCCAGCGCGCAGGCCCTGGGAGCATACTGAAGTATGTGACCAGGGGCGAGCACTGCCCGGGACCAGAATGGCAAGTAAGCCAGGCCGATATTTTCTATTACAAACGCATGGGCATAACAACGTAGGCCGCAGCCGGACTGGCTACATCTTCAATCTGCACGCTGGAAACCGAATCGGTCAGCAGCAGACGCACGTTTTCGCACTTCAGCGCGTTCAGCACATCCAGCACGTAGCTGACGTTAAAACCAATCTCCAGCTCGGTGCCGCTGTACGACACGTCCAGCATCTCTTCTGCTTCTTCCTGCTCCGGGTTATTGGCGGTGATGCGCAGCTGATTTTCGGTGATATAGATGCGAACGCCGCGGAACTTCTCGTTCGACAGGATTGCCGCGCGGGCAAAAGCCTGTTTCAGCAGATCGCAGCCCGCTTCCAACGCTTTGTCAGGATTCTTCGGCAACACGCGGCGATAATCCGGGAAACGGCCATCAACCAGCTTCGACGTAAAGATGAAGTCGCCGACATGCGCGCGAATGTTGCTGCTGCCAATCTGCACCTGCAGCGGCGTTTCACCGCCGTCCAGCAGACGGACCAGCTCAATCACACCTTTACGCGGTACGATCACCGAATGGTTCGGCAGCGACTGTCCGACAGGCATTGAACAGACCGCCAGGCGATGGCCGTCGGTAGCAACGGTGCGCAGCTCTTCGCCTTCGGTCTCAAACAGCATGCCGTTGAGATAGTAACGCACATCCTGATGCGCCATGGAGAACTGCGTGGCTTCAATCAGGCGTTTGAGCGTGGCCTGCGGCAACGTGAATTCCACTTCGCTCTGCCAGTCGTCGAGATTCGGGAAGTCGCTGGCTGGCAGCGTCGACAGCGAAAAGCGGCTGCGGCCGGAGCGCACCAGCATGCGGTCACCTTCCAGCGTCAGACTGATCTCTGCGCCTTCAGGCAGACCACGGCAAATATCAAGAAACTTACGCGCCGGCACGGTCGTCGCGCCCGGTTCGTGCGGCTGGGTCAGCGCCACGCGCGCCACCATCTCCATCTCAAGATCGGTACCGGTCAGCAGCAGCGTGCCTTCATTCACCTGCAGCAGTAAATTTCCGAGGATCGGCAGCGTCGGGCGTCCGCCAAGCGGGCCACTCACCTGTTGCAGCGGCTTCAGCAACTGCTCACGTTCAACAATAAATTTCATATGCGTCAGGAAGATAATGTTCGAATGAGGTTAGAGAAATCTTCTTTGATGTCGTGGCTCTCTTCACGCAGCTGCTCGATTTTACGGCAGGCATGAAGCACGGTGGTATGGTCACGGCCACCAAACGCATCGCCAATTTCCGGCAGGCTGTGGTTGGTGAGCTCTTTGGCCATCGCCATCGCCATTTGACGCGGACGCGCCACCGAGCGCGAACGGCGCTTCGACAGCAAATCCGCCACTTTAATTTTGTAGTACTCGGCCACCGTCTTCTGGATGTTGTCGATGGTTACCAGCTTTTCCTGCAGCGCCAGCAGGTCGCGCAGCGCTTCGCGCACAAAATCGATGGTGATGGCCCGCCCGGTAAAGTTGGCATTGGCAATCACGCGATTCAGTGCCCCTTCCAGCTCACGCACGTTAGAGCGCAGACGCTTGGCAATAAAGAAGGCCACTTCGCCCGGCAGACGGATGTCGTTTTCGTCCGCCTTTTTCATCAGGATCGCGACACGCGTCTCCAGCTCAGGCGGCTCGATCGCCACGGTTAATCCCCAGCCAAAGCGTGATTTCAGACGATCTTCCACCCCGTTGATCTCTTTCGGGTAACGATCCGAGGTCAGGATGATCTGCTGATTACCTTCCAGCAGCGCGTTGAAGGTGTGGAAAAACTCTTCCTGCGAGCGCTCTTTATTGGCAAAGAACTGAATATCATCGATCAGCAGCGCGTCCACCGAACGGTAGTAGCGCTTAAACTCCTCGATGGCGTTGTTCTGCAGCGCTTTCACCATATCCTGCACGAAGCGTTCAGAGTGCATATAAACCACTTTGGCATTCGGCTTGCGCGCGATGATGCCGTTGCCCACCGCGTGCAGCAGGTGCGTTTTGCCGAGGCCGGTGCCGCCATACAGGAACAGCGGGTTGTAAGCGCCACCAGGATTATCCGCCACCTGACGTGCCGCCGCGCGCGCCAGCTGGTTGGATTTACCCTCAACGAAGTTGTCGAAGTTGTGGCGGTTATTCACGTTCGAGCGGTAGGTCACATCAGCCGGTGCCGGAACCGAATCCCAGCTCGGGCGCAGCGGCTGTGCCGGTGCCGGACGATTCTCAGCCGGTGCGGGCGCGCTGACGCTACTGGCCATAGCGGGTTGCGTAGCAGCAACCGGCGCAACCGGGCGCGTGCCGACCTCAAAACGCAGCAGCGGCACGTTCGCACCGCAGAATTCATTCAGCAGCCCATTGATACTATTAAGATATTTATCCCGAACCCAGTCGAGTACAAACCGATTTGGTGCATACAAGGCCAGCGTATTGTCGTTCAATTCAGCCTGCAGCGGACGAATCCACATGCTGAATTCGGTGGCAGGAAGCTCATCCTGCAAACGGGCAAGACACTGTTGCCAAAGCGTAAGTGACACGGCGGACTCCACTCGTACAAAATCGATAAGAATTTCAGGCGCTAATAATAGAAACTGTCTTTTTTGACACAGGCGGTCAGAAAGCGCCTGCGACCGCTATCCGCGGTAGTCATCCCCGGCGATCGCAAGGAGGATCGTCAGCGGAAGGGCGGATCATAGCGCAAAGCGCCTCAGAGATCTTCCCTTTCTACACAGTTTTGATCCATTTTATCCACAGGGTGTCCAGGCATGCATCAGTTTACGCCGTCTGCGGAAAAAGCGAGCGGGGATCAGGCTGAAAGCGAGAAATTTTCCACCGTGCTCGCATTTTTGCCGTCACGATCGGCGCGGCGATCGCAAGAAGATCCTGGACGATCCTTGCGCTTTCCTTTATAGCCCGTATAATTCCCCACCCGGCATTGGCGCGTGAAGCTTTGATGCCCGGAATTAGCGGGCTGTATCAGAGTTTTCAGGTCTCGCGCCCAGCGAAGTAAATTGACTCCGGACTGTACAATTATTACAATCCCGCCTCTTTATTAAAGACACATTGAGGCGTCGGTCGTTTTACTGGCCCGAAAACGCGTCACCCAGTGAAATTTTTCAAGTTTAGGTAGAAATCGCCATGAAACGCACTTTTCAACCGTCCGTACTGAAGCGCAACCGTTCTCACGGCTTCCGTGCTCGTATGGCTACTAAAAATGGTCGTCAGGTTCTGGCACGTCGTCGTGCTAAAGGCCGTGCTCGTCTGACCGTTTCTAAGTAATAAAAGCTAACCCTCGTGGTTAAGCTCGCATTTCCCAGGGAGTTACGTTTGTTAACTCCCGCTCATTTCACTTTCGTCTTCCAGCAACCTCTTCGGGCTGGCACGCCGCAAATCACCATCCTCGGCCGCCTTAATTCGCTGGGGCATCCCCGCATCGGTCTTACCGTCGCCAAGAAGCACGTGAAACGCGCCCATGAACGCAACCGGATCAAGCGATTGACCCGCGAAAGCTTTCGTTTGCGTCAACACGAGCTGCCGCCGATGGATTTTGTCATCGTGGCGAAAAAAGGGATTGCTGACCTCGATAACCGTGCACTGACGGAAGCGTTGGAGAAATTATGGCGTCGTCACTGTCGCCTGGCGCGCGGCTCCTGATCGCCCTGATACGCGTTTATCAACGCGCCATCAGCCCACTGCTGGGACCTCATTGCCGGTTCCATCCCACCTGCTCGCAGTATGGGGTGGAAGCTGTACGCCGCTTCGGCATGTTAAAAGGCAGTTGGTTGACGATTAAACGCGTATTAAAATGCCACCCTTTGAACCCGGGTGGCGACGATCCGGTGCCGCCAAAAACCTTTGATACCAGAGAACATTAACGATGGATTCGCAACGCAATCTCTTTCTCATCGCTTTTCTGTTCGTGTCTTTTATGATCTGGCAAGCCTGGCAGACGGACCACGCTCCGCAGCCACAGCAGACCCAGACCACGCAGAACACAAGCAGCGCAGCGGGTGATGCCGCCTCTTCCGGCGTGCCGGCTAGCGGCCAGGGCAAAACGATCACCGTTAAGACTGATGTCCTGTCACTCAACATTAATACCCGCGGCGGTGATATCGAGCAGGCACAGCTGCTGACTTACCCGGACAAACTGGGTTCAGACGCACCGTTCCAGCTGCTGGAAACCACTCCGGCCTTCGTTTATCAGGCGCAGAGCGGCTTAACCGGCCGTAACGGTCCGGATAACCCGAACAACGGCGCACGTCCGCTGTATACCGCTTCCCAGGATCACTTCGAGATGGCCGATGGCCAGACCGAGCTGCGCGTGCCGCTGAGCTGGACCGGTGAGAACGGCGTGGTTTACACCAAAACCTTCGTGTTCAAACGTGGCGAATTCGCGGTTAACGTCGACTACAACATCAATAACGCCTCGCAGCAGCCGCTGGAAGTGGCGATGTTTGGTCAGCTGAAGCAGACGATTGATCTGCCGAAGCATCGCGATACCGGCAGCAATAACTTTGCGCTGCACACTTTCCGTGGTGCCGCTTACTCGACCAGCGATGCGAAGTATGAAAAATACAAATTCGATACCATCGCTGATAACGAGAACCTGAACACCACCACCAGCAACGGCTGGGTGGCGATGCTGCAGCAGTACTTTGCGACCGCATGGGTGCCGCGCACTCAGGGTAACAATACGCTGTACACCAGCAATCTCGGCAACGGTGTGGCGGCAATCGGCTATAAGTCGGCGCCTGTGACCATCGCCGCCGGCGCGCAGCAGGATCTCGGTGCCACCCTGTGGGTCGGTCCGGAAATCCAGGACAAAATGGCCGCTATCGCGCCGCACCTCGATCTGACCGTGGATTACGGCTGGCTGTGGTTCATCTCTCAGCCGCTGTTTAAGCTGCTGAAGTTCCTGCACAGCTTTATCGGTAACTGGGGCTTCTCCATTATCGTTATCACCTTCATCGTGCGTGGCATCATGTACCCGCTGACCAAAGCGCAGTACACCTCGATGGCCAAGATGCGTATGCTGCAGCCGAAGATTCAGGCCATGCGTGAGCGTCTGGGTGATGATAAGCAGAAGCAGAGCCAGGAGATGATGGCGCTGTATAAGGCGGAGAAAGTGAACCCGCTGGGCGGCTGTCTGCCACTGGTTATCCAGATGCCAATCTTCCTGGCGCTTTACTACATGCTGTCCGGTTCCGTTGAACTGCGTCATGCTCCGTTTGTACTGTGGATCCATGACCTGTCTGCGCAGGACCCGTACTACATTCTGCCGGTCATCATGGGTATCACCATGTTCTTCATTCAGAAGATGTCACCGACCACCGTGACCGATCCGATGCAGCAGAAGATCATGACTTACATGCCGGTTATCTTTACCGTGTTCTTCCTGTGGTTCCCGTCAGGTCTGGTGCTGTACTACATCGTCAGCAACCTGGTAACCATTCTCCAGCAGCAGCTGATTTATCGCGGGCTGGAAAAGCGTGGTTTACACAGCCGCGACAAGAAGAAAGCGTAACGCCCGGCAACGCTGAGCAGGACGCAACATCTCCAGGGGCGGCATTTATGCCGCCCTGTTTTTTTTTGGAAGAAGGTACTTATGAGCCACAGTGACACTATTGTTGCCCAGGCGACGCCTCCCGGCCGTGGTGGCGTCGGTATTCTGCGTATTTCCGGTGGCAAAGCCGCTGAAGTGGCGCAGGCCGTGCTGGGCAAGCTGCCGAAGCCGCGCTACGCCGACTATCTGCCCTTTAACGATGCTGATGGCAGCGTGCTGGATCAGGGCATCGCGCTGTGGTTCCCGGGTCCGAACTCCTTCACCGGTGAAGATGTGCTGGAACTGCAGGGCCACGGCGGTCCGGTGATTCTCGATCTGCTGCTGAAGCGCATCGTGGCGCTGCCGGGTGTGCGCATTGCGCAGCCGGGCGAGTTCTCGGAACGCGCCTTTCTGAATGACAAGCTCGACCTGGCGCAGGCAGAAGCGATTGCCGATCTGATTGATGCCAGCTCCGAGCAGGCCGCCCGCTCCGCCGTCAACTCGCTGCAGGGTGCCTTTTCACTGCGCGTTAATGCATTAGTGGAAGCACTTACTCACTTGCGCATCTATGTGGAAGCGGCGATTGATTTTCCGGATGAGGAGATCGACTTCCTTTCCGACGGCAAAATCGAAGCGCAGCTGAATGCGGTGATCGGCGATCTCAACGGCGTGCGCGCCGAAGCGCGTCAGGGCAGCCTGCTGCGTGAAGGGATGAAGGTGGTGATTGCCGGCCGTCCCAACGCCGGGAAATCGAGCCTGCTCAACGCACTGGCTGGACGCGAAGCAGCGATCGTCACGGATATCGCCGGCACCACGCGTGACGTGCTGCGCGAGCACATCCACATCGACGGCATGCCGCTGCACATCATCGATACTGCCGGTTTGCGTGAAGCCAGCGACGAAGTGGAACGTATCGGCATTGAACGCGCCTGGCAGGAGATTGAGCAGGCGGATCGCGTCCTGTTCATGGTGGATGGCACCACGACTGACGCCACTGAAGCCGCCGCCATCTGGCCTGATTTCGTGGCGCGCTTACCAGCCGCGTTGCCGATTACCGTGGTACGTAATAAAGCGGACATGACCGGTGAAACGCTGGGCCTGACAGAAGTAAATGGCCACTCACTTATTCGCCTGTCGGCGCGCACTGGCGCTGGCGTCGATACGCTGCGCGAGCACCTGAAACAGAGCATGGGCTTCGCCGGCAATATGGAAGGCGGCTTCCTCGCGCGTCGCCGCCATCTGCAGGCGCTGGAGTTAGCAGCCACTCACTTACAGCAGGGCAAAGAGCAGCTGCTGGGAGCCTGGGCGGGCGAACTGCTGGCCGAAGAGCTGCGGCTGGCGCAGCAGGCGCTGAGCGAAATCACCGGCGAGTTTACCTCCGACGACCTGCTGGGCCGGATTTTCTCCAGCTTTTGTATTGGTAAATAGTCGCCGTCACAGGTCGCCATAAATGGCGCCCCTACAGGGGATTCATGCGATGCTGCAGGGTGCGCATTTAGGCGCACCGGGATCGCTACCAACATACATCTTTGTTATTTGGCGCGCCTTCGACTTTGTCGTATAACGGTTGAGGGTCGCCGCGTAAACGCAGCGGCCCCATCCATTATTCATGCTAAAAATCAGGCGCAGGTTGTTGCCTGAACAGGAGAGAAACATGAGTACACCGCTCGACAGCGTGGCGCTGAACGCGCTGTTTACTGAAGCCCGCACCCATAGCTACTGGCAGGATAAACCGATTTCGCAGGAGGTGCTGAAGCAGCTCTATGCGCTGACGGCGCTGGGACCGACCTCAGCCAACTGCTCGCCGGGCCGCTTTGTGTTCGTGACGTCTCAGGAAGGTAAAGAGAAGCTGAAACCGGCGCTCTCCTCAGGCAATGTGGATAAGACCATGGCGGCACCGGTGACGGTGATTGTGGCGTGGGATCCGACCTTTTATGAAGCACTGCCAAAACTGTTCCCGCATGGCGATGCACGCAGCTGGTTTACCAGCAGCCCGGATTTGGCCAAAGAGACCGCGTTTCGCAACAGCAGCCTGCAGGCGGGCTATCTGATTCTGGCGGCCCGCTCGCTGGGACTGGATGCCGGCCCGATGTCCGGTTTTGATCCGGCTAAAGTTAACGCCGCGTTCTTCAGCGAAAATAACTGGCAGGTCAACTTACTGATCAACCTTGGCTATGGCGAAGCCAGTAAGCTGCATCCGCGCCTGCCGCGTCTGAGCTTTGACGAAGCCAGCAAATTTGCCTGATACGTTAAGCAGCGCAGCCGCACGACGCGCTGCGCCATGACTTAGCCCAGCGAGTGAAAACCGCTGTTGAAGTAGACCATCGGCGCTGTCGCTTCGCCCGGCAGCGCAATACCCACGATACGCGCCAGCAGCACGCTGTGGGTGTTCCACTCCACCGTTTTTTCCAGCTGACAATCGAAGCTCACCAGCGCATCAGCCAGCACGGGCGCGCCCGTATTAAGGGTTTGCCATTCACCGCTCTGGAAACGCTCAGCGCGGCGCGTCGGCGAGCTGAACTGCGCGCACAGGTCATCGTGCTGCTCGCGCAGAACGTTCACGGCAAAGTAGCCCGCCTGCAGAATGGCATCGTGGCTTGATGCGCTGCGGTTAACGCAGACCAGCAGGCTGGGCGGTTCCGCTGCCAGTGAACTGACCGAGGTGGCGATCAGCCCGAACTTTTCCCCGCTGGATGAGGTGGTCACCAGCGAGACACCGGCAGTGAGACGGCGCATGCCGTGACGAAATTCATCCAGCGAGATCGATTCCTGGCGAGCAAGAGAGGTAACAGACATAACAACTCCGACGTGCATGGTTTGCGATGCGCACGATTGGCAGATAGGTGAATAATTTAAGCACTTCATTGTGCAGCTCTTTCCTGTCCAAATCCTACACCACATCCGCCGCTTCGGCACCCCATCCGACACCAATGTGCAAAAGCCTCATATTCAATTGCAGCTCATGGCAATGAGATTCGCCTCGTCCTTATCTGAATTTACTGGCTACCCAGTGTAAGCCGGATGCAAACCCATGAGAAAATTCTTACAATAGCCCTGATGATTATCCGACCATTTTCACGGAGCGACAGATGGCTAGTCATTTTGTTCGTTGGGTGGTTAACCCGCCCCTCACCCCAGAGACCATGCGGGTTCCACAGGATGTGATGACCAGCGCCGGGCACCTGCCTGATAAGCGCCGCGGCCGCTTTCTTGCCGCACGCGCGCTGCTGGCCCAGCTGATGCTGCGCGTCTATGGTATTCGTGACCTGCCACCGCTGATCGCCAGCAGCAGCGGTCGTCCCTGCTTCGCCGATCCTAATCTGCCTGACTTCAGTATCTCCTATGCCGGTAACATGGTCGGCGTGCTGCTGGCAGAAGAAGGCGGGCGCGCTGGCCTGGATATGGAAATCGTTCGGGCGCATAGCCGTCAGGCGCAGGATGCCCTCACGCAGGGGCTGTCATCGGGTGAAAAGGCGTGGATTAACGCCCAGCAGGATTTTATGGAAGCGGTGACGCAGATCTGGACGCTACGCCAGAGCATCCTCAAACTGACCGGCGAAGCCAACAGCGGTATTGATGCGCTGCGGCTGCATCCGGCGGCCGGCCGGCTGCGATCCAGCGTCTATCCCGATATTCAGGCGGTGTGTGATGCCGAGCCGACGCTGGTGTGGTCCTGCGCGCTGTCGCCCGGCACTGAGCGTTTACGGCTGTGGGATATTGATGCGCAGCAGCAGTGGCAGTCGCTGCGCGATGTGGAGATGAGCAAACCCAACATCGGGCCGCGCACCCTGCGCCTCACCAGCCTGCCCGGCGAGCGTGTTGCCAGTCAGCCGGAAGTCAGGCATCCCGGATAACCAGGCCGCACCCGCGGCCTGTTGCGTTTAGTGCGCGTCGATAAAAGCGATTTTCAGCACAAACAGCAGCGCCACCACCACCACGCACGGGCTGATTTCACGCCAGCGTCCGGTGCCGAGTTTCATCACGCAGTAAGAGATAAAACCGAGCGCAATACCTTCGGTGATCGAGAAGCTGAACGGCATCATCGCCGCCGTGACAAACGCCGGCACCGCTTCGGTGAGATCGTCCCAGCGCACGCGCGCCAGCGAAGCCGTCATCAGTACGCCGACATAAATCAGCGCGCCGGCCGCCGCATAGGCGGGCACCATAGCAGCCAGCGGCGACAGGAACATCACCAGCAGGAACAGGATGCCGGTCACTACCGCCATCAGGCCGGTACGGCCACCAATCGCCACGCCGGATGAGCTTTCGATGTACGCCGTCACCGAAGAGGTGCCGATCAGCGAACCGGTGACGGAGCTGATGCTATCCACGTACAGCGCCTGTTTCATGCGCGGAAAAGTACCTTTCTCATCGGTCAGGCCCGCTTTATCAGTTACGCCAATCAGCGTACCGGACGAGTCAAACAGATTGACCAGCATGAAGGCGAAGATCACGCCCGCCATGCTCACGTTGAACGCGCCTTTGATATCGACCTGGCCGACCACCGAAGTGATGGCCGGCGGCGCGGCGAACAGCCCGGTAAACTTCACGTCGCCCAGCAGCAGACCGATCGCGGTGGTCACTACGATAGAGACCAGCACCGCCGCGTGGATGTTGCGCGACGCCAGAATCGCAATGATAAAGAAGCCGAGCGCGCCGAGCAGCACGTTGTGCGAGGCCAGGTTGCCGACGGTCACGATGGTGTCCGCGTTGGGCACAATAATACCGGCGTTTTTCAGCCCCATCATGGCGATGAACAGACCAATACCGGCGGTGATGCCCACGCGCAGGCTGAGCGGAATATTGGCGATCATCCAGTAGCGTACGCGCAGCAGCGTCAGGATCAGCAGCCCCAGCGCACCCCAGAAGATTGCACCCATGCCAACCTGCCACGAGTAGCCCATCGCACCCACCACCACAAAGGCAAAGAAGGCGTTGAGGCCCATGGCCGGTGCCAGCGCCACCGGCAGATTGGCCACCAGCCCCATCAGGATGCTGCCGAACGCAGCAATCACGCAGGTGGTAACAAACACCGCCTGGGTGTCCATGCCTGCGGCACCAAGAATCTGCGGGTTAACGAAGACGATGTACACCATCGTCAGGAAAGTAGTGAAACCGGCAATCACTTCGGTGCGCGCGGTGGTTCCGTGTTCCTGCAGCCTGAAAATACGCTGCAAAAGGCCCTGCTCGTTCATTTCGCTGTTCCGATGAAAAATTTATCGCCGCGTATCCTATAGCCTTTAGCGCCGCAAAACACTGATTTTTCGCAACCGGTTGCCTGGGGTCGCTTTCTGCGCTGAGTGCGCTAGAGTGACAGCTTATTGTTTACTAAAAGGATGAGGCGCGATGTCAGTTGAATGTATCTTTTTTGATTGCGATGGCACGCTGGTCGACAGCGAAGTGATCTGCACGCAGTCCTACGTCAACACCTTTGCCCGTTACGGTATCGAACTCTCGCTGCAGGAGATGTTTGAGCAGTACAAAGGGGTGAAGCTTTACGACATCATCCGCGATGTGACGGCACAGCATCAGGTGACACTGCCGCTGGCTGAGGTGGAGAGTGCCTACCGCGCGGAAGTGGCGCGCCTGTTTGATCTTGATCTGCAGCCGATTGCCGGCGCCAGAGCGCTGGTGGAGCGCGTGAAGGTGCCGATGTGCGTGGTGTCGAACGGTACGGTGAAGAAGATGGAGCATTCACTGGGGCTGACCGGCATGCTGCCGTATCTGAGCGGACGCCTGTACAGTGGCTATGACATTAATCACTGGAAACCGGATCCGGAGCTGATGTATCACGCGGTGGAACAGATGCAGGTGCCGATTGAAAAGTGCATTCTGGTGGATGATTCAGAGGCTGGCGCGCGGGCTGGCATCGCCGCTGGCATACCGGTGTTTTATTACTGTGCCGATGCACACAATCCGGTGATTGATCACCCGCTGGTGACGCGTTTTGACGATATGGCGCAGCTGCCAGCGCTGTGGCGTGCGCGTGGCTGGGATTTGGTCAGGTAAGTGCGCGCAGCCCCCTCATCCCAGCCTTCTCCCGCCAGCGGGAGAAGGGGCCGATCGAGCGAGGCTGAACAAAAGTGCCCACCCACATACCGCACCAGACGGTTCCCTCTCCCGCCAGCGGGAGAAGGGGCCGATCGAGCGGGGTTGAACAAAAGTGCCCACCCACATACCGCACCAGACAGTTCCCTCTCCCGCAAGCGGGAGAGGGTTAGGGTGAGGGGAAAAAATCACCCAATCGCGCCCAGCGAATCCTCATTGCCCTGGCTTTTTGGCAGCAGGAACAGCGTAGCGACAATATCCAGCAGATAAATCAGCGCCAGCAGCGTAATCGCAGCGGTGAACGAAATATGCGTGGCCAGCATGCCGATCACCAGCGGACCGAAACCGCCGACGCCGCGGCCGAGGTTGAACAACACATTCTGCGCGGTGGCACGCGCCTGCGGTGGGAAAGTGTCCGAGATCAGCGCGCCGTAGCCGCCAATCATGCCGTTAACAAACATCCCCATGATGGCACCGGTAAACAGCATCACCGTCGGGTCGCGCAGCTGGGCGTAAACCACCACCATCGCCACGGCGCCAAACTGGTACAGCAGGAAAATCTTCCAGCGCGCAAAGCGGTCCGCCAGCACGCCGAACAGCCAGATGCCGAACGTCATGCCCACTACCGTAACGGCCGTCCACAGGCCGGATTTGGTCAGGCTGAAGCCGAAGCTGGAAGAGAGATAACTTGGCATCCAGATCATCAGGCCGTAATAGCCAAAATTCTGCACTGAACAAAGAATCAGAATGCCGAGGCTGGCTTTGCTGGTGGCGCGATCGGCAAACAGCAGTTTAATGCGCGCGGAAAAGGAGAGCTGCGGGGCTTTTTCCACATGGCGGGTGAAGGCTTCCGGCTCGCCCATGCTGCGGCGAATCACAAACGACACCAGCGCCGGCAGCAGGCCAACCAGGAACATACCGCGCCAGCCAATCACGCTCAGCAGCGGCGGCGTGATAAAGGCCGCCAGCAATACGCCGAGCTGCCAGCCGATACCGACCCACGCCGAGGCGCGGTTACGCTTCTCCTTCGGCCAGGCTTCGGCAATCAGCGCCATGCCGATGCCAAACTCACCGCCCAGCCCCATGCCGGCCAGCGTACGATACGCCAGCAGATCCCAGTAGCCCTGCGCCACGGCGCACAGCCCGGTGAACAGCGAGAACATCAGGATCGTCACGGTCAGAATGCGGATGCGGCCGTAGCGATCGCTCAGATGACCAAACACAATGCCGCCGACCACCGCACCGATCAGCGTCCAGGTCACCAGCGAACCGGCCTGCGACGCATCCAGCGCCAGCGACACGCTGATCGCCGGCAGCATAAAGCCCAGAATCAGCAGATCAAATCCATCCATGGCATAGCCGCTGACGGCAGCCACCATCGCTTTCGCCGGCGTAACGGCGGTTTTGTTGTTATTTGCAGAGGACATAAAACAGCACCTGGCAGAAAAATGTGCGCCAAGTATAAAGAGAGCGGCAGGTTGAGAACAGGCAGAAATCAAGCGCACTGCCTGTCAGCCTCAGCGCTAACAGGCAGTCATCACGTCAATCAGGAGGGTTTATTGCTGCCGTCGTCGCCCGACAGCAGTTCATCCAGCTTGTCACCGCCAACGTGACGGAAATCCTGACCTTTCACGAAATAGAAGATAATTTCGCAGATGTTCTGGCAGCGGTCACCGATGCGCTCGATGGCGCGCGCGCAGAACAGCGCGGTGAGCACGCTGGGAATGGTGCGCGGATCTTCCATCATGTAGGTCATCAGCTGGCGCACAATACCTTCGTACTCTTTATCCACCTTTTTGTCTTCGCGGTAGATCTTGATGGCTTCGTTGAGATCCATGCGCGCGAAGGCATCCAGCACATCGTGTAGCATCTGCACGGTGTGATGCCCGAGCGACTCGAGGCTCACCAGCAGCGGCAGATGCTGCTGACCGAACTTCTCCAGCGCGGTACGGCTGATCTTCTCCGCCACGTCGCCGATGCGTTCCAGCTCCGAAATGGTTTTGATGATCGCCATCACCAGACGCAGGTCGCTGGCGGTAGGCTGACGCTTGGCGATGATGCGCACACAGGCTTCATCAATCTCCACTTCCATCATGTTGACCTTCTGGTCACCGTCGATCACCCGGCGCGCCAGTTCGCCATCCTGGTTGTGCATCGCAGTGATGGCATCGGTAAGCTGCTGCTCAACCATGCCGCCCATGATCATCACCTGGGTGCGAATGTGCTCCAGCTCCGCATTGAACTGACCGGAGATATGTTTGTTCAGATTTAAATTATCCATGTTTCTCTCCTGAATCAGCCGTAACGACCGGTGATGTAATCTTCTGTCTGCTTCTGCGCTGGCTTGGTAAACAGCGTGTCGGTGTCGCTGAACTCAATCAGCTCGCCCAGATACATAAACGCAGTGTGATCGGAACAGCGCGCCGCCTGCTGCATGTTGTGGGTCACGATGACCACGGTGTAATCCTGCTTCAGCTCGGTGATCAGCTCTTCGATGCGTCCGGTAGAGATCGGATCCAGCGCCGAACATGGCTCATCCAGCAGCAGCACTTCCGGGCGAATCGCGATGCCGCGCGCGATGCACAGGCGCTGCTGCTGACCGCCGGAGAGACTGTAACCGCTCTGGTGCAGCTTGTCTTTGGTTTCATTCCACAGCGCGGCTTTGCTCAGCGCCCACTGCACGCGCTCATCCATATCGGCACGCGACAGCTTCTCAAACAGCCGCACGCCAAAGGCGATGTTGTCATAAATCGACATCGGGAACGGCGTCGGCTTCTGGAACACCATGCCTACGCGCGCGCGCAGCAGGGCGATATCCTGATGCGATGCCAGAATGTTGTCGCCATCCAGCAGAATTTCACCCTCAGCACGCTGCTCCGGATAGAGCGAGTACATTTTGTTGAAGGTGCGCAGCAGGGTGGATTTGCCGCAGCCCGACGGACCGATAAACGCCGTCACCTGGTTTTTGGCGATATCCAGATTAATGTTCTTCAGCGCGTGGAACTTACCGTAGTGGAAGTTCAGATTGCGCACCTGAATTTTACCGGCAGAAGGAGTTGCCATACTCATTGCTCATCTCTCATGTGCAGCGCCGCCGAAGCCGCGCCGGAAAATTAGTGTTTGCCTTTGGCGAAAATCACGCGCGCCACGATGTTCAGCAGCAGCACGCACAGCGTAATAATCAGCACACCGGCCCACGCCAGGCTCTGCCATTCGGCAAACGGGCTCATGGCGAATTTGAAGATGGTCACCGGCAGGTTGGCCAGCGGCTGCATCATGTCGGTGCTCCAGAACTGGTTCGACAGCGCGGTGAACAGCAGCGGTGCGGTTTCACCGGCAATGCGCGCAATCGCCAGCAGCACACCGGTAATGATGCCGGAGACCGAGGCTTTCAGCGTAATCGCCGAGATCATCTTCCACTTCGGCGTGCCCAGCGCATAAGCCGCTTCACGCATGCTGTCCGGCACCAGCCGCAGCATGTTCTCGGTGGTACGAATCACAATAGGCACCTGCAGCAGCGCCAGCGCTATCACACCGGCCCAGCCGGAGAAGTGCTGCATCTGCGCCACCACGATGGTGTACACGAACAGGCCGACCACAATTGACGGTGCGGACAGCAGGATGTCGTTAATGAAGCGAATCACTTCCGCCAGCCAGTGCTTGCGACCATATTCTGCCAGGTAGATACCCGCCAGAATGCCCAGCGGCGTGCCAAAGAAGGTGGACCAGAAGATCAGCAGGCCGCTGCCCGCCAGGGCGTTCGCCAGACCACCGCCCGCGGTGTTGGGCGGCGGCGTGGATTCGGTAAACAGCGTCCAGCTCAGGCCATCGATCCCTTTCGTGACGGTGGTGAACAGGATCCAGATCAGCCAGAACAGGCCGAACGCCATGGTCAGCAGCGAGAGCGTCAGGGCAATTTTGTTTTTGGTGCTGCGCCACGCCTGCATTTTACGGCGTGAGGCTTCCAGCTCGGCGCGCGCCTGCATTTCAATTGCTGTCATGAACGGGCTCCTTCACTCTTCGCCAGACGCAGGATCATCAGTTTGGAGATCGCCAGTACGATAAAGGTAATCACGAACAGAATCAGGCCAAGCTCCATCAACGCCGCCACGTGCACGCCGGATTCGGCTTCGGCGAACTCGTTCGCCAGCGCTGAGGTGATACTGTTGCCGGGCATAAACAGCGACGCGCTGTCCAGCTGGTAGGTATTACCGATGATAAAGGTGACCGCCATGGTTTCGCCCAGCGCGCGGCCGAGACCCAGCATTACGCCGCCGATCACGCCGTTTTTGGTGAACGGCAGCACGATGCGCCAGATCACTTCCCAGGTGGTGCAGCCGATGCCGTAGGCCGACTCTTTCATCATCACCGGCGTCTGTTCGAACACATCGCGCATCACCGAGGCGATGTAAGGGATAATCATGATTGCGAGGATCACGCCCGCCGCCAGAATACCGATGCCGAAAGCCGGACCGGAGAACAGCGCGCCGACGATCGGGATATTTGCCAGCACCTCGCCAACCGGCGTCTGGAAATACTCCGCGAACAGCGGAGCAAAGATAAACAGGCCCCACATGCCGTACACGATGCTGGGAATGGCCGCCAGCAGCTCAATCGCGGTACCCAGCGGACGGCGCAGCCAGTTTGGCGCCAGTTCGGTCAGAAACAGGGCGATACCGAAACTCACCGGCACCGCGATGATTAAGGCAATCAGTGAGGTTACGAGGGTGCCGTAAATCGGCACCAGCGCACCAAATTCTTCGTTTGGCGCATCCCAGGTTTTGCTCCACAGAAAGGAGAACCCAAATTTCTGGATGCTCGGCCAGGAGGAGAAAATCAGGGAGACGATAATGCCACCCAGCAGCAGTAACACGATCAGCGCGGAGAGCTTCACCAGCGCGCCGAATATCATGTCGCCTTGCTTGCCCGGTGCTTTAAACGTCGGCTTAGTGGCAGCCATAGAATTCTCGATCTCAGAGGGTAATCAGGGCGGCAACAAGGCCGCCCATCAGGCTGGCCAGCGCGGACGCTGGCCGGGTCATACACTTACTGGTACAGCGCTTTACCGGAACTGTCTTTGATGTTGGCTTTCCAGGCAGCACGAATCTGATTCGCTACGCTCTCTGGCAGCGCTGCGTAATCCAGCGCCGTAGCCGTTTTGCTGCCGCCTTTGTACGCCCAGTCAAAGAACTTCAGCACTTCACTGCCCTTCTCCGCATTCGCCTGCTCTTTGTAGATCAGGATGAAGGTGGTTGAGGTGATCGGCCATGCATCGTTGCCTTTCTGGAAGGTCAGATCCTGGGCAAAGGATTTGCTCCAGTCAGCGCCTTTAGCGGCGTTCGCAAAGCTGGCTTCGCTCGGTGCCACTGGCTTGCCATCGGCATCAACCAGTTTGGTGTAAGTCAGGTTGTTCTGTTTGGCGTAGGCGTACTCTACGTAGCCAATCGAGCCTGGCAGACGCTGTACAAACGCGGCCACGCCGTCGTTACCTTTACCGCCCAGACCGGTTGGCCAGTTGACGGTGTTGCCTTTACCGATTTTGCTGTTCCAGGTCTCGTTCACTTTAGACAGGTAGCTGGTGAAGACGAAAGAGGTGCCGGAACCATCCGCGCGGCGCACCACGTTGATGTTGGTGTCTGGCAGCTTCACGCCCGGGTTCAGTTTGGTGATCGCCGGATCGTTCCACTTTTTGATGGTGCCGAGATAGATGTCGCCGACCGTTTTACCGTCGAGCGTCAGCTCACCAGATTTAACGCCGGGAATGTTCACCGCCAGCACCACGCCACCGATCACCGTCGGGAACTGGAACAGGCCATTTTTCTGCAGATCTTCTTCTTTCATCGGCGCATCGGACGCACCGAAATCCACGGTTTTGGCGATGATTTGCTTCACGCCACCCGAGGAACCAATACCCTGATAGTTGATTTTGCTACCGGTGGCTTGCTGATACTCTGCTGCCCACTTGGCATAAACCGGTGCCGGGAACGTCCCGCCTGCGCCTGTCAGGTCGGTGGCTGCAAAAGCAGAAACCGCGCTTACTGCGAAGGTGGCGGCGAGAATTCGGGCTACGGTGCTACGCATCAGTGTCATGTTCCCTCCAGGGGATTAAAAATCAGGCTTGACGCCGTTTTAGTAAGAGTCATTGATTGCTGCTGGAGGCAAAATAGGACAGTTTGATGACAGTGAAATGTACGAATTGTGACAGTTATATGACAACCGGGTCGGCTGGCAAATCAGAGGTAATTAATGAAAACCACCGTGCTGCCGGTAAAGTTACCGGGACTGGGGGTTGTTGAGGAGAGCGTCGAAATCAGCGTGAACGGCGTCGTCACGTTAGCCCGCACTAATTGCGGTTTATTCAGGCTCCCGTCAGCCAGTGATAACAGCGTACTGATGTTGTTGCTCAGTTTGAGGATATTGATCCCACCGGCAAGCGCAAAACTGATATTCACATCACGGTTGCAGAAAAGCGAGAAGTTAACGCTGGCTTTGGCGCCATTAACGGCGGCCGGGGCCAGCGTACCATGATTAATATTCAGCGCGGCTCCGCTTACCGAACAGGATACCGGCACCACCGGAATGTTGACGCAAGGTGCCCAGGGCGCAACCATTCCGGAATAGTCAGTTACGGTCGCGGAGGCTGTCACAAAGCTGCCGCAGTATGAACTGTAATAACGGGTATCTGAGTTACGCAGAAACTTGCCACCCCGACCATTAAAACGGATAAAACGTTCAGCCACCGAGGCCAGGCTCTCGCCCTGATCGACGTAAATTTGTGGCCCGCCCGCAGCGCTGAATACGGTGCCATGCCCGATAAACCAGGCGCTGACACCGATGCCTGCTGCGCAGGTTCTCTCTGAAGAGTTACAGCGGGCATAGCCGGATATCATACCGACATCCACCACTGACCAGGTAATTTCAACCTGGCTTGCGTTGACCCAGCGAATGCCATCCACGCGCGGGGCTTCCATCGCTTGCGCTGAAAAGAACAGCAGCAGGCCAGCAAAAAAAGCCAGATAGCGGAAAACAAGCCCTGTTAGCATTGGTCTAATCCTGTGGTTGCGTCAACGCCGATCATCTACTGGTACTCAACCACCAGCGCAGCAAAAGCAGAAAAGTCACCGCTGGTTAACACCGCGGCGTTTTTTTTCACCGGTACCACCTGAATGACGGGCAGCGCAGGAAAGGTAAACGGCAGCCAGTTATTCAGTGCCAGGGCGTTTTCGCCATTTTTACCGCTTAATATCTGAATCGCCAAATCACGCTGGCTGGTCGCCAGCAAAGCAGAATTAAATGCGCTTCCGGTGCCACTGATTTGTACACGCATACTCTTATCGGGATTATTGCTACAGGTTAACGTCCAGGAGACAGGTTTTCTGTAGCTGTCGCCATTGATTTGGGAAATAACCACTGAACCAAACTCCACCATAATTGGCTTTTCGCCGTTAATCTGACATAACGGCGGCTCGATGAGTTTTCCACTGAAGTTAGCCTGCACGCTGAAAGCAGCCACTGCGCTATACTTCAGCATAGCGGGCAGCAATAGTGCCATTAACCACGTACGTTTCATTTATTGCAGTTCCACTACCAGTGTTGCCGCTGAAGTAAAACTTCCACCCGTTAAACTGCTGCTGTTATCTTTCACCGGGACGGCCGTAATAACCGGCAGCGCGGGATAAGTAAAGTTTACCCAGCTGGTATTAATATTTAACCTTTCAGCGTTAGACTTAAAAAAGGCAATACCTAAACCGCTGACTGATGCGCGTAACGCACCGCTATCAAAGCTGGCTGCATTCCCCTGTAGCTGGAGTTTAAGCGCATTAGAGGGAAGATTAGTGCAGAAAAGCGTAAATGACACAGGTTGCTGATACGCTTTCCCATCTATTTTATCGGTGCGCACATCGCCGAAATTAACACTGATCGGCATACCATTATTTATTTTACAGTCGGCAGGTACCATCACGTTACCGGAAATATTCACACTGAATGACGATGCCAGTGCATCGGATAAAAGCATCAGACACAAAAAAGTAAATATGAAATAACGCGCCATAAATTCCTACATGCAGAGAACGAGTTTGGCTTGCTACATGCATCAGAAAGCTTATGACTGAAAGGTTAAATTAAAGTTAAACAAAAAAGAAGTGAAGGACAGCCAGCGAATTATGAAAGTTGATTTCACATATCAGGGAAAAATTAATTCACAACGTTCACAGAATTCACGATTAATTTAATCGGAACAACAATGAGTTAAAAAACCCGGCCTGTTTCCAGACCGGGCTACGCTTATTCCACCGTAACCGATTTCGCCAGGTTACGCGGCTGGTCGACGTCGGTGCCTTTGATCAGCGCCACGTGGTAGGAGAGCAACTGCAGCGGCACGGTGTAGAAGATTGGGGCAATCATCTCTTCAACGTGCGGCAGCGGGATGATTTTCATGCCTTCGCTGTCGCTGAAACCGGCATCCTGGTCGGCAAACACGTACAGCAGGCCGCCGCGCGCGCGCACCTCTTCGATGTTGGATTTCAGCTTCTCCAGCAGTTCGTTGTTTGGTGCCACCACAATTACCGGCATATCGGCATCAATCAGCGCCAGCGGACCGTGCTTCAGTTCGCCCGCCGCATAGGCTTCGGCGTGGATGTAGGAGATCTCTTTCAGCTTCAGCGCCCCTTCCATGGCAATCGGATACTGATCGCCACGGCCAAGGAACAGCGCGTGATGCTTGTCAGAGAAGCCTTCGGCGAGATTCTCGATCACTTTATCCTGCGCCAGCATCTGTTCAATGCGGCTCGGCAACGCCTGCAGTGCATGAACAATCTCGTGCTCTGTTTCAGCGCGCATGCCGTGCAGACGGCCCAGCTTCGCCACCAGTATCAGCAGTACCGTCAGCTGGGTGGTGAACGCTTTGGTCGAGGCCACGCCGATTTCGGTGCCGGCTTTGGTCATGAGCGCCAGATCTGACTCACGCACCAGTGACGAACCCGCCACGTTGCAGATGGCCAGCGAACCGAGATAGCCCAGCTCTTTGGACAGGCGCAGCGCTGCCAGCGTATCGGCGGTTTCACCGGATTGCGACAGAGTGATTAGCAGGCTGTTTTTACGCACCGCCGATTTGCGATAGCGGAATTCGGAGGCGATTTCCACGTCACACGGGATGTTGGCCAGCGACTCAAACCAGTAACGCGACACCATGCCGGAGTTGTAGGAGGTGCCGCAGGCGATGATCTGAATGTGTTCCACCTGGCTCAGCAGCGTTTCCGCGTTAGCGCCCAGTTCGCTGAGATCAACAATGCCGTCATGAAAGCGGCCGGCCAGCGTGTTTTTGATGGCGTTCGGCTGTTCGTAGATCTCTTTCTGCATGTAATGGCGGTAAACGCCTTTGTCGCCGGCATCGTACTGCGCATTGGATTCGATCTCCGCGCGCTGTGCCTGGTTACCGTGGCGATCGATAATCGTCACTTCGCGGCGGGTAATTTCGGCAATATCCCCTTCTTCGAGGTAGATAAAGCGGCGGGTCACCGGCAGCAGCGCCAGCTGATCGGAAGCGATAAAGTTTTCGCCCACGCCGCGGCCAATCACCAGCGGGCTGCCGGAACGCGCAGCCACCAGCACCGACGGATCGCGGCTGTCCATGATCACCATGCCATACGCCCCGCGCAGCTGCGGGATCACCCGCAGTACCACTTCGCGCAGCGTACCGCCCTGTTTCTGCTCCCAGTGCACCAGGTGCGCCACCACTTCGGTGTCAGTTTCGGAGGCAAAGCGGTAACCGCGTGCGATCATCTGCTCACGCAGCGGTTCGTGGTTCTCAATGATGCCGTTGTGCACAATAATAATGTGCTCTGAGACGTGCGGATGCGCATTGGCTTCCGACGGCTCGCCGTGCGTCGCCCAGCGGGTGTGCGCGATGCCGGTTCCGCCAATCAGCGGCTGCTGTTCCGCCGCTTCTGCCAGATTGGCCACTTTACCCAGACGACGCAACCGCGTCATGTGGCCCTGGCGATCGACAACCGCCAGACCGGCAGAGTCATAACCGCGATACTCAAGACGACGCAGCCCTTCCAGCAGAATTTCTGCGATATCACGCTGCGCTACTGCACCAACAATTCCACACATAGTAATTTCCTGACGTCATGGCTTTCGGCCATTGCGTTGTCATCTGACCTGATTGTTCCCCGAGCCTTGTAGAGAGTGGGGGATATCCCTTCCTATTCCAGGTTGCAGGTGCGTTAGCTGCCTGAAAACCGGAATATGTCGGGTTTTTAATACCGGGCCGATCTTTGCCGGCCCTGACATTTATTTTTTCTTAACCGGACGCTGCCAGCCAGACTTCTGATTTTGCTCTTTGCGGTTATAGACCAGATCGGCAGCGGTAACGTCTTTCATCACCGTCGTGCCGGCGGCGATGGTGGCGCCCGCCGCCACGCTGACCGGAGCCACCAGCTGGGTGTCTGAGCCGACAAACACGTTGTCGCCGATAATGGTTTTAAACTTGTTGGCACCGTCGTAGTTGCAGGTGATGGTGCCGGCACCGATATTCACGCCCGCGCCAATCTCCGCATCCCCGAGATACGACAGATGGCCGGCCTTAGAGCCTTTACCCAGCGTCGCTTTCTTCATCTCGACAAAGTTGCCGACGTGCGCCTGTTCAGCCAGTTCGCTGCCCGGACGCAGGCGCGCAAACGGCCCGACGGTGCAGGCGGCGGCCAGCGTGGCATCTTCAATCACCGAATAAGGGCTGATTTCGCAGTCATCGGCAATCACGCTGTTTTTGATGATGCAGCCAGCGCCAATTTTTACCCGATGGCCCAGCGTGACGTTGCCTTCAATGATCACGTTGGTATCGATATCGACATCACGACCGTGCTGCAGCGTACCGCGCAGATCGAAGCGCGCCGGATCGCGCAGCATGACGCCAGCCAGCAGCAGCTTTTCTGCCTGCTCACGTTGATAAGTGCGCTCCAGAGTGGATAGCTGCAGACGATTGTTCACGCCGTCGGTTTCGCTGATACGCGCCGGGTGCACTGCGTTGATCACGCGGCCTTCCTGATGCGCCATGGCGATGATATCGGTGATGTAGAATTCGCCCTGCGCATTGTGGTTGTTGAGCTGCGCCAGCCAGCGCTTCAGGTCGGCACCGTTGGCAATCAGGATGCCGGTGTTGATCTCCTGAATCTTTAGCTGTTCGGCTGATGCATCTTTTTGCTCCACGATGCCGGTGATGGTGCCGTTTTCACGCACGATGCGTCCGTAGCCGGTGGGGTTATCCAGCACCACAGTGAGCAGCCCGATGCCGCCAGCGGGTTTCGCGTCGCGCAGACGCTGCAGGGTTTCTTCGGCGATCAGCGGGACATCGCCGTACAGCATCAGGATATCTTCGTCATCAGCGAAGAACGGTGCCGCCTGCTGCATGGCATGGCCGGTGCCGAGCTGTTCCGCCTGCAACACCCAGTTCAGCGGGTTATGCGCCAGTTTCTCCTGCAGCAATTCACCGCCGTGGCCGTAGACCAGATGCACCTGCTGTGCGCCGAGGCCGGTAGCGGCATCAATAACGTGTTGCACCATCGGTTTACCTGCCAGGCTGTGCAGCACCTTGGGCAGATCGGAATACATGCGGGTGCCTTTGCCAGCGGCGAGGATCACCACGCTCATTGCGCTTGTCGACATAACTATCCTGACTCAATTTAGCTTTCGAAAGTGTAAGGTTTACCCCTGAGATTACTACATTTTTCTCCGTGCGAAATTAGCGGAAGAGGATGAGCGGCGGCGAGTGGTCAGCACGGGTCGCCGGGGAGGGCATAAGGTAAGGGCGTTGTGCCATTTTCGGTCGCCATAAATGGCGCCCCTACGGGGTAATTGTGCGGTTTTGGACAGGTGCGTATTTATGCGCACCGACATTTGGTCGTCATGAATGACGCCCCTACGGGGTGATTGTGCGGTTTTGGACAGCGTGCGTATTTATGCGTACCGACATTTGGTCGCCATGAATGGCGCCCCTACGGGGTGATTGTGCGGTTTTGGACAGCATGCGCATTTATGCGTACCGACATTTGGTCGCCATGAATGATGTTCATACAAGGCATTAGCACAGCTATTCGTAGGGTGCGCATTTATACGCACCGGCAGATTCGTCGCCATAAATAGCGTTTATACAGGGCACCAGCACAGCTATTCGTAGGGTGCGCATTTATGCGCACCGGCAGCAGGCAAAAAAAATGCCAGCCCGGGGGCTGGCATTTCGTGACGCATAAAGCCTGATTACATCGCTTTTTTGGTCAGCTCGATGACGCGCAGTTTCGCGATAGCTTTCGCCAGCTCCGCAGAGGCCTGAGCATAGTCCACGTCGCCGTGGCTGCTGTTCATGTGCTCTTCTGCTTTACGTTTCGCTTCCAGCGCGCGCGCTTCGTCGAGGTCTTCACCGCGAATTGCAGTGTCGGCCAGAACGGTCGTGCTGCCCGGCTGTACTTCCAGCACGCCGCCAGAGAGGTAGATATACTCCTCTTCGCCGTGCTGTTTAACGATGCGAATCATACCAGGCTTGATGGCAGTCAGCAGCGGGGCGTGGCCCGGGTAAATACCCAGCTCACCTTCGCTACCTGACACCTGGATACGCTGCACCAGACCGGAGAACATTTGCTGCTCCGCGCTGACCACGTCCAGATGATAAGTCATAGCCATACCACTCCTCCTGGGAAACCGTTATTACAGTTTCTTCGCTTTTTCGACAGCTTCTTCGATCGCGCCGACCATGTAGAACGCCTGCTCTGGCAGGTGGTCGAATTCGCCTTCCATGATGCCTTTGAAGCCACGGATGGTGTCTTTCAGCGTCACGTATTTACCCGGAGAACCGGTGAAGACTTCTGCTACGAAGAACGGCTGAGACAGGAAGCGCTGAATCTTACGCGCACGTGCCACCAGCAGTTTGTCTTCTTCAGACAGCTCGTCCATGCCGAGGATGGCGATGATGTCTTTCAGCTCCTGGTAACGCTGCAGCAGCGACTGAACGCCACGCGCGACGTCGTAGTGCTCCTGACCGACGATCAGCGGATCCAGCTGACGGCTGGTAGAGTCCAGCGGGTCAACGGCCGGGTAGATACCCAGTGACGCGATCTGACGGCTCAGCGTAACGGTTGAGTCTAAGTGAGCAAAGGTGGTTGCTGGTGACGGGTCAGTCAGGTCATCCGCAGGAACGTAAACGGCCTGTACGGAGGTGATTGAACCGGTCTTGGTGGAGGTAATACGCTCCTGCAGCACACCCATCTCTTCAGCCAGCGTTGGCTGATAACCTACCGCCGATGGCATACGACCCAGCAGTGCAGAAACCTCTGTACCGGCCAGGGTGTAACGGTAGATGTTGTCGATGAACAGCAGAACGTCGCGGCCTTCATCACGGAATTTTTCCGCCATGGTCAGACCGGTCAGTGCCACACGCAGACGGTTACCCGGCGGCTCGTTCATCTGGCCATACACCAGCGCTACTTTATCGATAACGTTGGAGTCCGTCATTTCGTGGTAGAAGTCGTTACCCTCACGAGTACGCTCACCCACGCCGGCAAAGACCGAATAACCTGAGTGCTCAGCCGCGATGTTACGGATCAGCTCCATCATGTTTACGGTTTTACCCACACCCGCACCACCGAACAGACCGACTTTACCGCCCTTCGCGAACGGACACATCAGGTCGATAACCTTGATGCCGGTTTCCAGCAGTTCCTGAGAGTTTGACTGATCTTCATAAGAAGGCGCTGCGCGGTGAATAGAGGAAACCTCTACAGCGCTGCCGTCTTCTTCTTTCAGGTCGCCTTTCATGTCGATTGGCTCACCCAGCACGTTCATGATACGGCCGAGTGTTGCTTTACCAACCGGAACCTGGATAGGTTTTTTCAGGTCGGTGACTTCCAGACCGCGCTTCAGGCCGTCAGAAGAACCCATGGCGATGGTACGCACCACGCCACCGCCCAGCTGCTGCTGAACTTCCAGCACCAGACGAGCATCACCATTTTTTACCTCGAGAGCGCTGTATACCTGCGGTACCGCGTCCTGAGGGAATTCGACGTCAACTACGGCGCCGATAATCTGGACAATCTTTCCAGCTGCCATCTTGAATCCTCTACCTAATACGAGAATATCCGGCCGCGCTCGCGCGACGGGATATATGCCTGGTTAAACCGCGGAGGCTCCCGAGACGATCTCGGTAAGTTCCTGAGTGATGCTGGCCTGACGAGCTTTGTTGTACACCAACTGCAGCTCTTTGATCAGGTTTCCGCCGTTATCGGTTGCCGCTTTCATGGCCACCATACGTGCAGCCTGCTCACTGGCCAGGTTTTCCACCACACCCTGATAAACCTGCGATTCGACATAACGACGCAGCAGGGTATCCAGCAGCGCTTTCGGATCGGGTTCGTACAGGTAATCCCAGGTCTTCGCCTTCATCTCTTCTTCACCTTCCGCTGGCGGTAACGGCAGCAGTTGGGTAATGGTCGGAGTCTGAGACATGGTGTTATTAAACTTATTGCTGACGATATACAGCTTGTCGATGCGGCCTTCATCATAAGCCTGCAACATCACTTTTACCGGGCCGATCAGGTCGGACAGCGCAGGCTTATCGCCCATGCCGGTAACCTGAGCCACGACGTTGCCACCTACAGAGCCGAAGAAAGAAACGCCTTTGGAACCGATAATCGCCAGATCGCTCTGCACGCCTTTATCAGACCAGCCTTTCATTTCTGCCAGCAATTTTTTGAACAGGTTAACGTTCAAACCACCACAAAGCCCGCGGTCAGTCGAAACGACCAGGTAGCCGACGCGCTTAACGTCGCGCTCATCCAGGTAAGGGTGCTTGTATTCCAGATTACCCAGAGCAAGGTGACCAATCACTTTGCGCATGGTATCTGCATACGGACGGCTGGCCGCCATGCGTTCCTGCGTTTTACGCATTTTGGAGGCGGCGACCATTTCCATCGCTTTGGTGATCTTCTGCGTGTTTTTCACGCTTCCGATCTTGGTACGTATTTCTTTTGCGCCGGCCATTAGCTTCTCCTCAAAGCCTTGCGGCCTGCCTTTTCAGACAAGCCGCCAGACATTACCAGGACTGGGTTGCTTTAAACGTTTCGAGGAGGCCTTTCAGCTTCTCTTCGATTTCGTTGTTGTAGTTACCCGCCTGGTTGATTTCAGCCATCAGCTCCGCGTGTTCGCGATCGGCGAACGCCAGCAGAGCGGCTTCGAAGCTGCCGATTTTCGCCAGTTCAACGTCGTTCAGGAAGCCGCGCTCGGCAGCGAACAGTACCAGACCCTGTTGTGCAACAGACATCGGTGCATACTGTTTCTGCTTCAGCAGCTCGGTCACTTTCTGACCGTGGCTCAGCTGTTTGCGCGTTGCATCGTCCAGATCGGAAGCGAACTGAGAGAACGCTGCCAGTTCACGATACTGTGCCAGCGCGGTACGAATACCACCGGACAGTTTCTTGATGATCTTGGTCTGTGCAGCACCACCAACACGGGATACCGAAATACCCGGGTTAACGGCTGGACGGATACCGGAGTTGAACAGGTTCGATTCCAGGAAGATCTGACCATCGGTAATCGAAATTACGTTGGTCGGAACGAACGCAGAAACGTCACCCGCCTGGGTTTCGATGATCGGCAGCGCGGTCAGAGAACCGGTCTGGCCTTTCACTTCACCGTTGGTGAAACGCTCAACGTAGTCAGCGCTAACGCGTGATGCACGCTCCAGCAGACGAGAGTGGAGGTAGAACACGTCGCCCGGGAATGCTTCACGACCCGGCGGACGGCGCAGCAGCAGAGAAATCTGACGGTAAGCAACAGCCTGCTTAGACAGGTCATCATAAACGATCAGCGCATCTTCACCGCGGTCACGGAAGTATTCACCCATCGCGCAACCGGCATACGGAGCCAGGTACTGCAGCGCAGCGGATTCAGAAGCGGAAGCGACAACCACGATGGTGTTAGACAGCGCACCGTGCTCTTCCAGCTTACGTACCACGTTAGAGATGGTAGAGGCTTTCTGACCGATCGCGACGTAGACACACTTGATGCCAGAATCGCGCTGGTTGATGATGGCGTCGATGGCCATCGCAGTTTTACCGGTCTGACGGTCACCGATGATCAGCTCACGCTGGCCACGGCCGATTGGAATCATCGCATCGACAGATTTGTAACCGGTCTGAACAGGCTGGTCGACTGACTGACGGTCGATAACGCCTGGTGCAATCACTTCAACCGGTGAGAAGCCATCGTTGTCGATAGCGCCTTTACCGTCGATCGGTGCACCCAGGGTGTTAACCACGCGGCCCAGCAGGCCACGGCCAACCGGCACTTCCAGGATACGGCCAGTACACTTCACCTTCATGCCTTCGGCGAGGTCAGCGTACGGACCCATCACTACTGCACCTACAGAGTCACGCTCGAGGTTCAGTGCGATAGCGTAACGGTTGCCCGGCAGAGCAATCATCTCACCCTGCATTACATCGGCCAGGCCGTGTACGCGGATGATACCGTCACTTACAGAAACAATAGTACCTTCGTTGTGAGCTTCGCTCACGACATTGAACTGAGCAATGCGCTGCTTGATCAGTTCGCTGATTTCGGTGGAATTCAGTTGCATATGCTCCAGTCCCCTTAAGACTGCAAGACGTCTGCCAGACGGTCAAGACGGCCGCGCACGCTGCCATCAATCACCAGGTCACCCGCACGGATAACCACACCTGCCATTACAGACTTATCAATTTTGCAATTCAGCTTAACTTTGCGTGACAGACGTTTTTCCATCGCGGCGCTGATTTTACTCAGCTGGCTGTCACTCAGCGCACTGGCGGAGATCACATCAACTTCGGCTGTCGCTTCATAAGCGTCACGCAGTTGAATGAACTGTTCCAGTACCGCTGGAAGCGCTGTCAAACGTCCGTTCTCCGCCATAACCTTAATCAGGTTCTGAGCGTGTTCATCAAGTTGATCACCACAGACTGCGTTGAAAGAAGCAGACAAGGCTTCCGGTGCCAATGCACCGGAAAGGAGTTCTGCCATCTGTTCGTTGCGAGCCACTTCTGCGGCAAACGCCAGCATGGTCTGCCAGCGGTCGATACTTTGATGCTCAACAGCAAAGTCAAAAGCTGCTTTGGCGTAGGGGCGAGCTACAGTAATCAGATCAGACATCAGCCCCTCCCTCCTTACAGTTCAGCGACCAGTTTATCAACGATGTCGCTGTTAGCAGCTTCATCCACGGAACGTTCGATGATCTTCTCGGCGCCAGCTAAGGCCAGCAGCGCGACTTGCTTACGCAGCTCTTCACGTGCACGTGAGCGCTCGGCTTCGATTTCTGCCTGCGCCTGAGACACGATGCGGTTACGTTCAGTCTCAGCTTCAGTTTTTGCTTCGTCCAGAATCTGGGCACGGCGTTTGTTCGCCTGCTCGATAATGACCTGAGCTTCTTCTTTGGCTTTTTTCAGCTGGTCGGTCGCATTGGCCTGCGCGAGATCCAAATCTTTCTTCGCGCGTTCAGCAGAAGCAAGGCCTTCAGCAATTTCTTTCTGGCGCTTTTCGATGGCAGCCATAATCGGCGGCCATACGTACTTCATGCAGAACGCGACAAACAGGATGAACGCGATGGCCTGGCCGAGGATTGTTGCATTAATGTTCACAGCACAATGCCTCTTATTAAGTTAACTTGCTCTGCCGCTATCAGCGATAAACGGCAGAATCCGTTCCTCATCACACTGCGTGCCATGAGTGAACCACGGCTACAGGCTTTAGGCGACAGCAAACATCACGTAGAGACCCAGACCAACAGCGATCATTGGGATTGCATCCACCAGACCCATTACAACAAAGAACTGCGTACGCAGCAGAGGAATCAGATCCGGCTGACGCGCTGCGCCTTCCAGGAATTTACCTCCGAGGATGCCGATACCGATCGCAGCACCGATTGCCGCCAGACCCATCATCACAGCGGCAGCCATGTACAGCAGATCCATATTCAGGTTTTCCATGACAGTCTCCAGTTTGTTTCAGTTAAAAGCTAAGTTGTTGAGATAAAAATCAATGCTCTTCAGATGCCATCGACAGATAGACAATCGTGAGGACCATGAAAATGAAAGCCTGCAGCGAAATAATCAGGATGTGGAAAATGGCCCATGGCACATTCAGCACCCACTGCGACCACCACGGCAGCAGACCGGCAATCAGGATAAAGATCAGCTCACCCGCATACATGTTGCCGAACAGTCGCAGACCGAGCGAAACCGGTTTAGACAGCAGGCTAACACCTTCAAGAATCAGGTTGATGGGGATGAAGATCGGGTGATTAAAAGGCTGCAGCGTCAGCTCTTTGGCGAAGCCACCTACACCTTTCATTTTGATGCTGTAGAACAGAATCAAAATAAATACGCCCAGCGCCATAGACAGCGTGATGTTCACGTCTGCAGACGGCACGACGCGCAGCGCCGGCAGGCCCAGATAGTGCTCGCCGATAAACGGCAGCAAATCGATAGGCAGCAGATCCATGAAGTTCATCAGGAAGACCCAGACGAAAATCGTCAGAGCCAGCGGGGCGATAACTTTACTCTTACCGTGGTACATGTCGCGGACGTTGCTATCAACAAAGCCAACGACCAGCTCGATAGCCGCCTGCATTTTCCCTGGCACACCGCTGGTGGCGCTTTTCGCCACTTTACGGAACAGCACCAGGAACACCAGTCCCAGTACAACAGAGAAAAACATGGAGTCCAGGTTTAACGTCCAGAACGTTGCTGGCGCGTCGTGTGCATTCACCAGCTCGAAAGTACGCAGGTCCATCTGAAGATGTGTCAGATGATGACCTATGTATTCCTGCGGCGTTGAGATCTCTCCTGCGGCCATGATGCCTCTTACCCTTTGTTGTTAATTACAGCCGGCGCGACGATTTGTACCACCAGCACCGATAACCAGGTGATTGCGAGTGGCCAGAAGACCGCTCCAAATCCACCTAACGCCACAACGAGAAAAACAACGGTGGCAAACACCTTGAGCACTTCACCAAAGGCGAAGCTCCAGGCGACACGCCCTTTTGCCGGAGTTTGATCCTGCAGGCGCCAGGCTAAAAACATAAACAGTACGTTTGGCAGCCAGGCTGCCGCACCACCCGCGATGGCAGAGGCGCCCCAGGTGACATCTTTCAGGGCAAACAGCGCACCGATTACGACAAAGGTCACCAGCTGGATCACCAGCACGGTTCGGGCTAATTTCACACTGTAAAGAGACACTGACATGACGCTTAACTCTCCTGCCCCGAACGGGGTATGTCGCGTGTCGTATAAGACTGCCTTTACTCTTTTGAGTCAAGCAGCAAAAGCCGTGCAAATTATACGGGCCGCACCTGCGATTTCAATCGGTAAGTAGCGAAAAGGTGAACAATTATTTAAATTTCTTTCTGGAGGGCTATTTTTCAAAACATCCGCTTCGGCCTGCCTGACGAAACAGGCTTGAAATTGCCCGGCAGACTTGCTTTTAAAGCGTGCTTCAGATCACATTATAAGCACCCCCGGCAGCGATAATTTGCTTTTTAACCCCTGCCGCGCAATTAATGAAACCCGTAATTTACTTTTCTATCAGTAAGATAGAATTATTGCTCCAGGATTAGCGCCAGATTTTCGATAAAAACACTCTATTGACATCACCCACCGCAATAAAAACGTAAAACTGATATTACGTCCGCCGATTTATTGCAGAGTTATATTTTCCGCCGTGACTATTCGGCACAGTAAATACAGCGGTTAAAGTGATGTAACTGATAATGAAATGTGAATTATTCGTTAAATGTAACAGAGGTTTTCGGATAATTTCCGCGGCGGATGTTAACCCGCTTCCCCTGCCCTGTTGAATAAAAGCGTTTATCGTGACGCGTTCAACCGCTGTTTTTTTAGCCGGCTGCTGCGCTAAGCCAAACGGCATGAATCGCGATAAATCCACACCGTTTGTGCGACTATTGCCGCCTGATCACCACCAGATGACGCTCACCTTCCAGTTCCGGCACCCGCAGTGGCTCAATTTTTTCGATGGCGAAGCCGGCAGGCAGCGCGGCAATTTCGTCATCCGGCCTGACGCCTTTCAGCGCATAGAAGTGGCCTGTCGCGCCCGGCAGATGGTGACACCAGTTCAGCATGTCCTCCAGCGACGCAAAGGCGCGGCTGATCACCCCGTCAAACGGTGGCTCAGCAGGAAACTCTTCCACCCGGCTCTGCACCGGCGTGACGTTAGTGAGTCCTAACTCATGTTGCACCTGACGCAGGAAACGCACGCGTTTCCCGAGGCTGTCCAGCAGCGTAAAGTGCGCCTGCGGGCGGACAATCGCCAGCGGGATCCCCGGCAGGCCCGGTCCGGTACCGACATCAATAAAGCGCTCACCCTGCAGGTGGGGTTCTACCACGATGCTGTCGAGAATGTGGCGCACCAGCATCTGCTGCGGATCGCGCACCGAGGTCAGGTTGTAGGCTTTATTCCACTTGTGCAGCAGTTCGACATAACCCACCAGCTGCTGTTTTTGCTGATCGGAGAGGGAAATGTTTGCCGCTTGCAGCAGCCGGGAGAGTTTATTAATCACGACGAGAATTCCATTAACAGGGGCGAGCGTGCCCGCCCCGGGGGTCGATCAGGCGCTTTTACGCAGCAGGCCCTGTTTTTTCAGGTAAATCAGCAGAATTGAAATTGCCGCCGGCGTGATGCCGGAAATACGCGATGCCTGGCCAATGGAGGTCGGTTTGTGGTCGTTGAGTTTGGCGATCACTTCATTCGACAGTCCATTCACCTGGCGATAGTCGAGGTCGGCCGGGAGTAAGGTGTTTTCATTGCGCTGCTGGCGATCGATCTCCTCCTGCTGACGCGCGATGTAACCTTCATACTTCACCTGAATCTCTACCTGCTCTGCGGCCTGCTCATCCGCCAGCGCCGGACCGTAGCTCGGCAGCGACATCAGCAGTTCGTAGGTCATCTCCGGACGACGCAGCAGATCTTCCGCGCTGGCCTCTTTGGTGAGCGGCGCGCTGATTACCGTGTTCACTTCGCTGACGTTTTCAGACTTCGGATGCACCCACAGGTCACGCAGACGCTGACGCTCCTGCTCAATCGCTTCCAGCTTCTGGTTATAACGAGCCCAGCGCGCGTCGTCGACCAGGCCGAGTTCACGTCCGGTTTCGGTCAGGCGCAGATCGGCGTTATCTTCACGCAGCATCAGACGATACTCGGCGCGCGAAGTAAACATGCGATACGGCTCTTTAGTGCCCAGCGTACACAGATCGTCGACCAGCACGCCAAGATAGGCCTGATCGCGACGCGGCGCCCAGCCCTCTTTGTCCGCAGACTGACGCGCAGCGTTAAGGCCGGCCAGCAGCCCCTGCGCCGCGGCTTCTTCATAACCGGTGGTGCCGTTGATCTGGCCGGCAAAGAACAGGCCGTGGATAAATTTACTCTCCAGCGTCGGCTTGAGATCGCGCGGATCGAAGAAGTCATACTCGATGGCGTAGCCCGGACGCACGATCTTCGCGTTCTCCAGACCTTTCATCGAGCGCACGATCTGCATCTGCACATCAAACGGCAGGCTGGTGGAGATACCGTTCGGGTAGATTTCGTTGCTGGTCAGCCCTTCCGGCTCAAGGAAAATCTGATGCGCGTTACGATCGGCAAAGCGCATCACTTTGTCTTCGATCGACGGGCAGTAGCGTGGCCCGATCCCCTCGATGATCCCGGCATACATCGGGCTGCGATCGAGGTTATTGCGGATCACTTCATGTGTCTGCTCGTTGGTGTGGGTGATCCAGCACGGCACCTGCTGCGGATGCTGTCCGGCATGGCCCATAAACGAGAACACCGGCATCGGGTCATCTCCGTGCTGCGGCGTGAGCACCGAAAAGTCGATGGTTCGGGCATCGATACGCGGTGGCGTACCGGTTTTCAGGCGGTTTACGCGCAGCGGCAGCGCACGCAGACGTTTAGCCAGCGGAATCGACGGCGGATCGCCTGCCCGGCCACCGCTGTAGTTATCGAGGCCGATGTGGATTTTGCCGTCCAGGAAGGTGCCCACCGTCAGAACGACGGTTTTCGCCCGGAACTTCAGGCCCATCTGGGTTACGGCGCCGACAACGCGATCGTTCTCCACAATCAGATCATCAACCGCCTGCTGGAAGATCATCAGGTTCGGCTGGTTTTCCAGCGCAGTGCGTACCGCCTGGCGATACAGTACCCGGTCTGCCTGTGCACGCGTGGCACGCACCGCCGGGCCTTTGCTGGCGTTTAGTATCCTAAACTGAATACCGGCCTGATCGATCGCGCTGGCCATCAAACCGCCTAAGGCATCCACTTCCTTAACCAGGTGTCCTTTCCCGATGCCACCGATCGCCGGGTTACAGGACATTTGTCCCAGCGTATCAATATTATGGGTGAGTAACAGGGTTTGCTGACCCATTCGGGCAGCGGCCATGGCGGCTTCTGTGCCCGCATGACCACCACCGATTACGATGACGTCAAAAGGATCTGGATAAAACATGAAGTGGGTCCTCGTTAGTGTTCGGACAGGGATCGTTGCCCTGGGCGGTGGATTCTACTGAAATTCTGTTCAGGGCGAAAGTCGCGGGATCCTGCGGTTTAAAAGAAAGGATCTTAAGTCTTTTATATGATCTCTCTGTTAGATCTCTTATTAGGATCGCCCCTGGCTGTTGATAACCCGGAAAAGCGCTGTGGCAACAGGGGATTAGCGAGGATCGTTTACTGTGAATGATCGGTGATCCTGATCCGTATAAGCTGAGATCAACTTTGCTACTTATGCACAGCGTAAAAAAACATCAGCGGTTGTTCTTTGGATAACTACTGGTTATACGCATGAAATAACGGATCTTATCCACAGAGCGACGCAGGTAAAAGGCGATAAAACAGCGGAATCAACTGGGGATCGACACAAATACCCGATCCCCGACCAGCAAAGATCGTCTTAAATCTGCGGGTGCCAGCTGGCGACCCACACTTCCGCCGGATCTTCCGGAATCTCATGTTCCAGCACGTCGATCTCCAGCCGATCGCCAATACGTTTGGCGCCCAGCTGCGTTAACGTCGTCTCCAGCAGCTTGATCGCACCGCAGAACAGATCGTATTCATGATTACCGATACCCACTGCGCCAAAGCGTACGCCTGACAGATCCGGCTGGCTCTCCTGCAGCGCTTCATAAAACGGCAGCAGGTTGTCCGGCAGTTCGCCGGCACCGTGCGTTGAGCTGACAATCAGCCAGACGCCCTCCTGCGGCACCTCATCCAGCTCGGGTCCGTGCAGCAGTTCGGTTGAAAAGCCTGCTTCCTGCAGTTTCTCTTCCAGATGTTCAGCGACATATTCGGCGCTGCCAAGGGTACTGCCACTGATTAAGGTAATATCGGCCATGATGCTCTCCCGCACTAAAGGCGAGCATTGTACGCTGTGATCAAGCGGTGATCCACCTGTGGAAAACAGGGTTAATCGTCGATAGCATCAGGCGACAAGGCGCATCACAAAAGCGATCCGCCCGGGATAAGGTTATGCACAGCGGGGAAGCCGATCACGGCTTGATGGTGCGCATGATCGGGTTTTGCAGGGAGATCAGCGTTTCGGTGGACTGGATTTCATCAATGGTCTGGATCTTGTTGATCAGCACCTGCTGCAGCGCGTCAATGGAGCGGCACATCACTTTAATAAAGATGCTGTAGTGGCCGGTGGTGTACCAGGCTTCCACCACCTCATCCAGCGCTTCCAGTTTGCTGAGCGCTGCCGGATAGTCGCGCGCGCTTTTCAAAATGATGCCGATAAAACAGCAGACATCAAACCCGAGCTGCCGTGGATCGATCTCCACGCGCGTACCCAGAATAATCCCCGCCTGACGCATCTTCTCGACGCGCACGTGAATCGTGCCGGGGCTGACGTTGAACTGCTTGGCGAGTTCGGCGTACGCGGTGCGCGCGTTTTGCAGCAGCGCATTTAAAATGCCGCGGTCGAGATTATCCAGTTGCAGGTGTTCCGCCATCATCCATCCTCATTAGGTTCTTCTTCTCTGAACAGGGAGAATGTGCAGCAAATTAGCGGGACAGGCAAGGCGCAGACAGCGGAGCTGCCGCTGTCTGCACGCTTTTTAGCGCTTACGCCACAGCGTCAGCTGGGCCTGTGTGTGCTGGAACTTACGCGCGGTTTCGCGAATCACAAACGGCACGTCCTGCGGCGGCGCAACCTCCTCAAAGGCATCGCGCAGCAGTCGTTGCAGCGCCTGCCAGGTGGTGAGCGCTTCACCGTTTTCACGGAAACCGCCCAGCCAGTTCTCCTTCGGCGTGAACTCTTCCAGCCAGGTGTAAGGTGAGGAGATAGCCAGCAAACCGCCGGAGCGGATCATCGGCGTGATGTCCTGCAGGAAGCGCTTCGGCTGGCGCAGGCGATCGATCAGGTTAGAGGCCAGTACCAGATCGTAGCCATCGGGCTGCGGTTTCAGGTTACAGGCATCGCCCTGCACAAACTGAATGCGCTGTGCCAGGGTCTCATCGAAACCAAACTCTTTTAGCCGCACCTGGCGATACTCCACCAGCTCTCCCTCTTCCGGCACCACGTAACGGAAATCCTCGCCCGAGGTCAGCTGCAGCGCCACGTCGATAAAGCGCGCCGAGTAATCCATGCCGGTGACCGCAGCAAAATGGCGCGCCAGTTCAAAGCTGGCACGGCCGGTGGCGCAGCCGATATCCAGTGCACGGCCGCGCTGCGTGCAGTGCGGCAGCACGATGTCGACCAGCGCCGCCGCGTAGTTCGGCACACCGTAATAGCCGGGGCCGTACTGGAAGTCGAGGTACTGCGACACCATGCTGTCGGTTTCATACGGATTCAGCGCCATGCTCTCCTGATGCGAGGAAACCACGTAGCGGAAACCGGCATGCTGGAAGAAGTGGCGCCGGAAGGCGTAGCGTGAGGATTTCAGCGCTTCGTTGCCGGTGGAGATCCAGCTGCCGCCTTTGATCAGCGCATGTTTGCCGTCAAAGGTGGGCGTGGAGAAATCGTCATACAGCGGATGTACCCTGAAGCCTTCAAAGCCGTTGGTCGGCGTGGTGGTCCACTGCCAGACGTTGCCGACGATGTCGAAGAAGTCACCCTGGGCAAAATGGTCTACCGGGCAGGAAGAGGCCCAGCGGGCAAGGTTGATGTTGCCCGGCGCGTCGATCCAGTCCGGCTGATCGCCGGCAACCTGCTCGCGCAGCTGCATCCACTCGGCTTCGCACGGCAGCTGGATCGCTTTGCCGCTTTCTTCCGCCAGCCAGCGGCAGAACGCCGCCGCTTCCAGCTGATTCACTTCGGCGGGCCAGTCCCACGGCATCGCCACTTCTTCGGTCATCAGGCGCAGCCGGAGATCGTCAGGTTGCGCGATGTCACCCACCCAGAAAGTCGGCATCTGCGCCTGGGCAAACTCGCGCCAGCCCCAGCCTTCGTCATCCCACCAGCGGCGTTCGTTATAGCCGTTGGCGGCAATAAAATGAAAGAACTCGGCGTTGCTCACCAGCATTTTGCTGGCTTTGAACGGTTTCAGCTCCGTTGAAAGGCTGCCGTATTCGTTATCCCAGCCGTAGGTATCATCGGTTTTACCCTGCGTGACGCGTCCGCCTGGCATCGCCACCAATGTATTGGCCGGTACCGAGGCACGATCGTGGCGCGCCTGCGGACACGCCGGCCAGTGCGGCTGCGGTTTTACCCACTCAAGCGGCAGCTGGCGGATCAGCACGCTGGAGGTTTCGAGGTGAATACGCTCATGCTCAATGCCCATCAGAATCACCCACGCCGGGCTGTCCCAGTCAATCGGCAGCTCCAGCGGCATGGTGCGGATGAATTCACTTACCACGGTTTTCACTTTGCCGCGGTAGTCGCGCACCTCGGCTACGTCCGGCCAGCTGTAATGGCTGTCGTCGAGATCGTCCCAGCTCATCTCATCCACGCCGATCGCCATCATCGCCTCGATGCGATCGTCAATACGCTGCTGCAGATAACCGCCCGCCATCAGCTTATTAATGTAGAAAGTGGCGGTATGGCCAAAGTAAAAGATCAGCGGATGGCGCAGGGTGATGGCTTTATTAAAGTACGCGCGCTCATCGGCGAGGCAGTCGAACAGGCTTTCATACAGCTCCCAGGTCTGGGTGAAATAGGCCAGCAGTTCGGCGCGTTTGGCGTCGCTGCTGCTGCCGGAAAGCCGGACGGTGCGGGTGGGCGCAGGCAATTGATCGTGAAGATGAGCGGTTGTCACAGTGAACTCCGTAAGCTGATTAAACACAGCGGGTAATTCACTATAGCAAATTAGCATTTCTGCCTGATGAATTAGCGTTTCCAGCGGCGCAGCAGGCGGCTTTTCAGGCCGGTATCAAAGCGCCAGATGTGATCGAAAATGCGCAGAATGCCGGGTTTGCCGTGCGCCGACATCGCCACGGCGTGGAAGCGTTGCTGGTGGTGACGCTGGCGCTGTTTAATGATGCTGACGATGTCGTCCGGCAGACGCTGGGCGATAAAATCGGAAACGATCACCGCATCGGCTTCCTGCCACTGACTGCCCTCCATACGCGTGACCACCGCAGACAGGCAGGCGGCCAGATCGGTGCCGCCGCGAAAACGCTGGCTGAGAAAACGGATTGCCTGCTCAATGCCATTATCGGCGGTCAGCTCGTAGCCAATCACTTCATGAGCAAACAGCATGATGTAGCAGCGCCGCCTGTCGGCCAGCGCCACCTTCAGCAGCGCCAGACAAAACGCTTTGGCGCAGCGTTCATTGAAACCGCCCATCGAACCAGAGGTATCCACGCAGACGATGAACGGGCCGCGCGGCTGCGCTTCGTGCTGCTGATGGCTGGCCGGGCGCAGCGTCACTTTCTCGTGCCAGGCATCGCCCTGTAACCGGTAGGTCAGCAGGCGTTTCTCCACCAGCCGGCGATAAAATTCCAGCTCCAGTTCGCTGATGCTCAGCGCCGCCAGCTCCGGCGGCAACAGACGCAGCACATCGTCACTCTGATGGATGCCGCTGACCTCTTCCGGCACGTTGTCCGGCTCGCGCACCAGCTGATGAAACGCTTCCAGCGGCGCATCCTGGGACGGTACCGATTTCGCTTCGCGGCTGCGTCCCAGCTGCTGCGCCAGTTTCATCAGTTCCGGCTGCTGGGCGAGGAAATCGCCGTACTGCACAATCAGCTCATAGTCGCCATGCTGCAGCGGTGCCTTGCTCAGATCCCACAGGCGTCCGGCGGCGGCTTCGTCGTCATCGGTCAGAATCGGCGCCAGCTGGCCGCTGATGGCCATGCGCTGCTGCAGCTCGGCCATCAGGCGTTCCCGCTGCTCTTCCAGCAGGGTTTCGTTCAGCGTCAGGGTTTGCAGCGTCAGGCTCAGGCGCCAGCGCTGCAGGAACAGCGTGTGCTGCGCATTGCTCAGCTGGGCGCTGTCGGTATGCAGCAGCAGTTTGCTGGCTTCTTCGATAAACGGGGACGGCAGCGCTTTCAGCTGCGTCATGATGGCGGGCAGTTGTTCACTGAAGGCGTGGCTGCTGAGCAGCTGCATCTGCTGGAACAGCTGAAATTCGCGTGCCAGCGCGTCCGGCACCGGCGTGGTTTTCATCTGGGCGGCAATCTCGGCGCGCCAGCGCGGCAGCTCGCCCATCATTGCCTGTTTCAGGCGCGGAAATTTTTCAAAGAACAGCGCCAGCTGCGGCGAGGCCAGCAGTGCCACGATCAGCTCTTCGATCAGCTCGGTTTCGCCAATCGACAACAGCGTGCTGAGCGTCTCCAGCGAGATCATTTTCTCGCCTGTTTCTGCTGTTCCGCCACATCCTGCAGGCTGGTTTCGACGCGCGCCAGCCAGTCGTCGCTGATAAACAGGCAGCGCTGGTGCTGGCTAAACAGCGTGCGCTGCGCGCGCAGCTGGGCCTCCAGCGCGTCGTATTCTTCAATGATTTCCTGTGGCACGTCGCTGCTGCTGGCGGCACCCGGCAGCGTCAGGCGCGTGGACTGCAGGCTGACGTCGCGCAGCGTCAGACAGTGGTGCGCATCCACCAGCAGGTCGAGCGTCTGGCCAAAGCCGATGCCGTTGAGCTTGCCGCGGATCTCGCCCGCTTTCAGCAGCCACTGATTGAGCGCATCGCGTGCCACCACCACGTGCGTGACCTGCATGTCGTGCAGCGTCAGCGGCTGTTGCAGCATCAGGGTCAGCTGTTCGTCCGTGATCGAGGCCGGTAATTCATAGTGCGGTTTGCGGCTGAACATGCCGCTGTGCTTCTCCAGCGTCAGCGCCTGCGCCACGCTCTGCTGCTGTTGCAGCGCCAGCCGGCGCGCTTTGATCTGCTGCAGCGTGTGCAGCATCGCCTGCTGCTGCCACGCGTGCTGCGTCATCAGCGCATCAATTTCACGGTCCAGCAGCTGCATCGACGCCACGTCGTGCCACAGACAATCTTTCAGCAGGATCAGATCAAGCGGGGCAATCGCCACACGGCCGCTGTAAAACGCGCTGGCCTGCAGCAGATGGATGGCTTTTTTCCAGCGGCGGTCGGAGATATACGGCGCCTCTGGCAGGTTCTCCAGCTGCTGGCGCAGCTGATAGATCAGTTCAAACACATGATCGGGCAGGCTGACCTGGCTGATGCCTTTCTGCCACTGCTGATACTCTTCATCGCTGATGCACAGCGATTCCGCCACCGGGTTGGCGTTTTCATCCTGCTGGTGGGTCAGCATGCTGCGGAAGTTCTGCTTTTCATGCACGTTGTCGAGCCACAGCCGGATCAGCATACGGTCGTACAGCGCTTCCAGACCGCTGTCGGCTTCTGGCAGTTCGTTGGAGGCGGTGACCAGCAGGCGCATCGGGATCGGCTCTTCGCTGTCGCCGTTGCGGAAGCGACGTTCGTTGATGGCAGTGAGCAGCGTATTGAGAATCGCCGGACCGGCTTTCCAGATCTCATCCAGAAAGACAATTTCGGCATCCGGCAGATAGCCTTTGGTCAGACGCTGATAGCGGCCTTCATCTTTCAGCGCCTGAATCGACAGCGGGCCAAACACCTCTTCGGGCGTGGAAAAACGGGTCATCAGGTATTCAAAGGCACGGGCGTGCTGGAAGGCGTATTTCAGGCGGCGGGCAATCAGGCTCTTGGCGATGCCCGGTGGCCCAAGCAGAAATACGCTTTCGCCGCTCAGCGCTGCCAGCAGGCAGAGACGAATGGCATGATGCCGTTCATACAGCCCTTTCTCCAGGGCATTGCTGAGGCGAGAAATTCTTTCTGCCAAAAGATGGGGTTGAGCCATAATCACATCATTGTCCTTCTGATCCTGGTGCCGTCATATTCTGGCGAGCGCAATACTCTACTGTTTATCACGCGTGAAAGCGTTGATAGCCGTCAGCTTTTTTGTTTCAGAAGGTTGAGGTGAGGCAAATCGCGGGTTTTCAGCGCATTTCGCGCCGATTTTCGGCGAAAAAACGCCGTGCTGACGGCGTAATGCCAGACGGTAAAAGTAGGTTTTTTCGGGAATATGTGCATACTGTGCGCTTTTTGATGATCTGAGCGCCGGGCTGAGGCCTGCGCGGCTCCAACAAAAGACAACTTATGAGCTCGGATAAGAAACAGTCCCTTGGCGCAGTCACTCTGGCGGCGATCGGCGTGGTGTATGGCGATATCGGTACCAGCCCGCTCTATACCCTGCGCGAGTGTCTCTCTGGTCAGTTCGGCTTTGGCGTGGAACGCGAGGCGGTGTTTGGCTTTCTGTCGCTGATCTTCTGGCTGCTGATTCTGGTGGTTTCGCTTAAATACATCAGTTATGTGATGCGCGCCGACAACGCCGGTGAAGGCGGGATCCTGACGCTGATGTCACTGGCGGGCCGCAATACCGGCGCACGCGCCACGGCGATTCTGGTGATCATGGGGCTGATTGGCGGCAGCTTCTTCTACGGGGAAGTGGTGATCACGCCGGCGGTATCCGTGCTTTCGGCCATCGAAGGGCTGGAGATCGCCGCGCCGAGCCTCGATAGCTACATTGTGCCGCTGGCGATTGCGGTACTGACGCTGCTGTTTGTTATTCAGAAACATGGCACCGGCATTGTCGGTAAGCTGTTTGCACCGGTAATGCTGCTGTGGTTCATCATCCTGGCGGTGCTGGGCGCGCGCAGTATCATCAATAATCCCGAGGTGCTGCACGCCATGAACCCGTACTGGGCGCTGCACTTCTTTATTCAGTACAAAACGGTATCGTTCTTCGCGCTGGGCGCGGTGGTGCTGGCGATCACCGGCGTTGAAGCGCTGTATGCCGATATGGGCCACTTTGGTAAGTTTCCGATTCGCCTGGCATGGTTTGTGGTGGTGCTGCCGTCGCTGGTGCTCAACTATTTCGGCCAGGGGGCGCTGCTGCTGGAGCATCCGGAGGCCATCAAAAACCCGTTCTTCCTGCTGGCGCCGGACTGGGCGCTGATTCCGATGCTGATTCTCGCTACGCTGGCCACGGTGATCGCCTCGCAGGCGGTGATCTCCGGCGTATTCTCGCTGACGCGCCAGGCGGTGCGTCTTGGCTATCTGCCGCCGATGCGCATCGTGCACACGTCCGAAGAAGAATCCGGCCAGATTTATATTCCGGTGATCAACTGGCTGCTCTATTTCTCTGTGGTGATTGTGATCGTCGGCTTTGAGCACTCCAGTAATCTGGCGGCCGCCTACGGGATTGCGGTGACCGGTACCATGGTGCTGACCGCCATTCTGTGTTCAACGGTGGCGATTCAGAACTGGCACTGGAATCGCTACCTGGTGGTGCTGATTCTCATCGCGATGCTGTGCATCGATGTTTCGCTGTTCTCCGCTAACCTGGTCAAAGTGTTCTCCGGCGGCTGGCTGCCGCTGACGCTGGCACTGATGATGTTTATCGTGATGACCACGTGGAAGAGCGAGCGCTTCCGCCTGCTGCGTCGTATGCATGAGCATGGCAATTCGCTGGAGGCGATGATCGCCTCGCTGGAGAAATCGCCGCCGGTGCGCGTGCCGGGCACGGCGGTCTACATGTCACGGGCGCTCAATGTCATCCCCTTTGCCATGCTGCATAACCTGAAGCACAACAAGGTGCTGCACGAGCGCGTGGTGCTGCTGACGCTGCGTACCGAAGATGCGCCTTATGTGCACAACGTGCGTCGCGTGACCATTGAGCAGCTGTCGCCCACCTTCTGGCGCGTGGTGGCAAGCTACGGCTGGCGCGAAACGCCGAACGTCGAGGAGATTTTCCACCGCTGCGGCCTCGAAGGGCTCAACTGCCGCATGATGGAAACCTCGTTCTTTATGTCACACGAGTCGCTGATCATCGGCAAACGCCCGTGGTATCTGCGTCTGCGCGGCAAGCTGTTCCTTGCGCTGCAGCGCAACGCCCTGCGCGCGCCGGATCAGTTTGAAATTCCGCCTAACCGGGTAATCGAGCTCGGTACTCAGGTCGAAATCTGACGCATCGCGCGTCACCAGCTGAGGGTGACGCGCAGCCCCTGCGGCTGCACCGCGCTAAAGGTCAGCCGGATGCCGTGCAGCTGAGCCACATTTTTCACAATCGACAAGCCAAGCCCGCTGCCGGTTTGCGCCTGCCCCGGCGGTCGCCAGAAGCGTTCGCCCAGCCGCGCCAGCTGCTCTGCGCTGACGCCCGGTCCGTTATCCGCGATCTCCAGCCTGCGCGCGCTGAGCCGCAGCTGAATCTCACTGCCGGACGGCGTGTAGCGCAGCGCGTTATCCAGCAGATTGCGCAGCAGTAAACCCAGCAGCAGTGGATGACCGTTCATCACCGGTTCCGCGTCAGCCGTCAGCGTCAGCCTGATATGCTGCGCTGCCGCCTGTGCCTGATGTTCGGTCACCAGCTGGTGCAGCAACGGCGCGAGGGGGACCGGCTGAAATTCGCTGCGCAGATCGTCCGCTTCGACGCGCGACAGCGTCAGTAGCTGATCGACCAGCCGCGTGGCGCGCAGGATGCCGCTGTCGAGCTGCTGCAGCGCATGGTTACGCATCGCCTCGTCATCGCCGGCCAGCTGAATCACCTCACTCTGCACGCGCAGCGCCGCCAGCGGGCTGCGCAGCTCGTGCGCCGCATCGGAGGTAAACTGCCGCTCGCGCTGGACCAGCTGTGCCATACGGGCAAACAGGCCATTCAGCGCCGCCACCAGCGGCTTCACCTCCAGCGGCAGGCGTTGCGGCGTCAGCGGGGTGGCATCATCCGGCGCGCGCTGCTGCAGCGATGCAGTCAGGCGTTTCAGCGGACGCAGCTCAAACCACACCAGCGCCAGCAGCAACAGCAGCATCAGCGGCATGGCCACCAGCCACGGCAGCAGGCTGCTCAGTGCCAGATCGCGCGTCATGTCATCACGATATTCCCACTCCTGTCCGACCACCACGCGCCACTGCTTATCGGCTGACGTCAGCCACAGCAGCCGCCAGCGATCGTCATCGCCACGCAGGCGACCATCGTGGAAGCCGTCACGATCCGCTGTAAACTGCAAATCGCGGCCGTTTTCGCCGTCGTTCAGCAGCGGTTTGCCGTCGGCGCTGAACAGCGCAAAGGCCAGCGCGTCGTCATCCTGATCGCCGCGATGGTGGCGCAGAATCGCTTTGGTTTTTGGCAGCGAGGCGGCCTGCAGGCGACTGGCATCCAGCGCCAGCAGGCGTTTGGCGAACAGCATCTGCTGGGTATCAAACAGCTCATTAACGGTGTCGCGCGTCTGCTGCCATGCGCTAAAGGTGGCGCTGGCTCCACACAGAATAATTAACAGCAGAAAGCCAATGGCCAGTCGCAGGAACAGACTCATTCTGCCGCTCCCAGCGTGTAGCCAATACCGTGCACGGTGCGGATGAACTGACTGCCGAGCTTTTTACGCAGATGGTGGATGTGCACTTCGACCGCGTTACTGGAGACGTCGTCGTCCCAGTTGTACAGTTTCTCCTCCAGCTGTGCGCGCGTCAGCACGCGACCGGGATTGCGCAGGAACAGCTCCAGCAGCGCCAGCTCACGGCTTTTCAGGCTGAGCGGTTCGCCATCGACCATCACGCTGTGGCTGCCGGGAGCCATCACCACCCTGCCGTGACGCAGCTCCGGCTGCAGCTGACCGTGACGGCGACGAATCAGCGCCTGCAGACGCGCGGCCACCTCCGTCAGCGCAAACGGCTTACACAGATAGTCGTCGGCACCGAGTTGCAGGCCCTGCACGCGCTGGTCCAGCGCATCGCGTGCGGTGAGGATCAGCACCGGGACATCCGCGCCCTGCTCACGCCACTGGCGCAGGATGTCCAGCCCGTCACGTTGCGGCAGCGACAGATCCAGCACCACGGCATCCCATGGCGCCGCGTTGAGCGCCTGAAATCCGGCTTCGCCGCTGACAAACCAGTCGACGCTGAAACCCAGTTTGGTCAGGCCGACCTTCAGGCCATCGCCAATCAGCGTATCGTCTTCAATTAATAAAATGCGCATGCGTTTCTCCCGGTTATCTGGGGGTTTATACGAAGCAGATGCGCGCTTGTACAGCGTCATTCGCCCGTTTTGGCTTATTTTTCCCCTCTTTTTTTCCCTTAAGATCCTGTTAAGAACCCTGTGGTGAAATAGCTCCCGTAATCCGCACAGACATGGAAATGAGGTGAAAAATGAAAAAGAGTGCAGCGCTATTCGCCATTATCGCCCTGGCGGCAACCCCGGTGTTAGCCGCCCAGCAGGGTGGCTTTGTCGACCCGAACGCGCCAGCCGCTCAGGCTAAAGCCGGCGGTTTTAAGGCCGATAACAGCAGTGTGGTGACGGTCAAGCAGGCCGAAGAGATGAAGGATGACAGCTGGATCACCGTGCGCGGCCAGCTTGATAAGCAGATCGGCGATGAAGATTATCTGTTCCGCGACAGCAGCGGCAGCATGAAAGTGGAGATCGACCACAAACGCTGGAACGGCCAGACCATTACGCCGAAGGATCAGGTCGAGTTGACCGGCGAACTGGATAAGGATTTCAATTCGATTGAACTGGACGTTAAACAGGTGCGTAAACTGCCTTAACTTCCCCCTGCGGAGCCACGTCGCTGGCTCCGCCATCCCGCCAAACTCAAATTTTCCCCGGCCCAGGCGAAACGTTTCGATGGCGATCACATTTCCGTGATGCCGTCATTGAGTTGCCATGTACATTTAATACACTGCCAGACAGCGAAACGTTTCGCTGTGGAGTGGAATAAATGAAAAAAGGTCGCCTGTTAAACGCTGAAGTCTCTCATGTGATTGCCCGCCTCGGGCATACCGATACGCTGACGATTGCCGATGCGGGCTTGCCGATCCCGGCCGGTCCACAGCGCATCGATCTGGCGCTGACGCCCGGTACGCCCGATTTTTTACAGGTGGTGGAGGTCATCACGCAGGAGATGCAGGTTGAGAGTGCCCTGATAGCGGAAGAGATCCAACAACACAATCCGCAACTCCACAGCCAGCTGATCGCCGTGCTCGAAGCCTTGCAACAGCACCAGGGGAATGTGATTAGCGTTCGTTACACCAGCCATGAACAGTTCAAACAACACACTCAGCGCAGTCAGGCGGTCATTCGCAGCGGAGAGTGCTCTCCGTATGCGAATGTCATCCTGAGCGCGGGCGTCACTTTCTGAGGCCGCTATGCAACCATTATTGCAACTCAGGGGCATTGAAAAATCCTTTCCCGGCGTGAAGGCGCTCAATGGCGCATCGCTGGCGGTCTATCCCGGGCGCGTGATGGCGCTGGTCGGGGAAAACGGTGCAGGCAAATCCACCATGATGAAGGTGCTGACCGGCATCTACAGCATGGACGCCGGTTCGCTGCACTGGCTGGGCAAAGAAGTGACGTTCTCCGGGCCGAAAGCGTCTCAGGAAGCCGGCATCGGCATCATCCATCAGGAGCTGAACCTGATCCCGCAGCTGACCGTCGCGGAGAATATTTTCCTCGGCCGCGAATTCGTGAACCGCTTTGGCCGCATCAACTGGAAACAGATGTATGCCGCCGCGGATGCGCTGTTAAAGCGTCTTAATCTGCGCTTCAGCAGCCACAAGCTGGTGGGCGATCTGTCGATTGGCGACCAGCAAATGGTGGAGATCGCCAAAGTGCTCAGCTTCGAGTCGCAGGTCATCATTATGGATGAACCGACCGATGCGCTGACCGATACCGAAACCCTGTCGCTGTTCCGCGTCATCAATGAGCTGAAAGCGCAGGGCTGCGGCATTGTTTATATCTCCCACCGCATGAAAGAGATCTTTGAGATTTGCGACGACGTCACCGTGTTCCGCGACGGCCAGTTTATTGCCGAGCGCGCGGTGGGCGATCTGAGCGAAGAGGGCCTGATCGAAATGATGGTCGGCCGCAAGCTCGAGGATCAGTATCCGCATCTCGATCAGACACCGGGCGAGGTGCGGCTGCGGGTCGAGCACGTTAGCGGACCGGGCGTAGAGGATGTCAGTTTTACCCTGCGTAAGGGCGAGATTCTGGGCATCTCCGGTCTGATGGGCGCGGGCCGCACCGAATTAATGAAGGTGCTATACGGCGCGCTGCCGCGTACGCACGGCAAAGTGACGCTTGACGGCCGCGAGATTGTCACCCGCTCGCCGCAGGACGGCCTGGCCAACGGCATCGTCTATATCTCGGAAGACCGTAAGCGTGACGGGCTGGTGCTCGGGATGTCGGTCAAAGAGAACATGTCGCTGACCGCGCTGCGCTACTTCAGCCGCGCCGATGGCGGCCTGAAGCACGCCGAAGAGCAGCTGGCGGTGGGCGATTTTATCCGCCTGTTCAATGTGAAAACGCCGTCAATGATGCAGCCGATCGGTCTGCTGTCCGGCGGTAATCAGCAAAAAGTGGCGATTGCGCGTGGCCTGATGACGCGCCCGGATGTGCTGATCCTCGACGAGCCGACGCGCGGCGTCGATGTCGGGGCGAAAAAAGAGATCTATCAGTTAATTAACCAGTTTAAAGCCGAAGGGCTGAGCATCATCCTGGTGTCGTCGGAAATGCCGGAAGTGCTGGGCATGAGCGACCGCATTCTGGTGATGCATGAAGGCCATCTGAGTGGCGAATTTTCCCGTGAGCAGGCTACCCAGGAATCCCTGATGGCAGCGGCGGTCGGTAAGCAACACAGCGAGGAGTTAGTTGTATGAGTACCCAAACCTTACCTGCCAGCCGTCGCTGGTTCAGCAAAGCCTGGCTGCTGGAGCAGAAATCGCTGATCGCGCTGATTGTGCTGATCGCCGTGGTCGCCAGCCAGAGCCCGAACTTCTTCACGCTGCCCAACATGTTCAACATCCTGCAGCAGACATCGGTCAACGCCATCATGGCGGTGGGCATGACGCTGGTGATCCTGACCTCAGGCATCGACCTTTCGGTCGGCTCGCTGCTGGCGCTGACCGGCGCGGTAGCGGCATCGATTGTCGGGCTGGAAGTTAATGCATTGGTGGCCGTAGCGGCATCGCTGGCGCTGGGTGCCTTTATTGGTGCCATTACCGGTGTGATTGTGGCACGCGGCAAGGTGCAGGCGTTTATCGCTACGCTGGTGATGATGCTGCTGCTGCGCGGCGTCACCATGGTTTACACCAACGGCAGTCCGATCAACACCGGCTTCAGCGATAACGCCGATCTGTTTGGCTGGTTCGGTATTGGCCGTCCGCTGGGCATTCCGACGCCGGTATGGCTGATGGCGGTGGTGTTCGCGCTGGCGTGGTACATGCTGCATCACACCCGCCTCGGCCGCTATATCTATGCGCTGGGCGGTAACGAAGCGGCCACGCGCCTGTCCGGCATCAACGTTAACCGCGTTAAAGTCATCGTCTATTCGCTGTGCGGCCTGCTGGCGGCACTGGCGGGCACCATCGAAGTGGCGCGTCTCTCTTCAGCGCAGCCGACGGCGGGCACTGGTTATGAACTGGATGCGATTGCCGCAGTAGTGCTGGGCGGGACCAGCCTCGCGGGCGGTAAAGGGCGCATTATGGGCACGCTGATCGGTGCGCTGATTCTCGGCTTCCTCAATAACGGCCTCAACCTGATGGGCGTATCGTCTTACTACCAGATGATTGTCAAAGCCGTCGTCATTCTGCTGGCGGTGCTGGTGGATAACAAAAGCAGTAAGTAACTCTGACCTTCACACAGGATTAAAGAAATGAAAAAGTTAACTGCATTGGCCGTCATCCTTGGCGCCACCCTCAGTGCTGGCGCGATGGCTAAGGATACGATTGCGCTGGTGGTCTCAACCCTGAATAACCCGTTCTTTGTGTCGCTGAAAGATGGCGCACAGAAAGAAGCCGATAAGCTGGGCTATAACCTGGTGGTGCTCGACTCACAGAATAACCCGGCAAAAGAGCTGGCAAACGTGCAGGATCTCACCGTGCGCGGCACCAAACTGCTGCTGATCAACCCAACGGATTCTGACGCGGTCGGTAACGCCGTGAAAATGGCTAACCAGGCGAACATCCCGGTGATTACGCTGGACCGTATGGCGGCGCAGGGTAAAGTTGTCAGCCACGTGGCGTCTGATAACCGCTTCGGCGGCAAAATGGCCGGCGATTTCATCGCGAAGAAACTGGGCGACGGTGCGAAAATCATCGAGCTGCAGGGTATTGCCGGCACCTCCGCTGCCCGCGAACGTGGTGAAGGCTTTAAGCAGGCCGCCGATGCGCACAAATTCAACGTGCTGGCCAGCCAGCCGGCCGACTTCGACCGTACTAAAGGTCTGAACGTGATGCAGAACCTGCTGCAGGCGCATCCGGACGTGCAGGCAGTCTTTGCCCAGAACGACGAAATGGCGCTGGGCGCGCTGCGTGCGCTGCAGACTGCAGGCAAAACCGACGTGCTGGTGGTGGGCTTTGACGGCACCGCGGACGGCGTGAAGGCGGTAGAATCCGGTAAACTCAGCGCGACCGTTGCACAGATGCCAGACAAGATTGGTATGATTGGCGTCGATACCGCAGATAAAGTTCTGAAGGGCGAAAAAGTGCAGGCGATCAACCCGGTTGACCTGAAACTGGTTACTAAATAAAACCCAAAGAAAAGCATGGCAACGCGCCACCCTCGCGGTGGCGCAACTTCCTGGATAACTCCCTATGAGCAAAAGCGCAAAACTGGCGGTACTCGGCAGCATCAACGCCGACCACATCCTCAACCTCGCCCATTTTCCCCGTCCGGGTGAAACGGTGATCGGGAAACAGTATCAGGTTGCCTTTGGCGGTAAAGGGGCCAACCAGGCCGTCGCGGCTGGCCGTGCCGGCGCTGACATTGCTTTTATTGCCTGCGTGGGTGCAGATGACATCGGCGAACGTATTCGCCAGCAGCTGCAGCAGGACCAGATTGATACCGCTCCGGTGGAAACCGTGGCGGAAGAAGCCACCGGCGTGGCGATGATCTTCGTGAATGGCGAAGGCGAAAATAACATTGGCATCTACTCAGGCGCCAACGCGGCGCTGACGCCAGCCTGTGTGGAGCGCCACCAGCAGGTGATTCGTTCGGCCGATGCGCTGCTGATGCAGCTGGAGTCGCCGCTGGACAGCGTGCTGGCCGCGGCCCGCATCGCGCGCGCCAGTCACACTCAGGTGATCCTCAATCCGGCGCCGGCGACCCAGCTCTCTGATGAGCTGCTGGCGCTGATCGACATTATTACGCCGAATGAAACCGAAGCGGAAATCCTCACCGGCATCGCCGTCAACGACGACGACGACGCGGCGCGGGCAGCCCAGGCGCTGCACGCCAAAGGCATCGATACCGTATTGATTACGCTGGGCCGGCGCGGCGTATGGCTCAGCGAGCAGGGCCAGGGACAGCGTATTCCCGGCTTCAGCGTGCAGGCGGTGGATACCATCGCTGCCGGTGATACCTTCAACGGGGCCTTCATTACCGCGCGGCTGGAAGGCGTGGCGATGCAGGATGCGGTCCGTTTTGCCCATGCGGCGGCAGCCATTGCCGTGACGCGCCCGGGCGCACAGCCCTCAGTGCCATGGCGCACTGAGATTGACGCATTCCTGCAGCAACAGGGTTAAGCGTTTGGCTACCATGAAAGATGTCGCCCGTCTGGCGGGCGTCTCCACCTCCACCGTTTCGCACGTTATCAACAACAACCGTTTTGTTAGCGAGCAGGTGCGCGACAGAGTGGAACAGGCGATTCGCGAATTAAACTACGCGCCGTCGGCGCTGGCGCGCAGCCTGAAGATCAAGCAAACGCGCACCATTGGTATGTTACTGACCGCCAGCAGCAACCCGTTCTACTCGGAAGTGGTGCGCGGTGTAGAGAACAGCTGCTATGAACGCGGCTACAGCCTGATTCTGTGCAATACCGAAGGCGATGAAGAGCGCATGAATCGCAGCCTTGAAACGCTGATGCAGAAGCGCGTGGATGGCCTGCTGATGATGTGCACGGAAACCCATCTGCCCTCCGCTGATATCCTTAATCGCTATCCTTCGGTGCCGATGGTGATGATGGACTGGGCGCCGTTTGAAGGGCGCGGCGATATTATTCAGGATAACGCGCTGCTGGGCGGCGAACTGGCTACGCAGTATCTGATTGATCGCGGTTACACCCGCATCGCCTGTATTGCCGGGCCGCTGGATAAAACCCCGGCGCGCCTGCGTCTGGACGGTTTTCATCAGGCGATGGCCGCCAGTGGGCTGGCGGTGCCGCCGGGCTATGTGGTGGACGGCGATTTCGAATTTCAGGGCGGTTTCAACGCCATGAATCAGCTGCTGGCGCTCGATCCGCCACCGCAGGCGGTGTTTACCAGCAACGATGCGATGGCGGTGGGCGTCTATCACGCCCTGTATCAGGCGGGACTGCGCGTGCCGCAGGATATGGCGGTGATGGGCTATGACAACATTGAGCTGGCGCGCTATCTGACGCCGCCGCTCAGTACCATTCATCAGCCGAAAGATGAGCTGGGCGAGCTGGCCATTGATACGCTGATTCATCGTATGAGCGATCCCGACGCCAGCCAGCAAACGCTGGTGCTGACGCCGGAGCTGGTGGAGCGCGGTTCGGTTTAACTGCTTTTACGCGTTTTCTCGCGGTTGGCGATCAGGTTACGGCCATCACCCGGCCGTAACATCAGAAACGCCAGCGCCGACAGCACGGTAATCACGCCCATGGTAAAGAAGGTAGCGTGGAACTGCTGCACCGTGGTGCTCTCAAAATCCTGGTAAAAGCGCAGCACGGCGGCGCTGACCGCCACGCCAAAACTGATCGACACCTGCTGCGTTACCGCCAGCACGCTATTGCCGCCGCTGGCGTTCTCATCATTCAAATCCGCCAGCGTGATGGTATTCATGGCGGTAAACTGGGTAGACATCGCCATGCCCAGTACAAACAGCGCCACCAGCAACATGATGATGCTTCCGTCCGGCGACTGCAGCGCGAAGCTGGCGACCAGCACGCCGATGATAACCGTAATGCCCACCAGCGTTTTACGATAGCCAAAGCGGCGCAGCACCTGAGTCACGGTGGATTTGGCCAGCAGCGAGCCAATCGCCGTAGGGCCCATCATGCAGCCGGCGATGATCGCCGGATAGCCAAATCCTACCTGTAACATCAGCGGCATCAGGAACGGAATACAGCCGGTACCGAGACGCGCGGCAATATTACCGATAATCCCGACGGAGAACGTGCGTGTCTTAAACATCGGCAGACTAATCAGTGGAGCCGGATGGCGACGCGCATGCATAATATAGAGCAGCAGCAATACCACGCCGCTGACCAGCACCAGCACCGCCTGCCACGGCGATACGATACGCTCGCCAAACAGCTCAATACCGATGGAGATCAGCACCAGGCCAAAACCAAACAGCATAAAGCCGCCGAAATCGAAGCGGCGTTTTGGCGTGGTGAAGTCTGGCATATATTTGCGTGCATAGAAGATGCCGGCGATGCCGATAGGAATATTAATCAGGAAGATCCAGTGCCAGCTGGCGTAGGTGACCAGCAGACCGCCGAGCATAGGGCCAAGAATCGGTCCGACCAGGCCGGGCATGGTGACGAAGTTGAATACCGGCAGCAGTTCGCTGCGCGGATAGGCGCGCAGCAGCGCCAGACGCGCTACCGGCATCATCATTGCTCCGCCAACGCCTTGCACCACGCGCGAAACCACCAGCATGCTCAGCGATCCGGACAGTGCACAGGCCAGTGACCCGAGCGTGAACAGGGAAACCGCCACAATAAACACTTTACGCGTGCCAAAGCGATCGGCCAGCCAGCCGCTGACCGGAATCAACATCGCGACCGTGAGCGTATAACTGATGACGGCGGACTGCATGGCGAGTGGGGAACGTTCAAGGCTGGTGGCAATGGCGGGAAGCGCGGTATTCAGGATGGTGGCGTCGAGAGCCTGCATAAAAAACGCCATGGCGGCGATCCAGGGCAGGCCGGCCATACTGCGCGCGGAGCGAATCATTGAAAATCCTTCTTGAAGAAAATCGGTCAGCAAAGAGCGTAAGTTAAACAGGATAGCATCGGTCGCTGCGATGATGGCGCTGATTTGTGCCGCTGTGAGAGCTGATTTGCCTGATTATTAGACGGGAAATGTCTGTTTTTACCGCGTTCGTATAAAAAAGTAGCTTTCAGTCAATTTTTTTCAGGAAATGCTTGTCACTTCAGATTAACTCCCTATAATGCGCCACCACTGAGACGGCAAAGCGGCAACGCAGGCGGCTCAGCAGGGCGTGAAGTGATTCACCCCGCCGGAGAAAAACGCTGAAAAAAGTGTTTGACTCTGAAGGAGGAAAGCGTAATATACGCCACCTCGCGACAGCAGGCCGAACGCCGCGTCGCACCGCTCTTTAACAATTTATCAGACAATCTGTGTGGGCACTCGCAGGATTGATATCAGCGTCTCCGGACGTAAAAAATATCAAGTCTTTGCTGAGTGAACACGTAATTCATTACGAAGTTTAATTCACAGAGCATCGCTGCACTCGTTGCAGCAAATCAAACTTTAAATTGAAGAGTTTGATCATGGCTCAGATTGAACGCTGGCGGCAGGCCTAACACATGCAAGTCGAACGGCAGCACAGAAGAGCTTGCTCTTTGGGTGGCGAGTGGCGGACGGGTGAGTAATGTCTGGGAAACTGCCCGATGGAGGGGGATAACTACTGGAAACGGTAGCTAATACCGCATAACGTCGCAAGACCAAAGTGGGGGACCTTCGGGCCTCACACCATCGGATGTGCCCAGATGGGATTAGCTAGTAGGTGGGGTAATGGCTCACCTAGGCGACGATCCCTAGCTGGTCTGAGAGGATGACCAGCCACACTGGAACTGAGACACGGTCCAGACTCCTACGGGAGGCAGCAGTGGGGAATATTGCACAATGGGCGCAAGCCTGATGCAGCCATGCCGCGTGTATGAAGAAGGCCTTCGGGTTGTAAAGTACTTTCAGCGGGGAGGAAGGCGGTGAGGTTAATAACCTCGCCGATTGACGTTACCCGCAGAAGAAGCACCGGCTAACTCCGTGCCAGCAGCCGCGGTAATACGGAGGGTGCAAGCGTTAATCGGAATTACTGGGCGTAAAGCGCACGCAGGCGGTCTGTTAAGTCAGATGTGAAATCCCCGGGCTTAACCTGGGAACTGCATTTGAAACTGGCAGGCTTGAGTCTCGTAGAGGGGGGTAGAATTCCAGGTGTAGCGGTGAAATGCGTAGAGATCTGGAGGAATACCGGTGGCGAAGGCGGCCCCCTGGACGAAGACTGACGCTCAGGTGCGAAAGCGTGGGGAGCAAACAGGATTAGATACCCTGGTAGTCCACGCCGTAAACGATGTCGACTTGGAGGTTGTGCCCTTGAGGCGTGGCTTCCGGAGCTAACGCGTTAAGTCGACCGCCTGGGGAGTACGGCCGCAAGGTTAAAACTCAAATGAATTGACGGGGGCCCGCACAAGCGGTGGAGCATGTGGTTTAATTCGATGCAACGCGAAGAACCTTACCTGGCCTTGACATCCAGAGAACTTAGCAGAGATGCTTTGGTGCCTTCGGGAACTCTGAGACAGGTGCTGCATGGCTGTCGTCAGCTCGTGTTGTGAAATGTTGGGTTAAGTCCCGCAACGAGCGCAACCCTTATCCTTTGTTGCCAGCGGCTCGGCCGGGAACTCAAAGGAGACTGCCGGTGATAAACCGGAGGAAGGTGGGGATGACGTCAAGTCATCATGGCCCTTACGGCCAGGGCTACACACGTGCTACAATGGCGCATACAAAGAGAAGCGACCTCGCGAGAGCAAGCGGACCTCATAAAGTGCGTCGTAGTCCGGATTGGAGTCTGCAACTCGACTCCATGAAGTCGGAATCGCTAGTAATCGTAGATCAGAATGCTACGGTGAATACGTTCCCGGGCCTTGTACACACCGCCCGTCACACCATGGGAGTGGGTTGCAAAAGAAGTAGGTAGCTTAACCTTCGGGAGGGCGCTTACCACTTTGTGATTCATGACTGGGGTGAAGTCGTAACAAGGTAACCGTAGGGGAACCTGCGGTTGGATCACCTCCTTACCTGAAGATACCTTCCCGCGAAGTGCTCACACAGATTGTCTGATAGAAAAGTAACGAGCAGGACGGCTGCGAAGTCGTGACACTTTGTGTCCCCTTCGTCTAGCGGTTAGGACTCCGCCCTTTCACGGCGGCAACAGGGGTTCGAATCCCCTAGGGGACGCCACTGCTTGGTGACAGGTGAAAGGTGTCTCCACAGAATATCTCAAAACTGACGGTAACGTCGTGTTTGAGATATTGCTCTTTAACAATCCGGAACAAGCTGAAAATTTGAAACGACGCGTCGTTTTCATTCTCCGTAATAAGAATGAAATCACGATGCGTTCGGGTCTCTCAAATGCTTGCAGTCCGCAGCGTTGCAAAACGCCTGTGGGTTGTGAGGTTAAGCGACTAAGCGTACACGGTGGATGCCCTGGCAGTCAGAGGCGATGAAGGACGTGCTAATCTGCGAAAAGCGACGGTAAGGTGATATGAACCGCTACAGCCGTCGATGTCCGAATGGGGAAACCCGGTGCACTCTGTGCATCATCGTTTGATGAATACATAGTCAAACGAGGCGAACCGGGGGAACTGAAACATCTAAGTACCCCGAGGAAAAGAAATCAACCGAGATTCCCCCAGTAGCGGCGAGCGAACGGGGAGCAGCCCAGGACCTGAATCAGCTTGTGCATCAGTGGAAGCGTCTGGAAAGTCGCGCGATACCGGGTGACAGCCCCGTACACGAAGATGCACAGGTTGTGAGTCCGACGAGTAGGGCGGGACACGTGGTATCCTGTCTGAACATGGGGGGACCATCCTCCAAGGCTAAATACTCCTGACTGACCGATAGTGAACCAGTACCGTGAGGGAAAGGCGAAAAGAACCCCGGCGAGGGGAGTGAAACAGAACCTGAAACCGTGTACGTACAAGCAGTGGGAGCACCTTCAGGGTGTGACTGCGTACCTTTTGTATAATGGGTCAGCGACTTATATTCTGTAGCAAGGTTAACCGCATAGGGGAGCCGAAGGGAAACCGAGTCTTAATTGGGCGTTAAGTTGCAGGGTATAGACCCGAAACCCGGTGATCTAGCCATGGGCAGGTTGAAGGTTGGGTAACACTAACTGGAGGACCGAACCGACTAATGTTGAAAAATTAGCGGATGACTTGTGGCTGGGGGTGAAAGGCCAATCAAACCGGGAGATAGCTGGTTCTCCCCGAAAGCTATTTAGGTAGCGCCTCGTGAACTCATCTCCGGGGGTAGAGCACTGTTTCGGCTAGGGGGCCATCCCGGCTTACCAACCCGATGCAAACTGCGAATACCGGAGAATGTTATCACGGGAGACACACGGCGGGTGCTAACGTCCGTCGTGAAGAGGGAAACAACCCAGACCGCCAGCTAAGGTCCCAAAGTCATGGTTAAGTGGGAAACGATGTGGGAAGGCACAGACAGCCAGGATGTTGGCTTAGAAGCAGCCATCATTTAAAGAAAGCGTAATAGCTCACTGGTCGAGTCGGCCTGCGCGGAAGATGTAACGGGGCTAAACCATGCACCGAAGCTGCGGCAGCGACACTATGTGTTGTTGGGTAGGGGAGCGTTCTGTAAGCCGCTGAAGGTGTGCTGTGAGGCATGCTGGAGGTATCAGAAGTGCGAATGCTGACATAAGTAACGATAAAGCGGGTGAAAAGCCCGCTCGCCGGAAGACCAAGGGTTCCTGTCCAACGTTAATCGGGGCAGGGTGAGTCGACCCCTAAGGCGAGGCTGAAAAGCGTAGTCGATGGGAAACAGGTTAATATTCCTGTACTTGGTGTTACTGCGAAGGGGGGACGGAGAAGGCTAGGTTATCCGGGCGACGGTTGTCCCGGTTTAAGCGTGCAGGTGTGAAGACCAGGCAAATCCGGTCTTCTTTAACACTGAGGCGTGATGACGAGCCGCTACGGCGGTGAAGTAACTGATGCCCTGCTTCCAGGAAAAGCCTCTAAGCTCCAGGTAACACGAAATCGTACCCCAAACCGACACAGGTGGTCAGGTAGAGAATACCAAGGCGCTTGAGAGAACTCGGGTGAAGGAACTAGGCAAAATGGTGCCGTAACTTCGGGAGAAGGCACGCTGGCGCGTAGGTGAAGGGACTTGCTCCCGGAGCCGAGGCCAGTCGAAGATACCAGCTGGCTGCAACTGTTTATTAAAAACACAGCACTGTGCAAACACGAAAGTGGACGTATACGGTGTGACGCCTGCCCGGTGCCGGAAGGTTAATTGATGGGGTTATCCGCAAGGAGAAGCTCTTGATCGAAGCCCCGGTAAACGGCGGCCGTAACTATAACGGTCCTAAGGTAGCGAAATTCCTTGTCGGGTAAGTTCCGACCTGCACGAATGGCGTAATGATGGCCAGGCTGTCTCCACCCGAGACTCAGTGAAATTGAAATCGCTGTGAAGATGCAGTGTACCCGCGGCAAGACGGAAAGACCCCGTGAACCTTTACTATAGCTTGACACTGAACATTGAGCCTTGATGTGTAGGATAGGTGGGAGGCTTTGAAGCGTGGACGCCAGTCTGCGTGGAGCCAACCTTGAAATACCACCCTTTAATGTTTGATGTTCTAACGTAGGCCCGTAATCCGGGCTGCGGACAGTGTCTGGTGGGTAGTTTGACTGGGGCGGTCTCCTCCCAAAGCGTAACGGAGGAGCACGAAGGTTGGCTAATCCTGGTCGGACATCAGGAGGTTAGTGCAATGGCATAAGCCAGCTTGACTGCGAGAGTGACGGCTCGAGCAGGTGCGAAAGCAGGTCATAGTGATCCGGTGGTTCTGAATGGAAGGGCCATCGCTCAACGGATAAAAGGTACTCCGGGGATAACAGGCTGATACCGCCCAAGAGTTCATATCGACGGCGGTGTTTGGCACCTCGATGTCGGCTCATCACATCCTGGGGCTGAAGTAGGTCCCAAGGGTACGGCTGTTCGCCGTTTAAAGTGGTACGCGAGCTGGGTTTAGAACGTCGTGAGACAGTTCGGTCCCTATCTGCCGTGGGCGCTGGAGAATTGAGGGGGGTTGCTCCTAGTACGAGAGGACCGGAGTGAACGCACCGCTGGTGTTCGGGTTGTCATGCCAATGGCACTGCCCGGTAGCTAAGTGCGGAAGAGATAAGTGCTGAAAGCATCTAAGCACGAAACTTGCCCCGAGATGAGTTCTCCCTGACCCCTTGAGGGTCCTGAAGGGACGTTGAAGACGACGACGTTGATAGGCCGGGTGTGTAAGCGCAGCGATGCGTTGAGCTAACCGGTACTAATGACCCGTGAGGCTTAACCTTACAACGCCAGAGGCGTTTTGGTCCGAGAGACCGAAAGAATTTTCAGCTTGTGACGGAAAAATTAGCGGAAACGAAAGATTTTGCGCTGAGGCAAGGCGCCGGACGAGACGGTACGAGGGAGCATACAGAAGTATGTGACTGAGTAGCGCGAGGACGGGCAACGCGGCATCAGTGAAAAAGATTCGTTTCGCGCACAAAGAATTTGCCTGGCGGCAACAGCGCGGTGGTCCCACCTGACCCCATGCCGAACTCAGAAGTGAAACGCCGTAGCGCCGATGGTAGTGTGGGGCCTCCCCATGCGAGAGTAGGGAACTGCCAGGCATCAAACCAGTGAAGAAGCCCCGGACGAGAGTCCGGGGCTTTTTACGTCCGTACTTCAGCAAATTTCCCGCTAAAAACCGCGTGATTAGCGGTTTTTTAGCCATTGAACAATATACTCTGCAACCTGATCAGGCTGATTGATATCCAGCACCGGCACCTGAAGCGCTAACGCTTCATCCGTCGCAACGGCAATCACCCAGTCGTCCAGCAATTCATCAATTTCTCCCTTAACGCCGCGCCGCCATAGCACCATCCTGGGTACGGGTTCCTGTTTAAACCCCTCGACCAGCACCAGATCCAGCGATGCAGCGTCCATACGGCCTGCCAGCTGCGCTAACCTAAGCGGCTGCTGCGGCGTTTCGCACATTAACGCCCAGCGTTGTTCGCTGGCGACGATCACCTGATCGGCTCCCGCTTTGCGCAGCAGATAACTGTCTTTTCCCGGCGTATCGATATCCATCTGATGATGGGTATGCTTGATCAGCCCGGGGCGAATGCCCTGCGCTCTCAGTAGCGGAATCACCTGTTGTAACAGGGTGGTTTTGCCGGTGCCACTCCAGCCCACCACCGCCAGTAACGGCACACTCATCACGCACTTTCCTCGTTAACCAAATCGTCAGGCGTATTGATATTGCGGAAGGTGGCTTCATCATCATCAAACAGTACGCCGTGTCCGCCATGTTCACGCATAAACTGCATCAGACGGCGTTCTCCGCGCAGCAGCCACGCTTCCAGATCATCAGCCAGCGCACGATGCACCAAAGCCAGCGCCGGATGATCACGCTGACCCGATGTCACCCACACGGCGGCGGCTGCACCACGCTGCTGCCACAGCCGTGCAACAAAATCCTGCGGTAGCCACGGCGTATCGCAGGCGCAAAACGCCACCCATTCGGTCTGGCTGTGCCGCAGGCCGCTGAGCATGCCTGCCAGCGGACCGGGATAATCAGGCAGCGAATCACGAATCACCTGACAACCACTTGCCTGATAACGATCAATGTTACGGTTGGCGCTAATCAACACAATATTGACCTGCGGCTGTAAACGCTGCAGAACGTGCTGATAAAGCGGTTTGCCCTGTAATGGCAGCAAGCCCTTATCCTGACCTCCCATACGGCTGCCTTGCCCGCCTGCGAGGATCACACCGGTAAATGCGGTCATCTTCGTCTCCCTGTTTATTCTGGACGATACTTAACTCGCGGTAGCGAACCACCTGCGCAAAGGAATCAATGATGAAATATCACCGACTCAATGAACTGCTCGAACTGCTGCAGCCTGCCTGGCAGCAAGAACCCGATCTCAACCTGCTGGCATTTTTACAAAAACTGGCGCAGGAATCAGGTTTCAGTGGCCCATTAAGTGAATTAAGCGATGACGTATTGATTTACCATCTCAAAATGCGTGATGCCGGTAGTCAGGCTGTGATCCCGGGTCTGAAGAAAGATTATGAAGTGGACTTCAAAAGCGCGCTATTACGTGCGCGCGGTGTGATCAAGGATGATGAGTAGTGTTATCCTTGCGCGTTCAACGCACAGGTAACACACAGGCACAATGATGAGCGAAGCCGCTTTTAATTTTCAGACGCTGAATCCCGACGTCATCCTCGATGCGCTCTGGGATGCCGGTCTGCGGGTCGAGTCCGGCTTAACCGCCCTGAACAGCTACGAAAACCGCGTCTATCAGTTCAGCGATGAGGATAAGCGACGCTATGTCGCTAAGTTCTATCGTCCGCAACGCTGGAGCGCCGCGCAGATCGCTGAAGAGCATCGCTTTGCTCAGGATCTGCTGGATGATGAAGTGCCGGTTGCCGCACCGCTGGCGCTGCAGGGCAATACGCTCAATCAGCACGCTGGCTTTATGTTCGCGGTGTTCCCCAGCCTCGGTGGCCGGCAGTATGAAACCGACAATGAAGAGCAGATGGAGTGGGTAGGTCGTTTCCTTGGCCGTATCCATCAAACCGGACGCCACAGCCCGTTCCGCCAGCGGCCCACCCTGGGCCTGCAGGAGTATGTGGTTGAGCCACGTCTGCAGCTGGAACAGAGCACGCTGGTGCCCGCCTCGCTGAAGGATGCGCTACTGAAGGCGTTAGATAAACTCAGCCTCACGCTGCAGCAGAGCTGGCATAGCCAGTGGCAACCGCTCCGGCTGCACGGTGACTGCCATCCCGGCAATATTCTGTGGCGCGATGGGCCGATGTTTGTCGATCTCGATGACGCGCGCACCGGTCCGGCTGTGCAGGATTTGTGGATGCTGGTGAACGGCAGCCGTCAGGAACAATTGATCCAGTGGGATATTTTGCTGGAAGCGTATAACGAATTTGGTGATTTCGATTTACACGAATTGACACTGATTGAGTCTTTACGCGCCATGCGCATGGTTTATTATCTGGCCTGGGTGGTACGCCGCTGGCAGGATCCCGCTTTTCCGCGCGCCTTCCCCTGGATGACCGATGAGGACTTCTGGCGCCGGCAGATTGCACTATTTATCGAGCAGGAAAGGCTGTTACACGAACCGCCGTTACAGCTTAGCCCGCAATTTTAATGAAGTACTCAGGAGATGTTCTCACGATGAAAAAGATTTGGTTTGCGCTGGTAGGTTTGATGCTGGCATTTAGCGCCTCAGCGGCACAGTTCAACGACGGTAAACAGTACGTTACGCTGCCAAAACCGGTCGCCGGTGAGCCGCAGGTTATGGAATTCTTCTCCTTCTTCTGCCCGCACTGCTACCAGTTTGAACGCATTTACCACGTCAGCGATGCGGTGAGAAAGAATCTGCCAGCGGACACCAAAGTGACCAAATATCACGTTGATTTCCTCGGCGGCGACTTCGGTCCGGTGGTCACGCATGCGTGGGCAGTGGCAATGGCGCTGGGTGTGGAAGATAAAGTGACCGCACCGATTTTCGACGGCATCCAGAAGACCCAGACCATTACCGACGCAGCCAGCCTGAAAGAAACCTTTATTAAAGCAGCGGGTATCACCTCTGAAGATTACGATGCAGCGTGGAACAGCTTCGCCGTGAAGGCGCTGGTTGCACAGCAGCAGAAAGCGGCTTCGGATGTTAATCTGCAGGGCGTACCGGCGATTTTCGTTAACGGCAAATACATGGTTAACAACGGCGGCCTGGACACCAGCTCAATGGATAACTTCGTGGCGGATTATGCCAACGTCGTGAAATTCCTGGTTGAGAAAAAGTAATTAAGCGCTGAAAACGCGATGGCTTATGCTGTAGCGGCGCGGTTATCACCCGCCGCTACAGTGAAACCAACCCACACCACATCCTTAATTCACTAAGCTATTCATCCCTTACCGCCAGCGTTTTTTGATTACCCTTTCGCTTAATATCCACATAGACGATCGCCTTTTTAAAAAGGTGTTTCGTATCACGGCAAGATTATAACTGACTGATTGTAAAAACATTTTAATCGTAAAATGATTGCAATTAACGTAAATAACAATACGTTATGAATTTTACGCACAAAGTTATCCACAAGATGATCCTTGCGATCCGCGCCGCGTAACCGCGAAAAAGATCCTCACTTTCTGCTGTTACTTCAACATTGTTCGCTGGTTGTGGCATCCTTATAACCCTGATTATCGCAACGAAGAAAATACAAACCTATGGCGCAAATTGCAGAAAATCCCCTGATTCTGGTAGATGGCTCTTCCTACCTCTACCGTGCATATCATGCCTTTCCGCCGCTGACCAACAGTGCGGGTGAGCCAACCGGCGCCATGTATGGTGTGCTCAACATGCTGAAAAGCCTGCTGATGCAGTATCAACCCAGCCATGTGGCTGTGGTCTTCGATGCCAAAGGCAAAACGTTCCGCGATGAGCTGTTTGAAAATTACAAATCGCATCGTCCACCGATGCCGGATGATTTACGCGCGCAAATCGCGCCGCTGCATGAAATGGTAAAAGCCATGGGGCTGCCGCTGCTGGCGGTGTCCGGCGTGGAAGCCGATGACGTGATTGGCACGCTGGCGCTGGAAGCGGAAAAGCAGGGGCGTGCGGTGCTGATCAGCACCGGCGATAAAGACATGGCGCAGCTGGTGACGCCGGGCATTACTCTGATTAACACCATGACCAACACCGTGCTCGGGCCGGAAGAAGTCGAGCAGAAATATGGAGTACCGCCTTCGCTGATTATCGATTTCCTCGCCATGATGGGCGACAGCTCGGACAACATCCCGGGCGTACCGGGCGTGGGCGAGAAAACCGCACAGGCGCTGCTGCAGGGGCTGGGCGGCATGCAATCCATCTACGACAACCTTGATAAAGTGGCCGGGCTCTCCTTCCGTGGAGCAAAAACCATGGCGGCGAAGCTGGAGCAGAATCGCGATGTGGCGTTTCTCTCCTACCAGCTGGCGACCATCAAAACCGATGTGGAACTGGAGCTGGCCTGCGAGCAGCTGACGGTTAACGAGCCTGACGTTGAAGCATTGCAGACGCTGTTCAGCCGCTATGAATTCAAACGCTGGCTTGCCGATCTGCAGGAAGGAAAATGGCTGCAGGGTAAAAAGAGCAATAGCCAGGCGCAGAAATCGCTGCCGGATGAACCCGCCGTGGCCGCAGCGGAAACGGTCAGCGTGCTGTCCTCCGACGGCTATGTCACCATCCTCGACGAGGCGACCTTTGCCGACTGGCTGAAAAAACTGCAAAGCGCCGACGTGTTTGCTTTTGACCTGGAAACCGATTCGCTGGATACCCTGAGCGCCAATATTGTCGGCATTGCCTTCGCCGTGGCACCGGGCGAGGCCGCTTACCTGCCGGTGGCGCATGACTATCTTGACGCACCACCGCAGCTGGACCGCGCCGCGGTGCTGAAGCAGCTGAAACCACTGCTGGAGGATAGTAAAGCAGCGAAGGTCGGGCAGAACCTGAAGTACGATCGTGGCGTACTGAAAAATTACGATATTGAGCTGAACGGCATCAAATTCGACACCATGCTGGAGTCTTACTGCCTGAACAGCGTCGGCGGCAAGCATGATATGGACAGCCTGGCGGCCCGCTGGCTTAACCACAAAACCGTCACTTTCGAAGAAATCGCCGGTAAAGGTAAAAATCAGCTCACCTTCAATCAGATCGCGCTTGAGCAGGCGGCGCACTATGCGGCAGAAGACGCTGACGTCACGCTGCAGCTGCACCTGCAGATGTGGCCGAAGCTGGAGCAGGAAGCCGGTCCGAGACAGGTATTCGAGGCGATTGAGATGCCGCTGGTGACGGTCATTTCCCGCGTAGAGCGCAACGGTGTGCTGATCGATCAGAACATCCTCGCGAAACATTCGCAGGAGCTGACCACGCGTCTGGCCGAGCTGGAGCAGAAGGCGCGCGAGCTGGCCGGTGAGCCTTTCAACCTTTCCTCCACCAAACAGCTGCAAACCATTCTGTTTGAGAAGCAGGGGATTAAGCCGACGAAGAAAACGCCGGGCGGCGCGCCGTCGACCAGTGAAGAAGTGCTGGCTGAGCTGGCGCTCGACTATCCGCTGCCGAAAGTGATTCTTGAGCATCGCGGCCTGTCGAAGCTGAAATCCACTTACACCGATAAGCTGCCGCAGATGATCAATCCGATCACCGGCCGGGTACACACCTCTTATCACCAGGCGGTGACGGCCACCGGACGACTCTCCTCGACCGACCCGAACCTGCAAAACATTCCGGTGCGCAACGAAGAGGGACGGCGCATTCGTCAGGCGTTTATTGCGGGCGCGGATAAGCGCATCGTGGCCGCCGACTATTCGCAGATTGAGCTGCGAATTATGGCGCACCTGTCGCAGGACAAAGGCCTGCTGGATGCGTTTGCGCAGGGTGAGGATATCCACCGCGCCACGGCGTCTGAAGTTTTCGGTGTGGCGCTAAGCAAGGTTTCCGGTGAGCAGCGCCGCAGTGCGAAAGCGATTAACTTCGGGCTGATTTATGGCATGAGCGCATTTGGTTTGTCGCGTCAGCTGAACATTGGTGCCGGCGAAGCGAAGAAGTACATGGATCTCTACTTTGAGCGCTATCCGGGCGTGCTGCGTTATATGGAAGCGACGCGCGCACAAGCTGCAGATAAGGGGTACGTCGAGACGCTGGATGGTCGTCGTCTGTGGCTGCCGGACATCAACTCCAGCAATGCCATTCGCCGTAAAGCCGCCGAGCGTGCGGCGATCAACGCACCGATGCAGGGTACCGCGGCGGACATCATCAAACGTGCCATGATCGCTGTTGACGGCTGGCTGCTGCAGCAGAACAGTGACGAGGTGAAAATGATCATGCAGGTACACGATGAACTGGTATTTGAGATCCACAAAGATGCCGTCGCAGGTGCCAGCCAGACGATCCGCGAACTGATGGAGAACAGCATGAAGCTGGATGTACCGCTGCAGGTTGAAGTGGGGACGGGCGATAACTGGGATCAGGCGCACTAAGGGCCTGCTGCCCGCCGCAGATGCAGGCGGCGGGTAACGTCATAAGAAAAAAGTTTACTTAATCGGTTCAGCCGGTCATCAAAATTGCCGGTAAAATACAGGTTAAGTAACTGCTTATCGGCTAAGCATTTTTTTGGTAATTAAACTACATGCCCTGCGCGAAAATGTGACGAAGCTGGTAAAAAAGATGTCGAATTCTGAAACTTAACAACAAAAAACCCTTTGTTGGTCAGAAAAAATCGGGTAAAGTTCATCGCGTAGGGTACAGAGGTAAGATGTTCTATCTTTCAGACCTTTTACTTCACGTAATCGGATTTGGCTGAATATTAGCCGCCCCAGTCATTTATGACTGGGGCGTTTTTTATTGGGCTTTTTCTGAAAAAAAGCGGACGCAAAGGTCCGCTCAGGCGCTACTCTGACAGCGCTTCACCGCCGCCTTCCTGCGCCGGAGTCAGCTCGCTAAACCAGGTATCAAGTTTCTGACGCAGCTTATCGACGCCCAGTTTTTTCAGCGATGAGAACATCTCGACCTGGACATCGCCCATAAATGCCAGCGATGCCTCACGCACCATGTTCAGCTGCGCTTTACGGGCACCGGAAGCCAGCTTGTCGGCTTTAGTCAGCAAAATCATAACCGGAATACCGCTCTGCACCGCCCACTCAACCATTTGCTGATCGAGATCTTTAAGCGGATGGCGGATATCCATCAGTACCACCAGTCCTTTCAGGGCCTGACGTTTCTGCAAATATTCACCCAGCGCGCGCTGCCATTTACGCTTCATCTCTTCCGGGACTTCCGCATAACCGTAACCTGGTAAATCCACCAGGCGTTTGCCTTCCACCACTTCAAACAGGTTAATCAGCTGCGTGCGGCCTGGCGTTTTACTGGTACGCGCCAGGCTTTTCTGGTTGGTCAGGGTATTCAGCGCGCTGGATTTGCCTGCATTTGAGCGCCCGGCAAAGGCAACTTCAATGCCCGTATCCGCCGGTAGATGACGAATATCCGGCGCGCTGAGCATGAAATGGGTGACGTGATAGTTCAAAGCAGACAATGTAAAACTCCAGCAGAATGATCGGGCAATGGCGCTGATTATACCTGTTATGGCGCAAAAGTGCCCGACAGGCGTCTTAACGCGCTATTTTGTAAGAGATCGCCGCTAACTGCTACCAGTGATGACGGATTCATGCAACATTCATTCGCTACATTACTGTTTATTTTCATCAGCTTACGTTAAAAATGAAAAAGACCGCTCTAAATTAGAGACAAGTCTCACTTGTTCAATTTACTGTTTGGTCTACATTTGTTGTCAGTGCACGGCAGCACCCATCAGGATGATGAGCTCAGGAGCGTCGGGGATGACCGCGAGCATGGCAGGAGAGCGATTCAGGCAGGAATCGGACAGGGACAGGGATTACTCGCAGGAGCGATGTGGCGATGGAGCAACCGGGACGTTGTGAGCCGTAAAGGATTTGACGCGTGTTTCCTTCGTATGAAGGTGCGAAATAAGGCGATAGCACAGGCTATCGCCTTTTTTCTTTGTCATCTTTCTGCTAGATTTCGCCGCAATTCTATACTGAACTCACCAGGCATCGCCGAGACCGAATACATGAAGCAACCTGCACCAGCCCAGCGTGGCAAACCTGCTGCTAAAGCGAAACGCAAATCGCGTGAAGAACTGAACCAGGAAGCCCGCGATCGCAAGCGCGATAAAAAGCACAGCGGCCACAAATCCGGCAGCCGCGCCAACCCGGAAACGCAAAGCGCCGGTAAAGGGCACAGCAAAAAGAGCGCCGATCCGCGCGTGGGCAGCAAAAAGCCAGTCGCGCTGGTGGCGGACGGCAAAACCCTGCCCGAAAAGAAAGTGGCGAAGCCAAAACCCAAAGCCGAAAAAGTGCGCCTGACGCCGCAGGAAGAGCTGGCCAAGCTGGAGAATGATGAGCGTCTCGACACGCTGCTCGATCGCCTTGAGAGCGGCGAAACCCTGAGCGCAGAAGATCAGGCGTGGCTGGATGAGACGCTGGATCGCATTGACGAGCTGATGGAAACGCTGGGCATTGCGCTGGACGACGACGCCGAAGACGAGCAGGCAGAAGAGGATATGATGCGCCTGCTTAAGGGCCACTAACCGCCATTTTTGATCGGCATGCGGCTTTGCGCATGCCGCGCTAAACAGGTATTCACCTATGTTTTGGCCTGGATCAATTTTAGCGCTGCTGCTGACATGTTATCTGCTGTGGTTATTGTTTAAACTACGCCGCCTGTCGCGGCTGAAATCGCGCTTACGGCGGCGTTCCGCCCAGCGCTTCGTCTCCTCTTCTGCCACGCGACCCGCCCTCAGACGACGTCACCGTAAGGAGTGAGCATGTCATCGCAGCAGATTGAGTGGGATCAGCGGCTCATCGAAAAATACAATTACGCCGGTCCGCGTTACACCTCCTATCCCACCGCGCTGGAATTCAGTGAAAGCTTTGGCGCGAGCGATTTTCAGCGCGCGGTTGAGCGCTATCCCGAGCGCGCGCTGTCGCTGTATGTGCATATCCCGTTCTGCCATCGTCTGTGTTACTTCTGCGGCTGCAATAAAATCGTGACGCGCCAGCTGCACAAGGCCGATCGCTATCTGGAGGTTCTGGCGCAGGAGATTCGTCAGCGCGCTCCGCTGTTTGCCGGCCGTCGCGTTACGCAGCTGCACTGGGGCGGCGGCACGCCCACCTTCCTTAATCAGCAGCAGGTCAGCCGGCTGGTGGCGCTGCTGCGCAGCCATTTCGACATCGCTGACGATGTTGAGATGTCGATCGAAGTCGATCCGCGTGAAATTGAGCTGGAGATGATCGATCATCTGCGCGCGGAGGGCTTCAATCGTCTGAGCATGGGCGTGCAGGATTTCAACAAGACAGTGCAGGAGCGGGTCAACCGCGTTCAGGATGAAGAGACCATTTTCGCCCTGGTGCAGCGTGCCCGCGCGCAGGGATTCCGCTCAGTCAGTCTGGATTTAATCTACGGCCTGCCGCTGCAGACGCCAGAGAGCTTTGCCTTTACGCTGCAGCGGGTGATTGCGCTCAATCCGGATCGCCTCAGCGTCTTCAACTATGCGCACATGCCTGCGCTGTTTGCCGCTCAGCGCAAAATCAAAGATGAGGAGCTGCCGACGGCGGCGCAGAAGCTGCAAATCCTGCAGCAAACCATTGCGACGCTGACCGGTGCGGGTTACCAGTTTATTGGCATGGACCACTTTGCCAAACCGGATGATGAACTGGCGGTGGCACAGCGCGCCGGCGTACTGCATCGCAATTTCCAGGGTTACACCACGCAGGGCGAAACCGAACTGCTCGGACTGGGCGTTTCGGCCATCAGCATGCTGGGCGACAGCTATGCGCAGAATCAGAAAGAGTTAAAAGCCTGGTATGCCAGCGTTGAGCAGCAGGGCCATGCGCTGTGGCGCGGTTTAACCCTGAGCGAGGATGATTGTCTGCGGCGGGATGTGATTAAAGCGCTGATCTGTAACTTTGCGCTGGATTTTGCCGACATCGAAGCCCGGTGGCCAGTGGTGTTTGAACGCTATTTTGCTGAGGATTTAGCGCTGCTGGCGCCGCTGGTGGCGGACGGCTTGCTTGAGATGGGTGAGCGCCGGCTGCAGGTCACCGGCATTGGCCGTCTGCTGATTCGCAACATCTGCATGTGCTTTGACCGCTATCTGCGGCAGAAAGCACGGATGCAGCAATTTTCGCGGGTAATTTAAGCATAAAGGGAGCCAGCGCTCCCTTTATGTTAACTGAACAGACTGACGCTGATGGCGCAGACCACGGCGGCCAGCGCGGTTTGCGGTGAGTGAGTCACAGCATTACCGATTGCCGCCACGTTATGCGCGATCAGCTGGATGACAGATTGCAACATGTTAGCCTCTCCCGATTGCCGCCAGTATGATACTGAACGGCACCGGTCTGTACAGATGTTACGCGCAGAAAGTGTGCAATAAATAACCCTTTTACACTTTTCCGCGTTATTCCATGCCCAGTTCTTTCAGTTTACGCGTGAGCGTATTGCGGCCCCAGCCCAGTAAACGTGCCGCTTCCTGCTTGTGGCCCTGCGTATGACGCAGCGCAGTGGTCAGCAGCGTACGCTCCATCTCCGGCTGTGCTTCTGACAGCAGGTTCTGATGACCGGAACGCAGCGCGCGGTCTGCCCACTGCGCCAGCAGCGTTGCCCAGCTGTCCGGCAGCGACTGCACCGGATTTTCCGGCGTACTCGACTCAAACAGCTCCGGCGGCAGATCCTGAATCAGCACTTCCTGGCCCGCGGCCATCACCGTCAGCCAGCGGCAGGTGTTCTCCAGCTGGCGCACGTTACCCGACCAGTGCAGTCGCGTCAGCGCGGCTTCAGTCTCCGGATGCAGAATTTTCGCTTCTACGCCCAGCTCACGCGCTGCGACCTGCAGGAAGTAGCGCGCCAGACGCGGGATATCCTCACGACGTTCACGCAGCGGCGGCAGATGCACGCGAATCACGTTGAGGCGATGGAACAGGTCCTCACGGAACTTGCCCTCCTGCACGCGCAGCTCCAGATTCTGGTGGGTAGCGGCGATGATGCGCACATCCACTTTGACCGGCGCATAGCCACCAACACGATAGAACTGGCCATCGGCCAGCACGCGCAGCAGGCGCGTCTGTACATCAAGCGGCATATCGCCGATTTCGTCGAGAAACAGCGTGCCGCCATCGGCCTGCTCAAAGCGGCCCTGACGAATCTGGTTCGCGCCGGTAAACGCGCCTTTCTCGTGGCCAAACAGCTCCGATTCGATCAAATCCTTCGGGATCGCCGCCATATTCAGCGCGATAAACGGGGATTTGGCGCGCGGGCTGTGGCGATGCAGCGCATGCGCGACCAGCTCTTTACCGGTACCGGACTCGCCGTTGATCAGCACGCTGATCGACGAACGCGACAGACGGCCGATGATGCGGAAGACATCCTGCATCGCCGGCGCTTCGCCGATGATATCGGTGGTCGGGCCGCTTACCGGCTGATTGCGCGGCTGCTGCTGCTCCTGATAGTGACTGATGGCACGCTCTACCAGCGCGACCGCTTCATCAATATCAAACGGCTTAGGCAGGTAATCAAACGCGCCCTGCTGATAAGCGCTGACCGCCGCGTCGAGGTCCGAATGCGCGGTCATAATGATGACCGGCAGCATCGGATGACGCTGTTTGATCTGCTTCAGCAGCGCCAGACCATCCATGCCTGGCATACGAATATCCGACAATAATACGTCCGGGGTTTTGGTCGAGAGCGCATCCAGCACCTCGTTGCCGCTGTCAAAGGTGGCGCAGCTTAAACCGGCTCCAGTGAGCGCACGTTCAAGCACCCAGCGGATGGAGCTATCGTCATCGACGATCCAGACTATCCCTCGTTGCATAGAAACCTCACTGGCGAATAGGCAGGTAAACCGAGAATTCGGTGTGGCCTGGCCAACTGTTAAATTCAATTTTTCCCGAATGCTGATCGATCAGGCTGCGGGCGATAGAGAGACCTAAACCGGTGCCGCCTTCGCGTCCGCTGACCATCGGATAGAACAGCGTATCCTGCAGCTGGGCCGGAATGCCCGGGCCATCATCTTCAATGTCGATACGCGCCACCAGCCGGTAACGCGTGCCATGTAACGTCAGCTGAAACGCGGTACGGGTGCGGATGACAATGGTGCCGCCCGCTTCGCCCAGCGCCTGCAGCGCGTTACGCACCACGTTGAGCAGCACCTGCTCAATCTGGTCCGGGTCGTGTGGCAGCTCCGGCAGGCTGGGGTCATAATCACGCACCAGCGAGACGTTTTCCGGCAGCTCCATCGACACCAGGTTAACCACACGTTCAGCCACCTGATGGATGCTCTGGGTCACGTGCAGTCCGGGCTGCTGCGGACCCAGCAGGCGGTCGACCAGGTTACGCAGCCGGTCGGCCTGCTCAATAATCACTTTGGTATATTCATTCAGCGCCGGATCGGGCAGGGCGCGCGATAATAGCTGTGCCGCGCCGCGCAATCCGCCGAGCGGGTTTTTAATTTCGTGCGCCAGGCCGCGTACCAGATCGCGCGCGGCAACCTGCTGAGCGTGCTGAATCTGCTCCTGGCTGAGACGGCGCTGATTATCCATCGGCGCCATTTCCAGCAGAATAAATCCGTCGGGTAGACGCTGTGCCGTGAGCGACATAATGTGCGCGCGGCCATCCACCACTAACGTGACTTCGCTATCGGTAAAGCCCTGGCCTGCCCCTAAACTCTCGCTCATTACCTCAATGTTCAGCGAAAAATAGCCGGTAAGTTCCGGTAAGGGCGTGCCGAACAATTTTCGTGAGCTTTGCGCCAGTAATTGCTGGGCCGCCGGGTTGGCGTAGTGGATAACCAGATCGTTATCGACCAGCAAAATACTGTTGATCAGGGAGTTGAGAATCTGCCCCGCGTCGGGCAGCGTGCCAGTTGCCATACAGCGTTCCTCTGCACTAAATTAGTGCATTATAGCCTTTGGGGACGCAAATCTATCCGTCGAACGATGAATTCGCGGTGAAAAAAGCCCATCCGGAGATGGGCTAAAGTTTCCACGGCAACAAAAAATCTTCAGCGCCAGGATTAGCACCGTCGCGGCGTTGGCGGCTACGGTGCATCTGCGCGAATCTTTTAAGGATTAAACGCTGTAGTACAGTTCGAACTCAACCGGGTGCGGGGTCATGCGTACGCGGTCGTTGTCAGCTTTACGCAGTTCGATGTAAGCATCGATAGCGTCGTCGGTGAACACGCCGCCACGGGTCAGGAACTCGCGGTCTTCGTTCAGTGCGTTCAGCGCTTCTTCCAGTGAACCGGCCACTTTTGGAATCTCAGCTTCTTCTTCCGGCGGCAGGTCGTACAGGTTTTTGTCCATCGCATCGCCAGGGTGGATCTTGTTGATCACGCCGTCGAGGCCGGCCATCAGCAGTGCGGTGAACGCCAGGTATGGGTTAGCCGCTGGATCCGGGAAGCGCGCTTCGATACGGCGTGCTTTCGGGCTGGCCACCACCGGGATACGGATAGAGGCAGAACGGTTACGCGCTGAGTAAGCCAGCATTACCGGTGCTTCGTAGCCTGGGACCAGACGCTTGTATGAGTTGGTGGTCGGGTTTGCCAGGGCGTTGATGGCTTTAGCGTGCTTGATGATACCGCCGATGTAGAACAGGGCAGTTTCAGACAGGCCGCCGTATTTGTCGCCAGAGAACAGGTTTACGCCGCCTTTAGACAGTGACATGTGGCAGTGCATACCGGAACCGTTGTCGCCAAACATCGGCTTCGGCATAAAGGTAGCCGTTTTGCCGTAGGCGTGCGCGACGTTGTGCACGACATATTTGTAGATCTGAATTTCGTCAGCTTTCTTGGTCATGGTGTTGAAGCGGGTAGCCACTTCGTTCTGACCAGCAGTAGCCACTTCGTGGTGATGCGCTTCTACCACCAGACCCATCTGCTCCATGGTCAGACACATGGCAGAACGGATGTCCTGTGATGAGTCAACCGGTGGCACCGGGAAGTAGCCGCCTTTCAGACCTGGACGGTGACCTTTGTTACCGCCTTCGTACTCTTTACCGGTGTTCCAGGCTGCTTCGATGTCGTCGATAGCCACGTGTGAGCCGGAAGTTGAAGAGCCGAAACGGATGTCGTCAAACAGGAAGAACTCTGGCTCAGGTCCGAACAGTACGGTGTCGGCGATGCCGGAAGAACGCAGGAACTCTTCTGCGCGCTTGGCAATGGAGCGCGGGTCGCGATCGTAGCCCTGCAGCGTGCCTGGCTCGAGAATGTCACAGCGGATGATGAGCGTCGGATCTTCGAAGAACGGATCCATTACGGCAGTTGTTGCATCCGGCATCAGCACCATGTCTGATTCGTTAATGCCTTTCCAGCCGCCGATGGAAGAGCCATCGAACATTTTGCCTTCTTCGAAGAAGTCAGCGTTAACCTGGTGAGCAGGGATAGTAACGTGCTGTTCTTTACCTTTGGTATCGGTAAAACGCAGGTCAACAAACTTAACTTCGTGCTCGTTCATCATCGAGAGAACGTGTTCAGCGGACATACTCAACTCTCCTGGAAATGGTCATTTTGTCGTCGTGGTGAGAGAACTTCTGTTGCCGGGAATGTGTCACGACTACTGACCACCCCTGACCAAGATCTCGGCAAGCTCTTCAACCGTTGTGCAACTGTCGTTTTCGCTTAAAAGATATAAAGCGAATTCTGTGCCAACTTTATTACAATGGTAAAAATGGCGCTGTGATGCGCCCTGCGGTGAGACGACGGCTGCACCAGCGTGGATGGAATGCACCAAAACAGTGCCGTCAGTTTAGGGGTAAGCACTTAAATGGTGCAAAGCGCCATCAAAGTGCAGCTTAATGCACCGTTATTGGTGCTAAAAACGCGCACTGCGAGAATCTTTCGGCGAAAACTGTGATCATGTTCAGTCTTTCGCTTAATCCGTGTACAATACCGCGTTATTTCTATAATGCCTGAGGCAAAGCTGTGATCGAAAATTTGCGTAACATCGCCATCATCGCGCACGTTGACCATGGTAAGACCACCCTGGTTGACAAACTGCTGCAACAGTCCGGTACTTTTGATGCCCGTACCGAAGCGACTGAGCGCGTGATGGACTCCAACGATTTGGAGAAAGAGCGTGGGATTACCATCCTCGCGAAAAACACCGCCATCAAATGGAACGACTACCGTATCAACATCGTTGATACCCCGGGACACGCCGACTTCGGTGGTGAAGTTGAGCGCGTCATGTCCATGGTGGATTCGGTGCTGCTGGTTGTAGACGCGATGGATGGCCCTATGCCGCAAACCCGCTTCGTAACCAAGAAAGCCTTTGCCCACGGTTTGAAGCCGATTGTAGTCATCAACAAAGTTGACCGTCCTGGTGCGCGTCCGGACTGGGTTGTGGACCAGGTATTTGACCTGTTCGTTAACCTCGACGCGACCGACGAGCAGCTCGATTTCCCGATCATTTATGCGTCTGCGCTGAATGGTATCGCCGGTCTGGATCACACCGACATGGCTGACGACATGACCCCGCTGTATCAGGCCATCGTCGACCACGTTTCTCCACCGCAGGTTGAAGTTGAAGCCCCACTGCAGATGCAGATCTCGCAGCTGGACTACAACAACTACCTCGGCGTAATCGGTATCGGCCGCATCAAGCGCGGTAAAGTGAAGCCAAACCAGCAGGTTACTGTGATCGACAGCGAAGGGAAAACCCGTAACGCGAAAGTCGGTAAAGTGCTGGGCCATCTGGGTCTGGAGCGTATTGAATCCGACCTGGCTGAAGCGGGCGACATCATCGCTATTACCGGTCTGGGCGAGCTGAACATCTCCGACACCATCTGCGACACGCAGAATGTGGAAGCGCTGCCAGCGCTGAGCGTGGATGAGCCAACCGTAACCATGTTCTTCAACGTCAACACCTCACCGTTCTGTGGTAAAGAAGGTAAGTTTGTGACGTCGCGTCAGATCCTTGAGCGTCTGAACAAAGAGCTGGTGCACAACGTAGCGCTGCGCGTAGAAGAAACTGAAGATGCTGATGCATTCCGCGTATCCGGTCGTGGTGAGCTGCACCTGTCAGTTCTGATCGAGAATATGCGTCGTGAAGGCTACGAGCTGGCGGTATCCCGTCCGAAAGTTATCTACCGTGAATTCGAAGGCCGCAAGCAGGAGCCATTCGAAAACGTTACCCTCGACATCGAAGAAACCCACCAGGGTTCGGTGATGCAGGCGATGGGTGAGCGTAAAGGCGACCTGAAAAACATGGATCCGGATGGTAAAGGCCGCGTACGTCTCGACTACGTGATCCCAAGCCGTGGTCTGATCGGCTTCCGTAACGAATTCATGACTATGACTTCCGGTACTGGTCTGCTGTACTCCACCTTCAGCCACTACGACGACGTGCGTCCGGGCGAAGTGGGCCAGCGTCAGAACGGCGTGCTGATCTCCAACGGTCAGGGTAAAGCGGTTGCCTTCGCCCTGTTCGGCCTGCAGGATCGTGGTAAGCTGTTCCTCGGTCACGGTGCGGAAGTGTATGAAGGCCAGATCATCGGTATTCACAGCCGCTCTAACGACCTGACCGTAAACTGCCTGACCGGTAAGAAACTGACCAACATGCGTGCGTCAGGTACTGACGAAGCTACCACCCTGGTACCACCGCAGAAAATGACGCTGGAGCAGGCTATCGAGTTCATCGATGACGACGAACTGGTAGAAGTGACGCCGCAGTCAGTACGTATTCGTAAACGCCACCTGACCGAGAACGATCGCAAACGCGCGTCTCGCGGCAGCAAAGAGTAAGCGAAATCGTCTGATAATGAGCCCCGCACCCGCGGGGCTTTTTTTTGCCTGCCGTCTGAGGCAGCGCGACCCGCACGAAATCAGACCCCGCTTGCGGAATGCGGATTTCCCCTAAGCGTACCTGTTCAGGCTTGCCTTTTACCGCTAGAGTGAATGATCCAGGGAACGTAGAGGAGAGGTGTCATGCTGTACATCTTTGATTTAGGCAATGTGATTGTTGATATCGATTTCAATCGGGTACTCGGCGTCTGGAGCGATCTGGGACGCGTGCCGCTTGCCACGCTGCAGAGCCGTTTTCGCATGGACGAGACCTTCGAGCAGCACGAGCGGGGCGAAATCAGCGACCCGGAGTTTGCTGCGCGGCTGTGTGACCAGCTCGATATTGCCCTGAGCTATCCGCAGTTCACTGCGGGCTGGCAGGCGGTGTTTGTCGGCGTGCGTCCGGAAACGCTGGCGATCATGAACCAGCTGCGCGCCAGCGGCGAGCGCGTGGTGATTCTGTCTAACACCAACCAGCTGCATTTCGAGTTCTGGCCAACGCAGTATCCGGAAGTACAGCAGGCTGCCGACCACATCTATATGTCGCAGGATATCGGCATGCGCAAACCAGAAGCGCGCATCTGGCACTACGTACTGGAGCATGAAGGCTTCACCGCCGATCAGGCGGTATTCTTTGATGACAACCAGGCTAATGTTGATGCGGCGCGCGCGCTGGGCATTGAGAGCGTGCTGGTCGAAGATGCGAAAACCGTGCCTGACTGGTTTGCGAGCCGTCGCTGAGTGACCATGCGAACTCATCTGCGCCACTCGGCGCATGCGTTTTTCCTGTGGATCAAACTGCTGTGGCGCCGCATCGATGAAGACAACATGACCACGCAGGCCGGTAACCTCGCCTACGTGTCACTGCTGGCGCTGGTGCCGCTGATTGCCGTGGTATTCGCGCTGTTTGCCGCCTTCCCGGTGTTCTCGGACATCAGCGTGCAGCTGAAGAACTTCATCTTCACTAACTTCATGCCGGCCGCCGGGGATGTGATTCAGCGCTATCTCGATCAGTTTGTCGCCAACGTCAATAAAATGACGGCGGTGGGAGCGGTCGGGCTGATAGTCACTGCGCTGCTGTTGATGCACTCGGTCGACAGCGCACTCAACGCCATCTGGCGCAGCGACAAGCCGCGCCCGATGGTTTACTCCTTTGCGGTCTACTGGATGATCCTGACGCTGGGACCGCTGCTGGCCGGTGCCAGTCTGGCCATCAGCTCCTATCTGCTGTCGCTGCGCTGGGTGAACGTGACCGGCGTCACCAGCCTGATCGATCAGGCGCTACGCATCTTCCCGCTGGTTTTGTCGATTCTCGCCTTCTGGCTGCTGTACAGCATTGTGCCGACGCGGCGCGTGCCGGGACGCGATGCGTTGATAGGTGCGGTGGTCGCGGGTCTGCTGTTCGAGCTGGGCAAAAAAGGCTTTGCGCTCTATGTTACGATGTTTCCTTCGTATCAGTTAATTTACGGCGTGCTGGCGGTGATCCCCATCCTGTTTCTGTGGGTTTACTGGACCTGGTGTATTGTGTTGTTAGGCGCGGAAGTGACCGTCACGCTGGATGACTATCGCCAGTTAAAACAGCAGGAACGCGATAAAGAACGAGAGGAAACATGATTGCTTTGATTCAGCGTGTGACGCGCGCCAGCGTCAGCGTGGATAACGCCACGGTGGGCGAAATTGGCGCCGGTCTGCTGGTGCTGCTGGGGGTGGAAAAGGGCGATGATGAGCAGAAATCACAGCGCCTGGCGGAGAAAGTGCTGGGCTACCGCATCTTTGGCGATGAGAACGACAAAATGAATCTCAGCGTACAGCAGACAGGCGGTAGCGTGCTGGTGGTTTCGCAATTCACCCTGGCGGCCGACACGCAAAAAGGCATGCGTCCCTCTTTCTCTGGCGGCGCGCATCCGGCGGAAGCCGAGCGCCTCTATCACGACTTCAGCGATCGCTGCCGGGCGCTGGGCGTCACCACCGCCAACGGGCGCTTCGCCGCCAATATGCAGGTTTCGCTGATTAACGATGGTCCGGTGACCTTCTGGTTACAGGTGTGAGATTTTTAGCCGAGCGGCAAGGGATCAGCCACGCAAGCTCCGAACGAGAGAATCACTTTATGTATCATCTTCGCGTACCGCAAACGGCGGAAGAACTGGATATGTATTACCAGTTCCGCTGGGAAATGTTACGGAAGCCGCTGCGCCAGCCGCAGGGCTCAGAACGTGATGCCTGGGATGCGCTGGCGCATCACCAGATGGTGGTGGATGAGCACGGCAAACCGGTAGCGGTAGGCCGGCTGTATATCAATGCGGAAAATGAAGCGGCGATCCGCTTTCTGGCGGTGCATCCGTCGGTGCAGGGCAAAGGGCTGGGTACGCTGGTGGCGATGACGCTGGAGTCGGTGGCGCGCCAGGAAGGGGCCAAACGCGTCACCTGTAGCGCGCGCGAGGATGCGGTGGAGTTCTTTGCCAAGCTCGGCTTTGTCAATCAGGGCGAAATTACTGCACCGCAAACCACGCCGGTGCGTCACTTCCTGATGATTAAACCGGTGGTGACGCTGGATGATATTCTGCATCGCGCCGACTGGTGTGGACAGCTGCAGCAGGCGTGGTACGAACACATCCCGCTGAGCGAAAAGATGGGCGTGCGCATTCTGCAGTATACCGGGCAGAAGTTTGTTACCACCATGCCGGAAGCCGGCAACCAGAACCCGCACCACACGCTGTTTGCCGGCAGCCTGTTTTCACTCGCCACGCTTACCGGCTGGGGATTGATCTGGCTGCTACTGCGCGAACGCCATCTCGGTGGCACCATCATTCTGGCCGATGCACATATTCGCTACAGCAAACCGATCAGCGGACGGCCCGGCGCCATCGCCGATCTCGGCTCGCTGAGCGGCGATCTCGACCGTCTGGCGCGCGGACGAAAAGCACGCGTACAGATGGAGGTGGAGCTGTTTGGGGATGATGAGCTGGGCGCGGTGTTTGAAGGTGTCTACATCGTGTTACCCGCCGATCCCGACGGACCGCTGGAAGAGGGCGGTTCAGGCGCGCGTATTAATTAACCACGCAGCGCGCAACAAAACCACAGGGTCACTCTGCATGGCGTAATGCTTGCCAGCTAAGATTCAAATGCATTCAACAACAGTTGCATTTTTGGTAGCGGCGCAATTTATTGCGCGATAAATCGCGCCGCTACAAATATTGTGCGATTGGCGATGACCTGACGCGCCCGCATCGCGCTTTTCAGCGCGATCGGTCATGCAATCACTGCACCTGTCCGCCACGCATCGTCTGCTGCAGCGACTGCGTATCCGTCATCACCGACAAACTGCCTTCTGCGCTGGTACGTAACGGTGCGCCCGCGCTGAGCGAGCCCTTCAGCTGCAGCTGCAAATTACTGCTACCGCTCAGCGGCAGCGCAGGCCAGCCCCAGTTTTGCAGCACGTTTGCCGGCACCGCCTGGCCTTTCAGGTTCAGCGTAAACGGACGCTGTGCTTCCTGTCCTGCGGTTGCCGTGCCTTCCAGTAATCCGCTGCCGTTAAAGGCGCTCATCTCGCTGACCTCAATCTGCCGATCGCTGGCGTTCAGGCTAATCGACGGATGGCGCAAATCGGTGCGGTTAAAGGTGGCTTCCGCCGCGTTAAAGCTGGCTTTGCCCGCCCAGATGCCCCATTGATGCTGGCGCGCCAGCAGCAGATTCTCTGCATTACCGTCGAGCGCGGTCATCTGGAACGGGAAGGCCGGATTGATATCAATCACCAGGTTACGGTTAGCCGTCGCCCGCTTCACCAGCACGCTATCCAGCCAGCCCGGCAGCGTCTGCTGCCAGCGATCGCGCCAGTTTTGCGGCAGCGTGTATTCCAGGCCGGCAATGGCTAAATCGTCAAGCGTCAGGCGCTTATCGCTGCGCGTCCAGCTGCCGCTGGCGCGAATCACGCCGTTGACCCAGCGTGAGCTGAACTGCGTCAGCTGAATGCCCTGCGGTGAGAATTCGGCGTTGACGATCGGATCGTTGAGTTCAAAGCTGCCGTTAATAAAGTTGCCGGCGTTCATGGCCAGCGAACCGTCGTCGCTCTGCCAGTCATCGCCGCGCAGTGTAATGTTCTTCAGGGTCAGATCGAGATCGGTCACCGCCCAGTCCGGGCCCTGCAGGCGCGCATCGGTCATATCCAGCCGGTTGATGCTCACCGAAGGCACGTCACGCAGCGGACTGAGGAACTCGCTCAGGCTCTGCTGAGTTTGCAGGCGGATATCGTTAAGACGCAGCTGGTTGATTTGCCAGTTACCCTGCGCGTCGCGCTCGGCACGTCCGGTCATTGAGCCGCGCGCCAGATCGGCGCCGATATTGCTCAGCACCAGCCGGCGTTTGGCGATATTGCCCTGCAGCAGCACGTTGTTACCGGCGACGCCGTCCAGCGTCATGGCACCTGCGCTCATCTGGAACTGCGCATCGCTGCCCAGCATATCGTCAGGCGTGGGCTTCCACGGCACAATGCCGCCGTTGACCCGCTGCGCCGCCAGCGGCAGGGCGCTGTGCGGGCTTTCGATCTGCACATTATTGAGCTGCAGCCGGTTGGCCTGAATCGGCAGCGTGGTTTGTGGTGACTGGTTAGCGAGGTTGATGTCGCCGTCGCGCACTTCAATGCTGTCGAAATGCAGCGGATCGCTGAACTGCACCAGTGCCAGTCCGAGATCGACGCGCTTCGCCACCAGCACCGCCGGCTGGCCGTCGTGGCCGAAGCTGAAGTCATCCAGGATGATGTGGGAAGGCGAGGAGAAGTTGTGCTCAATCTTACTCAGCGACAAATGCCAGGCGGTTTTATCGCTTACCCAACGGCTAAACCAGCCTGAGCCCCACTGGGTTTGCAGCAGCACATAGAGAACCACCAGCGCCAGCAGAATCAGCAGTAACAAGGTAAGGAAAAACTTGCCTAAAAATTTCATCGCATCCATCCATCCCGATATTTATCCGGTGAGTGGTTGTTATGCCTGAATTACCGTTACAGCTCAACAGCCTGGATGAAAAAGCGGATAAATAACAGGCAGGCCGTAGCCTGCCAGCAGCATTACTTTTCCTGCGGAAAGACGAGGTTAAGCACGATAGCGGTGATCCCCCCGGCGGCGATGCCGGATGACAGCAGGGTTTTCAGCCAGTCCGGGGCAAATTGCAGAATCAGCGGCTGTTGCGATACGCCAAGGCCCACCGCCAGCGACAGCGCGATGATCATAATGGCGCGGCGATTGAGCGGCTCGCGCGACACAATGCGCACGCCGGAAGCGGCAATGGTACCAAACATCACGATGGTGGCACCGCCCAGTACCGGTTCCGGAATATGCTGCACAAAGCCGCTCACCGCCGGGAACAGGCCGAGCACGATCAGCATCAGCGCCACCACAAAGCCCACGTAGCGGCTGGCCACGCCGGTCAGCTGAATCACCCCGTTGTTCTGACCAAAGCAGGAGTTAGGGAAGGTGTTGAACAGCGCCGACACAAATGAGTTGAGACCATTGGCCAGCACGCCGCCTTTCAGACGCTTCATATACAGCGGACCACTGACCGGCTGCTCGGAGACATCGGAGGTGGCGGTAATATCGCCGATGGTTTCCAGCGAGGTCACCATAAACACCAGCATCAGCGGGATCAGCAGATTCCAGTCAAAACCGAGGCCGTAGTAGAGCGGCGACGGCACGGCCAGCAGCGCCTGGTTGGTTGGTGCAGAGGTAGCGGGCAGCATATCCAGCGCCCAGGCCAGCGCATAACCCACCGCCATGGCGATCACCAGCGACGCGACGCGCAGATAAGGGTTGCGCTGGCGGTTAAGCAGGATGATAACCACCAGCACGGCACCGGCCAGCAGCAGATTTTTCGGCGCACCAAAGCTGTGATCGTTCATGGCAGCGAAGCCACCGCCAATCGAGGTCAGGCCGACCTGAATCAGCGACAGACCGATAATCATCACCACAATGCCGGACACCAGCGGCGTGATGATGCGGCGCGCGAGGTGCAGCACGCGTGACAGCAGCATCTCGGTACAGGAAGCCACCATCAGGGTACCAAACAGCGCCGCCATCATGGTTGGCACATCGGCACCGCCGTTTTTCAGCGCCATACCGCCCATGATCAGCGGCGTGACAAAGTTAAAGCTGGTGCCCTGAATCGACAGCAGGCCAGAACCCACCGGTCCCCAGGTTTTGATTTGCAGAATGGACGCCACGCCCGAAGCAAACAGCGACATGCTGATGATGTGCTGCGTGTCCTGCGCCGGTAAGCCGAGCGCCTGGCAGATCAGCAGTGCCGGGGTAATCACCGCCACAAACATCGCCAGCAGATGCTGGCAGGCAGCAAACAGCGTTTGCGGCAGCGGCGGACGATCTTCAAGACGGTAAATCAGTTCACTTTTGCTCTCGCCTGGCGCAGTGGCAGGCTGGCGGGATTCAGCAGTATTGACGGACATGGTGGCTTCTCAATAACAACAAAGGGGCGATTTTAAACGGTTGCGTTGTGAAAGCAATCGTTTGCAATGCCACTTTTAGTTGCGATTGATCTAGAGCGTAAACACGGTGCGGCAGCGGCTGTCATCCTGCTGCCACGCCTGCTCTACCTCACTCAGCGGACGCTGCTGAAAAGCGATGGAGAAGTCACTTTCAGCGGCGGCGTTCAGCATCTCACCAATACAGGCGATCAGTTCGCTGTCAGAGACGCTGCCCAGTCCGCTGCCCATCAGCGTCAGCCCGGATGAGCGCAGCAGTTTACTGTGCAGCGCGATCTCCTGCCCGCTGAGCGAGCCAATCTGCACGAAGCGCACCGTTTTCTCACCGCCGGCCACCGCCGCGTGCATGATGTCGAGCGCACTCTGGCCCCACAGATAATCCAGCACCACATCAATGCCCTGCTGCATCAGCGCTGGCAGCGCGCCGGGCAGTTCATCCAGCGTCAGGATGATATCCGCGCCCTGCGTGCGCAGCTGCTCCAGCACCGCGCGGTTACGGCCGGTGGCGATGATTTTCCCGGCACCGAGGTGACGTGCAATGCGCACCGCCAGCCCGCCGGAGGTGCCGGTTGCACCGTTGATCAGCACGGTTTCACCCGCCTGAAACTGCGCGCGACGCGTCAGTGCGGCCCACGAGGACATGCCGGGATTGGCGATTGCCGCAGCCAGCAGCGGATCAAGCGTCGGCGGCAGCGCAACCACCGCCGCAGCCGGCACCCGGGTCTGCTGCGCCATACTGCCCCACGGCGCGCTAAAGGCGAGAAAATAGACCGGATCGCCGTTGCTCAGCGTGCCGGTGCCATCAATACCGGCGATAAACGGATAGTGGCTACCGGCGCTGTAATGGGAGCCGGCAGCGCGCGCTTTCGCCAGCTGGCTGATGGCGGCGGCCTTCACCGTCACCACCACATGCTGTTCATCGGCCTGCGGTGGCGGGAAATCGCCCCATACCGGTTTCTCACCTGCGGCACTGACAATAGCTGCTTTCATGTTTCACCTTCAGTTCATCGGATAATATGTGTAATATGCACACATTAGGCCTGCTCTGGGATGACGTCAATGAAAAACGTGCAAAATACACATAATAATGCCGGCTTCGATGATTTGCACAATGCGCTGCTGATGATCGTCGGCACCTTTAATCGTCCGCAACGCGATGAATTACTGATAAAAGAGTCCGGTATCCAGCTGGATCGCGCCCTGTTTCCGCTGCTGATCCAGATTGGCCGCTTTGGTCCCCTCGGCGTGGTCGAGCTGGCCGATCGCGCCGGGCGCGATTACACCACCGTCAGCCGTCAGGTGGCGAAGCTGGAAGAGCTGGGGCTGGCGCAGCGGCAGAAAAATGCCAGAGACAAGCGGGTCAATGAGGCGGTAATCACGGCGGCGGGAAAAGCGATGACGGATAAAATCGACGCGGCGCGCACCCAGATCTATCAGCAACTGTTCGCTGACTGGCCAGCCGAAGAGCGCGCTGAGTTAACGCGCCTGTTACAGCGCTTCGTCGGGGATTTTATGGCGGTGGATCGTCAGCCGCAGGCGGATTAAGCGTGGCTGTAGCGCTCGGTTTCCGGCAGCCAGCGCTCGATCAGCGCCTGAGCCTGTTCAGGATAATGCTGGTGAATATGGCGCGCCACGCGCTGAACTTCCGGAATCATGCTTTGATCGCGCAGTAAATCGGCGACCTTAAACTCGGCGTTGCCGGTCTGGCGCGTGCCGAGCAGTTCACCCGGACCGCGAATTTCCAGATCGTGCTGGGCGATGACAAAACCGTCGTTGCTGTCGCGCAGCACCTGCAGGCGTTTCTGCGCGGTTTTACTCAGCGGCGCTTTATACAGCAGCACGCAGTGTGAGGCGACGGCACCGCGGCCAACGCGTCCGCGCAGCTGATGCAGCTGCGCCAGACCAAGCCGTTCCGGGTTTTCGATGATCATCAGGCTGGCGTTGGGCACATCCACGCCAACCTCAATCACCGTGGTGGCCACCAGCAGCTGGATTTCGTTGGCCTTGAACGCCGCCATCACCGCCTGCTTCTCCGCGGGCTTCATGCGCCCGTGTACCAGACCAACCTGCAGGTCCGGCAGCGCCACTTTCAGCTCCTGCCAGGTGGCTTCCGCCGCCTGCGCTTCCAGCACGTCGGATTCATCGATCAGCGTACACACCCAATAGGCCTGACGGCCCTCGTGGCAGGCGCTTTGCACCCGGCTGATGATGTCGCTGCGGCGGGTATCGGGAATTGCCACCGTGGTCACCGGCGTACGGCCCGGCGGCAGCTCGTCAATGGTTGAGGTATCGAGATCGGCGTAGGCCGTCATCGCCAGGGTGCGCGGAATCGGGGTGGCGGTCATGATCAGCTGATGCGGATGGAAACCCTGCTCTTCGCCTTTTTCCCACAGCGCCAGCCGCTGATGCACGCCGAAACGGTGCTGCTCATCAATGATCACCAGCGCCATGCCGTTGAACTTCACCTGTTCCTGGAACAGCGCGTGCGTGCCCACCACCATCGCCACCTGACCGCTGGCAATCGCCTCCTGCTGCGCTTCGCGCGCTTTGCCTTTCTGCTTTCCGGCCAGCCAGCCAACCTCTACGCCAAGCGGCGCAAACCACTGGCGGAAATTACTGGCGTGCTGTTCAGCCAGCAGTTCGGTCGGCGCCATCAGCGCCACCTGTTTGCCGTGGGCGATCACATTCAGCGCCGCCAGCGCAGCCACCAGCGTTTTACCGGAGCCGACATCCCCCTGCACCAGGCGCATCATCGGGAAGTCGTGCGCCAGATCGCGCTCAATCTCTGCGACCACGCGCCGCTGCGCCGCGGTGGGCGAGAATGGCAGTGCAGCCAGCAGTTTATCCACCAGTTGGTGGCGTGCCGGCATGGGCAGGGCGTGATGGCGCTGCGCGCCGGCGCGTACCGCCAGCATGCTGAGATTGTGCGCCAGCAGCTCTTCGAGAATCAGACGCTTCTGCGCCGGATGACGGCCGGTTTCCAGCTCGCTCAGGCGCAGGTCCGGCGGCGGCCGGTGCAGGGTGCGCAGCGCCTCTGGCAGGCTGATCAGACCGCCGCTCAATTCCGGCGGCAGCAGCTCGGCAATCGGGCAGCTCTCCAGCAGCGTCAGCGCCTGATCGGTGAGATTGCGCAGCGTGGCCTGGCGAATACCTTCGGTGGTGGGATAGACCGGCGTCAGGGTTTCCTGCAGCTCAACGCCACCCAGCTCGCCCTGGACGCGATACTCCGGATGAATGATTTCGGCGCCGCGCTGGCCGCGTTTGATCTCGCCATAAGCGGTGACGCGACGGCCCGGTGCCAGGCTGTTTTTCATGCCGGCGTTGAAGTTGAAGAAGCGCATCGTCAGCACGCCGCTGCCGTCGCTGATCTGGCATACCAGCATGCGGCGGCGGCCAAAGGTGATTTCGCTGTGCAGCACTTCACCTTCCACCGTCGCCCAGATGCCGGGCAGCAGATCGTTAATTTTGTACAGCTGGGTGCGGTCTTCGTAGCGCAGCGGCAGGTGCAGCAGCAGATCCTGAATGGTAAACAGGCCGAGTTTCGCCAGCTTACCCGCCTGGCTGGCGCCGACGCCGGTCAGGGTACTGAGCGGAATGGCATCCAGCAGACGGCCTTTCATTTTTTACCCGTCGCTTGCATGGTGGACCACCAGGCGGCATCGGCTTCGACTTCGCCCTGCGCGTTGATGTGCGGATAGGGCAGGCCTTTCTGCTTCGCTACGCGCGCCAGCACCGGATACCCGCCCTCAAACAGCAGACGCTGCTGCTCATCCTCGTCCAGCAGGCTGTGCTGGCGGCGATACATGCCGGCGTTTTGCCGCTGACGCTGGGCTTCATACAGAATCAGCGCGGAGGCCACGGAGACATTCAGTGACTGCACCATACCGACCATCGGAATGATGATATCGCGGTCGGCCAGCGCCAGCGCTTCAGCGGTGATGCCGGTTTTCTCCTGGCCCATCAAAATACAGGTCGGTTTGGTGTAATCGATCTCGCGGAAATCGACCGCTTTGTCTGACAGATGGGTCGCCAGCACCTGCATGCCGCGATCTTTCAGATGGCGCACCGCATCAGCAATGTGGCGATGGGTTTTCACCTTCACCCAACTGTTACTGCCCGCCGACGCGGACACCATGGTGCGCATACGCACGCTGGGCCATACCGCGTGCACTTCGTGGATGCCGACGGCGTCGGCGGTGCGGATCACCGCAGAGACATTGTGCGGCTTATGCACCTGCTCCATGCAGACGGTGAGATCGTGCTGGCGCATGGCCAGCATCTCCTGGATACGAGCAAAACGTTGAGCGTTCATGCACTAATTACGGTTACGGTGAACTTTAATCACGTCCGGCATCACGCGGATTTTACGCATGATATTGGCCAGATGGACGCGATCGTTCGCGGTGAGGCGGATGAAGGCGCTGTAAACGCGGCCGTCACGCTCTTCGGTATTGAGGCTTTGAATATTCGAACCTGCGGTATTGATTGCCGCGGTCAGGTTGGCCAGCGCGCCCTGGTGGTTAAACATATCCACCTTAATCTCGGCGACAAACTCCTGATCGGTCACTTTATCCCATTCAACCGGCATGAATTTTTCCGGTTCTTTCTGGTAGCCGCGAATGTTACGGCAGGATTCGTGATGCACCACCAGACCTTTACCGGGGCTGACGTGCGCGACAATCGGGTCGCCAGGAATCGGACGGCAGCACTTGGCGAAAGTGATCAGTACGCCATCAGCGCCCTTGATTGGCAGCTTTTTGCTGCGCTTACTGCTGCCAGATGACGGTTCGCTGCCGGATTGCAGCAGGTTCTTCGCCACCACTACGCTCATGGCATTGCCAAGGCCAATCTCCGCCAGCAGATCGTCGATGCTGGAGAGCTTCATACGCTCCAGTTCCTGCTGAATATTCTCCGCCGGAATCTCGGCCAGTTTTTTGCTGCCGCCGAGCGCGTGGCTCAAAAGACGACGACCGAGGTTAACGGAATCTTCGCGCTTGAGGTTTTTCAGCAGCTGGCGAATTTTGGCACGCGCTTTTGAGCTCACCACAAAGTTGAGCCACGCGGCATTTGGCCGGGCGCCAGGTGCGGTAATGATTTCAATCGTCTGGCCGCTGGTCAGCGCCTGCGACAGCGGATACGGCTGGCGATCGACGCGCGCACCGACGCAGGCGTGGCCGATATCGGTGTGCACCGCATAGGCGAAATCCACCGGCGTGGCGCCAGCGGGCAGTTCGACGATACGGCCTTCCGGCGTAAACACGTAGATCTCATCCGGGAACAGATCGGATTTTACGCTCTCGATGAATTCAAACGAGCTGCCAGCGCTCTGCTGCAGTTCCAGCAGGCTTTGCAGCCAGCGCTGGGCGCGAATTTGCGCGGTGGTACCGCTTTCGCCGGCTTCTTTATAAGCCCAGTGGGCCGCCACCCCCATCTCCGCCATCTGATCCATATCTTCGGTACGGATTTGCACCTCAACCGGCACGCCGTGCGGGCCGATCATCGAGGTGTGCAGTGACTGATAGCCGTTGGCTTTGGGAATGGCGATGTAATCTTTCACGCGTCCGGGACGCGGTTTGTACAGGCTGTGCATCTGACCGAGCACGCGATAGCAGGTATCGAGGTCTTTCACGATGACGCGAAAGGCATAAATATCCATGATCGAGTGAAATCGCTGCTCTTTCAGGTGCATTTTGCGGTAGATCGAATAGAGATGCTTTTCACGTCCGCTGACGCGGCACGGAATGCCGGCTTCCTGCAGACGCCCGTCGATTTCCGACAGGATCTTCTGAATCATCTCTTTACGGTTACCGCGCGCCGCTTTCACTACCTCTTTAATCACGCGGAAACGGTTTGGATAGAGCGCTTCAAAGCCGAGCTCTTCCAGTTCCGTTTTCAGGTGATGAATACCGAGGCGGTGCGCCAGAGGACTGTAAATCTCCAGCGTTTCCAGCGCGATGCGCCGTTTTTTATCCGGACGCAGCGCACCCAGCGTGCGCATGTTGTGCGTGCGGTCAGCCAGTTTGATCAGGATGACGCGAATGTCCTGCACCATCGCCATGATCATTTTGCGGAAGTTTTCAGCCTGCGCTTCTTTCTTGTCGCGGAATTTCAGCTTATCGAGCTTGGAAACGCCTTCTACCAGCTCGGCCACGCTTTTTCCGAACAGCTGTTCCATGTCCTGATAGGTGGCGGGCGTATCCTCAATCACATCATGCAGCAGCGCCGCCATCAGCGTTTCGTGGTCGAGCTTCATCTCGGCCAGAATGCAGGCAACCGCAACGGGATGGGTGATATAGGGTTCGCCGCTGGAGCGTGTCTGGCCCTCGTGGGCATCACGTGCGACAAGGTAAGCTTGCTTGAGGCGCTTGATTTGCTCCTCAGGCAAGTATTTTTCAATCAGCTGATTGAGGCTTTCAAACAGATACAAGGTTGACCTGCAGAGTGCTGTTAACGACGACCTTCAGCGATAGCGGTAACGGCTTGTAACTCAGCGGCTTCCTGCTCTTGCTGTTCCTGACGATCACGGACATCCAGAATCTGGTTGGTGATCAGGCCTTCTTCGATTTCGCGCAGGGCGATAACGGTGGCTTTATCGTTCTCTTCCGGAACCAGCGGATCTTTGCCGCCTACCTGCATCTGACGTGCACGACGTGCAGCGACCAACACCAGGTCAAAACGGTTACCAACTTTCTCTACTGCGTCCTGAACGGTTACGCGTGCCATAGGTGTGCTACTCCACAGATGATGAAGAAATGACTGGGCATAATACTGAAAGTGACTTCAGACTGCCAATAGTTTGCTGATTAAAGCATCATGTCGCGCTTTCTGGCGACCCATACGCAGACGTTCTGCGCGAATAATGGTTTTCAGATCCGACAGCGCCAGATCGAAATCATCATTAACAATCAAATAATCGTATTCGGCATAGTGGCTCATTTCTGCCACTGCCTGCGCCATGCGGCGGGCGATCACCTCTTCGCTGTCCTGACCGCGGCCGCGCAGGCGGCGATCCAGCTCTTCGGTGGACGGCGGCAGAACAAAGATGCTGCGGGCGGCCGGCATTCTCTGGCGAATCTGCTGTGCGCCCTGCCAGTCAATGTCGAGAAACACGTCAACGCCGGTCGCCAGCACCTGCTCAATCGCCGCGCGTGAGGTGCCGTAATAATTGCCAAACACTTCCGCATGCTCAAGGAAAGCATCCTCGGCGATCATGCGTTCGAATTCAGGCTTTGAGACGAAAAAGTAGTGTTCACCATGCGCTTCGCCGGGGCGCACGCCGCGGGTGGTATGAGAAACAGACACCTGCGTATCGTACAGCGGTTGTGTCTTTAACAGCGCCTGAATCAGGCTGGATTTACCTGCGCCGCTGGGGGCGGAAACAATATAGAGCGTGCCTTGAGCCATGGTTATCTTGAATTGAGTAAAGAGCGGAGTCGATTTCCTGCACAGTATACACGGCTTAAGCGCAGCACGCAGCGTTTGCCGCCCGCACGCGGCAATTCTTTTTCTGTGCGCGCCCTCCAGCGGCAGCGCAACTTTCTGCAATTCGCACAAAAACCCGTCAGCCTCGCTCCACAATCGGCTTTTTAACGCTGGTGTCACTCACCGCGGCACGCTGCAATCAGCAAAAAAGGAGGCGACGATGAAAGGATGGAGATGGCTGGGTGCGATGTTGCTGGCGGGATGTGCGAATGGGATGGCGGTCTGTCCCAACTGGTCACCGGTGCGCGCTGAACAGGAGATGGGCGTGCTGCACAACCAGCTGCGCCACTGGGATGATGCCTACTACCGTCAGGGGCAAAGCCCGGTAAGCGATGCCGACTACGACAGCCTGCAGCAGCGCTTACAGCAGTGGCAGCGCTGCTTCACGCCGGCGTTGCCCGGCTATGCGGCACAGCTCAGCACCGACGGCAGCACGCTGCACCCGGTGGCGCATACCGGCGTGCGCAAGCTGCGTGACAAGCTGGCGGTGGCCTACTGGATGCAGGATAAACCGGCACTGTGGGTGCAGCCGAAAGTCGATGGCGTGGCGGTGACGCTGGTGTATCGCCACGGCGAACTGGCTGGCCTGATCAGCCGGGGCGACGGACTGCGCGGTGAACAGTGGCTGGCGAAAGCACCGCACATTGCGGCGATCCCGCGGCATATCGCGACCGACCGTGCGGAAGTGGTGTTACAGGGCGAACTGTTTCTGACGATGACCGATCACCAGCAGGCGCGCGACGGCGGTCAGAATGCGCGCGCCCAGGTGGCGGGCGCCATGATGCGGCGCGAAGCCAGTCCGCTGCTGTCGCGCATTGGTGTGTTTATCTGGGCATGGCCGGATGGGCCGCCGATGATGCAGGCGCGGCTGGCGCAGCTTACGCAGTGGGGCTTTGCCCTGACGCAGCAGTGGAGCCGCCAGGTCAGCAATGAGGAGGAGGTCGCGGCCTGGCGTGAGCGCTGGTATCGCCAGCCGCTGCCTTTTGTCACTGATGGTGTGGTGATTCACCAGTCACCGCAGCGCGTCGGGCGCGACTGGCAGCCCGGACAGGGCAGCTGGTCGGCCGCGTGGAAATATCAGCCTGCCGAAGTCAGCAGCGAGGTGCTGTCGGTGGATTTCAACGTCGGACGCACCGGAAAAATTGCCGTGGTGCTGAACCTGCAGCCGGTGCAGCTGGAGGATAAAACCGTCCGGCGGGTCAATCTGGGCTCGCTGCGTCGCTGGAAGCAGTGGGATGTGATCGCCGGCGATCAGGTCACGCTGTCGCTGGCCGGGCTGGGTATTCCGCGGCTGGAACGAGTGATTTGGCGCGTGGCGCAGCGCGACTATCCGTCGCCGCCGCAGGACGACGCATTCAATCCGCTGAGCTGCCTGCACTTCAGCGCAGGGTGTCGCGCGCAGTTTCTGTCGCGTCTCAGCTGGCTAAGTCATAAGTCGGTACTGGATATTGCTGGCATGCAGCGCAGTAGCTGGCAGCGCCTGCTGGACGGCGGCAGCGTCAGCCACCTGTTCTCCTGGCTGACGCTCACGCCAGAGCAGATTGCGCAGGCACAGGGCATCTCCACCGTACGCGCCCGGCAGATCTGGCATCGTTTTAACCTGACGCGCCAGCAGCCGCTGCGCCGCTGGATCAGCGCGCTGGGCTTACCGCTGCCGCGCACGGCGCTACAGGCGTTGCCCGATACGCAGTGGTCGCAGTTGCTGGCGCGTTCAGCCGACAGCTGGCAGCAGCTGCCGGGTATCGGCAGCGTACTGGCACAGCGGCTGGTGACGATGCTGCAGGATGCGCGCCTGCAGTCGCTGATTCACTTTCTGCAGCAGCAGAATATCCCGGCGCAGCCGTCAGTGCTCGGGGTGGGGGTAGTTGAAAATCGGCAGACCGAGGCGGAAGCGCAGCGCCAGCAGGCGGGCGAAGAAGCCGAACAGTAGCGTGATGATCACCACCACTTCATGCGCCAGCGGTGTTTTCAGCAGCAGGATATACATCCAGCCGGAGGCAAAAGCGATGCCGGCGTACAGCTCTTTCTGGAACACCAGCGGAATGCGGTTGCAGAACATATCGCGCAGCACGCCGCCAAAAACGCCAGTTATGACTGCGGCGATGGCGGCGATGATCGCCGCATGGCCGGAATCCAGCGCAACCTGTGCGCCGATAATCGAGAACACCACCAGACCCAGCGCATCCAGCACCAGAAACACTTTACGCAGATGATTCATCAGCGGCGCGACAAAGGTGGTGACCACGGCCGCCGCCGCGACGATCATGATGTATTCCGGGTGTTTCACCCAGCCGAGCGGATAGTGGCCCAGCAGAATATCGCGCACCGAGCCGCCGCCAATCGCCGTGACCGACGCAATAATAATGACGCCAAACAGGTCCATTTTGCGTCGGCCTGCCGCCAGCGCACCGGTCATTGCTTCGGCGGTAATACCAATGATGTACAGGACGGTTAATAACATAGAGCACTCCAGTAAACTGGCGGCAAGGCTAAAGATTTCCCAGAGTGTAGACCACTGAGATTTTCTAAAAAAATGTTTTCGGATTAGCCATGCTGATGGCGAGCCTGCTGATGGGCTTGTTACAGAGGAACTGCGGTTGTCAGCCGGTGTTTTCGCATCAATAAAAATGATGCGAGACGGCGGATCGGCCCTGATTTAAGTTTCGCCGATGATGTGTCGTACCTGATTAATGCCTGCTCATTCAGGCTCATCATTTACGGGCGCGACGTGCAGCAACTCTGGACAGGCATGAAAAAACACAGCGAAGACATCCTCTATTACTCCTCCGATAAGCTGGCGGCACTCGGGCTGGAAAGCCTGCTATCAGCGTTACCGGTGGGCTGCCGGGTGCATGAACTCTGGTCGCTCAGTACCGTCATCTCGCAGTGTGAAAGAGTGCGGCCGCGGTTACTGGTGTTTATTTTTCACGAGAATATGCCGCTGGCTGGCACCTTCAAAGTGCTGTATGCGCTGCAGCAGCAGTTTCCGGCCATGCAGATGCTGGTGCTGACCCGACGTCTGTTGCCGATGATGCACGCTCTCAGTCGTTATCTGCCCGGACTCAGCGTCCTCGATTTAAAGTCCTCACACACCGCGCTGCGTCGTTGCCTGCTGGCCTGTATCGCCGGCGGGATACCGCAGTTGCAGGAGGGGGCTGACATTCTACTACCGGACCGGCAGCTACGGGTGCTGCTGATGATGGCGTGGGGCTACAACACGGAGCAGATTGGTAACCGGCTCGGTATCAGCCATAAAACGGTGAATGCACACAAGCTAAATGCGTTAACCCGCCTGCAGGTGAAAAGCAAAAACGACATGGCCGATCTGTTTATGGTGATTGACGAGCTGCGCATGCTGGTGGGATGGCTGCGCCTGCACCGCAATGGCAAGCTGAGCGAGCTGGCTTATCATTCGCTGGAAGAGTTACTGGAAGCATAAAAAGAAAAAAGCGTGCTGGTAACCAGCACGCGAACGCATCTTGCAGATGCCCAGAGCCCACCATACAGACTTGTTGTTATTATCCGTTTCTTGCTCGCACTGCGGCGAAAGCTTTCAGGCTAAAACGGTACTCCGGCTGGAACCAGGGACGTCCGTAGTAGCAGTAGATCAGCATTCTGATGGAAACCATCGCCAGGTAACCCCAGATGGCGCACAGCACTGACGGCGTCAGCCACACGGTAAACAGCGTGACCGCCAGCCCTGCCAGCACGGAAGACGTTTCCGTAAAGGCAATGCGCGTAAATTGTTTTTCCCGTTGCAGGATGGCGCGATAGTGCTGCCCCTGCGGAATAATAATAAAGATGACGGAAATCATCTCCAGCATAATTGCCAGTTCCGGCTGTCCCATTATTCGGCTGTAAATGTCACTGCCGATAAACAGCGCGGCAAAAATAAATAGACCGCTTAATACATTACCCCAGTAAAGCGTCGAGAGTTCGCTGTTATTTAAACTTTGATAGCGAATAAGTGCGTTACCGAAGCCGCGATCGGCTAGTGTATCAATCACTAATAAGATCACTACGGCAATCGCGAGCAAATTGAGCTCATTTGCCTGCAGGATTTGCGCCAGCAGTGAAAGCTGTAATACCCCAATGCCAACGATTTTTATGGATGACAACACTGACCATTTGGCGCTGGCCAGATTTCTTTCGCGTATCGCCATACTCTGCTCATTATGGTACATGTACCAGTGCAATTAAGGGTTCACCCGGGCGGCGGCCCAGAGTACAGATCACATCAATGCAGCGCTTCCTGTCGCAGTCCTGAGATACCTTTCAGGGCCGGCCACGTTGCGATGCTGTTAATCAAGTGATGCTCTGATAATAAAATGATGCCCCTGGCGCGTAATTGTTGTGGCGTCTGCGCGGTATCTCCTCCGGTCAGGAGGAAATCCGCGAGATCGTTATAAAATCCTTTTGCATTATTATATTTCCCGGCCAATATCCGTCTGGCGATCTCAACAAATTCTTTTTCAGATAACAAAGGATAGGTTGAGCGATCCATGTTATGTCCCTGCTGTTTTTATTATTAAGTACTGCTGTGTGTGAAGGAGTTATACCGTGTTTTATTTAAATTAACACCATAAGAAAACTCCTATAAATCGACTGCAGGAATAAATGGTTTCAGAATATGGATGTGAATATATAAGTTCTGGTCTTTACAATTTATTAGTCCTTTTCCACCTTTTATGGTGCTGCAAAGTTGAACAAGTCAGCGCACAGGAAAAAACAGAGATAAATCAGAAGCACTCAGCTCTCGCCAGTCCGGCACGACCAGGAATTTTCCCGGTTACGACGCTTTAGCCAGACTGGTGAATGGTGCGAAAATGCGCTTTGCGCGCGGTGAAACAGTTAAACACCGCTGCGCGAAAAAAATGCCGCTTTTTCGCGATTGCGTCCAGCGCAGTATAAAGGGCGGCTGGTGGGATAATGCATTGATTCTAATGGGTTAACAGATGCAGGAGACGCTCGAGATCGCGTTTTACCCAGGCAACATCCCCGGCGAACTTCTCATCAGACATCAGCGGCTGGCGATAAACCACCATGACGACTTCGGCCCCCTGATCGTTGGCAATGACCCGCATCGGCATATAAATCTCTTTACCGCTGCCGGTGTCGATCCAGTGATCCATCACGCCAAACGGGTTATAGGGAGTAAAACGAATCTTCACTGTGCCTTCCGGGCCTTTCGCTTTCCAGTACTGGCCTTCCTGCGTCAGCGTTCTGCTGCTCAGGCCGCTGGCCCACTTCGCAAAACATTCGGGTTTCCAGATGGTTTCGTACAGATCTAACCAGTTACGGGGAATGGTGAGCGTCACTGTCTGAGATGGCAGCATGGAGCCTCCGCGGGGCAGGTAAACGACAAATTAAACCTGAAACATCGCCTGTCACCTTAACTGAAGGTCACCGGACTGCAAACGGCCCGGTGACGGAAGTGTGCTGCAACAGCGTTTTCTGTCAGATAAAACGGCCACGGCCCTGAATGTCATGCGGTTCGGCGCTGCCGTCGGCCTGACGCAGCACGAAGCGATCGGATTGCGCCACCACCGCACAGCTGTGGTTAGGGAAGATGCGCAGCAGGGCGCCAACTGCAGGCGCATGTTCGCCATAGGTTAAAAAGCCGTGCTCTTCCGACAACTTCTGCACTTCATACTGATGGCCATGCTCGTCCACTGCGATGCCGAAACCGCTGGCATTGGTGCCGTGCGGGCCTTTATCCGAGCTCAGCATTTTGGATCCGGCATCAATGATGGCGTAATAAGGATTAACGGCCACCACGCGCGTCACGACCGTTAACGCCAGCGCATCCGCATCACACAAGCCCAGACGCCAGGCGGTGAGATCCAGCAGGGCATAATTGCCGGGACGAATTTCATCGCTGCCGGCGGCTACCGGTGCCGCCAGCGCCGTGGGCGTGGAGCCAACCGAGACGGGACAAGGGGCAAAACCGGCATCCAGCAGCCGCCGTTGCAGGTCACGCATCAGCGCGATCTCCTGCTGCGCCACCTCAGCTATCGCCGTGGCATGACCCGCAGCGTACGCATGACCCGCATGCGAGATCAGCCCGGCGAAGGGCAATCCGCTGGCGACAATCTGCTGCGCCAGCGTCAGCGCGCTATCGCTATGCGGATCGACGCCAACGCGATGCAGACCCACATCCACTTTAATGGCGATCGCCAGCGCGCAGTCCGGCTGCTGCTGATGGGCGGCGGCAATGGCGCTCACGCCCGCCGCGCAATCTGCGATGCAGGTAATGCGTGCCTGATGCTGTGCCGCCAGCTGCAGCAGTTCGGTCAGCGCGGCGGCGTGCACCACGGGATAGGCCAGCAGCACATCGCGTGCCCCGCCGAGCACAAAAGCCACGCCTTCGCTCGGTTTCGACACGGTAATGCCGCGCGCACCCAGCTGGTGCTGCTGTTCAGCGATCCAGACGCTTTTATGAGTTTTGATGTGGGGACGCAGCGCGACGCCGGCGGCATCGGCTTTCTGTTGCATCAGTTGCAGGTTACGCTGCAGGCGCGCAGCATCAACTTCCAGGTAGGGCGTAAGCTGGTCGGCGTGCAGCGGTCGCAGCCAGCCTGCTGTCTCAGAGTGTTCCATTATAATAGTCCGCAGGTTATGTCTTGGTGCGGACTATCATTCACGAGCGCCGGTTAGACGTAAAGTGAAGCTTCGCCTGGCGGACGGGTTTTAAAGCGGCGATGCAGCCACAGATATTGCTCAGGCGCGCGCAGAATTTCTTTCTCAATCACCCGATTCATGTACGCCGCGGCGGCCGCTTCATCATCATGCGGGTAGTTTTCCAGCTGCGGCTGAATGATCAGCTGATAGCCGTCTTTGCGCGCATTACGAATCAGCACGATGGTCAGCATCGCCGGTTTCGCCAGCCGCGACAGCACAAAGGTGCCATTAGTGGTGGCCGCTTTCTCGACCGCGAACAGTGGAGCAAACACGCTGCCTTTCGGGCCGTAGTCCTGATCCGGCGCGAACCAGACGGCTTCTCCCTGTTTGAGCGCCTGAACCATGCCGCGCAGATCGCGTCGATCAATCATTGCTTTATTGGATCGCATGCGCCCTTTGGTTTGCGCCCACTCCATCGCCTGATTATTGTGCGGGCGATACATCGCCATCATCGGCTGGCACAGTCCGGTAATACGGCCGCCCAGCTCCAGCGACATAAAGTGCACGCCAATCACCATCACGCCGCGCTGCTGGCTCTGCGCATGCTGAAGATTGGCGATGCCGTGCACCTGAAACAGCTGCCGCACGCGCGCATCGGACCAGAACCAGGCGATGCCGGTTTCCGCCAGCGCCATGCCCAGCGACTCAAAATTGCCGGCAATCATCATCTCTTTCTCGTCTTCATTAATGTGCGGGAAGCAGAGTTCGATGTTACGCCGCGTGATGCGTTCGCGCCGCTTCAGGAAGTGGCGTGATAGCCGGCCCGCTGTCGCACCCAGCCGGATTAATAAAGGATAGGGGAGCTGCACCAGCAGCCAGAGCACTGCCAGCCCGAACCAGGTAAACCAGTAGCGGGGATGCAAAAGTTTGGAACAGAACTGCCCGGTTTTCTTCATAGCGCCTTCATGTCAGGAGTGAATGTAACGCGCGAAGAAGTCGGTCCATGGTTCCCGGTGCGGTACAACTGTAGTTATTACGACCGCCACTTTAGCAAATAGTGCCGTATAAGTGATGTAAACTCTGCAATCTTCAGGATTCAGATGATTGATGGATCGTGCACTAACTGGCGTGAGAATGAAATCGGATTGGGTTTAAACTGCTTAAAAACAATAGGTTGGTGGATTGGCTGGCCAGATTTATATGTCATTTTCGGTCAGTAACAGACACAGTTGTTCATCATTCAGGCAATAATCCTTACATTGCGAAAATTAAATATTGGTCTACCACTGCAACTGGTAGCTTCTGCAAGCCAGTTTCAGACACAGTAATGTCCATTTGACGCTAAAAAAGCCATGCTCAGACACTATTGTGTCTATATGGAAGCGTTATAGCTCAATCAGGCTTACCCTATGGCTACGGTGTGCAGCAAAATCTCACCGCATACCTGCGGCAGGCCGTAAAACCGTGCGATCCAGCAACCAGGCGCTATACAAACCGGCGTAATGGCTGCTGTTAGCAAGGAAAGATAAAGCCCTGAGCAGGGCTTTACAGAGACAAGCGTTACTCGATGTTCTGAATCTGCTCGCGCATCTGCTCGATCAGCACCTTGAGCTCAATTGCCGAGGCGGTGATGTCCGCATTGATCGATTTCGACGCCAGCGTGTTCGACTCGCGGTTGAACTCCTGCATCATAAAGTCGAGGCGACGGCCGACGGCTTCTTTCTTCTTCAGAATGTTGTAAGTCTCTTTTACGTGCGCATCGAGGCGATCCAGCTCTTCGGCTACATCAATACGCTGGGCCATCATCACCAGTTCCTGCTCAAGGCGATTGTTCTCCAGCTGAACCTCAGCTTCTTCCAGCTTGCTCACCAGACGCTCGCGCTGCCATTTCAGCACTTCTGGCATCTGCGCGCGCACTTTGCTGACCTGCTCGGTCACGCCCTGCAGTCGCTGTTCGATCAGCGCTTTCAGCGCGTTGCCTTCACTTTCACGCGCAATGATGAAATCGTCCAGCGCGCCATCCAGCGCCGCCAGCAGTTCCGCGTTGATGGCGTCCAGATCCTGCTCCTGCGCGGTCATCACGCCCGGCCAGCGCAGAATATCCAGCGGGTTAATTGCGCCTTCATCACTCTGCATCTTCACCCAGTTCGCCGCCTGCACCAGCTGTTTAGCCAGCGACTCATTCAGCTGCAGCTCACCCTGGGCGCTGGCATCGGCGTCGAAGCGCAGGTTGCACTCGATTTTGCCGCGCGTCAGTCGGTTGCGGATGCGTTCGCGAATCACCGGCTCCAGGCTGCGAAACTGCTCCGGCAGGCGGATATAGGTTTCGAGGTAACGCTGGTTGACGGAACGCAGTTCCCAGGCGGCGCTGCCCCAGCTGCCTTTGGCTTCACGGCGGGCGTATGCGGTCATACTGCGGATCATAAGCTTCTACTCATTCAGGAAATGTTCTTCGAATTATAGCGAGGGTGCTCCCGGCATGATAGGCGTAAACGCACTGCAGGGCGCCAGGCCTTTGACAATCGCGTTTATTGTTATTTACCGATGTTTTCAGGCGATAAAAATATCAAGGTTGTGAATGCAGAGATAAATAACGTTTTAATCTGGCGAAAAAATAGCTACTGCGTGAATTGACCTGCGTTAATTATCGCCAGCTTGTGAACGGGCAGGGTTTTTCCCTTGATTAAAATCATTAAAACACTGATGCAAAGCTGTGAATTGTGTCAATCCATTGATTTAAATGGCTTTAATAACCGTTAAAACATAATGGATTTGTGAGTGTTGTTTTTGATCATATATAACGAAAATACCGTTGCGCAGGGCAAAATTGATCTCTATCGTTGGCACCACTTGAGGACGACAACCACAAAAATGATGTGGACGGCCATCAGGAAAAATATAAGTAATTAAATTTTTCTATACACAGCAAATTGAATAAGACCGACGCAGAACGCGCTCCTTGTTTTATTCACCTAAATGGAAATCAGCAAATGAACATGAACAAAATCGTTGTGGCTTTAGGTCTGTCTATGTCTCTGGTGGCGGGTTCTGCGATGGCAGCAGGTGAAGGTAACGGTACTGTGACGTTTAAAGGTGCGATTGTTGATGCGCCATGCTCCATCGAACCGGGTTCAGTCGATCAGACGGTTGAGCTGGGTCAGATTTCCAACCTGGCGCTGAAAGACGGTGGCCGTTCTACGCCGCGTCCATTCCAGATCAAACTGGAAAACTGCGACACCGCAACGAAGAAAGAAGTGACCGTGACCTTTGCCGGTACTGGCTCTCAGGTTATCCCGGGCAAACTGGCCATCACCGGTACTGCATCAGGCGCGGCGATCGGCATTAACTTCGGCGATACCGAAATTGAACTGGGTACCGCGACACCAGCGCAAAAACTGATGGACGGCAACAACCAGCTCTCCTTCGCAGCCTTCCTGCAGGGTGGCGGCGCTTCTGAGACTATCGTCCCGGGCGAATTCCAGAGCGTGGCTGACTTCGCACTGAACTATCAGTAATGGTCAGAGACTGGCGGGCTTCCTGGCCCGCCACTCTATCTTTTCGCTTAAGGAACTGCGGCGATGAGTCGTTTTATGCCTGCGGCGATAGTTTCGGCATCGGTGCTTTTCATCAATGACTGCCGCGCCGAACAGTTGATCGACCGCGGCCGCGTTGCGTTACGCGGCGCCATTCATCAGGGTGCCTGCGCCATTAAGGTCGATGATGCTGAACAAACCATCGCGATGGGGGTGCTGCCGCTGGCGCGCCTGCAGCGTGACGGTAAAGGGCCGGGTTTTCCCTTCTCTATCCAGCTGGTGAATTGTCCGGTGGAGTACAGCGCGTCGGGAGGCGTGGCACGCACCTTTTCTATCACCTTTGACCACGATGGCCCGCCGGGTCAGCAGCGTTTTGCTGTGTATGGCGATGCCAAAGGGGTAGAGCTGATGATTACGGATACGCAGGGCAACACCATTGCTCCCGGTGAGGCGCAGCCGATCGATCAGCATCTGACGCAGCAGCACGACCTGCGTTATCGGCTCACGCTGGTCAGCAACCAGCAGCAACTGCACAGCGGGAGTTACGCCGCCGCGATTCGTTTTCACATTAATTACAACTGATCTTTCACGGTTTACGGACACCGCTTGCCATGAAAAAGGCTTCATTAACTGCGCCAGCCTCATGTGCGCGCAGGCAGCGTATCAGGCTGACGCCGCTCAGCGTGGCGTTAATGTTAGCCCTCGGCTACAGTGCTCCGCTCTTCGCTGCCGGTGCAGTGTCATTCAACACCGATATTCTTGATCTCAACGATCGGCAAAACATCGATCTGTCGCAGTTTGCTCAGGCTGGCTACATCATGCCGGGCGAATACATGATGGAGCTGCGCGTCAACCAGACACAGATTCCGGAAATGCTGGTGCGCTACTACGCGCCCGAAAATGCGCCGAATGAAAGTCTGCCCTGCCTGACACCCGAAATGGTGGATAAACTGGCGCTGAAACCGGAAGTGCTGAAAAACGCGTCGTGGCTGCAGGATGGCCAGTGTCTGGCGGTGGATTCCATCTCCGGTATGCAGGTGCGCGGCAATCTGGGTGAATCTCGCCTCAACATCACCATTCCACAGGCATGGCTGGAGTACAGCGCCGCCAACTGGGAACCGCCGTCGCGCTGGGATAACGGCGTCCCGGGCCTGTTAATGGATTACAACCTGTTTGCCTCCACTACGCGTGCGCAATACGGCGCTAAAAGCCAGAGTGTGAGCGGCAACGGCACCGGTGGCGTTAACGCCGGTGCCTGGCGCCTGCGTGCGGACTGGCAGATGCAGCAAAATCGTGGCACGGGCAGCCATCGCCAGGAATTCACCTGGACACGCTTTTACGCCTATCGGCCGCTGCCTTCTCTCCAGGCGAAAGCCACGCTGGGCGAGAACTATCTCGATTCCGGCATGTTTGACAGCTTTCGCTATCTTGGTGCGGCGATCACCAGCGATGACAACATGCTGCCGCCCAACCTGCGTGGCTATGCGCCGGAAGTAACCGGTATCGCCAAAACCAACGCCAAAGTCACCATTAGCCAGCAGGGACGGGTGATTTATGAATCGCAGGTGGCTGCCGGTCCATTTCGTATTCAGGATCTCAATGATGCCGTCTCCGGCCAGCTTGACGTGCGCGTCGAGGAGCAGGACGGCAGCGTGCAGACCTTTAGCGTCGATACCGCCACCATCCCGTATCTGACCCGTCCGGGCCGCGTGCGTTACAAATTCGCCAGCGGCAAACCGGGCAGCGAAGAGCACAAAACGCAGGGGCCTACGTTTGCCACCGGCGAATTCTCCTGGGGGATCAGTAACGGCTGGTCGATGTACGGCGGCGGGCTGGCCGCCGGCAATTACAAAGCATTATCGATGGGTCTGGGACGCGATCTGCTGTTGCTGGGCGCCATTTCGTTTGATGCCACCCAGTCTCAGGCTGGCTTGCCGCAGCAGGGCAACAAAAGCGGCGGCTCTTATCGCCTGAGCTATTCCAAACGCTTCGAGGAACTTGATGGTCAGGTGACGTTTGCCGGCTACCGTTTTTCGCAGCGCAATTTTATGAGTCTGCCGCAGTATCTCGACGCGCGTTATCGCAACCAGCAGGTTTCTAACAGCAAAGAGCTCTACACCATTACGCTCAACAAGCACTTTCGCAGCCTGAACCTGAGTAGTTACCTCAGCTACAGCCATCAGACCTATTGGGATCGTGCCCCGCTGGATCGCTGGAGCTTTTCCACTTCGCGCTACTTTGATGTCGGCCGGTTTAAGAATCTGAGTTTAAGTCTGTCGCTCAACCGGACGCAATATAACGGCAAAAACGATGACAGCGTTTACCTCAACTTCAGTATGCCGATTGGCGGTGACAGTAGCCTGAGCTACAGCCAGCAAACCAGCGGTAAGCAAACCACCCACTCGGCCAGTTTTTATGACCGGCTGGACAGTAACAACAGCTACAGCCTGAGCGCCGGCCTCAATAACGATCGCCGTCAGTCGTTCAGCGGGTTTTACAGTCATCAGGGCAGTCTGACCAGCATGACGGCCAGCGCCAGCGCGCAGCAGGGTCAGTACCGCAGCGCCAGCCTGTCACTGCAGGGCGGTTTAACGCTCACGCCGCAGGGCGCGGCGCTGCACCGGCTGGGTATGCCCGGCAGCACGCGTCTGATGGTCGATACCGATGGCGTTTCCGGCGTACCGGTCAACGGTGGTGGCAGTAACACGTATACCAATTTCTTTGGCAAAGCGGTGATTTCGGATGTGAACAGCTACTACCGTAACACCGCCAGTATCGATGTCACCGGACTGGCCGACAACGTGGAAGCGTCGCGCCCGGTAACCCAGATCACCCTGACCGAAGGTGCCATCGGTTACCGGCGTTTTGGTGTGATTAAAGGCATCAAAGCCATGGCCGCCATCCGGCTGGAAGATGGTAGCTGGCCGCCCTTTGGTGCCAGCGTCCAGAGTAACGGACGCGAAGTGGGCATTCTGGATGATGACGGCCTGGTATGGCTGAGTGGCATTGAGGCCGGTGCCAGCATGGATGTGCGCTGGAACGGCGAAACCCAGTGTCAGCTGGCATTACCCGATCCTCTGCCGCAGCAGTTGCTCGACGAAGGACAGAACTTGTTATTACTTTGCACGCGCCGCGCCGCGCCTGCTTCTTCAACGTAAGGAAAGAGTTAATCATGCTGGTAAAAACGCTGAGCGGCGCCTTGCTGCTCTCCACGCTGACGCTATCGCTGCAGGCTCACGCGGCGATTGCGCTTGATCGCACCCGGGTCATTTTTAACGGTAACGAAAAAAACGTCTCACTGAATATCAGCAATGAAAACAAGCAGCTGCCTTATCTGGCGCAGGGCTGGATTGAAGACAGCAGCGGTAAAAAAATTACGTCACCGCTGGTGCTGCTGCCACCGGTGCAGCGCGTCGAACCGGGCGAACGCAGCGTGGTGAAAGTGCAGGCGCTGCCAGCCATCAAGGCGCTGCCACAGGATCGTGAATCGGTGTTCTATTTCAGCATGCGTGAAATCCCGCCGCGCAGCGAGAAGAGCAACGTGCTGCAAATCGCGTTGCAGACGCGTATCAAGCTGTTCTATCGCCCGGAAGCGATCGTGGTGAGCAATCCGTCAGTGGTGACGCCATGGCAGGAAAAACTGACGCTGACGCGCAAGGGTGCACGCTACCAGCTGAATAATCCCACGCCTTACTTCATTACGCTGGTGGATGCACAGCCAGCGAAAGGCCAGTCGCTGAAGAAGAGCTTTGAACCGGTCATGGTCGCGCCAAAAACCAGTATCGATCTGGGCGTGAACGCAGCAGAACTGGGCAGCGCGCCGCTATTAACCTACATCAACGACTACGGCGGCCGTCCAACGCTGGCGCTGAAGTGTGCCGGCGACAGCTGCAGCGTCGTCAGTAACAAGGTGGAGCAGTAAGCGATGCGTGTGCTGTTGCTGGTGCTGACGCTGTTGAGCCCGACTCTGCAGGCGGCAACCAACGGCGTGGTGCATGTGTATGGCGCGCTGCAGGAGAGTCCATGCTGGCTTGACGTCGGTAACAATGATCAGGCGGCTGGCCTCGATACCACGCCGACCGCCGCGCTGCAACAGGTCGGCGAGCAGGTGATGAAGCAGGCGTTAACGCTGCATTTGCAGGACTGTCCGTACAGTATCCGCAATGTCGCCGATCCGCTATGGCTGCAACATGTGCCGTCCATCAGCATCGACTTTTTTGCCCCGCAAAGCCTGGCCGACCCGCAGCTGATTCGCGTACAGGGCTCTGACGGCGTGGGCCTGCAATTGTTTGATGAGAACCATCAGCCGCTGCCGCCCACCTTCCGCAATCTGCGCGTGCCGCTCAGCGCCGGCAGCAATGTGCTGAGCTGGCTGACGGTTGAGGAACGCACCGCGCTGCCGCTGCAGCCGGGTGCCTGGTCAGCCAGCGGTCAGTTACAGGTGAACTATGACTAAGCATCGACTTGTTCCGTTGATGAAGTATTACAGCAGGCTGCTGATCGGTAGCCTGCTGCTGTGCATCTGCTGGCCGCTGCATGCGGTGGAGCTGCGCCTGCACGGTACGCTGATTGAGAATCCGCCCTGCACGCTGAATGACAACCAGAGCCTGATGATTGAGTTTGGCGATGCGCTGAGCGTGAAAAAGATCGATGGCGTCAACTATCTGCAGCGTAAGGCGATACCGGTCAAGTGCACCGAGGATCCGGGTGCGGCATTGCAGGTGCGTCTGACCGGTACCGCTTCCGGTTTCGACAGCAGCGCGCTGCTCAGCAGTGTGAGTGCGCTGGGTATTCGCTTTTATCTGGCCAGCAAGCCGCTGGCGGTCAACAGCACGTTGCCGATTGTTTTCCCCGGCACACTCGATCTCGGCGCGGTGCCGGTACAGCAGCCGGGCGTGACGCTGGAGGGTGGGGAGTTCACCGCCAGCGCGGCGCTGCTGCTGGAATATCAGTAAGGAGAGGCGATGAGAGCGGGCGTAATGCTGGTACTGGGATGGCTGCTGGTGTCACCGGCACAGGCGATAGAGATGCAGCTGCACGGCACGCTGGTGGCGGAACCCTGTTCGCTGGAACCGGAACAGCAGCAGCTGGAACTCAACTTTGGCGATATCGTCGCGAAATCGCTGTATCAGAATCCGCGCACGCCGGCGCGTCCGCTGGTGATGCGTCTGAGCGGTTGTGATACCGAACTGGGTAAAGACGTCGAGCTGGTGTTCAACGGCATTGCCGATGCCGAGCAGCCCGATCTGCTGGCGCTGGCCGGTGATGCCGGTGCCAAAGGCGTGGCCATTGGCCTGAGTGATGCGGACGGAAAGCTGGTGCCCATTAACCGCGGCGTGATGCATTTTCCGCTGCAGCAGGGCGACAACCAGCTGCAGTTCAGTGCCTGGCTGCAGGCTTCGGCGAGCGCGATTGCCGAGCGCACCATTGAGCCTGGCAACGTATCGGCGATTGCTACTTTTTATCTGAACTATCCCTGAGTGCCTGTTATGTGGTTGATAAATCAACATATCACGTTTGACCCGGATCGGCGCCTGTTGCGCGATCGGCATGATAACGAGCTGCTGCTCAACCAGAGCAGCGCACGCTGCCTGGCGCTGTTTCTGCAAAAGCCGGGTGAGGTCATTAGCCACGAAACGCTGCTGGATGAAGGCTGGCGTAGCCAGGGGGTGCACGTGACGGAAAACTCGCTGCGCCAGATGCTATCGATGCTGCGTAAGCAGTTTCTGCAACTGCGGGTTGAAGGAGAAACCTTTGTCACCGTTCATCGTCAGGGCTACCGGCTGCATGAGTCGGTGCGGGTGGAAGCCTGTTTACCGCTGGCTGAAGCCGTAGAAGAAGCGCGCATTGCGTCGGAAGCACGTATTCAGCCGCTGGTGACCACTCATGTGCACACGTCGCCGCTGCCGGTGATGGTGCAGCCGCCAGCCACCGCCACCGTGGCGGAGCAAACGACCGCTGCGGCACCACGCAGCCGTTCCGGGCTGGTGTTAATCGGCATGTTGATCAGCGCGGTGCTGTTACTGGTGCTGGCCTTACTCGGCATTAAAGTGCTGGAGATTCGCGACGTGGTGACTGTGACCTATGCACCCTATCGCCACGTGCAGGGCCGGCAGTGGTATATCCAGGACGACTTCAGCGCCACCGAGCGTGAAGAGATCGATCAAAATCTGCAGCTGGTGAGTGACAGCATGGCGCGCTTTATCCAGCTGGCCGAAGAGGAACGCCACATTTATATCAACCGCACCAAGCTGGCTGACCGTTACAGCTGGTTTATCTGTCAAAACCCTATCGAGCAGAAGGATGCGTTATGTCGGTCAGCCATATATTTCGTCGCCGAGTAACCTGGGTGTTGCAGGGGGGATTACTGATGCTGGCGCTGGTACTGGCGGCTATCCTGATTTATCAGCTGTCGCGCCGTATCCCTCATTGTGAAGCGGATTCGATTCTGATTTCCAGAGAGGCGGGACAGCTGGTGGTGTCGCACGGGCAGTGGAAAGTGCAAAACAGTCTGTTTCAGGCCACCGGCAATTACAGCGGCATGATCAGTTATTACTCGCCACAACAGCAACTGCAGCGCCGCGAACCGGTTGATGTCTCTTTTGAACTGCGCCACAGCTTCTCCGGCGCCGCGCTGCGCAGCGAAACCACTGCTATCTCCTACAATCTCGCCAATCGCGCCTCACCACAGAATATTGAGCGCTATATCTCCGCCGGACTGGCGCCCGGCCATGTCAATTACGGCTGGATTTATCGTCTGCAGAATGTGCGTTATGTGATTGGCAATAATGCGAATCCGTCTGTGATTTGTAAGAAATAACATTATTTTTAAGCTTTAAAATTAAGGGCGCTACAAATGGGAAAATTAATTATTATCTTCATTTCTTTCACGATGATTAATTCGGTAGTCGCTTATGCAAGGAATGAAAACGCATGCTGGGGAGAACCCGTAAATATCACGGCAATTTCAGCAACTTCAATTGGCTCTTTCCCTTCTAATAGAAAAGGTACAGAGAAAAGAATTTTCTTTAAGACAGAGCCAACAACATTTCCTGGTTATTGTAATAAAAGTTTTGCGGGAACACCGAATGGCATGCATTATTATGGGGATATGAATCCATTATTTTCTCTTTCTGAGTTAAATCAAGGGTACTATAAATTAAGTGAAGATGTTGATATCAGAATATCTCTTGGGACAATTTATAAAAGTTATAAGTTTCCTATGATTCCTCCGAATTCTGTAAGCGGAGCTGTCAAGCCAAATGGTGTGGGTGAAAGAATATACGTTAATAATTTTTCAGCCGCAGGTGAGGGTTTTATAGATTTAGTACTTAGGCGGGATATCATTGGTGGGGCTATAATTATACCGGCTGGTGTAAAGCTCTACGATATGTATAGAGTTTTAACTATATCTCCATACCCACCTAAACCTGAAGATCCACTTCTTCAAGGTGTTATTATGGGCGGAGGAGTTATAATCCCAGTTCCTGTTGTCTGTAAAATTAATCAGGATAATCTAATTCAGGTAGAGTTTGGTAATTTAAGTATTGCAGCTGTTTCTGATTCTGAATCAAATCCGTCCTTCATCAAAGACATTCCTATTGACGTGTCGTGTAGTGAGAGTATCACAAAAAAGGTTGGAATAAAGCTGGTTTCAGAGTTCTCTCCATTTTCGAGTAATCTGGTGGCAACAAGTAATCAAAGTTTAGGTCTTGCCATGCTTCATAATGGGGTAATAATAAAGCCGTACGACTCTTTTCCAATGGATATATATGATGGGTTAGGTCATGCTGCCTTTAGTATATTTCCTGTAAAAAATAAAATGTCCAAGTTAGAATCAGGTGAATTTACTGCTTCTGCGATCTTAATTGTGACACCAGACTGAGCTCTGTTTAAATAAAGCATGATGGTTGTTGTATTGCACATTGTAAGTCTGGCTCGATTCTGATTTCTCAGGAGGCAGGTATCTTTTGCGATTCTTTGCAAAATAACAACGGTCTAATTTGATTGTTTTAAAATATTTGTGCGTGAATAGACTATGATGATTATTTTGTTGCGAAGGAAATATATATTATTTATTGCTAAGGCTTTTTTCATGAGCACCTTTTCTCATCAGGCTCATGCTGGTCTTGATTATGCCTGCTGGACTGACCCCTTAGCGGTAATGGTGTTGACATCAGGCCGTTTGGCTAGCTACACGCCTCCTAAAGAAGGAGCGAGTGGCAGGATATTCTTTGATGAATCATTAGGGTATTTTTCTGGCATATGTAACAACCCTGGAAAATATGAATGGAATAGTGTGCGTATCGAGGCTGACCTTGGCGCCTATTTCATCCCATCAGTTAAAAATAGCGGATATTACAGGCTCACCGATGAAGTAGACGTGAAGGTGCAAGTATATGCGCCAGACTGGTATCCTTATCCAGTGCGCTTCGAAGATGGTAGATATAAAGGTCCTGGTCGTGGGGTAATAAAGCCAGGTTTAGGTAGGGTTCATGATGTTTTTTCAACTGCTGGATATAACCTGACTGATTTTATTATAACTAAAGATATTGTGGGTGGAGCAATTTTTGTTCCACCCAATGTAGAGATTGCCACCATTTATACTATTGGATATGTAACGCGGCCTTATCCTCCGAGACCCGAAAAACCCTTGCTAAAAATCGTTATCGGACCTCACGGCATTATCATCCCGGTACCCATTGTCTGCGATATCAATAACGGCACGGATATTAACGTTGAATTTGACCGCATCGCGGTAAGCTCCGTTTCTGAATCAGTGTCCAATACCGCCAACTACAAAGATGTGCCGTTAGAAGTCAAATGCAGTTCCGCATTAAATCAGGAAGTCAATTTACGCTTAGTCGCCGGCACCACCTCTTTCTCGGATGAACTCATCGCCACCAACTATCCTGATCTGGGCATTGCAGTTAAACATAAAGGACAATTGCTCAAACCGATGGGCACTTCTGCTGTCCGGTTAATCAACGGCATGGCGTCAGAAGTTATCACCGTGTTCCCGGTGAAAAAGAAAGGACAACCGCTGAGCGGTGGTGAATTCAATGCTTCAGCAACATTGCTGATCAGCATGCCTTGATGATGCTTTAATCCGCGTTATTGATATTAATGTTAATTAATCTTTTTATGATGGTTAAAGTTAAACACTTATCAGAGGGAGATCGGCTTAACCTGCAGCGATACAGATTAACGGTGTTTGAAAATATTTTTCATCATCACAGCTCTGTGAATCACCATGATTCACGGGGGTTTTCACACCATTCACAGCTTTTTGGCCGTACATTTTCTGTAGCCAAAGTCTATCAACCATTATTCAACGAGACAGTTTTTGGCCTGTTTCGGCAATTGGGTTTGCTATGCTCTTTCTCTGTTTTATGTCGTGGTATCTGTCCGGACGAGACCCGCGCGTCACGCCACCTTTGCTGATGCAGCAATTTCTGCAGCGGCGGCGTCGGGGACAGTGCGGTGAGAAAGTCGCCTCTTTCCCTTTCGCTTCGCTGGCCTGTCTTATCTGTTTTCTCCCTACGCTGATTTATCTGCCCAACAGTGGTGGCAATGGCTTTGATCTGCCGCTGAATTTGCTCACTGCAGGCTGCCTCGCGCTGCTGGCGGCCACGCTGCTGTTGAAGAACTGGCGCCAGCCGCGCGATTTAATTGATGACAACGTCATGACGCATGCGCTGTTGCTGATGCTGTTTTGCTTTGCGCTGGCGGTGATCCTGCAGGAGAACGATAACGGACTGCTGACCGGCGTTATCCGGCTACTGGGGCTCAGTGCCATACTCATTCTGTGGCTGCTGCTGGGCCTGATGCCGCAGCTCTGGCAGCAGCGTCAGCAAATCATTGCCGGCATCGTATTGCTCAGCACCTTGCAGGCGCTGCTGGCGATTGCGCAAACCTGTTTTCCGGCCCAGCTGCAAACGCTGATGGAGTTTCGTTATCACGCCGGCCAGATTCGCCCTTACGGTATTTTTCAGCAGTTCAATTTGCTGGCCAGCTTTCTGGCGACCGGTCTGGCGGCTACGGTCTGGCTCTGTCTGCAATCTGACATCAGGCACCGCCTCTTGCTGTTTCCGGCAGTGCTGATCAACAGCCTGGCACTGCTTCTGACGCAGTCGCGTACCGGTGCGTTTGGTTTTGCGCTGGCGCTGCTGGTGATGCTGCTGGTGTGCGATCGTCGCCAGCGCGCGGTAATCATCAGGATCGTCATGGTGATGGCGCTGGCCGTGCTGTGCGCCCTGCTGCTGCGCAATGAATTAGCGCCTGGCATGCGTGAATTTGCGGCGTCCGACCTGGCGCGCCAGCAGCTGCTGGAATACACGCTGCGGATGATCATGGAAAAACCGTTCAGCGGCTGGGGCTTTGGTCAGTTTGAGTATCATTTTTCGCGGATACGCATGGTGGACGCGATCCACCTGAAAGATTTCAACGCCACCCATCCCCATAACGAGTGGCTGTATAGCTGGGTGGAAGGCGGTGTTTTGCCGATGGTAGGCTTCACCGCCGTGTTGCTGGCATGGCTGACGCCGCTGTGGCGCTGGCGCAGTCAGCCGCAGCGCCTGATGCTGTGGAGTCTGACGCTGCCCGTCATGCTGCACACCATGGTCGAATTTCCGCTCTATCAATCGCTGCCGCATCTGTGGCTGCTGATGCTGCTTACCCATCTGGCGTTACGTCAGCCCGAAGATCGATCAATGATTGAACCTGCGACGCCGGGACTGCCGTCGCGTATGCTGCGCCTGAACATGGCCGGCGGCGCGATTGCGCTGATGCTGTTTTTCTTCAGCGGCCTGCAGACCAACGCGCTGCTCACCCAGGCGGAGCGCGGTCAGTTCCTCTCGTATCCTTCACGCGATCAGCTGTGGAATCCGTGGATTCAGGGCGAGCGCTATGAGTTCGGTGAAATGGTGCATTGCCTGATGCGCTACAACCAGACGCGGGATGAGCGCCTGCTGGCGCGCTTTGTGCAGCAGTCGTCGCTGTGGCTGGAGCGCCATAACGATCTCAACGTGTTCCGGAATGCGGTAATGATTGAGTGGCATCTGCGGCACTATCAACGCTCGCGCAGGCTGCTGCGTCAGGCGCTGACTCTCTATCCAACAGATGAAAGCCTGCTGCAGCTGAAAGCAAAAATGATGACGGAATGGTCATCGGCGGCCTATGCTGTGACAGATGAGACAGGCAACTTCTGAGGCTAAGATGTTGAATAAATGGATGAGGCCGCTGGGCTTCGCCATGATGTTAAGCGGATGTCAGACTTCTCCGCCCACCCCGCAGGTTATTCCGCCGCACACCGCGCCCGTGGCCGTGTGCGGGGCCGGCGAGATGATGATGCAAACCACGCTGTGGTTTGACCTGCCGTCCTCCGCTGGCGCAGCGGGCTGGTCGCAGTTTGCTGAACGCGACATCACGCCGCACTTTCCCTCGCCGCTGACGACTTACGATGCCCGCGGCCCGCAGGGCAATCGCAAGGTACTGGTATTGCTTCATCCTGCGGATCGGGCCAGCTCCGAAAGCATTAACGCGCTGCGCGACAAGTTTAAACATCGTTTTGCGACACAACCGGTGACGCGTATCGACTCGCTGGTGTGCGCGGCGCTGTAACACGCGCTGCCTGCACGCGGGCAGGACAGCCGCCTGTGAAGTCCGTATAATGCGCAGCCAAACCCAAGCAAGCCGGAGAGAAACCATGCGTCCAGCAGGCCGTAGCACTTCTGAAGTGCGTCCCGTCACCCTCACTCGTCACTTTACCAAACATGCGGAAGGCTCGGTTCTTGTCGAGTTCGGCGAAACCAAAGTCCTGTGCACCGCGACCGTTGAAGAGGGCGTGCCGCGTTTTCTCAAAGGCAAAGGCCAGGGCTGGGTAACCGCAGAATATGGCATGCTGCCGCGTTCGACGCATAGCCGTATGGCGCGTGAAGCCGCCAAAGGCAAGCAGGGCGGTCGTACGCTGGAAATCCAGCGCCTTATCGCCCGCTCGCTGCGTGCGGCGGTTGATCTGCAGGCGCTGGGTGAATTCACCATCACGCTGGACTGCGACGTAATTCAGGCCGACGGCGGCACGCGCACCGCGGCAATCACCGGTGCCTGCGTGGCGCTGGCGGATGCGCTGAACGCGCTGGTGGCAGCCGGTAAACTGAAAGCCAGCCCGCTGAAAGGCATGGTGGCGGCGATCTCGGTCGGCATCGTGGCCGGTGAAGCGGTGTGTGATTTAGAGTATGTCGAAGACTCTGCCGCTGAAACGGATATGAATGTGGTGATGACCGAAGATGGCCGCATGATTGAGGTGCAGGGCACCGCAGAAGGCGAGCCGTTCAGCCATGACGAATTGTTGCAGCTGCTGGCGCTGGCGCGCGGCGGCATTGAGCAGCTGATTCAGGCGCAGAAAGCGGCGTTAATTGATTGATGTAACAGGCGACCACAGAGTCGCCTTTTCTTTATTTGAGGAGTGAGAAATGAAAGCCTGGCAGCGTCAGTTTATTGAGTTCGCCCTGAACAAAGGGGTATTGAAGTTTGGTGAGTTCACCCTGAAGTCCGGTCGCAAAAGTCCCTATTTCTTCAATGCCGGTCTGTTCAATACCGGGCGCGATTTAGCGCTGCTGGGCCGTTTCTATGCGCAGGCGCTGGTGGATGGCGGCGTCGATTTCGACCTGCTGTTTGGCCCGGCCTACAAAGGCATTCCCATTGCGACCACTACTGCCGTGGCGCTGGCCGATCATCATGACCGCGATGTGCCGTACTGTTTTAACCGTAAAGAGGCCAAAGATCACGGCGAAGGCGGTTTACTGGTGGGCAGCCCGCTGCAGGGCAAAGTGATGCTGGTCGATGATGTGATCACCGCCGGCACGGCAATTCGTGAATCAATGGACATCATCAATGCCCATAACGCCACGCTGGCCGGCGTGCTGATTTCACTCGACCGCCAGGAGCGTGGCCGTGGCGAGATTTCCGCGATTCAGGAAGTGGAGCGCGATTATCAGTGCAAGGTCACCGCGATCATTACGCTGAGCGAGCTGATTGATTACCTGGCGGAGAAGCCAGAGATGGCCGACCATCTGGCGAAGGTGAAGGCGTATCGCAAAGAGTACGGTATTTAAGGTTTGCCGCGGTCGCCATTAATGGCGACCCTACAGTAGCAGGATGCCAGGTCACAGGGTGCGCATTGATGCGCACCAGGTGGCGAAGGTCGGGGCGTATCGCAAAGAGTACGGCATTTAAGGTTTGCTGCGGTCGCCATGAATGGCGCCCCTACAGTCGCAGGATGCCAGGGCGTAGGGTGCGCATTAATGCGCACCTGGTGGCGAAGGTCGGGGCGTATCGCAAAGAGTCAGGTTTTGAGTTTTTGCCGCGGTAGTCAGCGCCGCACGATAGCGTAGCGGCGCAATTTATTGCGCGATGAATCGCGCCGCTACAAATCCGCTGTGCGTATTAAACCAGCTGTGCGGCAATCAACGGCCAGCGGCTGTCGAAATCGGCGGTCGGACGATAACGGAACTCCGAGCGCACATAGCGTGACAGCAAACCTTCGCAGAACGCCAGCAGCTGGCTGGCGAGCAGCGTCTCATCGGTCTGGAAACCTTCGCCGTCGCGCATCTTCTTCTCTTTCATCACCTGGCGCAGCTGAACTTCGATACGCTCAAACAGCTGATTAATACGCCCCTGCAGGCGATCCTGTTCAAACATCAGCGCGTGGCCGGTCAGGATGCGCGTCAGCCCTGGATTACGCTCACCAAATCCCAGCAGTAATTGCACGATCAGGCGCAGACGCGCCATCGTCACTTTTTCATCTTTCAGGATCAGATTGATGCGGGTAATCAGACTGTCTTCAATAAACTCAATCAGGCTATCAAACATGCGCGTTTTGCTGGGAAAGTGGCGATATAACGCCGCTTCCGAAACGCCGACATTGGCGGCCAGCTTGGCGGTGGTGATACGCTGACTGCCATCGCCCGACTCCAGCATTTGCGCCAGCGCCTGCAAAATCTCTTCGCGACGATTCCGTTTCGCGACTTTTTTTTCTGCCATGACCTTCAACACCCCTGAAATTCACCAAAAACAGGCAATACTGCCTTATCTGCCACAGATAAAGCGGCCTGTGGCGACAAGAAATAAAAAGATGGCTATGCGAAAAGTGAGCGTATTACTGACGGCCAGAGTGACCGAAACCGCCTGCGCCGCGTTCGCTGGCGTCAAAATCTTCCACCAGGTTAAATTCGGCCTGCACCACCGGTACAAACACCAGCTGAGCCAGGCGATCGCCAGGCTGCAGCGTGAAGCTATCCTGGCCACGGTTCCACACTGAAACCATCAGCTGGCCCTGATAGTCGGAGTCAATCAGCCCCACCAGGTTACCCAGTACGATGCCGTGTTTGTGACCGAGACCGGAGCGCGGCAGGATGACGGCAGCCAGTGACGGATCGGCAATGTGAATCGCCAGGCCGGTCGGCACCAGCGTGGTCATGCCCGGTGCGATTTCCAGTGCGTCATCAAGGCAGGCGCGCAGATCGAGACCCGCGGAGCCAGAGGTCGCATAGGTGGGTAGTGGGAATTCCTTGCCTACGCGCGCATCAAGTATTTTTACGTCGATTTTTTTCATCATAACGGCTGACAATCTCGTCTATTAATTGTTGGCCAAGGAGCGTCTTATCACTGAGTGGTAAGACTTTCTCTCCCTCCTGCCAAAAAAGGTGAAGAGCATTGGTGTCGCTATTGAAGCCCTGCCCGGCCTGCGCCACATCATTGGCGCAAATCAGGTCCAGGTTTTTCCGCACCCGTTTTTGCCGCGCGTATTCTTCCACATTCTGGGTTTCGGCAGCAAATCCCACCACGAAAGGGCGCTGCACTTTGAGCGCCGCGACGCCTGCAACAATATCCGGGTTCTTCACCAGCTGCAGCGTGACGTTATCATCGCCACCCTGTTTTTTAATTTTCTCTGCGGCAATGTTTGCCGCCCGGTAGTCTGCCACGGCTGCGCTGGCAATGAAAATATCTTGTTGGCTGATTTGCGCCATCACCGTCGCTTCCATCTCCAGTGCGCTGTTGACATCAATGCGCGTCACGCCGGCGGGCGTGGCTAAGTTCACCGGACCGGAAACCAGCGTCACGTTTGCGCCGCGCTTTGCCGCCGCAGCAGCAACTGCATAGCCCATCTTGCCGGAGCTGTGATTACTGATATAGCGCACCGGATCCAGCGCTTCACGCGTCGGACCGGCGGTGATCATAATGTTGAGATGTTGCAGATCGTTGACGGGCGCGGCCCACTCCAGCGCATGCGCAACGATGGCCAGCGGGTCCAGCATGCGGCCCGGGCCGATATCACCGCACGCCTGGCTGCCGCTGTCCGGTCCCCAGACCAGCACGCCGCGCTGCGCCAGACGCTGCAGATTCTCCTGCGTCACGGCCGCGCGGTACATCTGCTGGTTCATGGCCGGCACGATGGCGACCGGTGCCGCGCTGGCCAGGCAGGCGGTGGTGACCAGGTCGTTTGCCATGCCGGCGGTAATGCGTGCAATCAGATCGGCGGTTGCGGGCGCAAGCACAATCAAATCGGCCCATTTTGCCAGTTCGATATGGCCCATTGCCGCTTCGGCCGCCGGGTCGAGCAGGTCATCAAACACCGGATAGCCGGAAACCGCCTGCAGGCTGAGCGGCGTAATAAAGGCTTTGGCTGCATCGGTCATCATCACGCGGACATCCGCGCCGCGATCGCGCAGACGGCGCACCAGTTCCGGTGCTTTATAGGCCGCGATGCCGCCGCTGACGCCCAGCAGAATTTTTTTTCCGGCTAATCCCATCATGTTGTTTGCCTCACTTCAACGCAGAGTGCCGCGCCTGGCGCGACAGATGCAGGCAACTTTATCACAAAATCGGCGACCCGCCTTTTCACTGCCTGCGCCCTTTGCGAGCCGGCTCTGGAATTTGTCACGCGCCGCTGGTGGCCTGCAATGCACCGGCGCAGAATGGGGGCATTGCAGGGAGGGCGGAACGATGACGGAACTGGCACCACGGGAAAAACTGACGCTGCTGGGCGCCGAGGCGCTAAGCGATGCCGAACTGCTTGCGATCTTTTTACGTACCGGCACGCGCGGCAACAGCGTCATGGGGCTGGCGCGGCTGATGCTGAATGAATTCGGTTCGCTGTATCGCATCATGACCGCCAGTAAAGAGGAGCTCGGGCAGATAAAGGGCGTCGGCAGCGCCAAAATGACGCAACTGCATGCCATTGCGGAACTGGGGCGGCGCTTTTTTGCCAGCCAGCTGGCGCGCGAAAATGTGATGGAGAATCCGCAGGTCACGCGCCACTACCTGCAAAGCGTGCTGGCACATCAGGAGCGTGAAATCTTTATGGCGCTGTTTCTGGATAACCAGCACCGCGTTTTGCAGGCGCAGAAGATGTTTTCCGGCTCCATTGCCAGCGTGGAAGTGCATCCGCGTGAAATCGTGCGTGAGGCGCTAAAGCTCAACGCGGCGGCGGTGATACTGGCGCACAATCATCCGTCCGGCATGGCGGAACCGAGCCGTGCCGATCGTGAGACTACCAGCAAGGTGGCGCAGGCCTGCGCGCTGTTGAATATCCGCTTATTAGATCATCTGGTGATTGGTCACGGCGAGTTTACCTCTTTCGCCGAGCGCGGCTGGCTGTAATTCGCGGCGTCAACTGGGCAGAAATCCGGCGTTTTTGCGCGATCCGGAGGGATCTTTATCTGTTCGGGACTTGAGCACTTCGGCTTAGCGGCGTATACTACGCCACCTTTGAGAATCTCGGGTTTGGCGTTTGGGCCAGCTTAGCGGGTTCACATGGAACTCGCCTGGGCGGGCTAAGGCCTGACGAGGCGGCCAAAACCTAGTTTTTAAAGCTCGAGCTGATTTGATTTTTGGAGAATAGAAATGTCACGAGTCTGCCAGGTAACTGGAAAGCGTCCGGTGACCGGTAACAACCGTTCCCACGCAATGAACGCGACGAAACGCCGTTTCCTGCCGAACCTGCACTCTCACCGTTTCTGGGTTGAGAGCGAGAAGCGCTTCGTTACTCTGCGTGTATCTGCTAAAGGTATGCGTGTTATTGATAAAAAGGGCATCGATACGGTTCTGGCCGAAATCCGCGCCCGTGGTGAGAAGTACTAAGGAACTGAATCATGGCTAAAGGTATTCGTGAGAAGATCAAGCTGGTTTCCTCTGCTGGTACAGGTCACTTCTATACCACCACGAAGAACAAACGTACTAAACCTGAGAAACTGGAACTGAAAAAGTTCGATCCGGTTGTACGTCAGCACGTGATCTACAAAGAAGCCAAAATTAAGTAATTTTGGTGTTCTTGCGAAAAACCCGGCTCCGGCCGGGTTTTTTGTTTCTGCGCTACGTTGAGGAGATGAGATGCCTGAATTACCTGAGGTAGAAACCAGCCGACGCGGTATAGAACCTCACCTGGTGGGAGAAACCATTCTGCATGCCATTGTGCGCAATCCGCGTCTGCGCTGGCCGGTTTCCCATGAAATCCACGCGCTGAGCGACCAGCCGGTGCTCAGCGTACAGCGTCGCGCCAAGTATCTGCTGCTGGAGCTGCCGCACGGCTGGATCATCATTCATCTTGGCATGTCCGGCAGCCTGCGCGTTCTGCCCGGCGAACTGCCGGCTGCGAAGCACGACCACGTCGATTTGGTGATGAGCAATGGCAAAGTGCTGCGCTATACCGATCCGCGGCGTTTTGGCGCCTGGCTGTGGACTACCGATCCGGAAGGCAGCAGCGTGCTGGCGCACCTCGGTCCGGAACCGCTGAGCGATGCCTTCAGCGGCGGGTATCTGTATGAAAAGTCGCGCGGCAAACGCACGGTGATCAAGCAGTGGCTGATGGATAACAAAGTGGTGGTGGGCGTGGGTAACATCTATGCCAGCGAATCGCTGTTTACCGCCGGGATCTTACCCGATCGTCCGGCGATGAGCCTGAGTGAAGCGGAAGCGGAACTGCTGGCGAACACCATCAAAGCCGTACTGCTGCGTTCGATTGAGCAGGGCGGCACCACGCTGCGTGATTTCCTGCAGACCGACGGTAAGCCAGGCTATTTTGCGCAGCAGTTGCAGGTGTATGGACGCACTGGCGAGCCCTGTCGCGCCTGCGGTACGCCGATCCTCAGCGGTAAACACGGTCAGCGCAGCACCTTCTGGTGTCCACGCTGCCAGCACTGATTACGGCTGCGCCAGCTTCGCCAGCAGCGCCTGATGCACCACGGCAGGCAGAAATGCCTGCACGTCACCCTGATGGCGCGCCACTTCCTTGACCAGCGACGACGAGACAAATGAGAAGCCTTCGGACGGCATCAGAAACACGCTCTCCAGCGTGGGCAGCAGATGACGGTTCATGTGCGCCAGCTGCAGCTCATACTCAAAGTCCGATACCGCACGCAGACCGCGCACCAGCACGTTCGCGTTCTGCGCCTGGGCAAAATTCGCCATCAAATCGCTAAAGCCAACCACCTCAACATTTGGCAAATGGGCCGTAACCTGGCGCGCCAGATCGACACGTTCATCAAGGCTAAACAGCGGCTTCTTACTCGGGCTGGCGGCAATTGCCAGCACGATGCGATCAAACATCTGCGCTGCGCGCGTGACGATATCCAGATGGCCCAGCGTCATCGGGTCAAATGTGCCAGGATAAATCGCTTTAGTGCTCATACGCGGCCCTGTGTTGAGGTGTGATGCAGCGCCCAGAGCGCCGAGTATTTATTAAAGGTGTATTGTGCGTTGACCACCGCCAGAATCCAGCCCTGTTTACCATCGAGAAAACCGGCGCGCAGCAGCAGCGTCTTAATAAACGCGCCTGCGGTGTGGCTGAAAACAGAGAGAATACTGCAGCGCTTGCCGCGCTGAAAGCGCTCCTGCGCCCAGGCTTCGGCATAGTTCATCTGCTTGCGCTGGAAGGCGATCAGGTCGCGGCAGGTCAGGTGCTGCAAATCACCCGGCAGCGCCACCACCGGCGTGCCCTGCGTCTCCAGCGATTCGTGCACCAGATTGTCGTTATAGCGCAGATGGCGCGGATAGAGGCGCAGCACGCGGTCGGGATACCAGCCGCTGTGGCGCATAAAGCGGCCGAGAAACATATTACTGCGCCCGAGGCTGTAAACCTTATCGCTGGGTGGCTGTATCAGCACCTGCTCAATGGCGCGGCGCAGTTCTGGCGTAACCCGTTCATCGGCATCCAGCATCAGAATCATATCGCCGCTGGAAAAGGCCTGGGCGCGCTGACGCTGCTTACCAAAGCCGGCCCAGCCGTCTGCCTGATAGACCTGTGCACCGTGCGCGCGTGCCACCTCGATGGTCGCATCGCTGCTGCCCGAATCCAGCAGAATGATTTCATCTGCCCAGCTGACGGAAGCCAGCGCCTCCGGAAGGAGTTCAGCTTCGTTTTTGGCGATCATCACCACGGAGAGACGTTGGCGTTGTGACATGCGTTAATGAGCTCGTGGAGGCAGATGCGGTTCGAGTAACTGTAGCAGACGCTGCAGTGCGCCCTGATTCTGGTGCAGCACGTCTACCGCGTGGCGGCCGTAGTAGCGGCGATAATCGTCATCCTGCAGCAGGTTCGCCACTTCTTTTTCCAGCGACACCACATCAGTAACGGTGATCAGCCCTTCCGCCTGTTGCAGACGGGCGCAGATATCTTTGAAGTTCCAGATGTGCGGGCCCATCAGCACCGGAATGGCATGCGCAGCGGGCTCGAGCGGATTGTGGCCGCCGCGCTCCACCAGGCTGCCGCCGACAAAGGCCAGATCGGCGATGCCGTACAGCAGCATCAGTTCGCCCATGGTATCGCCAATCACCACCTGCGTGGCGCTGGAGGGAATCTCGCCGCTGCTGCGCAGGGTAAAGCTGAAGCCGCGTTTTTGCGTCAGGTTGCAGGCATCTTTAAAGCGTTCCGGATGGCGCGGCACCAGAATCAGCAGCAGATCCGGGAACTGTTGCAGCAGGCGGCGATGGGCGTCGAGCACGATGGCCTCTTCGCCTTCGTGCGTGCTGGTGGCGATCCACACCGGCCGGCGCGACGCCCACTGGCGGCGCAGCGTCACCGCGCGTGCTGCCAGTTCCGGCGTAACGGAGATATCAAACTTCAGACTGCCGGTCACGGCCAGGTGCGAGCGCTTCAGGCCGAGGCTGAGGAAACGATCGCCATCTTCGACGTTCTGCGCGGCGATCAGCGTAATGCGCTGCAGCAGGTCACGCATGAAACCGCCGAGCTTTTTATAACCTCTGGCGGAGCGTTCAGACAGGCGCGCATTGGCAATCACCAGCGGAATCTGGCGCTGATGCAGAATGCGAATGATGTTCGGCCACAGCTCGGTTTCCATGATAATCACCAGCCGCGGGTCGACGGTATCGAGGAAACGGTTAATTGAGCCGGGCAAATCGTACGGCAGATAGACGTGGTGCACGTCTTTGCCAAACGCCGACTGGGCGCGCTCGGAGCCGGTGGGCGTCATGGTGGTCACGGTAATGGGCAGCGTCGGATAGCGATGACGCAACGCGCGCACCAGCGGCACGGCGGCGAGCGTTTCACCGACCGAAACCGAGTGCAGCACGATGCCGTGCGGTGCCACTTTACCGCTGCAGTAGCCGTAGCGTTCCGCCCAGCGTTTACGATAGGCCGGTGCTTTTCGACCGCGCAGCCACAGGCGCAGCCAGATCAGTGGCTGAATCAGATAAAGCAGGGCTGTATAGAGAGTCGTCATAGTTAAGGTTACGACCAGTTCGCGTCAAAAAACACAGGAAAGGCGGCATGTTAACAGAAACTGACCGCCTGCTCATACCACTTCGTCAACGGGTTTGCAGGACGTGCTGATAAAGCGAAGTCAGCGCCTGCGCCAGTCTTTGCGGACCATAAGGTTCAATTTTGCGACGTGCGGCTTCGCCCAGCGCCGGATTGAGCGAAAGTGCGGGCGTTGCGATTACCGCTTCGTTTAACGCTTTGATATCCAACGCATCGCAGACAAAACCCTGTTCACCGTTGGTGATAAATTCTGCGCCGCCGCAGCCGGTGCTGGTAATGATTGCCAGCCCGCAGGCCATCGCCTCCAGCACCACATTGGGGAACGGATCGTACAGGGTTGGCAACAGCAGCGCATCGGCGGCGTGATAAAACGGCTGAACGTCCTGCTGCACGCCCGCAAAGCGCAGGCGGTCAAGACAGTTAAGCTGGTTCGCCAGCTGCTGATAGCGCGCCAGCTGTTTGTCCTGGCCGACCACCACCAGGTAGCGATCGCTATTAGCGACCGCTTCGATAGCGGCCTTTAGCCCTTTGCGTTCGAAGCCGGAGCCGACGTAGATCATCACCGTGGCGTCCTGCGGCAGGTTGAGTCGCTGACGCGCGGCGTGACGCAGCGTATCGCTGGCAGGCTGAAAACGCTGGCTATCAATGGCGTTGTGAATCACGTGGATTTTGCTGGCATCCAGCGCGAAGTGGCGCAAAATATCCTGCTTCACCATGTGCGAATTACAGATCACCGCTTTCAGCGAGGGCGCGTTGAACATCTCCGCTTCCGCCTGCAGCACATAGCGATGGTACGGGCTCAGGCTGGCGCTCAGCCGCTGCCACGGCGAAACAATGCGCGCGCGCTGCTCCAGCCATACGCGATGCACACCGTCGCCGGCGCGGAAAATATCGCAGCCGGCGATGCGCTCGTGGCTCTGTACGATATCGAATTTTTCCCGCTCCCAGCAGGCGCGCGCCGCGCGGGCAAAGCCGCGTTCACGCGAGATGCGGCCGAACTTTGCCGGATTGCAAATGTGCAGGTGCCAGGCCGGGTTCGGCGTGCCCTGCCAGCTGCGGGTAATGATGTTGAGATCGAGCTGCTCGCCGTCCAGCGCTTCCAGCGCGCGTGAGATAAAGCGCTCGGCACCGCCGTCCGGCCGGTATTTCTGCCGGACAATCGCCAGCCGTAACTTAGTCATGCAAAAGGCTCCTGGCGGCGTCAAGCACATCCTCAACCGGGATGGCAGACAGATAGCGCTGCTCGGTATTGGTATTGATCGAATCCGGTGACGGCAGCGGCGCATAGTCGCCCGCCCAGATAACGCGGTTATTGTCGCCCCACGGGCGCCAGTGCTGCAGCTTGGTCGGGCCGAACAGCGCCAGGCACGGCGTCTGCAGCGCCGCGGCCATGTGCATCGGTGCGGAATCAACGCCAATAAACAGCTGTGCCGCGTCGATCAGCGCCGCCAGCTGCGGCAGCGAGAGCTGGCCCGCCAGCGACACCACGTTCGGCGTGCGGCACAGCGACTGGATATGGGCGATCATCGCCAGCTCTTTCTGATCGGGCGCGGCGGTCAGCACCACGCTGCGACCATCAGCGGCCAGCGCATCAATCAGCTGCGCCACCTTTTCATCTTCCCAGCACTTAAAAACCCAGCGCGAGGTGGGCTGCAGCACCACAAACGGGCCGGTAATCGACTGCTGAGCGAGGACATCCTGCACTTTTTGCTGGTCGGCGGCGCTGAAATGCATGGAGGCTGTCGCCCCGGCGGTGGGAATGCCGAGCGGCTGCAGCGCCGTCATGTTTTGTTCCACGGTGTGCAGCTGATGGTGACGGTCGGTGGAAACCAGCTGGTTATGGCACCAGCGCCAGAACGCGTTGTCGCGCTTGCGGTAGGCAAAGCCAATGCGAACCGGCGCACCGGACAGGCCGGTAATAATGGCGCTGCGCCACTGGTCGGCCAGATTAATCACCACATCGTAATGGCAGGCGCGCACCGCCCGCACCAGCGCGACCTCATGGCGAAACTTCTGCCAGCCGCCTTCCTTTTTCCAGTTGCGATCGATGATATGCAGCTGACGGATCGCCGGATGCGCTTCCAGCATCGGGCGCGTCTCTTTATACAGCAGCACATCAATGTTGGCCTGCGGATAGCGCTGGCGCAGCGCATTGATGGCAGGCGTGGTCAGCAGCATATCGCCATGATGACGCAGCTTTATCAGCAAAATATTTTGCGGTGCAAAGTGGGCTGGAATCGGGCTTGCCATACTCAAATCATCTCAAAATTCAGTGAGCTGATTGTAGGGCAAACCCTGGAGGGGTTAAAGCCGCGGCGGGCGCTTATTTATTGCGCCAGCGATAAATGCGGCTCAGCCACAGCAGCAGCTGATACCACTGACGCGCGCCGCGCGCATTGCGCAGCATGCGTTTGTGCGTCTGGCTGCTAAACAGATCGGCGATCATTGCCTGGCGCGCTGCGGCGTCCGGTTCGCGCCGGATAGCGTGGCACACGCTAAGCGCTTCGCGGGTAATCTGCGCGTGGAAGCTCGGGTAAATCTTCACCTTGTGACGATAGCGCGTATTAATCTCTTCCAGCATGCGCGCGATTTTCAGGTAGTGACGCTGATAGTCGACGTTGTGCTGGCCGGTGCGCTTGCGGTTGCTGATCGACGCATCGTGCATGTAGTAGCGATACAGCACCCGATCGGTGTAGCGCACGCGTTTAACGTTGAGCATGAACTCAGTGGTCCACGGGATGTCCTGATGATGCAGACCGGGTTCAAACTGCAGATTAAGCTGTTCGATCAGCTCACGGCGGTAGATACCGAGCCACACGACGTGCAGGTAACGCCGGGTTTTCAGCGCCTTGTTGAGCCACTCCGGCCCGCTTAATACGCCAGTGCTGGTGAGGCGATCCCGCGGAATCATCGGCTTAGTTGTCTGGCTGGCCTTGAAAAACCACTCGGCGTTGCACTGCGCAGCGTCCAGCCGATCGCGCTCCGCCATGTCGACCAGCGTCTGGTACATCGCCGGGTCCATGGTGTCGTCAGCGTCGGGAAAGCTGACGTATTTACCCCGCGCCACGGCCAGCCCGGCATTGCGCGCACGCGACACGCCACCGTTCGGCTGATGAATCACCTGGATATGTGGGTACTGCTGCGCCAGCGCGTCGGCGCGCTCGCCGGAGCCGTCGGTGGAGCCATCGTCAACAATGATGATCTCCAGCGACGTCAGGGTTTGCGCCAGCAATGCATTGATACAGCCGGTAAAGTCAGCACCAGCGTTAAACATCGGGATAATGAGACTGAGTAGCGGGGATGAGCTATCGGGCTGCGCTGTCATGTTCTTCGTTGTTCCGTCGCGCCAGGCGCTGCTGCTGCCGGGTGCGGATAAAATCATGGATATCATTTAGCTTGCGTTCATCCAGCTCGAACAGCTGTTCAACCGGATGGGCAAATTTGTATTGCGCAGCGAACACAAACGAAGAGGGCGCGATGTGGTTCGGGCCAATTAAGAGCACGTCACCCAGCGGCCTTTGCTCCTCTACGCAGCAGGGACCATAAATTAAAATCACCGGTACCTGTTGCGCGTCGGCAATATACACATTGCCGGAATCCGAGGCGATATAGAAATCCATCTCGTTAATGGCGGCAGGCAGCGCCTCGAGCGGAATTTTACCTACCAGACTCACCAGATTGTTTCGCTGACCGGCAACTTTAAACAACTCCTGAACGCGTGATTGTTCATTCGGTGCGCCGAAAGCAAAAAAAGTGCAGGGGAGATCGCTCAGGTGGTCGAAAAGCCGACACCAGATTAACGGCGGAATGGTTTTGGCCTGATTCCCTGCCGTTACGCTAATACCAATACGGATGCCCGGCGCCTGAGTAATTTCCGCTGGCAGGGTTTCCGGTTGCCACAGTGGCAGGGTGGCATGTTTGGGATAACTCTCTTTGGTAAAAGAGCGATCGGCCAGTTTCAGGTAATTTTCCAGCGTTAAGGTATTTTTCTCGTGGTAAACCACGCCGCTGGCCGTTAAATAAAACAGGCCCTGATAGCCTTTGCGGCGATAGCTGGAAAGAAATTGTTTGTTGCTGGCATTGCAGCAGGCGGCAATAAATAAATTGAGATTGGTGGGATGCAGCAAATAAATATTGTCGTAGCGATTGAGCAGCTGCCACACCAGTTTTATTTTTTTCATCAAACCGGAGCGATGATCTTCGATATACCAGATGTGCTCCAGCGTGGCGTCACGTTCAGCCAGCGGGGCGACACTATAGCTCAGCAGGGCATCGCTTTTTCCCAGGTGGGATAATAACGGCGTGATATTAATATAGTCGCCGATTTTAGCGGTTTGTATCACCAGATTTTTACCGGTGCGGCCATGGACAAACTTCATCACCCATTTGACCGGCGAAAAAAGAATAAACAGTAGTACGTACGTCAAGTAGTCATCCCCATGATTCGGTCACACCGTCATGGGGGACCTGTTAACCTGAAACGTGCTGCGTGGTTGAAAATGACGTCTCCGCCACCTGAATAAGCTGCAGGTATTGCTGGCAAACAACGCTCAAACTATAAATGCTTAAGTCCAGATGTTGCAACCTGGGGGGAGTTGTATAAATTTCTCGCATTTTTTCTGCCAGCGATGTTGCATTCATCTCTGCCAGACCGCGTGACAGTTCGCCGGTGAGGATCGAAACAGGACCGCCCGGACAGCGCGTACTGACCACCGGGGTGCCGCAGCTCAGGGCTTCGACCAGCACATTACCAAAACCTTCACTGTCGGAGCTGACCACCAGCAGGCGCGCGTGCCGTATCCAGGGATAAGGATTGCGCTGAAAACCCTCGAAGCGTACGCGCTCCGCAATGCCAGAATTCTGCGCCTGCTCACGCAATTTTTGCGTTATTTTTTCGCTTCCCTGTCCCAGCAAAACCAGCGGCGCGGTGATGCCACTCAGGGCATATGCTTCGAGCAGGCGGTCATGGCGTTTGGTTTCATGGAAGCGTCCCACGTGCACCAGGAAATCGGTGCCGGCTAACGGGCAGGGTTCAGCGGCCAGCCGGGCGAGGCTGTCAAAATCGAAAGGATTGGCGATCACTTTGGCCTGGCGAGGCTGTACGCCAATGTTTTGCACCATATCGTCGATGACGTACTGCGAAACCCCGACGATTTGGCGATCCTGATAAACATGACGGATTTTCAGCCGCTTCAGCCACAGCGAGAAGCCGGTTTTACGTGCCAGATACGAAGCAGAAAACACGCCGTGCAGACAAAACCAGGTCCTGTCTCCATCGAGAGCAGGCGTTTGCCTGACAATGCGGTCAGTTTTATGCAGATGAGAGAGGATCAGATCAAATTTGCCGTGCCGCGCTTCACTGTCGCGCACCGCACGATCCAGCAGGCGCGCGCGGCGCCATGTTTCTGTCAGCTTGCGCCACGGGTGGTTACAGCGATCAAGAATCACCTGGTAATCCACGCCAGCCGGAATAGGGTAATCACATACCTTCCGCAATGAGAAGATCGAAACCTGGTGTCCCTGACTGAGGAAGCCCCCCGCCAGAGTCAGTACGACTTTTTCGGCGCCGCCGCCCGGCAGGCCATCAATCACCATTAAAATGCGTTTCGACAAAATTTTTTACCCCTACATGCCAGTCTGCTGTAAAGACTTAGCTGCTATCATTCCCGGTGCTATCAGGACTTAATATAAGAAAATTCAATTAATTATTTTTATGGCCAGGTAATTTTACACGAACGTGCGCTCGGTTAATTGATAAAATTCAGGCCAGTGAAGAGTTTAAATTATTCTAGTTTAACTAATCTTATACCGCTATCGACTTCCCCCTGAACCCGCATGGGAAAAGTTTGCGCCCGTCAGTGGCGTTGCGTACCATAGCGATTATAACACTGTAATTCACCGGATAAGTTATGGAAAAACCTGCCTTTTTAATTACCCTTGATACCGAAGGGGATAACCTGTGGCGCAATCGCAGCGGCAAGGTCACTACCCATAACGTCCGGTTTTTACCGCGCTTCCAGGCGCTGTGTGAGAAATACGCTTTTAAACCGACCTGGCTGACCAACTATGAGATGGCCAGTGACCCGGCTTATGTCGAGTTCGGGCGCGATCTGCTGGCGCGCGGTCAGGGCGAAATCGGTATGCATTTACATGCCTGGTACAGTCCACCTGAATATGCGCTGACCGACGATGAGTGGCGTTACCAACCTTATCTGATCGAATATCCGGAAAACGTCCTGCGCGATAAAGTCGCCTTTATGACCGATCTGCTGGAGAACGCTTTTCAGCGTAAAATGACCAGCCACCGCGCCGGCCGCTGGGCATTTAATGAAGTGTACGCCCGCGCCCTGATCGATCAGGGCTATCTGGTTGACTGCTCGGTTACGCCGCGCGTGAGCTGGCGTAATGCGCAGGGTGCACCGCAGGGACAGGGCGGAACGGATTACAGCCATTTCCCCGATCGCGCTTATTTCCTCGATGAACAGGATATTTCCAGGCCGGGCGACAGCCCGCTGCTGGAACTGCCGATGAGCATTCAGTATCGCTATGGCGCGTTCACCAATCAGCTCAAACAAGTGTGGAATGGCATCCGCGGCAGGCAGCGTGGACCTTCAGTGAACTGGCTGCGTCCGGTGGGGGGGAATCTGGCCCAGATGAAACAGGTGGCAGAACAGACGCTCGCACAGGGCAACGACTATGTGGAGTTCATGCTGCATTCATCCGAGTTTATGCCAGATGGCAGCCCCACGTTTAAAACGGAGGCTGATATTGAACGCCTGTATGACGATCTGGAAGGCCTGTTCAGCTGGCTGGCGACCCGGACGCAGGGGATGACGCTCACGGAGTTTGCCCTGCTGAAGCAACAGCAGCGCTAAGCCGCCCAATCGCGTTATAGCGCGATCTCAGCCAGCATGGCCATCACGTCGTCAGGCTGAATGTCTGCCATGCTGCTGCCCTGAGCGGGCCGTAACGCATGCTGATTCCTGCCGTAGCCACCAATCAGACCCGGGTCAGTCGGGCCGAACAGGGTGATGTTGGGGCGATCCAGCGCGGCGGTCAGATGGCTCAAACCGGTATCCACCGAGACCACCGCACGGGCGCCCGCCAGCTGCTGCGCCACCTGCTCCAGCGTTAGCTTCGGCAACACCTCTGCGTGATCAAACCCTGCTGCCAGCCGCTGCGCGCGCTGATGCTCGTGTTCGGCGCCCCACGGCAGCCTGACGCGCAGGCCAGTGGGCTGAACCCGCGCGATGAGCTGACGCCAGTGATCTTCCGGCCAGTGTTTGTTGTCGCGCGTTGTGGCGTGCAGAAACACCAGGTACGGTTGGCCATCCTGCGGTTGTGCCGCGAGAAAATGACCGGCAATGGCATAGTCGCCCTGCGTGGCCGGTTTTTCATAGCCCAGACTTTTCGCGAACAGTTCGCGCGTGCGTTCCACGGCGTGCTGCTGCTTGCCAATCTCATGACGCTTGTCATACCACCAGCTGGCGAACGGTTCGCGTGCGCTGCGGCTGTCCTGACCATGTTTGATGCCTTTGGCGAGGCGCGTCACCAGCGCGGCGCTTTTAATCAGCCCCTGGGCATCAATCACCACGTCGTACTGACGTGACTGCAGCTCGCGTTTGAATTGCACGCGCTCTTCGCGCTGCTGGCTGCCAAACCAGTGTTTGCGCCAGCGACGAATCGCCACCGGCAGGACTTTGTCAACGGCCGGATGCCAGCCGGGGATCTGCGCAAAATTCTCTTCCACCACCCAGTCGAAGCGAATGCCGGGAATCGCCTGCATCGCGTCGGTCAGCGCCGGCAACGTGTGCAGCACATCACCCATCGACGAGGTTTTAACAATCAAAACGTGCATGGTTACTCCTGCACCGGATGCAGTAACTCGTTGAGTTCCTGATGCACGCGTGCCGGTTGAATATCAATCAGGCTCTGGTGATAGCCCTCTGCGGCATCGCCTTTGCGCACTTTGTGGTAGCCGGTAATCAGGCGAATGATGCGCGCCTGATGGGACAGCGGCGGCGTGAAGTCCGGGCTGCTCGGGCCATACAGCGCCACCAGCGGCCGGTTGAGCGCGGCGGCAATGTGCATCAGTCCGGAATCATTGCTGACGACCGCAGCACAGTGGGCGATCAGAATCACCGCCTGCTCCAGCTGCGTTTCGCCCGCCAGATTGCGGCAGTGCGCGCGTGCCGTGTCCGGCAGCGCCTGCAGGATCGCCTCGCCGGTTTCCCGATCTTTAGCCGAGCCGAACAGCAGCACCTGATAGCCTTCAGCAATCAGCTGTTCCGCCAGCGCGGCGTAGTGATAGTGTGGCCAGCGCTTCGCGGGACCAAACTCAGCGCCGGGGCAGAAGCCGATGGCCGGGCGATCGGCCGACAGCGCAAACTGCGCTGCGGTCATGCGTTTTTCATCGTCGTCGACGCGCAGCTGCGGCCACAGCAGCGGCTGCGGCAACTGTGCTGCCGACGTAACCGGCTGGTCATAGCCCAGCGCCACATAGCGCTCCACCATTAAGGGAAACGCGGCTTTGTCCAGCACCCGCACGTCATTCAGCACGCCATAGCGCATTTCACCGCGCCAGCCGATGCGGCGTTTGATGCCGGCAAAAAACGGCACCAGCGCCGATTTAAACGAGTTTGGCAGCACATAGGCGCGATCGTAACCGCTGGCCCGCAGCGCTTTGCCCAGGCGACGCCGCTCACCCAGCGCCAGCGCACCGTGGCCAAGCGGCATCGCCAGCGCCTGATTCACTTCCGGCATGCGTGACAGCAGCGGCCGGCACCAGGCCGGCGCCATCACATCAATTACCGCCTCAGGGTGCGCCTGTTTCAGCGTGCGATAGAGACTTTGCGACATCATCATATCGCCGACCCAGGAGGGGCCAATAACCAGAATTTTCATCGCCGGTGCCGGTTTCCTTATGCGTGACGGTTCAGCCAGGCCATGTATTCGCCCACGCCCTGCGCAACGGTTTTAAACGGTTTGTCATAGCCCGCGGCGCGCAGTTTGCTGAGATCCGCCTGCGTAAAGGCCTGGTAGCGCCCTTTCAGTTTGTCCGGGAACGGGATGTATTCGATCTGGCCTTGCTGGTGGAACTTCAGCACCGCATCCGCCACTTCCTGGAAAGATTCGGCGCGGCCGGTACCACAGTTATAGATGCCGGATACGCCGTTTTCCCAGCACCACAGATTGACCGCCACCACATCATCGACGTGGATGAAGTCACGACGGAAGCTGTCGCTGCCCTCGAACAGCTTAGGATTTTCACCGTTGCTGATTTGCGTATTGAGGTGGAACGCGACGCTCGCCATGCTGCCTTTATGGCCTTCACGCGGCCCGTACACGTTGAAATAGCGGAAGCCGCACACTGGTGAATCCGCTTCCGGCAGAATCTGGCGGACATAGTGGTCGAACAGCATTTTTGAGTAGCCGTACACGTTGAGCGGCTGCTCGTACTGGCGCTCTTCAATGAAGTTCTCGTTACGCCCGCCGTAGGTGGCGGCCGATGAGGCATACAGGAACGGAATTTCACGTTCGAGGCAGAAGTGCAGCAGATCTTTTGAGTACTGATAGTTGTTGTCCATCATGTACTTACCGTCCCACTCGGTGGTGGCTGAACAGGCACCTTCATGGAACACCGCTTCAATCGGACCCAGATCTTCACCCGACATGATGTAGGTGAGGAACTCCTCTTTATCCATATAATCCGCGATGTCCAGATCCGCGAGGTTCACGAACTTGGTGCCATCTTTCAGATTATCCACCACCAGGATGTCGGTGTGACCGCGATCGTTGAGCGCTTTCACAATGTTGCTGCCAATCATGCCCGCGCCGCCGGTTACGATAATCATATGCTTTGCCTTTAAACAGTTGGGGTGAAACAGGAGGTTTCACGCACGAATACCTAACATCATAACATTTCAGCCCGATGCGGACAGCCAGATGACGCCGATCGCGCTGCACAAATCCTGCGCGCCGCGTGAACTATGCTGCAAAACGGAGATTTCCCTGGCTGAATTGTCGTCCATTCGCTTTTCGATCAGTAATATGTGCCAAAATTTTGCTATCTGAGGAGCAGAATCATGTCCGATCAGTTCTATTCACAAATCCGGCAACAGCTTGAGACAACGCGGCAGGACGGATTGTTCAAACAGGAGCGCACCCTGACCTCGGCGCAGCAGGCGGAAATCAACGTCGCCAATAGCCCGCCGGTGATCAACTTCTGCGCCAATAACTATCTCGGCCTTGCGAACCATCCGGCGCTGATTCAGGCCGCCAAAGACGGTATGGATACGCATGGTTTCGGCATGGCGTCGGTGCGTTTTATCTGCGGCACGCAGGACAGCCATCAGCTGCTGGAGCGCCGGCTGGCGGAGTTCCTCGGCATGGAAGAAGCTATCCTGTTCTCCTCATGCTTCGACGCCAACGGCGGGCTGTTTGAGACCCTGCTGGGCGCGGAAGACGCGATTATCTCGGATGCGCTCAACCATGCGTCGATCATCGACGGCATCCGCCTGTGCAAAGCTCAGCGCTATCGTTACGCCAACAATGATATGGCTGAGCTGCGCGCGCGCCTGCAGGAGGCCCGCGACAAGGGCGCGCGCCACCTGCTGATTGCCACCGACGGCGTGTTCTCCATGGATGGCGTGATCGCTAACCTGCAGGGCATTTGCGACCTGGCCGATGAGTTTAATGCGCTGGTGATGGTGGATGACTCGCACGCGGTGGGCTTTGTCGGCGCAAGCGGACGCGGCACGCATGAATACTGCGGCGTGATGGATCGCGTGGATATCCTGACCGGCACGCTGGGTAAAGCGCTGGGTGGTGCGTCCGGCGGTTACGTGGCGGCAAAACGCGAGGTGGTTGAATGGCTGCGTCAGCGCTCGCGCCCTTATCTGTTCTCTAACTCGCTGGCACCGGCGATTGTGGCCGCGTCGCTGCGCGTGCTGGATCTGCTGAACGAAGGCGATGGGCTGCGGCAGCGGCTGTGGGAAAACGCCCGCTTCTTCCGGGAAAAAATGACCGCCGCGGGCTTTACGCTGGCCGGTGCCGATCACGCCATCATTCCGGTGATGCTGGGCGATGCCAAAGTGGCGCAGCAGTTTGCCAGCCTGCTCCAGCAGGAGGGCATCTACGTTACCGGCTTCTTCTATCCGGTGGTGCCACAGGGCCAGGCGCGCATTCGCACGCAGATTTCTGCCGGCCACACTCAGGCGCAGCTGGAGCACGCGGTGGCGGCCTTCACGCGCATCGGACAACAGTTAGGGGTTATCACTGCAGGAGCCAACGGATGAAAGCACTGGCTAAACTGAAAGCGGAAGAGGGGATCTGGATGGTGCACGACGCGCCGGTGCCGGAGCCCGGTCATAACGATCTGCTGATTAAAATCCGCAAAACCGCCATTTGCGGCACCGATGTGCATATCTATAACTGGGACGACTGGTCACGCAAAACCATTCCGGTGCCAATGATCACCGGCCACGAATACGTGGGCGAAGTGGTCGGTATCGGTCAGGAAGTGAAGGGTTTCGCCATTGGCGATCGCGTATCGGGTGAAGGTCACATCACCTGTGGCCACTGCCGCAACTGTCGCGCCGGCCGTACCCATTTATGCCGTAATACCGTGGGTGTCGGGGTTAATCGTCAGGGCTGCTTCGCTGAATATCTGGTGATCCCGGCGTTTAACGCGTTCAAAATTCCCAACAATATTTCCGACGAGCTGGCGGCGATTTTCGATCCGTTCGGTAACGCGGTGCATACCGCGCTCTCGTTTGATCTGGTAGGTGAAGACGTGCTGATCTCCGGTGCCGGACCGATTGGCATTATGGCGGCAGCGGTGTGTAAACACGTCGGCGCGCGGAATGTGGTGATCACTGACATCAATGAGTACCGCCTCGGGCTGGCGCGTGAAATGGGCGTGACGCGTGCGGTCAACGTGGCGCAGCAGAATCTGCGCGAGGTGATGACGGAACTGGGGATGACCGAAGGCTTTGATGTCGGACTGGAGATGTCCGGCGCGCCGCCGGCGTTTCGTACCATGCTGGAGACCATGAATCACGGCGGACGCATTGCACTGCTGGGCATTCCGCCGGGTGAGATGTCGATTGACTGGAATCAGGTTATCTTTAAGGGGCTGTTTATCAAGGGGATTTACGGCCGTGAGATGTTTGAAACCTGGTACAAAATGGCCGCGCTGATTCAGTCCGGCCTCGATCTGACGCCGATCATCACGCATCGCTATCACATCGACGACTTCCAGCAGGGCTTCGACGAGATGCGTTCCGGGCGTTCAGGCAAAGTGGTGCTGAGCTGGGATTAAACGACACACCGGCCTGCGGGCCGGTGACGCTCAGGATTGCTGTTTTTCCGCATCGGTCAGGTAACGCACCTTACGCGTGTAATCCTGGCCCTTAAAGCTCAGCGGCTGGTGCGGATCCTGCAAATATTTTTGCCATTCACTTAAGGGAAAGCCGCCATGCGCGCCAATCACCTGCGGTGGAATCACGGCCGACTGACCACCAATGCGTTTCGACACCGGCCAGTTAGCCCATTCGCCCAGATTGACCGTGCGGAGATCCAGCAGGTCGAGCAGGGCAGCGAGCGGTAGCTGATCGGTTGGCGGCTGGTCGTCGTTCATCAATTCCCAGGTATCATTAAATAACGTCAGCCACAGCGGACAAATACGCTGCCATGTGCGACGGGAGGCCGCCAGATAGGCGCCATTCACGTGATCCTGCAAATAAGGGCGAACGGTGTGGTGGTAATAGGCCGGAATATGTTCTTCTGGCGCGCCGGCCAGTTTGGCGATCATCTTGCCCTGACGGAAGCTGCTGTACAGATGATGCTCACGCATCGCAATATCCGGCGTTTTTAATAAATTGAGATCGGAATCGATCATCAATATACCTTCACCGGTCGCCTGCAAGGGGGCCTGAAGTTTAATCAGGCGGCTGCGGTAGATCTGTTTATAGCGGTAGTTTTCTTCACGAAACGGCACCTCCAGCGTCACCACACGCACTCGTGCCGGCAGCGGCGGAAAAGCGCTGGAAGGCTGATCGCTGACGATGACAATTTCGCTGATGGTGTCGGCGCAGCGGCTGGCAAAATAAGCGCTGAGCACCGCTTCTTCAATGTAATCAGCGCCGGTACAGGGGATGACGACGGAACTGACGGCAATGGTGCCCTGCGCATCCGCCTGCGTGGCGGGAATGTTGTGGCGCGAGAGAATATAGCGACGGTGTTTATTTAAAAAATCAAACATGCTTTTTTCTCTCCATGACGTTTTCCAGAATGTTTTCCACGCCCGATACGTAATGTTCAATGCTGTAGCGCTCGCGTACCCGGGCGGCGGCGGCGGCGACTAAACGCTGGCGCAGTGCAGTATCCTGCCACAGCGCGCTAAGATGCTGGCTAAGCTGTTGCGTATTGCCATAGTCAAACAGTAAACCGGTCTCGCCGTGTTGAATTAATTCCGACGTACCGACGACATTCGAACCTATCACCGCCGTATTCACCAGCATCGCTTCCAGCACCACGCGCGGCAGCCCTTCACTGGCTGAGGCGAGAATAAACGTATCGAATGCCGCCAGATAATCCAGCGCGTTATTTTGAAAGCCGGTAAAAATAACCTGCGCGGCGATACCCTCTTTTTGCGCCAGCTGCTGTAAGTGCTGCTGCTCCGGGCCGGCACCGACGATCACCATTTTCCATTTAGCGGCAGGATGCGCGCGGCTGAATGCACCCAGCGCCTGCAAAATATGATGGTTAGATTTACGCGCAATCAGAGAACCGATGGAGCCGAAAATAAAGGTATCCGCGGGATAATCAAAGCGCTGACGCACCGCCTCACGCACCGGCAGCGGCTGATGAATATCGATAGCGTTGGATACGGTAAAGCAGCGCTGCGCATCAACACCGCTTTCGCTCAGGGTGCGGTGTACGCCCTGTGACACGGCAATCACCGCATCACAATGCCGATTAATCATCTTGACCAGCGCATTATTGAGTAATGGATCAATGCGGCAGTGCTGAATTAACGCCACGTGAGTCTGTTCAGCGGCGAGATAGCCTTCAACGTTGGTGCTGGGCTGATTATTCATGTACAGCGCATCATAGCCACCGTCGCGTAAAATCGTCGCGATTTGGCGGGCGTTAGGCTGCATGCGCCACTGGCGATCGATGCGGTCGATGGCGTTTTTTTTCACCGCGCGGTTAAAAAACAGCAGGGTGCGCAGCAACTCTTTGGTGATTTTTGCCCATAGCGGCTGGCGACGCTGCGCAATAAATATCACCGGAATGCCGATCGCGTCTAATACCGAGGCAATGGTCTCCTGATTGCCACGCGCATAATTCTGATAAAAACAGCAGGTGATAGCGAAACGCTGGCGATCAATGCGCTTGAGTAATTCCAGCATGCTGTTGGTGCCGCCGCCCCATTCGCGCCCGGTATCCAGCAGCAGAATTTTCTTTCTGGTTGACGTCATCTGTTCCGATATCCTTGCGCGGAAAAGGTGTGGCGTTAAATAAGGCGCAGCACGCTGCGCCTTATAATCAGAATAGCTGTTTAAGCGACTGCACGAGTGGACTGCCGGTAATGCTCTCTGTCACCACCTCCACCGCACGACTCTGCGGTACGGCAGGCAGCGGCTGGCCCGGCTTACACACGCCCGGCGCACGGAACACCGGGGTGCGCGGTTTCACCGGCGTGCTGGCCGGCGGCGTAGCGCCCTGGCGCAGCGGTTCGTTGAGCAACTGGCTGGGGCGGACCAGGGTGATATCGCCCGGTAGCGTCGGCAACATCTGCTGCAACACCCGTACCGTGGTGGGATGCGGATGGCCAATGGCGATAGCGTAGCCATCACGCTGTGCCAGCTTCACTGCGCGGTTGAACTGGGTGCGAATCGCCGCTTCATTCTGGCTGTCGTCGAGGAATACGCGCCGCTTCAGGACTTTGACCTGCGTGCCCTGCGCGGCCGGGACCGACTGGCTGTTGCCAATGGTCATGCTATCGAGGAAGTAGTAGTTGTAGTGATTAAGCACCTGCATCACTTTCTGCATGCCGGGCAGGCTGGAGGTCATTTTGCTGCCCATATGGTTGTTCAGGCCAACCGCATACGGCACTTTGTTGCTGGCGTCACGCACGATGCGCGCGATCTCTTCGCTGCTCATCTCCGGCGTTAGCGTGTCCTTCTCCAGCGGCTGTTTGCTCAGCGGCGCCATCGGCAGGTGAATCAGCACTTCATGACCGCCCTGATGCGCTTTGGTTGCCATATCACGCGCATGAGGCGCGTTGGGTAGCACCGCCACAGAAATCGCGGCGGGCATCTGCAGCACTTTATTCTCTTCAGCCGGGCGGTAGCCGAAGTCGTCAATGACGATAGCCAGTTTTCCCGCATGGGCGGCAAAGGTGAAAAACAGCCCGCACAGGGCGGCGCTAAGCTTTTGGGACTGAAACAACACTTATCTTCCTAACCACGGCAGTGGGTTGACGGCCTGTCCCTGACGACGAATTTCAAAGTAGAGCGAGGGCGTACCGCGGCCGCCGCTGGTGCCCACGAGGGCGATAGGCTGTCCTGCCTTCACCTGCGCACCGACGCTCACCAAGGCGCTCTGATTGTAGCCATAAAGGCTCATATCGCCTTTACCGTGTTCGACGACCACAACCAGGCCGTAGCCTTGCAGCCAGTCGGCCATCAGCACGCGACCATCAGCAATGGCTTTGACTTCAGTGCCTTCCGGCGCATCAATCACCAGACCTTTCCAGCGCAGTTCGCCCTGCATTGCTTCACCAAAGCGATGTTCAATGCGACCGCGCACTGGCCAGATAGCCTGTCCGCCCGGCCGGCCAAGGCCGCCGGTGCGCGCCATCAGCTCGCGCTCGCTTTGCGTAGGGGAATAGCTGGAGCCTTTGGCTTTTGCCTGGGCCTGACGCTGGCGCACTTTTTCCGCCTCGCGCGCTTCGCGTTGCGCCCGTTCGCGCGCCTCACGTTCGGCTTTGGCGATTTTGTCCTGCAGGCGGCTTTCGTTCTGGCGCATCTCGACCAGATCGGCCTGGTCTTTCTCCAGCGCGCTCTCCAGTGCGGACAACGTTTTCTTGCGTGCGGCGCTGGCGGTTTCCAGTTTGTTCTGTTGCGTCTGCTGCTGCGCTAAAAGCGACTTTTGCTGCTCCTGCTTGCCCTGCAGCGCCTGACGCTGCTGCGCCAGTTCCTGCTGAGTCTGCTTAAGCTCATCGATATTTTTCTGCCGGGCGGCATTGAGGTAGCCAAAATAGGCCAGAATACGTTCGCTGCGCTGTGCTTCTTCACCGCCGAGCAGCAGCTGCACGCCGTTGTGCTGGCCCTGACGAAACGCGGCATCCAGCTGCTGCGCCAGCAGTTTTTCCTGCTGCGCCTGCTGCTTTTCCAGCCGGGCAATGGCGGCGGTGGTTTGGGCGATTTCGCCGTTCAGCGCGCTCAGGCTGTTGCGGGTTTCACGCAGCTGGCGACTGGCCTGGGCAATCACTTTTTCCTGACTCTGCAGCTGATCGAGCAGCTTACTGCGCTGCAGCTTCTGCGCTTTAACGCTTTTCTCTTTTTCGGCGATGTCCTGCTGAATGGACTTTAGCTGCGTTTTGCTGTCATCGGCGCTATGCGCGGCGACGGGCAACAGCAACGCACCCGCACAAAGCAGGCTGAGGGAGATATCGGACCAGCGAAATGACAACGGAGATGCCGGATCGTTGTAACGGGTCCTTGTGTGTGTAACGGTCGCTTTTCCCTTCATAGTCGATAATTATTCCACGATGAACAGCCGCTTACCAGTTATCCCGGCCGGGTTTTGCTTTACGAAAGATGTCGGCCACAGCTTACCGGGATAAAGATTGTCTCAATTTTGCGATTAGAACACTTTTTTTGGAAAATGACGCACAAATCGTAACTCTGCCCGCTTCGCGACTGTACATGCGAAGTGGCGCAGGTATACTCAGAACCCTTGTTTTAGCTTATTAGCCCCGGTCTGGAGTCGTTACCCCTCATGCAAGAAATTATGCAGTTTGCAAGCAATCACCCCATCCTTAGTCTGGCATGGGTCGCTTTACTTATTCTGGTGATTGTAACCACCGTTAAAGGTATGTTCTCTAAGGTAAAAACCATCAGCCGTGGTGAAGCAACCCACCTGATCAACAAAGAGGACGCGGTGGTGGTAGACGTTCGTTCACGCGACGACTATCGCAAAGGACACATTTCAGGGGCTATTAACATCGCCGCAGCCGATATCAAAAAAGGCAGCTTCGGCGAGCTGGAAAAGCACAAGTCGCAGCCCATAATTGTGGTATGTGCCACCGGCCAGAGCGCCGCAGAACCGGCAGCCACCCTTAGCGCAGCGGGTTTTGAAAAAGTGACCGTGCTGAAAGATGGTGTGAGCGGCTGGAGTGGCGAAAACCTGCCGCTGGTTCGCGGTAAATAACATCCTGAGGTATCACCGCATGGCGAATGTTGAGATTTACACCAAAGTGACCTGTCCTTACTGCCACCGGGCGAAGGCGTTGCTGGATCAAAAAGGCGTGTCATACCAGGAGATTCCCATTGATGGGGACGCGGTAAAGCGCGAAGAGATGATCAAACGCAGCGGCCGCACCACGGTGCCACAGATCTTTATTGACGCGCAGCACATTGGCGGCTGTGACGATCTCTACGCGCTGGACGGGCGTCAGGGACTCGATCCCTTGCTCCGCGCATAACATTTTCGACCGACAATTTTCACTTAAAGGATTCAGTAACATGTCAGAGCATAGCAGCAACGAAATGCAGTTCCAGATTCAACGCGTTTACACCAAAGACGTTTCATTTGAAGCGCCAAACGCACCTCAGGTTTTCCAGAAAGAGTGGGAACCGGAAGTGAAGCTGGATCTGGACACCGCCTCTTCTCAGCTGGCGGATGAAGTGTATGAAGTCGTGCTGCGCGTTACTGTCACCGCCACCGTGGGCGAAGACACCGCGTTCCTGTGCGAGGTACAGCAGGCCGGTATCTTCACCATCAGCGGTATCGAAGGCACGCAGATGGCACATTGCCTCGGCGCTTACTGCCCGAACATTCTGTTCCCGTATGCGCGTGAATGTGTCACCAGCCTGGTGTCACGCGGTACCTTCCCTCAGCTCAATCTGGCGCCGGTCAACTTTGATGCGCTGTTCATGAATTATCTGCAGCAGCAGGGTGAAGGCGAAGCGCCACGTCAGGATGCCTGATGACTACACTCAACGCTTCGATTAGCGTCATCGGTGCCGGCTCGTACGGCACCGCACTGGCCATTACGCTGGCCCGTAATGGCCACCCGGTGCTGCTGTGGGGCCACAATCCGCAAAGCGTGGCGCAGCTGCAGGCTGACCGATGCAATACCGCTTTCCTGCCCGATGTTCCTTTCCCCGATAATCTCGTTCCTGAAGCCGATCTGGCCCGCGTCGTCAGCGCCAGCCGCGATCTGCTGGTGGTAGTGCCAAGCCATGTGTTCGGCGACGTGCTGATGCAGCTCAAACCGCTGCTGCGTGCCGACTCACGCATTGTCTGGGCGACCAAAGGACTGGAAAAAGAGACCGGACGGCTGCTGCAGGATGTGGCGCGCGAAATCCTCGGCGACAGCATTCCGCTGGCGGTGATTTCCGGCCCGACCTTTGCCAAAGAGCTGGCGGCCGGTTTGCCGACGGCGATTGCGCTGGCGGCCACTGACGCGCAGTTTGCCGACGATCTGCAGCAAAAGCTGCACTGCGGCAAAAGCTTCCGCGTTTACAACAATCCGGACTTCATCGGCGTGCAGCTGGGCGGCGCAGTGAAAAACGTCATTGCGATTGGTGCCGGGATCTCCGACGGCATTGGCTTTGGTGCCAACGCGCGTACGGCACTCATCACCCGCGGTCTGGCGGAGATGAGCCGTCTCGGTGCTGCGCTGGGTGCCGATCCGACGACCTTTATGGGCATGGCGGGTCTTGGCGATCTGGTGCTGACCTGTACCGATAATCAGTCGCGCAACCGCCGTTTCGGCATGATGCTGGGGCAGGGCGAAAGCGTGGATGAGGCGCAACGCATTATCGGACAAGTTGTAGAAGGCTACAGAAATACCAAAGAAGTCAAAGCATTAGCTGCTCGTGTGGGCGTGGAAATGCCAATAACCGAGCAAATTTATCAGGTATTATATTGCGAAAAATCGGCGCGAGAGGCAGCATTGAGCCTGCTTGGTCGTACAAGGAAGGACGAAAACAGCCAAAGCTAAAGCAGGACGCTTAAGCATTATCACCTGTAGCGCCTAATCGGGCGCTTTTTTATCGGGAGCAAACAGCAATGTCGTCTGAAGAGTTAGAACTGGTCTGGAACCATATCAAAGCCGAAGCCAGAGCGCTGGCCGATTGTGAACCGATGCTGGCCAGTTTTTACCATGCGACCTTGCTCAAGCACGAAAATCTCGGCAGCGCGCTCAGCTACATGCTGGCTAACAAGCTCGCTAACCCGATCATGCCCGCTATTGCCATACGCGAAATTGTTGAAGAAGCCTATCGTCAGGATCCTGAGATGATTGTCTCGGCCGCGTACGATATTCAGGCGGTGCGTCAGCGCGATCCGGCGGTCGACAAATATTCCACGCCGTTACTCTATCTGAAAGGCTTCCACGCGCTGCAGGCGTACCGTATTGGCCACTGGCTGTGGAAAGAGGGACGGCGCGCGCTGGCGGTGTATCTGCAAAACGAAATCTCGGTCTCATTCGCCGTGGATATTCATCCGGCGGCGCGCATCGGGCGCGGCATAATGCTGGATCACGCCACCGGCATCGTGATTGGTGAAACGGCTGTGGTGGAAAATGACGTCTCCATTCTGCAGTCGGTCACGCTGGGTGGTACCGGTAAAACCAGCGGCGATCGCCATCCGAAGATCCGTGAAGGGGTGATGATTGGCGCGGGGGCCAAAATCCTTGGCAATATTGAAGTCGGGCGCGGTGCTAAAATCGGTGCCGGTTCGGTGGTCTTGCAGCCGGTACCACCCCATACCACGGCGGCCGGCGTGCCGGCGCGCATTGTCGGTAAACCAGCCAGCGACAAACCGTCGATGGATATGGATCAGCACTTCACCGGCGCCGGGTTTGAGTACGGCGACGGCATCTAGCCTTTGATCAGCGCGCCCGCATAATCCAGCTGGCGCCACGCCTCATACACCACCACTGAAACCGCATTCGACAGGTTCATGCTGCGGCTCTCTGCGCGCATCGGAATGCGGATCTTCTGTTCTGCCGGCAACGCATTAAGAATTTCTGGCGGTAAGCCACGGCTCTCCGGGCCAAACAGCAGATAGTCGCCCGGCTGATAGCTGACGGCGCTGTGCGCCGGTGTGCCTTTGGTGGTCAGCGCGAATAAGCGCTGTGGCGCTTCCGCCGCCAGAAAAGCAGCGTAGCTGGCGTGCTTTTTCAGCGCGGTATATTCATGGTAATCCAGTCCGGCGCGGCGCAGGCGTTTATCATCCCAGGCGAAGCCTAACGGCTCAATCAGGTGCAGCTGAAAGCCGGTATTGGCGCACAGGCGGATGATGTTGCCGGTATTTGGCGGGATTTCAGGTTCAAATAAGACAATGTTTAGCATAAGGCCCCCGGAAACGAGGGCCGCAGCATAGCAAATTATTGCCGGGCGGAGTACAGCGGCAGCCACAGCGTCAGGCGCAGACCGCCTAACGGGCTATCATCGGCTTTCACCCAGCCGCGGTGCTGTTGCACGGCGGTTTCGACAATCGCCAGCCCGAGCCCGGTGCCGCCGGATTCACGGTCACGCGCTTCATCGGTGCGGTAGAACGGACGGAAAATCTGCTCGCGATCTTCCGGGCTGACGCCGGGACCGTCGTCGTCGACGTGCACGGTAATGCCCTGAATATCCACGGCAAAGCTAACGCTGATGTGCGTGTGCGAATAGCGCAGCGCGTTGCGCACAATGTTCTCCAGCGCGCTTTCCAGCGCGTGCGGGTTACCGTACAGCGGCCACGGACCGGGCGGATACGGCACGTCCATGGTTTTACCCATCTGCTCCGCTTCGAATTTGGCATCTTCCAGCACGCCATTCCACAGCTGGTTGGCCTTCATCGCTTCGCTCACCAGCGCGTTCTTATGCTGGGTGCGCGACAGTACCAGCAAGTCGTTGATCATGCCGTCCAGACGCTGCGCTTCGGTCTCAATACGCTCCAGTTCTTTGCCTTCGCCATGACGCCGGCGCAGTAGCGCAGTCGCCAGCTGCAGACGCGTCAGCGGCGTGCGTAATTCATGGCTGATATCCGACAGCAGTCGCTGCTGTGCCGTCATCATGCGTTCGAGCGCGCTCACCATCTGGTTGAAACTGGAGCCGGCTGCGAGAAATTCCTGCGGGCCCGATTCCAGTTCCGGATGCTGACGCAAATTTCCGCTCGCCACTTCATCCGCGGCATGTTTTAGTTTGCGTGCCGGACGCGCCAGGCTCCACGCCAGCCACAGCAGCAGCGGTGAGCTGATTAACATCGTGACGATGAGCAGCAGCAGAGGACGGTCAAACAGCAGGTTGACGAAATCGAGCTGGGAACTGGTGGCGGGACGGATCAGATACAGCTGGTAATTGTCTTCGCCGTCGCGCACCGCGAAGGGGCCGACCATCTCGACGCGGCCATACTTTTTCTTCTGCGGATGATCGGCATTATCGGACTGGCCGATAAAGTTACGGATCACCTGCATTTCATTGTGCTGCGCACCGATCACCCGTCCTTCGCTGGTCACCAGCAGCAGGCGCTGACCGGGCGGTGCCCATTTGTCGATGGCGCGAAACAGCCGGCGCCACCACATCAGGTCGTTGGGCGGATCCTGTGACAGCTCCGCCTCAACGTGTTGCTCAATCATGGTGCCCTGGCGCTGTTCGCTCTCCATCAGCGAGGTCATCTGGCGCGAATCGAGTTTGGGCACCATCAGTACCAGCATCAACACCAGCGCCAGGGTGAGCCAGAAGATGGCGAAGATGCGGGTGGTCAAACTTCCAATCATGATGCCGAAACCATCAGATAGCCGCGTCCGCGCAGAGTTTTGAACCACGGATGACCATCACGACGTTCCGGCAGCTTACGACGCAGGTTGGAGATGTGCATATCGATGGCGCGGTCAAACGGCGTCAGGCGCTTGCCCAGCACTTCCTGGCTGAGATGCTCGCGTGACACCACCTGGCCAAGATGCTGCGCCAGTAAGTAGAGCAGGGTGAACTCGGTGCCGGTGAGATCCAGCGTTTCGCTGTCGAAGCTGGCTTCCTGACGGCCCGGATTCAGGCGCAGGCAATCCACTTCCAGCGTCGGTGAGCTGTTATCGTGCTGTTGCTGCTGTTCGCTCCAGTTGGAACGGCGCAGAATCGCACGGATACGCGCCACCAGTTCGCGATCGTTGAACGGCTTTGGCAGATAGTCATCCGCGCCCAGTTCCAGGCCCAGAACGCGGTCCAGCTCGCTACCGCGGGCGGTCAGCATGATGACAGGGGTTTGATGTTGCTGGCGTAGCTCTTTTAACGTGTCGATACCGTTCTTCTTCGGCATCATGACATCGAGCAAAAGCAGGTCGACGGTGTTGTCCAGCAGATTGAGCGCCTGCTCGCCATCGCTGGCGACAATCACCTCAAAACCTTCCATTTCAAGCAGTTCTTTAAGCAGCGAAGTCAATTCGCGGTCGTCATCAACCAACAGGATTTTATTCATTTTTTGTTGCCCTCCGCAGGCAAAATACCGTGTTCCTATAGTGGCAATCCAACGCTTTACGTAGTTTTACACCCCCTGACGGATGTTTGCAGCTGTCGCCGTACACTAGCTCTCGTTGAATCGCAAAACGGAACGAACCGGGAGTAAACGATGCGCTACTTAACCGCCGTCGTCTTTGCCTCAGCGATGGTTCTCAGTCACGCCAGCGCAGAAGCAGCAGACACGACGACGATTGACGAGATGCATCATAACGGCGGATTGACGACAGGCAGTATGACGCAAAATCCGCAAAGCCACATGTTCGATGGCATTGAGCTGACTGAACAACAGCGGCAACAGATGCGCGACCTGATGCAGCAAGCGCGCCATGAACGCCCGGTGTTAAGCGTTCAGGATATAGAAACTATGCATGACCTTGTCATTGCAGACAAATTTAACGAATCGGCTATCCGCCAGCAGGCAGAGAAACAGGCCCACGAGCAGGTAGAACTGCAAATCGAGATGGCCCGGGTTCGTAATCAGATGTATCACCTGCTAACGCCTGCACAGCAAGCAACATTGCAGAAGAATTTTGAGCGGCGCCTGAATGAAGCGCGTCGGCTCTCCGAATTGCAGCCATCATCACCGCTGCAAGCAGTGAGTAGTACCAGCAGTAACCAGTAACATAGTATCCCTGTTTTCCTTGCCATAGACACCATCCCTGTCTTCCCCGCCATGATGGCGGGGTTTTTTTTGCCCTGAATTCGCGGGCAAATTGCATCCGTTTCGCTATCCTGTCACGCAGTCTGCACGGTACGGTGATAAACTTGAGCCATTTTCCACTGCATGGCGTGCTGCAGCGCCTGACGAGGCAAGGCATGGAACCTTCCTACGCAAAACTGGTAAACCGCGCGGCGCTGGCGGCGACCACGCTGGCAACGCTGTTGCTGATCGTGAAAATTTTCGCCTGGTGGTACACCGGTTCGGTCAGCGTGCTGGCGGCGCTGGTGGATTCGCTGGTCGATATCGCCGCGTCACTGACCAATCTGCTGGTGGTGCGCTATTCATTGCAGCCTGCCGATGACGATCACACCTTTGGTCATGGCAAAGCGGAATCGCTGGCGGCACTGGCGCAAAGCATGTTTATCTCCGGATCGGCGCTGTTTTTGTTTCTTACCGGGCTGCAGCATCTGGCCACGCCGGAAACGCTGCGTGCGCCGCTGGTGGGTATAATAGTGACGCTGATCGCCCTCAGCTCCACGCTGGTTCTGGTCGCTTTTCAGCGCTGGGTGGTGCGGCGTACCCGCAGCCAGGCGATTCGCGCGGACATGCTGCATTATCAGTCGGATGTGGTGATGAACGGCGCGATTCTGGTGGCGCTGGGCTTAAGCAGTTATGGTTTTAAGCGTGCGGATGCGCTGTTTGCGCTCGGCATTGGCGTATATATCCTCTATAACGCGCTGCGCATGGGCTATGAAGCGGTGCAGTCGCTGCTCGATCGTGCGCTGCCGGAGCAGGAAAAACAGGCGATTATCGCGCTGGTAAGCCACTGGCCCGGCGTGCGCGGTGCCCATGCATTACGTACGCGGCAGTCCGGTCCTACGCGGTTTATTCAGCTTCATCTGGAGATGGACGATCATCTCCCGCTGGTGCAGGCGCATCAGGTGGCGGATCAAATTGAGCAGGCATTACGGCAAAAATTTCCCGGCTCAGATGTGATCATTCATCAGGACCCCTGTTCTGTTGTGCCGCAAAATCAGCAGGGTTTTTTTCAGTTTTAGCCGTTATAAAACATAGTATTGCGTAAAAAAAATGACGTAACGCTAACAACTCTGTAAAAAATTAGCGAAAACTTGTCTGACCTGAATCAATTCAGCATCAAGCCTTTGATATACTATCTGCAACTATTAAGCCGTGCGATCGCGAGCTGGTCCACACCGGTCGACAGGCAGGAATAATCCTTAGTTTTGAACAATCCAGAGGTTGTCATGATCAAAAAAATCGGAGTACTGACCAGCGGCGGCGACGCCCCAGGCATGAACGCAGCCATTCGCGGAGTTGTCCGTTCCGCGCTGAGTGAAGGCCTTGAAGTTTTTGGTATTTATGACGGCTATCTGGGTTTGTACGAAGACCGCATGATCAACCTCGACCGCTACAGCGTGTCGGACATGATTAACCGCGGCGGCACCTTCCTCGGCTCGGCGCGTTTCCCGGAGTTCCGCAACGAAGAAGTGCGTCAGGTCGCGATCGAAAACATGAAAAAACGCGGCATTGATGCGCTGGTGGTGATTGGCGGTGACGGTTCTTACATGGGTGCCAAACGCCTGACCGAAATGGGTTTCCCGTGCATTGGCCTGCCGGGCACCATCGATAACGACGTCGCCGGTACCGATTACACCATCGGTTATTTCACCGCGCTGGAAACCGTGGTTGAAGCGATTGACCGTCTGCGCGACACCTCTTCTTCGCATCAGCGTATCTCCATCGTAGAAGTGATGGGCCGCTACTGCGGTGACCTGACCTTAGCGGCGGCCATCGCCGGTGGCTGTGAGTTCATCGTGCTGCCTGAAATCCCTTACACGCGCGAAGAGCTGGTGGCAGAAATCCAGGCTGGCATTGCGAAAGGTAAAAAACACGCCATCGTGGCGATCACCGAACATATCTGTGACATCGACGATCTGGCGCACTTTATTGAAGCGGAAACCAAGCGTGAAACCCGTGCCACCGTGCTAGGCCACATCCAGCGCGGCGGTGCGCCATGCGCTTACGACCGCATTCTGGCATCACGCATGGGTGCTTATTCAATTGAGCTGCTGCTGCAGGGCTACGGCGGTCGCTGCGTGGGTATTCAGAACGAGAAGATGGTGCATCATGACATCATCGACGCTATCGAAAACATGAAGCGTCCGTTCAAGCGCGACTGGCTGGATACCGCGAAAAAACTCTACTAATCAACGATAAATCGGGCGCGATCGCTTTCGCGCCCTTTTTTTATGCCTTGCTTTATTCTCCATAGTTATAACAGCTTATTTTTAATTCTTTAATCCATGGATTGCTTTGTGTCAGTCTTGTTCTATAACGACCTCGGGAGAGCAAGCAATGAACAAGTGGAGTATTGGTGTCACCCTGTTACTGGCTTCAACCAGTGTTCTGGCAAAGGATATTCAGCTGTTAAACGTCTCTTACGATCCAACCCGTGAGCTGTACGAGCAGTACAACAAAGCATTTAGCGCGCACTATAAGCAGGAAACCGGCGATAACGTGGTGATCCGCCAGTCGCACGGCGGTTCGGGTAAGCAGGCGACGTCCGTGATCAATGGCATCCGCGCAGATGTGGTGACGCTGGCGCTGCAGTCCGACGTGGATGCTATTGCTGACCGTGGTCGTATCGATAAAAACTGGATCAAGCGTCTGCCGGACAACTCGGCACCTTATACTTCCACCATCGTGTTCCTGGTACGCAAAGGCAATCCTAAAGGCATTCATGACTGGCCGGATCTGATTAAGCCAGGCGTTTCCGTGATCACGCCAAATCCGAAAACCTCCGGCGGCGCACGCTGGAACTATCTGGCGGCCTGGGGCTGGGCGCTGGACCAGAACCACGGTGACCAGGCCAAAGCGCTGGCTTACGTCCGGGCGCTGTTCAAAAACGTTGAAGTGCAGGATTCCGGTGCACGTGGCGCGACCAATACCTTCGTTGAGCGCGGTATCGGTGATGTGCTGATTGCATGGGAAAACGAAGCCTATCTGGCCGTCGATAAGCTGGGCAAAGACAAGTTTGAAATCGTTACGCCGAGCGAATCGATCCTCGCCGAACCAACGGTCTCCGTGGTCGATAAAGTGGTGGATGAGCAGGGCACGCGTAAGGTGGCGGAAGAGTACCTGAAATATCTCTACTCACCGGAAGGCCAGACCATCGCGGCGCAAAACTTCTATCGCCCGCGCGATCCTGAGGTGGCGAAGAAGTTTGCCAGCAGCTTCGCGCCGGTTAAGCTGTTCACCATCGATGACAAGTTTGGCGGCTGGAGCAAAGCGCAGAAAGCACACTTTGCCGACGGCGGCAGCTACGATCAGGTCATGAAACCGTAACCGCGTTTTCATCATGACGAAACGGTCAGCCCTGCGCTGGCCGTTTTGCTTTACGGCGCGGAAAAAGCCGTGACTTTCCGCTGGCGACAGGTGAGGATGCTGACAGCTCATCACTGAGGATCTGGCCATGCAGGCGCGCCGCCGTAGTGTTACGTTGCTGATTATCGCGTTCATCCTTCTGATTGCCGGGCTGATCGCCGGTGCGGTGCATTTACATAAAAACGCCGATGCGCTGTGGCAGATTGTCAGCGAAAAGTGCGTACCGGACATGACGCAACGCGGCAATCCTGCCCCCTGTCAGCAGGTCAATCTGGTGCAGGGTTACGTTACGCTCAAAGATCTGAATGGCCCGCTGCAATATCTGCTGATGCCGATAGCGAAAATCACTGGCATGGAGAGCCCAATCCTTCTCGAACCTACCACGCCGAACCTGTTTGCTGCCGCCTGGCAGCAGCGCCGCCTGCTGGCGCAGAAGCGCGGTGCGCCTGTCGACGACCGCGTGCTGTCGCTGGCCATCAACGCGCAGTATGGTCGTACGCAGAATCAGCTGCACATTCATATCTCCTGCCTGCGACCGGATGTGCGTCAGCAGCTGGATACGCTGGCACCGAAGCTGAATGCGCAGTGGCAGACGGCAACGCTGCTGCGGCATACCTGGCTGATTCGCACGCTGAGCACCGCCGAACTGGCGCAGCAGAGCGTGTTTATCCGGCTGGCAGAGGAGGTGCCGCATGCGCGCGGTGAGATGGGAAAATACGGGCTGGCGCTGGCCCAGCTGCCGGATGGACGCCTGGCGCTGCTGGCGCTGGAGCGCAACTGGCTCAAGCTGAATCGCGGTTCGGCGGAAGAACTGCAGGATCACCAGTGCCGTTTGCTGGAGTGAGTGGCATCGCGACTGCTCAGGCAATAAAAAAGGCGGCTTATCAGCCGCCTTTTTCTGCGTGAGAAACTTACGCGTTTTTGGCTGCTGCAGCGGCTTTGACGATCACCGCGAAAGCGTCGGCCTTCAGTGACGCACCGCCCACCAGCGCGCCATCGATGTCCGGCTGAGTGAACAGTTCTGCGGCGTTTTTGTCGTTAACCGAACCGCCGTACTGAATGATTACCTGCTCAGCGATAGCGGCATCTTTCTTCGCGATGTGATCACGAATGAATTTGTGTACTGCCTGCGCCTGCGCTGGGGTCGCTGATTTGCCGGTACCGATGGCCCAGACTGGCTCATAGGCGATAACCGCGCCTTCGAAGGCCGCTGCACCTTGGGTTTCCAGCACGGCGTCGATCTGACGTGCGCACACTTCTTCAGTTTTGCCGGCTTCGTTCTCGGCTTCGGTCTCACCGATGCACAGCACTGGCACCAGGCCTGCGGCCTTCAGCACGGCGAATTTCTTCGCGATGAACTCGTCGCTCTCTTTATGGTAGGTGCGGCGCTCAGAGTGGCCGATGATGATGTATTTCGCGCCGATGTCTTTCAGCATCTCGGCAGAGGTTTCACCGGTGAAAGCGCCAGACAGGTTCACGTCAACGTTCTGCGCACCCAGCGCAATGTGGCTGCCGGAAATGGCGTGCTTGGCCTGATCCAGATAGATCGCCGGCGGAGCAATCGCCACACCGCAGCCTTCCACACCTGACAGCTCTTTGCGCAGGCCTTCAATCAGCTCGCCCGCCATGTGCTTGCTGCCATTCAGTTTCCAGTTACCCATAACCAGTGGATGTCGCATTCTTTCCTCCGCATAACGCGATTCATGAAATAGCGCTGCCATCGGGGCAGCGATGTCTGCCAGACAGTATAGAGATCAAATGGGGCGCTGGCTTTGCTTTTCGTCATTTTTGCCGGGGAGATCAGGGGCTAGCGAGCGCCAGTTTGATGGGCTCAACGGCGAAGGTCAGTCCCTTGTCGCCGTTGTCTGCGACCACGAAGCGCAGTGCACCTTCGGTGCGGGAAAAATAGCGTGCACCCTTGCCGGCGCTGAGCAGGCCGTCGAGCTTCTTGTGTCCCTCATCCGCTGACAAACCGGGCACAAAAAAGCGCAGTAGCGCAGTCATGTAATCCATGGCGCGTGTCTGTGCCGCTTTCATATCCGGGCCCGGCACCGGCAGCCAGGTAATCTGCAGCGTTTTAATCTTGCCGGTGCCCTGTTCCAGCGCGGTAGAGGCATACAGCGTTTCGCTGATTTTACTGGCGGCACGTGTCAGGTGGCTCTTGTCATCGCGGTTGTCGATGGCGCGATACTCCTGCAGCGGGAGGTCAGGATTGGCGGCGTTATACTTTTCGCGGAACTGCGCGATGGTCATATCAAAGGTGGGCGCACCCGCCAGCAGATACGGCGCCGCAGGCAGGTGATCGTTGCGATCCTGCGCGGGCGCGTCCTCCGCCCAGGCGGGAAATGTCAGTGCGACGCTGAGCAGCAGCGCGACTGGCAGATTCTTCATTGCTTCGGCCCTAAATCATTCACTTAGCCCACGATTAGAACGGTTTTTACCGCTGAAAGTCAAAACCCGCGCCGGGAAAAATCTGACATTTTGCTGCCAGCGCGATTACCAGTAATGCTCGCTGGTCATGTGACCGGGTTTACGTTTGAAATGCTTGCGCATATCGCGGGTCTCTTTCAGCAATTGCTGGGTATCGCGCACCATCTGCGGGTTACCGCACAGCATCACGTGGCTGGTGTCGGCGAGCATCGGCAGGCCCACGGCGTTTTCCAGTTCTCCGCTCTCGATCAGCTGCGGTACGCGGCCATGCAGTGAACCGGGCATCTGCTCGCGGCTGACCACCGTCTGAATGTGCAGCTTGCCCTGATAACGCTGCTGCAGTTGCTGCATCAGCGGCAGAAAACTCAGGTCGGCGGCATAGCGCGCAGCGTGTACCAGCACAATGTTGTCGAAGCGCTCCAGCCCTTCGCCCTGTTGCAAAATCGACAGATACGGGCCGATCGCCGTGCCGGTCGCCAGCATCCACAGCGTCTGGCAGTCGGGGATCTCATCCAGCACAAAGAAACCGGCCGCCTCTTTGGTCACCATCACCTGATCGCCGGGCTGCAGCGCCTGCAAACGCGGGCTGAGCTTCCCTTCCGGCACCGTTACCAGATAGAACTCCAGCAGCGGATCCTGCGGCGCATTAACGTAGGAGTAGGCGCGCTGCACGCGCTCGCCGTCGACTTCCAGCGCCAGCTTGGCAAACTGGCCGGCGGTAAAAGGGTCGATGGGCGCCGTGACGCGCAGTCTGAACAGTGCATCGGTCCAGTTTTTCACTTCTTTAACTTCTGCATTGACCCACTCTGCCATGTTCGCTCCTGATGATTGATAATTGGTCTCTTTCTATCTTCGTCAGCCCGGCACCAGATTTCCAGCCCCGCAGCGGGCAAAGGGCTCTCTGCGACAAATCGTCCGCACACATCAGCAACTGTAGCGGCCACGTTACAGCCTGGTACAGAAGCTTGACGGTGTCTGAGCTATCGCTTTACGCCCGCCTCTCGCTTTGTGCGCAATTCCTGATATTTTTGCCGCCATAACTCTCCGGCAGCCCTGTTTAGTGCTGTCATTACTTTGTTTCTCAGGCAGACATTTTGTTCCATGATGATGAGTAATACGCAAAACCGCTTCATGCTGTTCATGCTGATTGTGCTGGTGGCGGTGGGACAGATGGCGCAGACCATCTATGTGCCCGCCATGGCGAACATGGCAGAGGCGCTTAACGTGCGCAGCGGCGCCATGCAGCAGGTGATGGCGGCCTATCTGATGACCTACGGCGGATCGCAGCTGATCTACGGGCCGCTGTCGGACAGTATTGGCCGGCGTCCGGTGATCCTCTCGGGAATGTCGATCTTCGCGGCGGGCGCGCTGATCGCCCTGTTTGCGCCGTCGCTGAGTGTGCTGGTGCTGGGCAGTGCGGTGCAGGGACTGGGTACCGGCGTGGCTGGCGTGATGGCGCGCACCATGCCGCGCGATCTTTACTCCGGCATTGCGCTGCGCCAGGCCAACAGCCTGCTCAACATGGGCATTCTGGTCAGCCCGCTGCTGGCGCCGGTAATCGGCGCGCTGCTGACCCATCTGTTTGGCTGGCACGCCTGCTTTGCTTTCCTGCTGCTGCTGTGTGTTGGCGTAACGGCGGCAATGGCCCGCTGGCTCCCGGAGACCCGTCCGGTGGATGCGCCCGCGACACCGTTTCTGCGCCGCTACATCACGCTGCTCAGCGACGGCAACTTTGTGCGTTATCTGCTACTGCTGATCGGCGCGCTGGCGGGCATTGCGGTATTTGAGGCCAGCTGTGGCGTACTGATGGCGGGCGTGCTGGGGCTGGACGGGCTGACGGTGAGTATTTTGTTCATCCTGCCGATTCCGGCGGCCTTTTTTGGTGCCTGGTTTGCCGGCCGCGAGCAGAAATCCTGGCATACGCTGATGTGGTACGGCGTGAACAGCTGCCTGCTGGCGGGCCTGCTGATGTGGCTGCCGGCGTGGTTTGGCGTGATGAATATCTGGACGCTGCTGGTACCGGCCGCGCTGTTTTTCTTCGGCGCAGGCATGCTGTTTCCGCTGGCAACTTCTGGCGCGATGGAGCCCTACGCGTGGCTGGCCGGCAGCGCCGGTGCGCTGATTGGGGGGCTGCAGAATCTGGGTTCCGGCGTGGTGGCGTGGCTCTCAGCGCTGCTGCCGCAGCACGATCAGTCGAGCCTCGGTATGCTGATGTTTGTGACGTCGCTGGTGATGCTGCTGTGCTGGTGGCCGCTCTCGCGTCATCCGGAGAGCGGCAAACAGACGGTTACAGGATAAAAGGGTGCAGCGCCGCGTCTTTGCGGTCCAGATAGTGGATCGACTGAATGCGGCGAATGGTGCGCGATTTACCGCGCACCAGCAGCGTTTCGCTGGTGGCGATATTGCCCTGGCGCGTGATGCCTTTTAGCAGATCGCCCGTGGTGATGCCGGTCGCCGCGAAAATCACGTTATCGTTACGCGCCATCTGTTGCAGCGTCAGCACTTCCCCGGCGTTGATACCCATTTCGGCACAGCGCGCCAGCTCCTGCTCACCCAGACGGCGGTTTTCGGCCGAATCCCCTTTGACCTGATGACGAGCCAGCAGGCGCGCCTGCATGTCGCCATCCATGGCGCGGATCACCGCCGCCGATACCACGCCTTCTGGCGCACCGCCGATGCCATACAGCACGTCCACTTCGCTGTCCGGCATGCAGGTAAGAATGGAGGCCGCCACATCGCCGTCCGGAAAAGCAAACACGCGCACGCCCAGCTGCTGCAGCTGCGCGATGACCGCATCGTGGCGCGGTTTGGCGAGAATCGACACCGTCAGCTGGCTGAGCGGTTTATTGAGCGCCTGCGCAATCGCCTGCAGATTGGTGGCGAGCGGCAGGTTGAGATCGATAGCGCCGCGCGCGCCCGGACCGACAATCAGCTTTTCCATATACATATCAGGTGCGTGCAGGAAGCTGCCTTTATCGCCCACCGCCAGCACCGCCAGCGCGTTGGCCTGGCCCATCGCAGTCATACGCGTGCCTTCGATAGGATCAACTGCAATGTCCACCGCATCGCCGTGGCCGGTACCGACTTTTTCACCAATGTAAAGCATCGGTGCTTCGTCGATTTCGCCCTCGCCAATCACGATCTGGCCGTCGATATTGATGGTGTTGAGCATAATGCGCATGGCGTTGACGGCGGCGCCGTCAGCGGCATTCTTATCGCCGCGTCCTAACCAGTGATAGCCCGCTAACGCAGCGGCTTCGGTCACACGGGAAAATTCAATCGCGAGTTCTCGTTTCATGGTCTGCACCTGACAAAAAACAGGCGGGCAGTGTAGCACAGCGGGGCAGGGGGACGGGAAAAACCCGCGGCAGGGCACCGCGGGTCAGCACAGTGTTACTCTTCTTCTTCCCACGCTTTGGCACGCGCCACGGCTTTTTTCCAGCCGGCATAGCGTACGTTGCGTTCGGTGGTTTCAATGCTTGGACGGAACTCGCGTTCCACCACGGCTTTAGCACGAACTTCTTCCAGATCGTTCCAGAAACCGACTGCCAGACCGGCGAGGTAAGCCGCACCCAGCGCGGTCACTTCGCGCACTTCCGGACGCTCCACGCGCGTGCCGAGAATATCGGACTGGAACTGCATCAGGAAGTTGTTGGCCACCGCACCGCCATCCACGCGCAGCGACTGCAGGCGGGTATCGGCATCGTTCTGCATCGCTTCCAGCACATCACGCGTCTGGTAAGCAATGGACTCCAGCGTGGCGCGAATGATGTGGTTGGCGTTGGCACCACGGGTCAGACCGAAGATTGCGCCGCGCGCATACGGGTCCCAGTACGGTGCGCCGAGACCGGTAAAGGCCGGCACCATGTACACGCCGTTGGTGTCTTTGACTTTCATCGCGAAGTATTCGGAGTCGCCCGCATCGCTGATCAGCTTCATCTCATCGCGCAGCCACTGAATTGACGCACCACCGATGAACACGGCACCTTCCAGCGCGTAGTTCACCTCGCCGCGTGGACCGCAGGCGATGGTGGTCAGCAGACCGTGAGTTGAGGTAACCGCTTCGGTACCGGTGTTCATCAGCATAAAGCAGCCGGTGCCGTAGGTGTTTTTCGCCATGCCAGGCTGCACACACAGCTGGCCATACAGCGCAGCCTGCTGGTCACCGGCGATACCGGCGATAGGAATACGCGTGCCGCCCTTACCACCAATGTTGGTCTGGCCGTAGATTTCGGACGATCCTTTCACTTCCGGCAGCATTTCACGCGGAATATCCAGAATCTCCAGCATGCGCGCATCCCACTCCAGCTTGTGGATGTTGTACATCATGGTACGCGATGCGTTGGTGTGATCGGTGATGTGCACGCGGCCCTGGGTCATTTTCCACACCAGCCAGGTGTCGACGGTGCCGAACAGCAGTTCGCCGCGTTTTGCCCGCTCGCGCGCGCCTTCCACATGGTCGAGAATCCACTTCACCTTGGTGCCGGAGAAGTACGGGTTAATCACCAGGCCGGTGGTGTGCTGGATGTACTCTTCCAGACCCTCTTTCTTCAGCTTGTTACAGTAGTCGGCGGTGCGTGGATCCTGCCAGACGATGGCGTTGTAAATTGGTTTGCCGGTCTCTTTGTCCCAGACAATCGCGGTTTCACGCTGGTTGGTGATACCGATGGCGGCGATCTGGTCAGAACGGATATCAGCGTGTGCCAGCACTTCCACCAGCGTGGAGCTCTGTGAGGCCCAGATGTCCATCGGATCGTGTTCAACCCAGCCGGCTTTCGGGTAGATCTGGGTGAATTCGCGCTGTGAGACGGCGACGATGTTGGCGTCATGATCGAGCACCACGGCACGTGAGCTGGTTGTGCCCTGATCGAGCGCGACAATATATTTTTTATCAGTCGTAGTCATTATGGTTTCCTGATGATTAACGATGAAACTTACGCTTTACGCTGCTCAGCGCGCGCAACCGGTTTTTCTGTTTTACTGGTTTCTGCAAGGTTGCCCGGCAGGTTACGGCCAATCAGCGCACGGTAACCGAAGGCACCGAGGCAGGCTCCGACCAGCGGGCCAAAAATTGGCACCAGGAAGTAAGGAATATCTTTACCACCGGTGAACGCCACGTTACCCCAGCCCGCGAAGAAGGCGAACAGCTTCGGACCGAAGTCACGCGCCGGGTTCAGGGCGAAGCCGGTCAGCGGACCCATGGAACCGCCAATCACCGCCACCAGCAGACCAATCAGCAGCGGCGCCAGCGGGCCACGCGGTACGCCGTTGCCGTCGTCGGTCAGCGCCATGATCACCGCCATCAGCACGGCGGTAATTACCATTTCCACCAGGAACGCCTGCGCCACGGTGATGTGCGGGTTCGGATAGGTGGAGAAGATACCGGCCAGATCGAGGCTCTGCACGCTGCCGCGTACCATCTGGTGGCTGGCTTCGTAATCAAAGAACAGATTGTAGTAAAGACCGTAGACCAGCGCCGCCGCACAGAACGCGCCAGCGATTTGCGACACAATATAAGGTAAAACTTTGCGGCCTTCGAAGTTGGCGAATAGGCACAGGGCAACCGTGACTGCCGGATTGAGGTGAGCGCCGGATACGCCTGCGCTCAGATAAACCGCCATGGAGACAGCAAGACCCCAGATGATACAAATTTCCCACTGGCCGAATGCGGCACCGGCCAGCTTCAGCGCCGCCACACAGCCGGCACCAAAAAAGATGATCAAACCGGTACCGAGAAACTCGGCGATGCACTGACCTTTGAGTGTGTTCGTTGTCTGACTCATAATGGAATTCCTGAAGCGAGGTTAAATTTTATCAGTTTTTGTTCTCAATCCTTGAGTCGCCCAGCTCTAATGTAGGGTTGATGTGAATTTATCGTTAACGAGCATAAACGAGAAATAGCGAAATCGAATTTTGTGTGCCGCGTCATAAAAATGCGCGTTTTCGCGTCTTTTGTCTGTGTTTAGGGCCAAAAACCCCCGCTGCGCTGCACCCTGCGCGTGTGACCGCGCGCAAAATGCGCGAAGTTGCGCGTTTTCCAGGTATAAACTGAAAAGTGTTACAGACTTCCCTCGCAGGCCTTGTGCTGCTGGACTTGCCGGGTGTGGCTACATACAATCGGGACATCGTGGCTGGACGCACTATTTTAAGGCACGCCCGGTCTATCAACGCCTTGCACGATTTAGGAGAGGTCAGAAAGATGTCATTTGAAGTATTCGAGAAACTGGAAGCGAAAGTACAGCAGGCGATTGATACCATCACCCTGCTGCAGATGGAAATTGAAGAGCTGAAAGAGCAGAACAATAACCTGAAAAACGAAATGAGCCAGGCATCCGGCAATCACGAAGCGCTGGCGCGTGAAAATCAGCACCTGAAAGAAGAGCAGCATGTATGGCAGGAGCGCCTGCGTGCACTGCTGGGAAAAATGGAAGAAGTTTAAGCCTCAGCGCTTAAACCAACGGGTGCCGCGGCACCCGTTTTTGTTTGTCGCTTACTCGATATCGAGTGCGTCTTCAGACAGGATCATGCCGGTGTTGTCGGCGTAGAGATGATCGCCGGAGAAGAAGGTGACGCCGCCGAAGTTAACCCGCACGTCGCTCTCGCCGATGCCTTCGCCTGCGGCGCCAGCCGGAATGGCCGCAATCGCCTGAATGCCGATCTCCAGCTCTTCCAGCTCATCGACCTGGCGAACCGAGCCGTACACCACGATGCCTTCCCACTCGTTTTGCGCCGCCAGTCTTGCTAACTGTGCGTCAACCAGCGCGCGCCGCACTGAGCCGCCGCCATCGACCAGCAGCACGCGACCGCGACCGTTCTCTTCGAGCAGGTCATACAGCAGGCCGTTGTCTTCGAAACATTTCACTGTGGTAATTTGACCACCGAATGAGGTGCGCCCACCAAAGTTCGAAAAAAGCGGTTCAACAACGTTCACTTCTTCATGGTAGATGTCGCAGAGTTCAGATGTATCGTATTTCATAGGGATGTCGTCTGTTTGCCACAGGAGCGGTAAGTATATCGCTATCTGACGATTGTTGGCAAAATCATCAACCGCCAAAAAAAGCGCTGCATCAATATCCTGCGTAATAATTTGTCTGCGGCGGAGAGAACAGCGGCGCGTGGCAACAGCGCCGCAGGGGAAGCGTTACACGGCGGGCTTCTTGAAGGCCTGTTTGTGCGAGATACGGGAAATCAGCTCGGTCAGCGACAGCACCATGGTGGAGCGCACCATCTGCAGGTAGCGCTGCTGCTGCATGGCGCGCAGCGCGGCGTCGTCGCGGGTGAAATCGGGTTGCGGCGGCCAGGCCAGCACGCAGTGCAGTTCGCCGAACGGGCCGAGTATTTCATCGTCGGTAAAGCGGTAGTCGCTGGTGTCGTGATTCAGCTCCTCACGCAGCGCCAGCAGCAGCTCGCAGTCTTCGTATTCGTGGCGATTGATCACCCCCAGGCCGTAGATGAGCTTCAGGCGTACCGACAGCTCGCCCAGCGGGCCGTCGCCCAGCAGCAGCGGTTCCACCGCATATTTCACCGCGTAGTCGTCTTTGCGAAAGACCTGCAGCACCAGCAGATTGACTGCTTCCGCCAGCAGTTCGACAGCGGCGATCAGGAAGCTTCTCACCGAACGACCGGCGTTCAGCCGCTCAAGCACCCGGTTTTCAAAAGCCTGCTTCTCTTCCATTATTGCCTGCATCATTCAGCTACCGTCGACGGGCACGCGGCTGCCGTGCCCGAATTGACCACTAAAGGGCGCGCATTATGCCATAGCGTGGTAAGCGCTCACCACTGAGCTCACCACTTCGCTATTGGCATCGAGGCCAGAAATCTCCGCCAGCGCCGCCTGTGGGCCTTTCTGCGCGATCAGTGACGCCAGCTCCTGCGCCTGCGGATCGGCTTCGCTGCGATAGTGCATCGCGGCAGCAATACCCTGCACCAGGCTGGCGTGCGGCAGCTGATACTCCAGCGTGCCCAGCGTCGGCTTGATCAGGCGATCGCCGGCACTCAGCTTGCGCAGCGGCTGACGGCCGACGCGCTCGACGTCATCTTTCAGGTACGGGTTTTCGAAACGCGTCAGGATTTTCTGGATATACGCGGCATGTTTCTCCGCATCGAAACCATAACGCTTGATCAGCACCGCGCCGCTCTCCTGCATCGCGCCCTGCACCACGGCACGTACTTTCTGGTCGAGAATGGCTTCGCGAATGGTGGCGTGACCGGCGAGCTGGCCGAGATAAGCGGTAATGGCGTGACCGGTGTTGAGGGTAAACAGCTTGCGCTCGACGAACGCCATCAGGTTATCGGTCAGCTCCATGCCAGGAATGTCCGGCAGCGCGCCTTTAAACTGGGTTTTGTCGACAATCCACTCGCTGAAGGTTTCTACGGTAACTTCCAGCGGATCGGTGCTGCCGGCTTCAGATGGCGGCACGATGCGGTCAACTGCCGAATCGACAAAGCCAACATGCTCTTCAACCCACGCATGATACTGCTGCGGCAGCGCCTTCAGTACGTGCTGCTTCAGCTGGCTGGTGCCGCGCACCATGTTTTCACAGGCGATGATATTCAGCGGACGGACATTACCGTTGTCACTGCGTTTGGCCAGACCCTGCGCCACGCTGCCCGCGATGCGCTCAAGGATCTGCGGACCAACCGCCGTGGTAACGATATCAACCTCAGCGATCAGCGTGACGATGTCGTCGCTGGTGCTGTTCACCGCGCTGACGCCGGTAACGATTTCGACCTGCGCCTGCTCGCCCACCACGTGAACCGGATACTCATGACGGGCGTTAAGGGCATCAAGCACCACCTGATTCACATCAGCAAACACCAGTTCGATACCGGCATCCGCCAGCAGCTTACCAATAAATCCACGGCCGATGTTACCTGCTCCAAAATGTAACGCTTTCATAAATTTGACCCATATCAAATGACGAAGGGGCGGGCATGTCCGCCCCGGAAAGTGGGGACGGGCTTGCCCGCCCCAGGGAAGTTAAAACCGCGAATTACGCGTTGGCAGTGCTGCCAGACAGCAGATCCAGCACATCCTGCACGCTGGTGGTGTTCGCCAGCTTCTCGATTACGCTGTCGTCGTCGAGCGCATTGGTCAGGCTGGTGATCACCTGAATGTGTTCGTTATTGCGTGCGGCAATACCAATCACCAGTCGCGCGACTTCGTCCGGCTCATCGCCAAACTGCACGCCGGCCGGATACTGGCAGAATACCACGCCGGTTTTCAGCACGCGGTCTTTGGCTTCGACGGTGCCGTGCGGCACAGCGATGGATTCACCGAGGTAGGTTGGCGTCAGCTGCTCGCGCGCCAGCATCGCTTCAACGTATTCCGGCTGCACGTAGCCACCTTTCACCAGCTGCTCGCCGGCGAAGCGAATCGCCTGCTCTTTATTGCTGGCGCTCAGGCCGAGGAACACGTTGTCAGCGCCCAGTTTGAACAGGTGCGCGCTGCCGTCGTCATAGCTGTCTGCCAGCGCGGTCTGTACCGTTTCACGGTGGGCTTCGCTGCGGTTCGCCGCCACCAGACGCTCAGTCAGGTTGGTGTACAGCGCGCTGTCGAGGAAGTTGTTCAGCGAGATGTGCTGCGCCTGTGGCGCCTGACGCATCGCACGTTCGGTCAGATCGCGGTGAGTAATCACCAGATCGACATCGCCCGGCAGCGAGTTAATCGCGCTGTTGGTCACAGAGATATTGCTCAGGCCCGCATCCTGCACCTTCTTGCGCAGCACGCCTGCACCCATCGCGCTGGAGCCCATACCGGCATCACAGGCGACGATGATTTTGCGCACGTGGCTGACGTCAACGCTGCTGGCATCGGCTACCACCGGTGAACCGGCAACGGCCTGGCCTTTTGACTGCGCTTTCATGTCTTTCATGCGCTGGGTCGCCGCTTCGATGTCGTCTTCTTCTTTTACTTTGCTGGTTTTCAGCAGAATCGAGGAGACCACGAAGGAGACGGCGAAAGCCGCAACGATAGCCGCGATGTTAGCGAAGTAAGCGCCTTTTGGCGTCATCGCCAGTACGGCCAGAATCGAACCTGGTGAGGCCGGTGATACCAGACCGCCGTTCAGCAGCGTCAGGGTGAACACGCCGGTCATACCGCCGAGGATTACTGCCAGCAGCAGGCGCGGCGCCATCAGCACGTACGGGAAGTAGATTTCGTGGATACCGCCAAGGAAGTGGATGATCGCTGCGCCGCCCGCAGACTGCTTGGCGCTGCCGCGGCCGAAGATCATATAAGCAACCAGCACGCCCATACCCGGACCCGGGTTCGCTTCAATCAGGAAGAAGATCGATTTGCCCGCTTCGCTGGCCTGCTGGATACCCAGCGGCGAGAAGATACCGTGGTTGATGGCATTATTGAGGAACAGGATTTTCGCCGGTTCAACAAAGATTGAGGTCAGCGGCAGCAGGTTGTTCTGCACCATCAGGTTTACGCCGGCGGCGAGAATGTGTGACAGACCTTCTACCAGCGGACCGATAGCGAGGAAGGCCAGCAGCGCCAGCAGCATACCGATAATACCGGCCGAGAAGTTGTTGACCAGCATCTCGAAGCCGCTTTTGATTTTGCCGTCAACCGCGCGGTCAAACGACTTAATCGCCCAGCCGCCCAGCGGACCGGCAATCATCGAGCCAAGGAACATCGGCATATCGGCACCGACGATCACGCCCATGGTGGTGATGGCACCGACCACGCCGCCGCGATCGCCACCCACCAGACGACCACCGGTGAAGCCGATGAGCAACGGCAGCAGGTAGGTAATCATCGGGCCGACCAGTTTGGCCAGCGTTTCGTTAGGAATCCATCCGGTTGGAATGAACAGTGCTGTGATGATACCCCAGGCGATAAACGCACCGATGTTTGGCATCACCATATTACTCAGAAAGCGACCAAAGCTCTGAACCTTGACCTTGACTGATGAGGACATAAACCCACCCCTTATTGAGACGCGCTGCAATAAGAGAGCGCGTTTGTTTTTGTTAAGACGTTACGGCGGGGGCCGTGGCATTACTGTATGCACGCGGACTCTAGCACTAGTTGATTACACTGCGTAGCGTCAGGAAAAAGTGTGATGCATATCACGTTAAGTTGGGGTGGGCAGGGGGATTAAAGGTGACTTTGATCACAAAAATACTCTGTAAGAAAGCAACGCTGGCGAAAAAATGCGCGCAACAGCGGTAGAAATGTGACAAAAATCACCTTTCACCTGGGCCGGTTTGTTTCACAAATGTGATTGAGATCACAAACTATTTTTGGTTGAAAATGCGCCAGATCACACTCTGTGCTGACAGAAAAAGCCGATGTAAGGAAGTGACGAAAATCTGAAAAAGCGGGCAGGGGAGAACTGCCCGCTGAACGGCTTACTGCAAACCGCCCTGTACGGCATTTTGTGCCTGGGTCAGCGCCTGCGTGTTGCTGGCGAGATTGCTCATCAGCGTGTTGTACTGCGTGGCCTGCTCCTGGGTCGGGAACTGAACGCCGCCGTCATTGAAACTGACGCGCGCGCCCTGCGACTGCAGATAATCGCCGGCCTGAACTGCCGACTGGCTCAGCGCCTGCAGCTGCGGCAGCAGCGGAATCAGCGTGCTGGCTGGCTGCGTCACCACTTTGGCGTACACGCTGTCGTACACTTTCTTCAGATCGTCCGGCTGCTTCAGCGTGGCTTTGCTGCTGTCGGCCTGCATTTTGGCGCTCTGAATCTGCTGCGTCAGCACGCTCAGATTGCCGCTCGCCTGGCGCAGGCTGTCGCGGCGTGTCAGGTAATCCTGCGGCACGCGAATAGCCGCCAGCTCATCAACCACCGGGCGCATGCCCTGATCCACCGCCTGATTCACCTGCTGCGAGAAGCCATACAGGATGGCGTAATCACTGGCGTAATTACCGAAGGTTTGCTTCTGGTTTTCGCTCAGGCTGGGCAGATGTTCACCGCTGCGCATCACGGTGTTTTGCAGAAAATCAGTAAAGGCTTTGCGCTGATCGCCCTCTTTATCGCCGCAGGCGGTAAGCTGCAGCACAAGTAGCACGCCGGTCAGCAGCATGCCGCTACGCATCCAGATGCGGGAAATTCCTGACGCCATAATTCAACTCCTGTTGTGACGATGGCTAAATTCGATTCGCTGGGAAAGGTCCTAAAGAATAGTGCAATGGCCCCGGCTGTACAACGGCTGGTCTGCAGTGCTTCACGCTGGTGCGTGCCTGCTGCACAACTGTGCAGCGCAGCCTGCCTGCGAGCGCAGCGCTGTGCAATAACGCATGTAATTCAGGCTGATAGCAACCTGGCATTGATATTGCCTGCTTTCTGGCAGATGCAGGAGCGATCGCGGGCAACCGACGTCGCCACACAATTTGCAATGGGTCACTAGGGTTCCGATCGCGAGATGCTGGTCCGAGAGTGACCGACCGTCCTCTGACGGTTACACGGCGGGAAAAAAGCCCGGGAGGAAAGCGAGAACGTTGCTCGCCGCCTCCTGCCTGATTTTCGTCCGTTAACGCCAGAGGAATCATCATGATTAAAGCCTGTCTGCGCCTGCTGCTGATTTGCAGCGTCGCCCTGTTCAGCGTTCCGTCGCTGGCCGCCGCTAAACCTTCCTTTAAGCTTTGCTGGTCCATCTACGCTGGCTGGATGCCGTGGGATTACGCCCAGCAAAGCGGCATCGTGAAAAAGTGGGCCGATAAGTACGGCATCGATATTCAGTTTGTGCAGGTTAATGACTATATCGAGTCGGTCAATCAGTACACCGCAGGTGGATTTGACGGCTGCACCATGACCAATATGGATGCGCTGACCATTCCGGCGACCGGCGGCGTCGACAGCACCGCGCTGATTGTCGGCGACTACTCCAACGGTAACGACGGCATTCTGCTTAAAGGCGCGGACAGCGTCAGCGCGCTGAAAGGCAAACCCATCAACCTCGTCGAACTGTCGGTCTCACACTATCTGCTGGCGCGCGCGCTGGAGAAATCCGGCATGAGCGAGAAAGATGTCAGGGTGGTTAACACCGCCGATGCCGATCTGGTGGCGGCGTTTGGCACTGCTGACGTTAACGCCATCGTCACGTGGAATCCGCTGCTGGCGGAAGCAGAGAAGCAGCCGGACAGCCATCTGGTGTTCTCCTCGGCGCAGATCCCGGGCGAAATCCTCGACCTGCTGGTAGTTAACACCGCCACGCTCAACAAATATCCTCAGCTCGGCAAAGCGCTTACCGGTGCCTGGTACGAGACGCTGCACAGCATGGCCGGGCAGAGCGACAGTGCCAAAGCGGCGCGCACGCAGATGGCGCAGGCATCCGGTACCGATCTGGCCGGTTTTGATCAGCAGCTTGCCGCGACACACCTGTTCAGCGATGCCAAAACCACGCTGGATTTTGTCGACAGCCCGCAGCTGAAAGCCACCATGCAGCTGGTGGCTGAATTCTCCTTTAAACACGGCCTGCTGGGTGAAGGCGCGCCGGGGGCCGATGCGGTAGGGGTCGCTACCCCGGCCGGTAACTGGGGCGATGCCGGCAACATCAAACTGCGCTTTACCGACACCTTCACCAAACTGGCCGCCGCCGGTCAGCTGTAAGCGAGGCGCTGCCGATGCGTAAATTGATTAACTACCAACCGCTGCCGCTCGGCCGCCTGCTGCTTGGCATTCTGCCGCTGCTGGCGGTGCTGCTGGTCTATCTGTTCGCGTCGGATGCGCGTCTCAGCCTGAACGCGGCAGACAAGCTGCTGCCGGGATTCAACGCCATGGGCGAGGCCATCAGCCGGATGGCGTTTCAGCCCAGCCCGCGCACCGGCGAGTATCTGCTGTGGAGCGATACCGCCGCCAGCCTGCTGCGTTTGCTGAGTGGTGTCGCTATCAGCGCGCTGCTGGCACTGGCAATTGGCCTGTTCACCGGCGCGCTACCGGTGGTGCGCGCGGTGCTGGCGCCGCTGGTGACGCTGTTTGCGCTGGTGCCGCCGCTGGCGATTCTGCCCATTTTGTTTATCTGCTTTGGCCTTGGCGAAGTCTCCAAAGTGGTGCTGATCGTTATCGGCATCACGCCGCTGATCGCCCGCGATCTGCAGCTGCAGGTGCAGAAAATCCCGCAGGAGCAGCTGGTCAAAGCGCAGACGCTGGGTGCGCATAGCGCTCAGATTCTATGGCGGGTGATTCTGCCGCAGCTGATGCCGCGTCTGTGCGATGCGGTGCGGCTGTCGCTCTGTTCGGCGTGGCTGTTCCTGATTGCTGCCGAAGCGATTGCGGCCACGGAAGGCCTCGGTTACCGCATCTTCCTGATGCGCCGCTATCTGGCCATGGATGTGATTCTGCCGTACGTGGCGTGGATCACCCTGCTGGCCTTTGCCCTCGACCTGCTGCTGCGGCTCGTCAGCCGACGCTGCTGGCCGTGGTATCACGCCAAATAAGGAGCGCGCGATGCCCTTACTGCAACTGAAAAATCTGGAAAAACACTACGGCGATCAGGTGGTGCTGGAGCGGCTGAATATAGAGGTCGAGCGCGGCGAGTTCGTGGCGATTGTCGGCGCCTCCGGCTGCGGCAAAACCACGTTTCTGAATATGCTGCTCGGCACCGAAGCGCCGACCAAAGGCGAGCTGCTGCTGGATGGCGCACCGATTCCCGACGAGCCGGATGCCCATCGCGGCGTGGTGTTTCAGCGCTACTCGGTGTTTCCGCATCTGACGGTGCTCGGCAACGTGATGCTGGCTGACGAGTTCAGCAGCGCACGCTGGCTGGGACGCGTCTGGGGACGCAAACGTCAGGCGATTCGCCAGCGCGCGCAGGCAATGCTGGCGCAGGTCGGACTGGAACAGGCGCAGAGCAAATATCCGCATCAGCTGTCGGGCGGCATGCAGCAGCGTCTGGCCCTGGCGCAGGCGCTGATGAAACAGCCGCGCATTCTGCTGCTGGATGAACCTTTTGGCGCGCTCGATCCCGGTATTCGCAGCGAGATGCATCAGCTGATCACCCAGCTGTGGCAGCAGCATCAGCTGACCATTTTCATGATCACCCACGATCTGAAAGAGGGCTTCAGCCTCGCGTCACGCCTGCTGGTGTTCGACAAAGTGCGCCACGATCCGCACGCGCCGCAAGCCTGGGGCGCCACTATCACTTACGACCTGCCGCTGGATCGCACTCAGCCCGCCGCTGAAGTGCTGTCCGCAACGCAGGTGGCTTAAAGGAGAGCACGATGCAGCCATACCAAACCCTGCTGCCCGCCGGGGCGCACTGGTCTTTTGTCATGCGCAGCGGCAGCGCGCTGACGCTGACCGATGTGGAGGGCGGCGCCAGCGCCAGCCTGCTGTTTTATAACCCGGAAAACCTGCTGGAGCGCTATAACGCGCCGGATACGCTCAAGTGCCAGCACACTTTCCGGCTCACCGCCGGCCACTGTCTCTACTCGGACATGGGGCGCATTTTCTGCGGCATTGAACACGATAGTTTCGGCTGGCACGAGAGCGTGTGCGGCACGCTGAACGCGGCACAAACGGCCGCGCGCTATGGAGTCAGCGACTATCAGCAGGCGCGCAACCTGCGCCATCAAAACGGCTATGACAGCTTCCTCGTCGAGCTGGCGAAATATGGCCTTGGCCAGCGCGACATGGCGGCCTGCCTCAATCTGTTTGCGCAGGTACGCGCCGATGACAGCGGGCGCTTAACGCTGGAGCGGCAGGGCGAAGCCGGCGCGCAGGTTCGGCTGCGTTTCGCCATGGACACGCTGGTGCTGCTGCACACCTGTCCGCACCCGCTCAGCCCGGCAAGCGATTATCCGCGTCAGCCGCTGCAGCTGACGCTGGATGCGCAGCGCGCGCCGCTGCCGGAAATCTGTCTGCAGCGCGCGGAAAACCAGCGCGGCCTGCGCAATAACGCCCTCTATCAACTGCAGGGAGAAGTGTGATGATCAAAGAGAGTGAACGAAACCCGGCGCAGGCGCGTCTGCAGCAGCAGATCGACGCCGGTGATTACTGGCTGCAGCGCATTGCCGCCGGAGAAACGCTGCGCATTACCGATCTGGAAGGCAATCAGGCGGCGGATACGCTGTTTTTCAACGCCGACGATACCGCCGAGCGCTACAGCATGAGCGAGACGCTGCGCGGCCAGCACAACGTGTTTCTCACGGCCGGCAGCGTGCTGCGTTCTAATCTTGATCGGCCGATGCTGACCATCACCGCCGATACCTGTGGCCGTCACGATACGCTCGGCGGCGCCTGCTCGTGCGAGAGTAATACGGTGCGTTATGACCTCGAAAAGCGTCACATGCACTCCTGCCGCGACAGCTGGATGCTGGCGGTCGCCGCGCATCCGGAGTCTGGCCTGACGCGCCGCGATATCACGCACAACATTAACTTCTTTATGAATGTGCCGGTGACCCACGACGGCGGCCTGACGTTTGCCGATGGCATCTCCGCGCCGGGTAAGTATGTTGAGATGGTGGCGCAGATGAACATTCTGGTGCTGATCTCCAACTGTCCGCAGCTCAACAATCCCTGTAACGGTTACAACCCGACGCCGATTGCCGTCAGCGTGTGGTGATTCTCTGACGCAACGGGACGACCCGTTTTACGCCGTCACAGCTGGTGCAGGACGACCTGCCGCAATAAGAGTATTCAGTCATGATTGATCGCGTATTGATTGCCAACCGTGGCGCGATTGCCGTGCGTATCATCCGTACCCTGCAGGCCATGAATATCCGGGCGATTGCCGTCTATGCCGAAGCCGACCGCCATGCGCGCCACGTGCGGCTGGCCGATGAAGCCTGGTCGCTGGGCGAGGGCCAGGTGCGCGACACCTATCTCAACCAGGACAAACTGCTGGCGATTGCCGCGCAGAGCGGCGCACAGGCGCTGCATCCGGGCTATGGCTTTCTCAGTGAAAAACCGGAGTTCGTCACGCGCTGCGAAGCGGCGGGCCTGCATTTTCTCGGGCCGGATGCGGCGCAGATGCGGGCGTTTGGCCTGAAACATCGCGCGCGCGAACTGGCTGAGCAGAACGCGGTGCCACTGCTGCCGGGCAGCGGCCTGCTGACCTCCCTGCAGCAGGCACAGGCCGCCGCGCAACAGATTGGCTATCCGGTGATGCTGAAAAGCACCGCCGGCGGGGGCGGCATTGGGATGCAGCGCTGCAACAGCGCGGACGAGCTGGAGGAAGCCTTTACCCGCGTGAAGCGGCTGGCAGGTAACAACTTCGCCGACGATGGCGTCTTCTTAGAGAAATTTATCGCCCGGGCGCGGCATATCGAAGTACAGATTTTTGGCGATGGCCAGGGCGACGTGATTGCGCTGGGCGAACGCGACTGCTCGGCGCAGCGCCGTAATCAGAAGGTGCTGGAGGAAACACCCGCGCCGCGGCTCAGCGATGCGGTGCGCGCGCAGTTGCAGGCCACCGCCGTACGGCTGGCGCGCGCGGTTAACTATCGCAGCGCCGGCACGGTGGAGTATGTCTACGATGAGGTCAGCCAGCAATTCTGGTTCCTGGAGGTGAATACCCGCCTGCAGGTCGAGCATGGCGTCACTGAACTGGTGTACGGCGTGGATCTGGTGCGCTGGATGGTCGAACTGGCGCAGCAGCGCCTGCCGCCGCTGGCGACGCTGCAACCGGTGGCGCAGGGCCATGCTATTCAGGTGCGGCTGTACGCTGAGGATCCGGCGAAGCAGTTTCAGCCGAGCGCCGGACTGCTCAGCCACGTGCAGTTCCCGACGGCGCTCGATCACGCCACGCTGCGCATCGACAGCAGCGTAGAGAGCGGCATGGAGGTTTCACCGTTTTACGATCCGATGCTGGCGAAGATCCTCGTGCACGCGGCCGATCGCCAGCGCGCGCTCGACGGCATGATCGCGGCGCTGGCGCAGAGTGAGCTGTATGGCATCGAGACCAACCTGCGCTGGCTGCGTCAGCTCTGTACGCTGCCGGACGTGCAACAGGGGCGCATCATTACCGCCACGCTCGGCAGCGTGGCGTGGCAGCCGCCGACGCTGGATATCCTCAGCGGCGGTACCCTCACCACGGTGCAGGATGCGCCGGGCCGCGTCGGCTACTGGCACGTCGGCGTACCGCCTTCCGGGCCGTTCGACAGCCGCGCCTTCCAGCTCGGCAATCGCCTGCTGGGTAATGAGGCCCAGGCGGCCGGGCTGGAAATCACGCTGCGCGGTCCGACGCTGCGCTTTAATCAGGCGTGCAGCTTTGTGCTGAGCGGCGCGCCGCTGGCAGCCACCCTCGACAGCCAGCCGCTGGCGATGCATCAGGTGCTGCATGCGCAGGCCGGGCAAATCCTGACGCTGGGCGACGTGCGCGACGGCTGCCGCAGCTATCTGCTGCTGGCGGGCGGGCTGGATACGCCGCGCTATCTGGGCAGCCGCAGTACTTTTACGCTGGGTAAGTTTGGCGGTCACGCCGGGCGGGCGCTGCGCGCCGGCGACGTGCTGCAGCTGGCCGCGCCGCGTCAGGCTGCGGCGGCGCGCCTGCCTGAGACGCTGCTGCCGCCGCTTAACGGTGAATGGCAGCTGCGCGTTATTTATGGTCCGCACGGCGCACCCGCCTTTTTTACCGATGACGATATCGAGGAATTTTTCGCTGCCGAGTGGCAGGTGCACTACAACTCCAGCCGCACCGGGATTCGGCTGATCGGCCCGAAACCAGACTGGGCGCGCAGCGATGGCGGCGAGGCGGGCATGCATCCGTCCAATATTCACGACAACGCCTATGCCTTTGGCACGGTGGATTTTACCGGTGATATGCCGGTGATCCTTGGTCCGGACGGCCCTTCGCTGGGCGGCTTTGTCTGTCCGGCGACGGTGATCGACGCCGATCTGTGGAAGCTGGGTCAGCTGAAAGCGGGCGATCGGCTGCGCTTTGTGCCGATCGCCCTTGCTGATGCCGATCGTCTGGCGCAGGCGCAGCGTCACGAGATCGCGCATCTGCAAGCGGAAGCGGTGCGCGTGGCGCCAGCACTGCCGCTGATCGATCCGATCTTGCACCAGCATGCAGCAACCGCCGGGCGGCCTGCACTGTGCGTGCGCGCCGCGGGTGACCGTTTTCTGCTGGTGGAGTATGGCGCGCTGACGCTGGACATTGCGCTGCGTTTCCGCGTTCACGCCCTGATGCAGTGGCTGGAGGCGCATCCGCTGGCGGGTCAGCTGGAGCTGACGCCCGGCATCCGCTCGTTACAGGTGCATTATGATGCGCAGCAGTGCGCAAGAAGTGAGCTGTTGGCGCAAATTTTGCACGCTGATAATCTGCTGGGCGACCTCGCCGACGCGGCTGTGCCATCGCGCACTGTGTGGCTGCCGCTCAGCTGGGATGATGCCGCCTGCCGTGAAGCCGTAACACGCTATAGCCAGTCGGTGCGTCCGAATGCGCCCTGGTGCCCGAGCAACATTGAGTTTATCCGGCGCATCAACGGGCTCGATAGCGTGGAAGCGGTGAAACAGATTGTGTTCAGCGCCTCGTATCTGGTGATGGGGCTGGGCGATGTCTATCTCGGCGCACCGGTGGCGACGCCACTCGATCCGCGTCACCGCCTGGTGACCACCAAATACAATCCGGCGCGCACCTGGACAGCGGAAAACTCGGTGGGCATCGGCGGCGCGTATCTGTGTGTTTATGGCATGGAAGGGCCGGGCGGCTATCAGTTCGTCGGACGCACGCTGCAGATGTGGAATCGCGATCGCCGCACCAGCGCCTTTACCCAGCCGTGGCTGCTGCGTTTCTTCGACCAAATCCGTTTTTATCCGGTCAGTGCCGACGAACTGCTGCAAATCCGCGAACGTTTCCCGTGGGGCGATTATCCGCTGCGCGTGGAAGCCGGGGAATTTCGCCTCGCCGACTATCAGGCACTGCTGACTGCCCAGGCGACGGAGATCGACGCATTCCAGCAGCAGCGTCAGCAGGCGTTTGACGCCGAGCTGGCGCGCTGGCGCGCCGATGGTCAGTTCACCTTCGACAGCCAGCTGCAGGCGCAGAGCAGCGAGGAAGTGGTGGTGCCGGCGGGCTGCCACAGCGTCGAGAGCCAGGTGGCGGGCAGCGTGTGGCAATGGCTGGTGGAGGAAGGCAGTGACGTAACCGCGGGTGCCACGGTAGGCATTCTCGAATCCATGAAGATGGAAATCCCGATCGTGGCGCCGGTCAGTGGCAAAATCCACAGTCTGCAACGCCAGGCCGGGCAGCAAGTGCAGGCGGGTCAGTTACTTATGGTGATCGATCCGTTTGCAGTATAAGAAAGAAGAAAAAATAATCAGGAAACAGGCAGCAAAGCCGGGGATCTGACCCATACTTAGAGACCCGGTTCAATGTTGCATTGCTCTGACATCTTTTCGCAGTGTGCAACAGGCTGTGTCCCGTAACGGTTTCATTAAAACACTATTTTCGCCCTGATAAGGGAAAACTGTTTCGGGATACAGCCTGATAAGGCCGGTTTCAGCGCCTGGTGGCGCTTACCTCTCTACTTTCACGTGCTTCATAGTGAGTTTTAAGGAGTTCTCTATGGAAATAAAAGATCCAATGGTCGAATTACTCAGCAGTCTTGAGCAAATTGTTTTGACACGTGATGCACAGACTCCCGTATCAGAAATTGCACTCAATACCGTTTCCGTTCCCGAACCGCAGCGTTTACGCGAGATGACCGGCATGCAGGTGGATGAATTCGCCCGCGTGATGGGGGTGAGCGTCTCGTCAGTAAAAAGCTGGGAAGCGCAACGTACGCGCCCATCCGCCACGGCTCGCAAACTGATGAAACTGCTGCAGGCCAATCCGTATCTGGGCCGACAGCTGCTGGAATAACGCCGACTATCGGTTCTCTGTGACCCGCCTGCACGGCGGGTTTTTTTCAGCTTAAGCCACCGTATTTCGCCGCCTGTTTGACAAACCAGCTTTCCGGCACGCTGTACGGCGGTTTTGCCAGCTGCGCGATGCCCTGTTCAATGATGTGATTCGCCTGCTGCCACAAACGCCGATCGCCCTGCTGTAACAGCTGAATCTGAATCTGTTTCTCGACCAGGTAAACCCGGGCAAAATTGGGATCGAACTGCACGATGGCACGGGTGTTATCGATGATATCGGCCAGCTTGATGGTTTGCGCCTCGGGCGAGGCTTCGGCAGTATGGCGAAAGTGTGCCAGCTTACGGGCGGTACGATTTTTCGCCTGCGGCTGGGCGCTGTCGGTAAGCATGTCCACCAGGTGTGCAACACGCGTCCCGAAGTGTTCTTCAATATCCTGTAAGGTACTGGCGGTGTCCTCCACCGTGTCGTGCAGCCAGGCGGCAGCGATCATCGCTTCGTCATCGCTTACGCTGCGCACCAGCTCCGCGACGGCAGCCGGATGCACAATATAGGGTTCGTCGGTGTATTTGCGACGCTGGCCCGCATCGGCATGTGCCTGCGTGGCATAACGGCGCGCCTGCTCTTCCAGTGAATCACGCATCTTCACACTCCAGGAAAAAGTTGCTTGCAATTATCTAGCGCGCTATCTATATTGAGTCGCATGAACAGTAATCAAGATGACAAAAAAGTGAAGCCTGCGCCACTCCAGCTTGATCAGCATCTGTGTTTCGCGCTCTATTCGGCGAACCTGGCGATGCATAAAGTCTATCGCCAACTGCTGGCGGCGCTGGAGATCACCTATCCGCAATATCTGGTGATGCTGGTGCTGTGGCATCAGGATGATCTGACGGTATCGGAGATTGGCGAAAAGCTGTTTCTCGATTCGGCCACCCTGACGCCACTGCTGAAACGACTGGAGAGCGCTGGTCTGCTGCGCCGCCAGCGTTCGCGTCAGGATGAGCGCCAGGTCGTGGTCACGCTGACCGACCAGGGACGCGCGCTGCAGGAAAAAGCCGCCAGCATTCCGGAAGCGGTACAGTGTGCGACCGCCTGCGATACCGACACTATGGCGGCGCTGAAACAGCAGCTGGACGATCTGCGCGGCAACCTGAATCGCGCCACCTGAGCATCAGGGATGTCGCTGCGGCGGCATCCTGAGAGTGAAGTTTTCCCTTGTGCCTTATAAATAGCACGCGATTGTATAGCGAATAGTGAGGTTATGATGTCTTTAGAAAAAGTGATTTACACCGCCAAAGCCAAAGCAACCGGTGGCCGCGATGGCCGCGCCACCTCGTCTGATAACGTGCTGGACGTGAAGCTGGGCGTGCCAAAAGAGATGGGCGGCGCGGGCGGCGAGGTGACGAACCCGGAGCAGCTGTTTGCTGCCGGCTACTCTGCCTGCTTCCTCGGCGCGATGAAATTTGTCGCCGGCCGCGACAAAATCGCCATGCCAAAAGACGCGTGGATTGAGGGCGAAGTGGGGATTGGTCCTATCCCAACCGGTTTTGGCATTGAAGCAAAACTGAATATCCATCTGCCAGAGATGGACGCGGCGGAAGCGCAGAAGCTGGTTGATGCGGCACACATTGTTTGCCCGTACTCAAACGCGACGCGCGGCAACATCGACGTGACGCTGAATATCATCAACTAAGTTGATGCATGCATAAAAGGCTCCTGCGGGAGCCTTTTTTATCACGAACACCATCCCGCATCCCATCGAACTAAAGAATTTTCTGGTCTTACCATTGGTTAAATGTTCTACTGCTGCGCTCCGTGCATCATCGTAATTATTTGGGTTCAGATTCGTCCCGATCCTACTCGCCAGGTCACGCTTTTCTGCTACGCAAGCGAACCTTACGCTCTTTGCACAGTCACATTTACGGTTGAAGCATCGACACCAGGTCGGGAACAGAAATTTATATGAATTACATTAAAAGTTTAACGCAGCAAAAGTTGTCGCTTTTGCTGGCGCTCTATCTTGGCATCTTATTGAATTTGCCAATCTTTTATCGCCGTTTTGACGGCTTCTTAACGAAATCCACCGTCACCAACTGGTTATCCGCCGCGGCGGAAGTGACCGCTGCCGTACTGCTGACCTTCTTCCTGATGCGACTGCTGTCGCTGGGTGGCAAATGGTTTTATCGCGTGATCGCCAGCCTGCTGGTGGTGATTTCGGTGGCCGCCGCTTATTACATGGCGTTCTTTAACGTGGTGATCGGTTACGGCATCGTGGCGTCGGTCATGACCACCGATGTCGATCTCTCTAAAGAGGTTATCGGGCTGCACTTTGTGCTGTGGATGGTGCTGGTGAGCGCACTGCCGCTGCTACTGATCTGGCGCAATAACCTGAGCCTGACACTGATTGAACAGCTGAAAACCCCCGGTCAGCGCCTGAAACCTACAGTGATCCTGCTGCTGAGCGTAGCGCTGGTATGGCTGCCGATTCGCTACTTCGACAAGCTGCAAAAAGCCAATGAAGAGCTCACCAATATCGACCTGCCAAGCTATGGCGGCGTAGTGGCGCACTCTTATCTGCCTTCGAACTGGATCGCGGCGCTGGGCCTGTTCGCCTGGACCAAGGTGGATGAGAAGCTGGACAGCCAGGAGTTACTCGATCCGGCGAAGAAGTTTACCTATATAGCGCCGCCTGGCATTGACGATACCTATGTGGTGTTTGTGATCGGCGAGACGACGCGCTGGGATCACATGGGCATGCTGGGCTATAACCGCGATACCACGCCGAAGCTGTCGAAAGAGAAGAATCTGGTGGCATTCCGCGGTGAATCCTGTGATACCGCCACCAAGCTGTCGCTGCGCTGCATGTTTGTGCGCGAGGGCGGCACCATGGATAACCCTGGCCGTACGCTGAAAGAGCAGAACATTTTTGCGGTGATGAAAGAGCTGGGCTTCACCTCCGAGCTGTTCGCCATGCAGAGCGAAGTGTGGTTCTACGACAACGCCGATGTGAATAACTTCTCGTTCCGCGAGCAGATTGGTTCTGAGAAGCGCAATCAGGGCAAAGCGGTGGACGATATGCTGCTGGTGCCGGAGCTGCAGGCTTCGCTGCAGCGCTTCCCGAAAGGTAAGCATCTGGTGGTGTTGCACACGAAAGGTTCGCACTATCTTTATTCACAGCGTTATCCGCGCGAGTTTGCCCGTTATCAGCCTGAGTGTATTGGCGTGGACGATAAGTGCAGTAAAGCCCAGCTGATTAACGCCTACGACAACTCGATTCTGTATGTTGATACCATGCTGGACAGCGTGCTGGATCAACTGCGTGATAAGAAGGCGATTGTGTTCTATGCCGCGGACCACGGTGAGTCGATCAGCGAAAATATGCACCTGCACGGTACGCCGCGCGAGATGGCGCCGCCGGAGCAGTTCCGCGTGCCGATGATTGTCTGGGCGTCCGATAAGTATTTGCAGGACCCGACTAACCGCAGCAACTTTGAGCGCTTACAGGCGCAGCAGCGCGTCGGCAAAACCCATCGTCACGTTGAGCTGTTCGACACCATTTTAGGGTGTCTGGGTTATACCTCGCCGGATGGCGGTATTAAAGCAGCGAATAACTGGTGCCAGGCACCTGCCACTGCCAGCAGTGCGAAAGCGCTGTAATTCGTGCCTGGATCTTATTGAGCAGGCAGGTGTTTAAGGCACTGCTTGCTTTCCAGGCAATCAGGCGGATTTTCGGGAAAAGGGATTGACGCTCTAAAGTCACGGCAGTAATATTCGCCCCCATCGGCGAGTAGCGCAGCTTGGTAGCGCAACTGGTTTGGGACCAGTGGGTCGGAGGTTCGAATCCTCTCTCGCCGACCATATTCGAAAAGCCCGCTTTGCAAAAAGCGGGCTTTTTTCGTTCGTAGCAAAAGAGGATGAGAACCTCCGAAGGAGGTTTGAGCCGAGCGCAGCGAGACAACGTTGCGTCAGCAACGGCCCGCAGGGCGCTTCTCGCAGAGAAGCGTAATCCTCTCTCGCCGACCATCATTCAGGAAACCTGCTTTGCAAAAAGCAGGTTTTTTTTCGTCTGTAGCAAATAGAGGATGAGAACCTCCGAAGGAGGTTTGAGCCGAGCGCAGCGAGACAACGTTGCGTCAGCAACGGCCCGCAGGGCGCTTCTCGCAGAGAAGCGTAATCCTCTCTCGCCGACCATCATTCAGGAAACCTGCTTTGTAAAAAGCAGGTTTTTTTTCGTCTGTCGTATTTGCACTCTCAGGGTGAAATACGCGACCGCTCCGTAAAGACGCTGTCTCGTCCCTGATCGCTCGGCACACGCCATCCCTGGCGTGTGACGCTTTACTCCACGGCCTCGCATTCCACCCTTTATCTGGCTTCGGTGATGACTGAAGATTTACTGACTGCCGTGCACATCCCCCAGGTGCGTATAAATACGCACCCTACAAAAGTGCATAATCCTGTAGGGGCGCCATTCATGGCGACCGGACGGCCACGCCGGAACCCCCGCCGATCATCCATGGCGATCTAATGACCTTCCCTGAACCAGACTCACATTCTCGCAGCCATCAAGCAAAGTCATCAATTTACGCGTTCCATTAATCATCACCGGGATAAACCGTATTATCCTTCAACACCGCTCTTCATCCCTTGCTGCATCAAAGCACCTCTCTTAATTCGCGACACATTCTGCTTATGACCGGCTTTTGCTTTTTGCTGATTTCTTATGCCATTACGCCAGCATATTTCGCTGCCTGAACGTCATAACGCACGGGGAATCGTTCAGATATTCAACATTTACCGACAACTTTAAGACGTTTTTTAACGGTGATAATCACTGTCATCAGGCGCTATTGCCAGAGAATCACACGGCATTGCGCGCTTTATCACCTTTTTAAATTTTGGCTTAGCGTGCAAACACTGTTTTTTATCGTTGCTTGCACTTACTCACACTCTGTGTAAATAACCCCACGTTGTATTGACGTTCATTGCAACTGTTGACAAATTGATGCGTCAATAAGATGCAGAGACGGCCTGCGCTGGCAGGTTCCACGGCGTCAGCGCTACAACAATAACCGCTCGCATTTTGGTCATTACATAACTGACCTGCCCGAACCGCATAAAAAAATCAGAGGTCGGGCGACGCACACAACATCACATCACAATGGAGCAAAACATGATCAACTCCCTGGCCAAATCCAGGATGCTGAAGGTCGGTCTTAGCCTGATTGCTATGACCGTGGCCGCGGGCGTTCAGGCGAAAACCCTCGTTTACTGTTCAGAAGGTTCGCCGGAAGGCTTCAACCCGCAGCTGTTCACATCCGGCACCACTTACGATGCCAGCTCAGTACCGATCTACAACCGTCTGGTTGAGTTCAAAACCGGTACCACTGAGCTGCAGCCGGGCCTGGCAGAAAAATGGGACGTCAGCGAAGATGGTAAAACCTATACCTTCCATCTGCGTCAGGGCGTGAAGTGGCAAACCACCAAAGACTTCAAGCCGACCCGCACCTTCAACGCTGATGACGTCGTGTTCTCCTTCGAGCGCCAGCTCGATAAAAACAACAAGTACCACGGTGTCTCCGGCGGCAGTTACGAATACTTCGAAGGCATGGACATGCCGAAGCTGATCGCCAAAATCGAAAAAGTGGATGACTACACCGTACGCTTCACGCTGACCCGTCCGGAAGCGCCGTTCCTCGCCGACCTTGGCATGGACTTCGCGTCAATCCTGTCGAAAGAGTACGCCGACAACATGCTGAAAGCCGGCACGCCAGAAAAACTGGACCTCAACCCGGTGGGTACCGGTCCGTTCGTGCTGCAGCAGTACCAGAAAGACTCACGTATTCTGTACAAAGCCAACCCGGACTTCTGGGGCACCAAGCCAAAAATCGATCGTCTGGTATTCTCCATCACGCCAGATGCTTCGGTGCGCTACGCCAAACTGCAGAAAGGCGAGTGTCAGGTGATGCCGTATCCCAACCCGGCTGATATCGCCAGCATGAAGAAAGACACCAAAATCAACCTGATGGAACAGCCAGGGCTGAACGTCGGTTACCTGTCTTTCAACACCGAGAAAAAACCGCTGGATAACGTCAAAGTGCGTCAGGCACTGACCATGGCGGTGAACAAGCAAGCGATCATTGATGCGGTCTATCAGGGCGCCGGTCAGGCAGCGAAAAACCTGATCCCACCAACCATGTGGGGCTACAACAATGACGTCAAAGACTACGCTTACGATCCGGCCAAAGCCAAAGAGCTGCTGAAAGAAGCGGGCATGCCGGATGGCTTCAGCATTGACCTGTGGGCGATGCCGGTACAGCGTCCGTACAACCCGAATGCCCGTCGTATGGCGGAAATGGTTCAGGCTGACTGGGCGAAAATCGGCGTGAAAGCCAAAATCGTTACTTTCGAGTGGGGCGAGTACCTGAAGCGTGCTAAAGCCGGTGAACACCAGACCGTGATGATGGGCTGGACCGGTGATAACGGGGATCCGGATAACTTCTTCGCCACCCTGTTCAGCTGCGCGGCAGCGAAAGACGGTTCCAACTACTCACGCTGGTGCTACAAGCCGTTTGAAGATCTGATTCAGCCAGCGCGTGCTGAAGCCGATCACAACAAACGTATTGAGCTCTACAAGCAGGCGCAGGTGGTGATGCACGACCAGGCGCCAGCACTGATCATCGCGCACTCAACCGTGTACGAGCCAGTGAGCAAGAAAGTGAGTGGCTATGTGGTTGATCCATTAGGTAAACATCACTTCGAAAACGTCGACATCCAGGAATAACCTTTCGGATTATCGCGGTCAGGGCCAGCCATGCTGGCCCTCGGGCGGCACCTTCGCCGCCCGTACTCCGCACTTTATTTCCGGCTAATTTCTTATAAACCCTCAATACCTTGCGCTGATGCAGCGTGAAGTATGACGGGGATTTTGAAGCGCTTCTTGCGTCGCGTCCGGCTATGCCGGCTGCGGATTGTGAGCAATGTAGTCCATGGCGTTAGCGCCACGGAAAATGACTGAGAATCCGGCTTATGCTGCAATTCATACTCCGACGTCTGGGCCTTGTCATCCCGACGTTCATCGGTATTACATTATTGACCTTTGCCTTCGTTCACCTGATCCCCGGCGACCCGGTGCTGATCATGGCCGGTGAACGCGGCATCTCCCCCGAACGTCATGCGCAGCTGATGGCCCAGTTTGGTCTCGATCAGCCGATGTGGAAACAGTACATCACTTACATCAACGGCGTGCTGCATGGCGACCTCGGCATCTCGCTGAAAAGCCGCATCCCGGTGTGGGATGAGTTCGTGCCGCGCTTTAAAGCCACGCTTGAGCTGGGCATCTGCGCCATGATCTTCGCCGTTGCCGTGGGTATTCCGGTCGGCGTGCTGGCGGCGGTGAAACGCGGCTCAATTTTTGATCACACCGCAGTGGGCATCTCGCTGACCGGCTACTCAATGCCGATCTTCTGGTGGGGCATCATGCTGATCATGCTGGTGTCGGTGCAGCTCAACCTGACGCCGGTCTCCGGCCGCGTCAGCGACACCATCTTCCTTGACGACAGCCATCCGCTCACCGGCTTTATGCTGATTGATACGCTGCTGTGGGGCGAAGAGGGTGATTTCAAAGATGCGGTGATGCACATGATCCTGCCGGCCATCGTGCTGGGCACCATTCCGCTGGCGGTGATTGTGCGTATGACGCGCTCCTCAATGCTGGAAGTGCTGGGTGAAGATTACATCCGTACCGCGCGCGCCAAAGGCCTGACGCGCATGCGCGTGATCGTGGTGCATGCGCTGCGTAACGCCATGCTGCCGGTGGTCACGGTGATCGGTCTGCAGGTGGGCACGCTGCTGGCGGGCGCCATCCTCACCGAAACCATCTTCTCCTGGCCGGGACTCGGCCGCTGGCTGATCGAAGCACTGCAGCGCCGTGATTATCCGGTGGTGCAGGGCGGCGTGCTGCTGGTGGCAATCCTGATCATTCTGGTCAACCTGCTGGTTGATCTGTTGTACGGCGTGGTGAATCCGCGCATCCGTCATAAGAAATAAGGGGGAATCATGTCTGCTGTTGATCCCGCAAGCGTCACCGCTGCACCGAAGCCGATGACCCCGATTCAGGAATTCTGGCACTATTTTAAACGTAACAAAGGCGCGGTTATCGGCCTGGTTTACATCATTCTGATGCTGCTGATCGCCATCTTCGCCGATGTGCTGGCACCGCATGCCCCGGCTGAGCAGTTCCGCGATGCGCTGTTGCACCCGCCGGTGTGGCAGGAAGGCGGCAGCTGGAAATTTATTCTCGGCACCGATGACGTCGGCCGTGACATCCTGTCGCGCCTGATGTTTGGTGCGCGCCTGTCGCTGCTGGTGGGCTGCATGGTGGTCGTGCTGTCGCTGATTCTGGGGGTGATTTTCGGTCTGATGGCCGGTTATCTCGGCGGCGTGGTGGATGCAGTGATCATGCGCCTCGTCGATATCATGCTGGCGCTGCCAAGCCTGCTGCTGGCGCTGGTGCTGGTGGCCATCTTTGGCCCGTCGATTGTCAACGCCTCGCTGGCGATCACCTTCGTCGCGCTGCCGCACTACATTCGCCTGACGCGCGCAGCGGTGCTGGTGGAAGTCAATCGCGACTACGTAACCGCCTCCAGCGTGGCCGGTGCCGGTACGCTGCGCCAGATGTTCATCAATATTCTGCCTAACTGCCTGGCACCGCTGATCGTGCAGGCGTCGTTAGGTTTCTCCAACGCCATCCTGGATATGGCCGCGTTGGGCTTTCTCGGTATGGGGGCGCAGCCGCCGACGCCGGAGTGGGGCACCATGCTCTCCGACGTGTTGCAGTATGCGCAGAGTGCCTGGTGGGTCGTGACCTTCCCCGGAGTGGTCATCCTGCTGACGGTTCTGGCCTTTAACCTCATGGGCGATGGTTTGCGTGATGCACTCGACCCGAAACTCAAGCAGTAAAGAGGCACCGAGATGGCGTTATTAAATGTAGAAAAACTGTCGGTGCATTTCGGCGACGAAAAGGCACCGTTCCGTGCGGTTGACCGCATCAGCTACCAGGTAGAACAGGGCCAGGTCGTCGGGATTGTCGGCGAGTCCGGCTCCGGTAAATCGGTCAGCTCGCTGGCGATCATGGGGCTGATTGACTATCCCGGCCGCGTGAAAGCAGAGAAGCTGGAGTTCAATCAGCGCGACCTGCAGCGCATCTCCGAAAAAGAGCGCCGCCAGCTGGTGGGCGCAGAAGTGGCGATAATCTTCCAGGACCCGATGACCAGCCTCAACCCGTGTTACACCGTGGGCTACCAGATCATGGAAGCGCTGAAAGTGCATCAGGGCGGCAGCAAGCGCACGCGGCGTCAGCGTGCCATCGACCTGCTGGAGCAGGTGGGCATTCCCGATCCGGCATCGCGGCTCGATGTCTATCCGCATCAGCTGTCCGGCGGTATGAGCCAGCGCGTGATGATCGCCATGGCCATTGCCTGTAAGCCGAAGCTGCTGATTGCCGATGAGCCAACCACGGCGCTCGACGTAACCATTCAGGCGCAAATCATCGAACTGCTGCTGGAGTTACAGAAGCAGGAGAACATGGCGCTGATCCTGATCACGCACGATCTGGCGCTGGTGGCCGAAGCGGCGCAGCACATCATCGTGATGTACGCCGGTCAGGTGGTGGAAAGCGGCAAAGCGGTGGATATCTTTAAAGCGCCGCGTCACCCGTATACGCAGGCGCTGCTGCGTGCGCTGCCGGAGTTTGCCGCCGACAAAGCGCGGCTGGCGTCGCTGCCGGGCGTGGTGCCGGGCAAGTATGACCGCCCTAACGGCTGTCTGCTCAATCCGCGCTGCCCGTACGTGACCGACCGCTGCCGTACTGAAGAACCTGAGCTGCGCGATATTCCGGGCCGCCAGTCCAAATGTCACTTCCCACTGGATGATGCCGGGAGACCGACTTATGAGTCTTGATAACACGAAGCAGGATTACCTGCTGCAGGCGATTGACCTGAAAAAACACTATCCGGTGAAAAAGGGTCTGTTCGGCCAGGAGCGCCTGGTGAAGGCGCTGGACGGCGTCTCCTTTAACCTCGAGCGTGGCAAAACGCTGGCGGTGGTGGGCGAATCCGGCTGCGGTAAATCCACGCTGGGTCGCCTGCTGACAATGATTGAAACGCCGACCGCCGGCGAGTTGTACTGGCACGGGCAGGATCTGCTGAAACACGATCCGCAGGCGCAAAAGCTGCGCCGGCAGAAAATCCAGATTGTGTTCCAGAACCCGTATGGCTCGCTCAATCCGCGTAAGAAAATCAGCCAGATTCTGGAAGAGCCGCTGGTGATCAATACCGCGCTGAGCAAAGCGGAACGGCGGGAAAAAACGCTGGAGATGATGGCCAAAGTGGGCCTGAAAACTGAGCACTACGATCGCTATCCGCACATGTTCTCCGGCGGTCAGCGCCAGCGTATCGCTATTGCACGCGGCCTGATGCTCGATCCCGACGTGCTGATTGCCGATGAGCCGGTCTCGGCGCTCGACGTCTCGGTGCGCGCTCAGGTGCTCAACCTGATGATGGATTTACAGCAGGATCTCGGCCTGTCCTATGTGTTCATCTCGCATGACCTGTCGGTGGTGGAGCACATCGCCGACGAGGTGATGGTGATGTACCTCGGACGCTGTGTGGAAAAGGGCAGCAAAGAGGCGATCTTCAGCAACCCGCGCCATCCGTATACTCAGGCGCTGCTGTCGGCCACGCCACGCCTCAATCCGGACGAACGCCGCGAGCGCATCAAACTGACCGGTGAGCTGCCGAGCCCGCTGAATCCGCCGCCGGGCTGTGCGTTCAACGCACGCTGCCGCCGCCGTTTCGGTACCTGCGTGCAGCTGCAGCCGAAACTGAAGCAGTATGGTGAGCAGCAAATCGCCTGCTTCGCCGTCGACCAGGATGAGAATCAGCCGGTGGCGACGCCGTAATTACGGCCAGCCAGTGCGAAAGGCTCCTGCGGGAGCCTTTGTTATTGGTGGCCTGATACATGAGTAAAATTAACCTGACGTGTCTTAATCGCCTGCGATGGCAGAAATGTATTACGCGACTGAATCTTTAAATCGCTGGTCCTGAACCACAGCGAAAAGGTTAAGGCAAATTCTGAATCCGTGCCGCATTGTGTGAGCGCCGTCACGGCCAGAGATAACTGCACATTTCAATGGTAAGTTGTTTATTATCAGTGCATTACTTTAATTATCTCCCGGCTGCTATTTCCGTTAATCGATTTTTATTAATCCTGCTCAATTAATCAGTGCATGCTTTTTGCATCTGTATATTTTCAATCTTTCAGATAAAACTCTTTTGTCGAATCTGCGGTTTTAATAATCAGAATTCTCTCACCGTGTCTTAACGTGTGTGTTATATTCGCGGAAATTACCCCTCCGCTTTAACAGGCTCTGATCATGAAGAACTACGACGATCTGCAGCGTTTCCAGGAAAAAACGCAAACGCTGGACATTGCTTTTAAGGATATGTCCGGGCAATCGCTGGAAGCCGATCACAGCCAGTGGGCGATCATCCGTCAGCTGGCGACGGATGATGAGCCGAAGCTGGGTAGCGGCCAGCGCGTCGATCTGCCGCAGCCGCAGCCGATTCGCGGCGATGAGTTTGTCGCGCCGCCGCAGGCTCTTAATCCGGCGCCCGTCGCCCGCAGTGAAAAGGCGTCGCTGCTGCAGAGCCTCGCCGCCAGCGCGCCGGCACCCGACACAGAAACACCGCGCAGCGCGCTGTTTCCACCGGCAAGCAGCGCGCCCACTGCCGCATCCGTGTCGTCGCTGGCACCGGCAGCCACGCACGTAGCGCGTCAGGCGGCCACTTCACTGTTCCCACCGCCGCCGGTCAGCGCGCCGGTCGCTGAACATGCGGTCGCCCCTGCTGCCGCAGCACCGGCCACTGCGCCCGCCGTGGCGCAGCCGGAGCCTGCTACGCCCTCGCGCTTTGGCGCACTGTTCCGCTCGCGTGCGGCGGAACCGGTTCATTTATCTAAAGAAACACTGCTCAAACCGTTACTGGAGAAGATCGCGCTATGCCATTAGTTTGTGTGTGCTCGCCAAAAGGGGGAGTAGGAAAAACCACCATGGCGGCCAACCTGGCCTGGAGTCTGGCGCGTGCCGGCAGCAAAGTGCTGGCGATCGATTTTGACGTACAAAATGCGCTGCGCCTGCATTTTGGCGTACCGCTGCACGACAGCCGCGGCTTTGTGGCGCGCTCGGAAGAGCAGGCTGACTGGAGTCAGTCAATCCTTACCACCGGCAGCAACATCTTTGTCATGCCTTACGGTGAAGTGACTGAAGCGCAGCGTGAGCGCTTCGAACACAACCTGGCGCACGATGCCCATTTCTTAAAACGCGGCCTGGATACCGTTCTGAATTATCCGGATCTGGTGATTATTGCGGATTTTCCGCCAGGACCCGGTCCGGCGCTAAAAGCCATGCAGGCGCTGGCCGATATGCATTTAGTGGTGATGCTGGCGGATACCGCCTCGGTGGCGCTGCTGCCGCAAATTGAAAACCATCGCATGATTGGCCAGCCATTAAATAATCAGCACGGTCATTATTTCGTGCTCAACCAAAGTGATAATCGCCGGAATATCAGCCGTGAAGTAACCGCATTTATGCAGCAGCGGCTGGGCGATAATTTACTTGGCGTGGTGCACCGCGATGAAAGCGTGGCTGAGGCCAATGCCTCGCAGCAGTCAATCTATGATTTCAGCCCGGCTTCGGCAGCGGCGTTTGATATTGAACTGGTGGCAAAACGGGTGGCGAATATCCTGAATATCAACGTAGGCAACGGCGAAGTTCAGGCACCGATCCGCAGTCATTATTAACAAGCCCGGCCGCCAGCGGCCTGGTTCAAATAATAACAACACAGCTTCTTCAGGGTGAATCATGAGTAAACTCGGGTTTTACCTGCTGCTGCTGGTGCTTGCACCGGTCGCTGCGGTAATCGTCATCACGCCTATGGACAGCCAGAAACAGTATATTTTTGGTTTGATCAGTATTGGCATGATGTTTTTACTGGGCTTCAGTAAAAGCCGTAAAATAACCATTGTGATGGTTTTTCTTTCCGCGCTGATGTCGACCCGATATATCTGGTGGCGCACCACGGAGACGCTGCAGTTTAATTCCGAAATTGAAGCGATTCTCGGTATCGGCTTATATCTGGCCGAGCTGTACGTGTGGCTGATCTTAATTCTCGGCTTCCTGCAAACCAGCTGGCCATTAAAACGCACCATCGAACCGCTGCCGGATGATACCCGCTTGTGGCCGACGGTCGATGTCTACGTGCCGACCTACAACGAAAGCCTCGACGTGGTGCGGGATACCGTGCTGGCGGCGCAGTGTATCGACTACCCGCGCGATAAGATCAAAGTTTACCTGCTGGATGATGGCAAACGCAGCGAGTTCGCGGTATTTGCCGCCGACGTTGGCGTCGGCTATATCACGCGTGACGATAACCGCCACGCCAAAGCCGGCAACCTCAATCACGCCATGAAAATCACCAAAGGCGAGCTGATTTGCGTGTTTGACTGCGACCACGTGGCGACGCGCACGTTCCTGCAGGCTACCGTCGGTCCGTTCCTGAAAGATCCGAAGCTGGCGCTGCTGCAGACGCCGCACTACTTCTATTCGCCGGACCCGTTCGAACGTAACCTGCGCGCCGCGCGCAGCATCCCGAATGAGGGCTCGCTGTTTTACGGCCCGGTGCAGCAGGGCAACGATAACTGGAACGCCACGTTCTTCTGCGGCTCCTGTGCGGTGATCCGCCGCAGCGCGCTGGAACAGATTGGCGGCTTCGCGGTGGAAACCGTCACCGAGGACGCGCATACCGCGCTGAAAATGCAGCGTCTCGGCTGGGGTTCGGCGTTCCTGGCAATTCCGCTGGCGGCGGGACTGGCGACCGAACGTCTGGGTCTGCACGTGATTCAGCGTACCCGCTGGGCGCGCGGCATGACGCAGATTTTCCGCGTCGACAATCCGCTGCTGGGCCGTGGGCTTAAGTGGCAGCAGCGTCTGTGCTACCTCAACGCTATGCTGCACTTCCAGTTTGGCCTGCCGCGCGTGGCATTCCTCACCGCGCCGCTGGCTTACCTGCTGTTTAACCTGAATATTATCCACTCGTCGGCGTCGCTCATCTTTGCCTACGTACTACCGCATCTGGTGATGTCGCTGTATGTCAACTCGCGCATGAACGGCAAATTCCGCTACACCTTCTGGGGTGAAATCTACGAAACCGTGATGTGCTTCCACCTGGTGATTCCGACGCTGCTGACTCTGCTGTCGCCAAAGCACGGCAAATTCAACGTGACGGATAAAGGCGGCCTGCTGGACCAGGGCTTCTTTGACTTCCACATCGTGCGGCCTCACGTCATCGTTGCCGCGCTGCTGTCGATTGGCATCTTGGCCGGCGTGGTGCGCGCCGTGGCGCATGATTACTTCGGGGTGGACCCGTATGTGATTGCGCTCAACGTCGGCTGGGCGGTGTTCAGCCTGATCATCCTGATGGCGGCGATTGCCGTGGCGCGTGAAACCAAACAGGTGCGTAAAACCATTCGTATCGAGGTGCAGATCCCGGCGGTGATTCACTATGCCAGCGGCATCTCTTCGCGCACGCAAACCAGCGATCTGTCGATGGGCGGCGCGCAGCTGGATGCGCCGGACAACCGGCATGAGCACGATGAAATCGAAGAGATCGATCTGCTGCTGAAATCGGGTGCCATCACCATTCCGGTGAGCAAGATCTCCGGTGATGAGGAGACCATTCGCCTGCGCTTTGGCGCGATGCCGCTGGCGCGCCGCCGTGAACTGGTGCGCGTGGTGCTGGCGCGGGCCGATGCGTGGATCCAGCCGGAATATAAGCAGGACAATCCGCTGGTGTCGCTCGGCACCATCATCCGTACCGTCTTTGAGCTGTTCTGGCTGAGCTGGAAAGATCGCCGTGAGGCGCGCAAGCGTGATGGCCAGGCAACGGCCAAAGAGGACAGCGCAGCATGAAAACATTGACGTACACGCTGCTGGCCAGCGCGCTGACCACCACGCTGCTGCTCGCCCCTGCCTGGGCAGAGACGCCGGCGGTAACCCAGGACAGCGCCGCGCTCTCTGACGTACCGCCGCCGCAGGGGCTGGATGGCAGTGCCGATCCGCAGCTGAAGCAGGCCGCGGGCGACGCGCCGTACACGCCGGGCGATGCAGCGCCGGTGCAGGAAAATACAGCACCCGCACAGCCAGCAGAGTCAGCACAGCCGGCAGAGTCAGCACCGCCAGCAGCATCGGCGGCGCCTGACATCGTCATACCGCAGGTGGCTGCAGAGGCACCGGCTGCCGCTGAGCCTGCTGGCGCGCTGTTAAACCAGCCGGTGAGTAGCACCATTTCGGTGGCGCAGATGGGACAGCCGCGCGGCATCACCCTGACCGGCGGCCAGCTGCAGTCCGGTATTCTGTTTACCCTGCCGGGTGATGAGGTGATCACTAATGCGCGGCTCAACCTGTCGCTGCGCGTCTCTGCCGCGCTGGCGGCGCGCAACACGTCGCTGCAGCTGATGCTCAACGGCCAGCCGCTCGGCACGCTGCCGCTGGGTGCCAGCGACAGCGATGTCAGCGACTATCAGCTGGATATTCCGGCGGCGATGGTGGTTTCCAGTAATAACCTCAGCTTTAAAATCAACGATGCTGACAAGCTGCTGTGCGAAAAAGAGAGCGCGCAGCAGTATCAGGTCACCATTCTGCCGAAAACCACGCTGAGCCTTGAAGGCCAGCAGCTCAACATCGGCACCAGCCTGCGCAACTTCCCGCGTCCGTTTATTGATGTGCAGCGCATGACGCCCGCCAGCGTGACCTTTGGTTTTGCCGCTAACGTTTCGCCGGATAGCGTCAGCGCCGCCGCGCTGGTGGCTTCCTGGCTCGGCATTCAGTCGGATTACCGTGGCATCCGTTTCCCGGTGGTGCGCGGCGATCTGCCCGAGCACAACGGTATCCTGATCGGCCATCCGGGTGACAAAATCGGCAGCGTGACGCTGCCCGCAGCCCGTGGTCCGCTGCTGCAGGTGATCGATAACCCCAACAATCCGGTGTACAAACTGTTGCTGGTGGTCGGTGCGGATGATGCCCAGCTGCGTCAGGCGGCCAACCGCCTGACCACGCAGCCGCTGGCCACCGATGCCAGCAGTCTGAACGTACCGCCGCAGCCGCTTGGCACGCGCAAACCGTACGACGCACCGCGCTGGATCAACACCAGCCGCCCGGTGCGTCTCAGCGAGCTGCTGCGTAAAGATCAGAGCCTGACCACCACCGGTATCTGGCATGATGCGCTGCGGGTTAACTTCCGCGCGGCGCCGGATCTGTTCCTGTGGGACGGCGACGCGATTCCGGTCAATCTGCACTACCGTTTCCCGTCGGAAAGCTGGATCGATGAAAACAATTCGTTCCTCAACGTCACGCTGAACGGTACTTTTCTGCGCAACCTGACGGTGAACAAAGTCGGGCTGCTGGAGAGCGCCTGGCACCGGCTGGGCGGAGATGCACGCCAGGAGCAGTACACGCTGAAGCTGGAGCCATACCTGATTTACGGCGACAACCAGCTGGCGCTCTACTTCAACATCAAGCCAAAGGCGGATGCGCCGTGCGGCGTGCTGCTCAACAACAACATCAAGAGCCGTATCGAAGAGGATTCGTGGATCGATCTAAGCCACACGCGCCACTTCACTATGCTGCCGAACCTGTCGTACTTCGTCGGTGCTTCGTTCCCGTTCTCACGGCTGGCGGATTTTTCGCAAACCACGCTGCTGCTGCCGGAGGCGCCGGGTGATGCCGAGATCGCGACGCTGCTGGACATGGCCGCGCGCGCCGGTAACGCCACCGGCGTGCCGCTGGTGCAGAATCAGGTGTTGTTTGGTCTGCCGAACGGTGGCACCAATCTGACGCGCCTGCAGCACAGCGATGTACTGGCGGTGAGCACCATGCAGCACAGCGCCTTCACGCAGCAGATGCTGGCCGGCACCGCTTACCAGACCAGCGGCAACACGCTGGGCGTCAAAGAGCCGACCACCGTCGATAAGCTGCGCGGCTGGCTGACCGGTGACTGGTCTCGCCAGCAGCTGGATGCCGATCGCTACTTCTCTTCGAATGAAGCGTGGCGCGGCTTTGTCAGCTATCGCTCACCGTGGAGCGCCGATCGTCTGGTGGTGATGACGGTCGCCACCAGCGATCAGCAGCTGCTGCGTCTGCACGATGATTTGAATTCGGCGCGCATCAACGCCGGTATCCGCGGTGATACCGCCATCATCACCGATGAGAACGGCATCCGCAGCTTCCGCGTCGGGCCGCAGTTCCCGAGCGGTGAAATGCCGTGGTACATGATGGTGGTGTGGTATGCCAACCAGCACTCGGTACTGATGGCGCTGGCGGCGCTGCTGCTGTCGGCGCTGATCGGCAGTGCGGCCTGGGTGATGCTGAAGCGCCACGCGTGGCGCCGTCTCCACCCGCAAGACGATAGCCACTCCGGCCGGAAGTAAGGATAAAAATAATGAAAAAACAGCTGATAAGTGCCGGTATTCGTCAGGCGTTCCTGCTGGGCGGCGCGCTGACGTTCTCACAGCCGCTGCTGGCGGCGGAGAGCACCAATCCGGCGTTACAGGCACTGTTCGACCAGGCGGCCTACTGGCATCAGAAAGCGCATGACGATCTGGCGAAAGCCTCGCTGCAAAAAATCCTGATGGTGGAGCCGAACAATACCCAGGCGCTGTATCTGCTGGCGCTCTATTCACAGCAAAGCGGCAGCGCGGCCGATGCGGCACAGTGGCGCGCCCGCCTGAGTGCGGTTTCGCCTAACGATCCGCATCTGACGGAACTGGACAACGCGCGGCAGCTGCAGAGCATTCCGCAGGCGCAGCTGTCGCTGGCGCGTCAGCAGGCGCGCAGCGGTAACATCGCCGCCGCGCTGCAAACCTGGCGCAATACCTTCAGCGGCAACGAGCCGCCACCGAGCGTGGCGGCAGAATATTATCTGACCATGGCCGGCGACCGCACGCTGCTGCCCCAGGCGGTGGAGGCGCTGCGGCAGTTTGCCGCTGATCATCCGCAGGATACCGGCGCTCAGCTGGCGCTGGGCAAAGCGCTGACCTATCAGGAAGCGACACGCCGCCAGGGCATTGATGTGCTGGCCAGCATGGCGGACGGTAATAAAGAGGCCGATCGCTCGCTGCGTCAGGCGCTGCTGTGGCTGGCACCGCAGGCGTCGGACGCCGCGCTGTACCAGACTTGGCAGCAGCGCCATCCGCAAGACAGTGCAGTGGTGGATTACTACCGCAAAAATGTAGGCGGCGCGGAGAAGGGCGCGGGCTTTAGCGCGCTGAACAGCGGCGACGTCAGCGGTGCGCAGAACAACTTTGAAAAAGTGCTGCAGGCCAACCCGCAGGACGCCGATGCGCTGGCCGGTATGGGCTACGTGGCGCAGCGCGCCGGACGCTACGCCGAAGCCGCCGATTATCTGACGCGCGCCGCACAGTTGGGCGGCGATCAGAGCCAGCAGCGTCAGCAGCAGGCGGCCGACGCCCGCTTTTATGCGCAGCTGGCGAATGCCCAGCAGGCGCTGAAAAACGGTGACAGCGCGCAGGCGCTGGCGCTGAGTGAGCCGCTGACGCAGGCTGAGGGCGAAAAAGGCATATCGGCGAAGCTGTTCCGCGCTGATGTGCTGCGCCGCAGCAATCAGCTGCAGCAGGCGGAGCAAACCTACCGGGCCATTCTGCAGAGCGATGCCGATAACCGCAGCGCCAAAGAAGGGCTGTTTTACGTGCTGCGCCAGCAAAACCGCAGCGCCGAAGCCAATACCCTGCTGGCATCATTGCCCGACAGCGTGCGCCAGAGCGTGGCACCGCGCGGTAACAGCAGCGATCCGCTGCGTGCGCAGGCAAAACGCGAGCTGGCGGCAGGCAATCGCAGTGCGGCCATCGCCACGCTGAACAGCGCCATTCAGCGCTATCCCAGCGACGGCTGGCTGCGACTCGATCTGGCGCGCATCTACCGCGCGCAGGGCGATAATTTACTGGCCGCCAACGTCATGCAGCCGACCCTGCGCAGCGGCGCCAGCACCAGCGAGCTGTATGCCGGTGCGCTCAACGCCAGCGAGAGCGGTGCCTGGCAGCAGGCCAGCCAGCTGCTGGCGCGCATTCCCAACGGCAGCAAGAACAGCGAGATGCGCGAACTGGCGCAGCGCGTGAATTTCAATCTGCAAATGGCCACCGCCGATCGCTATCTGGCGCAGGGCTCTGACGCGGCGGCGGCCAATACGCTGCGCGCGCTGGCCGCCACGCCGCCAGCCAATCCGGTCGATGCCGGTAATCTGGCGCAGAAACTGGCCAAAGCCGGCGATCTCACCACGGCGGTGACGGTGGTGCGCGGCAACATGCAGCGCGGCGTGCAGGGCAACGCCGGTGATTACGCCGCGCAGGTGGCGGTGCTGAATCAGGCCGGGCTGACGACCGAAGCACAGAGCTTCCTCAGCAGTCCGGAGCTGCAGGCGCGCAGTACGCCCACGCAGCTGGCCGGTATCCGCAACGGTTATCTCATCAATGAAGTCGATCGCCTGCGCGAGCAGAAGCAGTACGCCGCCGCCTATGACAAGCTGGTGGGCGCGCTGCAGCACGATCCGCAGAACCGCGATCTGATGTTTGCCATGGCGCGTCTGTATCAGTCCGGCAAGATGAACAAAGAAGCGGGCGTGGTGTATGACTATCTGCTGACGCAGGATACGCCCACTCAGGATGCGCGCACCGGTGCTATTGATGTGGCCCTGGCGCAAAATGACGTCGACAAAGCGAACACCTTAACCCGCGGCCTGCGCAATGAGCAGACGCCGGATCGCCTGTTACTGCTGGCACGCGTGGCGGAAGCCAACGGCGAGCACAGCCAGGCGATGAGCTACCTGCGCAGCGCGCGCGGCCAGCTGATTGGTCTGCAGGGCGCACAGAGCGGCAGCGTGCCGACCGTCGGCGGCCTGGCGCTGGCGGACAATCCGTTTATCAACCGCAGCACCTCGCCGGTGTCCGGTTCGCCTTCCAGCTATGGCACGGTAATGCCGTGGCAAACGGCACCGGCCACCAGCAGCAGCGCGCAGGACGTCACGCTGGCGAGCACCACGCCGGCGGTCCGGCAGAGCCAGACGCTGCGCCAGATTGACGAGATGATGGACAATCTGCAGGAGAAAACCGGCACCTGGGTACAGGGACAGATGCAGGTGCGCGGACGCGACGGCGAATCGGGGCTCAGCAAGCTGACCGAAGCCAAAGCGCCGCTGACCTTCTCGACCGTGCCGTTCGGCGAGTCGCGCTTCGACTTTACTATGACGCCGGTGTCGCTCACCGCTGGCAGTGCGGCCGGTGATGCGTGGCGTCGCTTCGGCAGCAACGCGCTGGTGCAGGGCAATGTGGTGGCATCCGGCGCGGCCAAAATAGACGACACGCCGTCTTCGTCGACCGATTCGCAAAAGGCCACCGGCGTGGAACTGGATATGGCGCTGAAGGGCGACAGCTATAAGATCGATCTCGGCAGCACGCCGCTCGGCCAGGATCTCAGTACGCTGGTGGGCGGCGTGCAGTGGTCGCCGAAGCTGACCGATTTCCTGACGCTGATCCTCACCGGTGAACGCCGCGCCATGACCGATAGCCTGCTGTCGTACGTTGGCGTGGAGGACAAGACCAGCGGCAAGCGCTGGGGGCGCGTCACCAAAAACGGCGGCAACGCCATGCTGAGCTTCGATAACGGCGACGCGGGTTTCTACGTCGGCGGCGGCGCTTACAGCTATCTGGGCGAGAACGTGGCGAGCAACAACAGCGTGCAGGCCACGGCGGGCGCTTACGTGCGGCCTTACCACTACGACGACCGCGAGCTGAAGGTCGGCATGAGCCTGTCGTGGATGGATTTCTCCAAAAACCTGAGTTACTTCAGCTACGGTCAGGGCGGCTATTTCAGTCCGCAGAATTATGCCGCGGTATCGTTCCCCATCGACTTCAGCCGCAAGTTTGATGACCTGAAAGTCAACGTTGGCGGTTCGGTCGGCTATCAGTCCTACAGCCAGGACAAGAGCGCGTATTTCCCCAACGATCCGTCGCTGCAGTCCCAGCTGCAAAGCCTCGCCGATCAGGGCTTTGTCAAAAGCGCCTACTACAGCGGTGAGAGCAAAAACGGCATCGGCTATAACCTGCACGCCGGTGCCGATTATAAGATTAATAAAGACGTCACCATCGGCGGCCAGCTCGGCTATGACACCTTTGGCGATTACAACGAAAGCACAGCCAATCTGTACTTCCGTTATCTGTTTGGAGACAACTAATGAGTGAGCAACCGGGCGCACGCATCAGCCATCCGTATCAGCCGGGCTGGTTTGATCTGGTCAGCGTGATGATTGAGAGCATGCTGGACAACGCTGGCGCGGAGGCGGAAGCCTTCCTCAACGGCGTGGGCGAATTGCTGGCAACGCGCTATCCTTTGCCGGAGGCGCGCACCGTGCAGGATCTGGAGCGCGAAATTAATCTTCAGCTGGCGCGCTTTAACTGGGGCTTTGTTCAGCTACAGCCGCAGCAGAACGCGATTATGCTTGAGCACCATGCCCTGCCGCAGGGCGACAGCCAGCTTGATGCAGAACGCTGGCAGCTGGCGCTGAGCGCAGTGCTGGCCGGCGTGTACGCGCAGTGGCTACGTGCACAGGGTGGCAGCGCGGCGGTACCGCTGACGCTGGAAAAAATCGACGGCGGCACGCTGCATTATCGATACCAATAGGAAGCTGTGATGAGAGTGATGCGGTTCTGGCGTCAGTGGATGCTGTGTTTCATGGTGATATTTTTCAGTGCTCAGGCGGCCGCCGATGGCTGGAGCAGTTACAAAAGCCGCTTTATGAGCAGCGACGGCCGCATCAGCGATACGGCCAACAACAACGTCAGCCACACCGAAGGTCAGGGCTACGGCATGCTGCTGGCGGTGGCGTATAACGATCGCGCCACCTTTGATTTGCTGTGGCAGTGGACGCGTACCCATCTGCGCAATCCGCAGAATGACCTGTTCTACTGGCGCTATACGCCGGGCGCAGCCGATCCCATCGCCGATAAGAATGATGCCTCGGACGGGGATGTGCTGATCGCCTGGGCGCTGCAGCGCGCGGCACAGAAGTGGGGCGGTGATTATCAGCAGGCGTCGGATCGCATTCAGCGCGCGGTCATCAAGCTAACGGTGATCGACTACGCCGGCCGCAAGGTGATGTTGCCGGGCGCGCAGGGCTTCAATAAAACCAGCTATGTGGTGCTTAACCCTTCCTATTTCCTGTTCGCCGCATGGCAGGAGTTTGCGCAGCACAGCCATCTGCGCGTGTGGAACACGCTGATTGATGATGGCCTTGCGCTGCTGGGCGACATGCAGTTTGGCAAAACCGGCCTGCCGCTGGACTGGGTGGCGCTGAACGCCGATGGCTCCGTCGCGCCGGCGGTCGGCTATTCCAACCGCTTCAGCTATGACGCGATTCGTATTCCGCTGAATATCTGGTGGTACGATCCGCAAAGCCTGCGGCTGGTGCCCTTCCAGCGCGTCTGGCAGGGCTACGCGCGCGACACCACGCCAGCGTGGTTTGATGTGCTGGCCAATACCCCGGCACCTTACAATATGGAAGGTGGCCTGACCGCGGTGCGCGACCTGACGCTCAACCAAACCGGCTACCTCAGCGACCGCCTGGCGCCGGAGCAAAACTATTTCTCCGCCAGCCTGCAACTGCTGACCTGGCTGGCTTATCAGGAGAAGCGATAGCCTCTCTGTGCCGGACGGAATCAACCTTCCGTCCGGCCGATCACCATCAGGCCCGCCCGCCTGGCTTCAAACCCTGTTCCACCGTTTCACTCGATTCCAGACCTGTCTGTATTTCATTTCATTCCTGTACTGACCGCGCAGCTATTGCGCCCGATCAACACCATCAGCGCGTACTACACGCAATTTGTCATGCTAAAATGTATAGACAAAAGTGTATGATAAATGCAAACGGAACCGGAGTTTGAGTGGGATACCACCAAGGCGGAAACAAATTTCCGCAAGCATGGTATCCGCTTTGAAGTTGCAGCCCGCGTGTTTGAGGATCCTTTCCACCTGTCGGTGCAGGATCGTTATGAAAATGGGGAATATCGCTGGCAAACCATTGGTAATGTTATGGGGCATGTGGTCATTCTGGTGGCCCATACGGTGCGCTTCGAAACAGATGTTGAGCGAATAAGGATTATCAGCGCACGCCATGCAACGCGTATTGAGAGGAGGCGCTATGAGCAAAGTCAGGTTTAAACGCAGTGAATTACCGCCGCTCACCGATAAGCAACAGGCGGAGCTGGATGCTTTGAGCCGGAAACAGGACAGCGACATCCAGTGTGATGATATTGCGCCGTTAGACGACAGTTTCTGGCAGGCTGCCGAACGGGGGCGTTTTTACCGCCCGGTAAAAACCCAGGCTTCGATCAGAATCGATGCGGATATTCTTGAGTGGTTAAAGGCGCCTGGCAAAGGTTACCAGACGCGCCTCAACGCGATCCTGCGAGCCGCGATGCTAAGAGAACTGCAGGGTAAATAGTGTGCTTATTTAAAATCCGCATACGGTTCCAGTGGCTGTGGTGGCATATCCATGTCGCCGTTCCAGCCGGCCATTGAGTAGCGCACATACAGCAGCCCGTGGCTTGGGGTGTAATCTTTCGCCTGCTGAATGTCCATGGCCAAACCCAGCGACCAGTGCGGCGTGATGCGCCGTTCTATCAACGCCTGCACGGTATAGCCGAAACCGCGTCCGGAACTGCTGTCCGATGACGGATTGCTGGCCAGCGTAAAGCCTGGATTCACCGGGTAGCGCGCCTGAGCGTCGGTGGTTGACTGTGACCACGACACCGAACCGCCGAGTTCATACGACCAGTTTTCCGTGCGCTGACGCCAGGTCAGCGGCACCGCCAGCGAGAAGTAGCGCTGCGGGCTGTAATAGCCGCCCTGGCCAAAGGTGTAGTCGCTCAAATCTTTCTGATAGTGCCACAGCATACTGTTCAGGCCGATGGTGGCGCGCTGGTTGTCGCTATTGATCAGCTTATAGTAATAGCCTGCCATCAGCCGTTCGCGGCTGTTGTCCGCCACGTTTTCACCGCTGATTTGATGGGCGCTGAGATCGGCCCACACCCCGTGCGCGCCGCCCCGATCGTAGCTCAGGCCGATGCCGCCGCCGGTCGCGACGACGCCGCCCCAGTTTTTGCCGCCGTTAGTGGCCGGATCGCGCGCGCCGGCGTAAGCCAGCAGCGAACTGGAGATCGGGCGACGTGAAGCGGTAAAAGTCACCCCGAGATCGTCGATGTCAGTTTTCCAGCTTACGCCGCCGACCCAGTTAGTGACGGTAAAACCGAGCGGCGTGGTGCCGATATCGGCTGACCAGCGATCGTTGTGCCAGCCGACGCCCAGCGCGGTGCCTTCGTCCCGCTGGGTGAAATCGCGCCGGCAGCCCCCGGCGTTGGCATCGTTACAGCTGCCGAACTGTTCACTGTGGCTGCCATCAGTGGTGGAAAATGTTCCGGCAGACACCTGTACGTGATCGACGCGCACAAAGCTGCGGCCATCGGCCAGCGGGGTTTCCGCCTGCAGCATGGTGGTATGGGCGGTAAAGTCAGAGGTGCCTCCGTTGCCCTTATCGCGCGAGTAGTCCTGTTCCAGCGTCACAGTGGTGTCCTGCTGGCGATACAGGTCAGCGGCGTCGCTGCGAATGCTGCGCTTCAGCCAGTCGTCCTGGGCCTGCGTGCGCGTCAGCCGGGTATAGCGGGCGTTATCGTCTGGCAGCGCAGGCGTGATGCCGCTGGCGACCATCGCCGCGCGGTAATCCTGCTGTGCCAGCGCGGGCTGGCGCTGCTGTCTCTCCAGCCGCGCGGCATCACGCAGCACCAGCGCTTTTTCCTGTGACGGCGCGACAGCAGCGGCGCGGGTTTTCAGCGCGCTGAACAGCTGCTGCGCTTTGAGGAGATCGCCGCTGTTTTGCCAGGCGAGTGCCACGCGCCGGCCGCTGTTCAGGCTCTGCTGCGCCACGCTGTCCGGCAGGCTGTGCAGCGCTGCGCGCGCTTCGGTGGTGCGCTGCAGCACCAGCAGCGCCTCGATGCGGCCGATCGCGGCATCGTTGTTGCTGGCGTCCTGCTGCAGCACCTGCTGATAACCGGCCAGCGCTGTTGTGGCATCGCCCCGCTCCAGCGCCCAGTCGGCCAGCGTAATGTCGCGGCGCGGCGAGGCCGGCTGCTGTTGCAGCAAGCGGATGGCGGCGGCTTCATCACCGCGGGCGCGTAGCTCCCCGGCACGTCCGAACGCCTGGTTTTGCGCCAGGCGGTCCGCCAGTTCATGCATGTTACTGTCCCAGCGGGCGGTGGGTAAACGGTGCAGCGTGGCCAGCGCGGCGGCATCGTCGTCGCCGGATGACTGCCACAGTGCCGTGGCATACAGCGCGGCTGGCTGCTGCGGCTGCTGGCGCACCATCGCGGCCATTACCGCCGCGCCTGCCTGGTTGTCACCGCTGCTGCGTAGCGCATTGGCCAGCCGCCAGGCCAGCCAGACATCATCCGGTCGCGCCTGAGCCGCCTCACGGTATTTCGCTACCGCCTGCGGCCATTGCTGCTGCTGCGCCAGCGTGTCTGCGTCGGCCAGCAGGCTCTCAATACGTAAATTGCTCAGGCGCTGCTGCGCCGTGCCGTTGCTGCGGTCAAGGCGCAGCGCCTGCTGCCAGTACTGCCGGGCTAACGCGCTGTTTTTACGCGCCTGCGCCACATCGCCGAGGCCGATGAGCGCCCAGCTGTCATTGCTGTCGATGGCCTGCGCGCTGCGGTACTGCCGCTCAGCGCCGGATAAATCCCCCTGCTTCAGCGCCGCGTCGCCGCTGTCGATAGCCAGCCAGTAACGATTGGTCTGTAACAGGGACTGCCACTTGCCGATTTGCGTGCTGGCCTGGCCCGCCTGAATCGCTTTCTGTAGCCAGCTGATGGCGGCGGCGCGGTGACCGGCACGCGCCTGCGCCTGGCCCATGGCACCGAGCAGTTCGGCGTCGTCCGGATTGGCCTTCAGCGCCGCCTGTAATGCGCCGATAGCCGCCGCGCCGCCGCCAGCCTCGACCAGCGCCAGGCCGCGCATGCGCTGGCGGAAGGCCGGATCGGCCAGCATTTTTTGCTGACGCGCCAGCTCATCCGCTCCGCGCTGTTGCGCATCGCCGCTGGTGAACACCTGCAGATACTGCTGCAGGCTGGCAACGCTGCGCTCGCTTACCGGCTGGTTCTGGATCTGCTGCAGCCACAGTTCGGACGCGGCATCGCGGCCGCCGTCGCGGTTGGCCAGCTGACGCAGCTGGGTCACCGCCTGATCCGGCTGATTATTATCAAACGCCATGCGCGCCAGCTGTAGCTCGACGCCGATATTGCCCGGATAACGCTGCTCCAGCGCCTGCAACTGACGCCAGGCGAGCGGCTGCTGGCCTGGCAGGCGCGCCACCAGTCGCCAGTACTCCAGTTCGGTGTTTACATCGGGAAAGACGCCGTGAAATAGCGCATCCCACGCTGCTTTGGCCTCCGGCAGCCGTCCGGCGGTGGCCAGCAGCCGCGCCTGCTGCAGCTGCTGACGCCCTTCGGGGCTCATCAGGCGCAAACCTGCCGCAGATTCACGCGTGGCGGCGTCATCCGGCGCAGCCTTTTGCAGCGCATCGAACAGCTGCTGCGCTTTGGCCTGATCGCCCTGACGCAGCGCCATACGAATGCGCGCCGCCAGCACCTGCGGGTTATCCGGATCGATTTTTTCCAGCCGGTACAGCGACTGCTGCACCAAATCGTATTTGTTGGTGGATTCGCCGGTACGAATCTGCATCAGCAGCCACGCTACCGGCGCCACCTGCGGACCGGGCGCGGCCGCCACGCTGCCGGCCAGCGCACTGGCGATCAGCAGCGCAAGCGGTAACTTATTCATCGTCATCCAGCTCAGTCAGGCGACGACGGCTCACCATGCGCATCAGGCGCCAGGCCATCAGGGCGAACAGGATCACCACCAGCACGGCACACACGGCCAGCCATACCGGATGGGTGGCCAGCAAATTCCACAGCCGCTCCCACCACGGCAGATGCCCTACAAAGTAGGTATCGCCCACGCGCACGCTGTTGACGCCGGACTCCCGGACGATGCTGACGGAACCGAACATCGCCGCGCGTTTGCCGCTGTCGCGCAGCGCTGCATTCAGCAAATCCCAGCCGCGCGGGCTGTCAGCCAGCAGCGCCACCACGCTGCGCTGATCGTGGAACGGCGACTGGAAGCCAACCAGGGCGCCGAGCGGACCGCGCGAACTGATGCCGGTCTGGCTTTCGGCGGTGCGCTCGCTGGCTGACAGTGGCACGTTGGGCGCGCTGCCCGGGCGCGATGGCATGTTGAGGGTACTGCGCGTGCGATCCACCAGCAGATTGATCGCCGTCTCCGCCTGCAGATCCGGCGGAATGCTGCCGATCAGCAGCAGATCGGCATCGTGGTCTTTGGCGTTGCGCCAGTCATCGCTCATTTGCACGCGCAGTGCCGGATAGCCGGTCTGGGCGCCGATCGCCCCCAGCGCGTCAAGCAGCGTACTGACTTCGCCGCTCTCCGGTTTTGCCGGCACCAGCACCAGGGTTTGCGCCAGATCGGCGAAGCGGCTGAACGGGAAGCCAGCGCTGGCAAACGCGCCGAGCGAAGGCATTTCGATGTAGTGACGATAGCCGGAGAAATCGATGCTGGAGCGATCGTCGATCACCGCATGATGCGCGACGGGGGTGACGGTTTCACAGCGGCCATCGGCAGTGCCGCCGATAAAGGTATTGGCGTAGTCAAAATCAAAGCGCAGCTGGTTCACCACACCGAGACGCAGTGCCGGAATGGTCAGCTGACGGCTGTTGTCCTGCAGGCCCTGCATCAGCGGAATGCGCATCAGCTGCTGGCCCGCGCCATCTTTACTGGTCAGCGGATAATCCTGCATGAACTGGTTATTGAGATGCACCGCCAGCCGTGAGCCGTCCTGCTGCACCGGTGAGGTGTAGCGATAGATCAGGTCCATATCAATGCCGCGTGCGCGCACCAGGAACAGATCCGGCGGCAGGTTGAGCGTCAGGCTAATCGGGTTGGGTTGCAGGCCATCAGCCTGCAGCTGGTTCTGATACTGCGTCAGTTCACCAAAGGTGGTGCGGCGATCGGTGCGTACCCAGTTTGGCGCATCGTATGGCTGGCGCGGGGCCAGCAGTTTCACGCTGTCGATGGTGGCGCGCTCGCCGCGCAGCAGCAGTTCACCCTGCGCAATGCCCTCTACTGCAGTGATCAGATCGTTATCGTCGCGGCCGAGAATCAGCAGCATCTTCTGATAGGGATTGTCCGGCTGGCTGACCATTTCCACGGTGGGTTTGTCCACCGGCGGCAGCGTTTGCAGGAAGTCAGGCCGGCGATCGTTAGTGGCGAACACCACCGCGTGCTGTCCTTCCGGCAGCTGGTTATACAGCACCGGGAAGGACTGGCCGCGCCACTGCGCCTGGCTACCGAACCACGAGGCCAGCAGGCCTGCCGCACGCTGTTGCTGCACATCCGGCTGGCCGCTGAACACCATCGGCAGCTGCAGCGGCCGATTGTCGCGCGCGTCAAAGAATGGCTCCGGGAAATGGGAGAGATCGTTTTTCAGCGGCAGCTTCTGCAGCGTCAGGTCCAGTTTGCTCGCTTTACCGATATCCAGCCAGATGGTGCTGTTGGCCGGATTTTCACACACGTTGGCGTAATGGCCGACCAGTTCCAGGCGGATGCGGTTAAAGTCGCTAATGTAGCGCGGGTCGATCGCCAGCTGCGTCTGGTTCTCTTTGCCGAGCTGATCGGCGGTGACGGTGACCAGTCCCACCAGTTCATCGTTGAGATACACCTTGAGCTGCGACTGCGTCGGCAGCAGCGCCGGCGAAGGCCGGTAGTTGAGCGTCAGCAGCGCGCGCGTGACCACTTCGTCGCTGCGCACGCCGAACTCAATCTGGCTGGTGGGGACGGTGCCGCGCAGCGTCATGCTACCCGGCGGCGGTGCCACCTGGGTAAACAGCAGCTGGCTATCGCGCAACGGGGCGCTGGCATCGAGCGGTTGGTTCACGTCGGACAGCGGCACAGAGGTTGCCGCAGGCGGTGCAGCAGGAAGCGCCGCCGGAAGTGCCGCCTGCGCCAGCGACGCCGTGCCCAGCAGCAGGGCGGTGAACCAACTCAGTTTTCTCGTCATGGTCATATCATCAGCTTAGGTAAAATCAGTGTTGAGCGTTGCCGGTCGCGGACGGACGTTATGCGGCAACAGCGTTGCCAGCCAGTGCAGTCCGGCGGTCAGGCCACGGAACAGGCGGCGCAGCGGTGCCGGACCATACTCCGCCAGCCGCAAATAGCCTTTGAAGCCGAGCAGCATAATGTCCGCCAGGCTCTGCACCGGTTTATCCTCCGGAAAACCGTCCTGCCACAGCGCCCAGGTATCGGCGCGCGCAAAGGTGCACTGAATAAATTCGATGTGCTGGCGGGTGGAGAGCTGGTGCAGGCGGATACCCGCGCGGCGGCCAAATACGCGCTGTACCTGGCACGGGAAGCTGAACTCCTGCTGTCCGCGCCGCAGCAGCAGCGAGACGCTTTCGTTCTCGCGCAGTGCATCCGGCTCGCGCAGTTCGACGCCCACGCCGCCGTCAGAGTAGTCGCGCAGCGTGCACGGCAGCATATGACCATCGGCGCGTGCCAGCGCCGCCGGCATGGCGATCTCCACGCGGTGCGCTTCACGGATTTGACGCGCTTCCACCGACACCGCCACCGCGCCGCCGAGAATAATCATGTTGTAAACCACCCACACCAGACTGACCCAGATGGTGAGCAGCTCATTGGCCGGGCCGTGCGCCATGCGCCAGAAGCCCATGCCGATACCGGCAATGTTCAGCAGCACCAGCAGCATATAGGGTTTGGTGATCACCCAGTCGAGATGGCGCTCTTCTACCAGGCCCCCTTTGGCGGTCACGTTGAATTTGCCTTTGTGCGGATTAAACAGCGCGACGGTGGTGGGGCGGGCGATGTACCAGGCGAGCACGGTTTCATACACCTCGCTCCAGAACGAGTGGCGCCAGCGCCCCTGGATGCGCGAGTTGGTCAGGCTGGTATGCACCATGTGCGGCAGCACGTAGATGGCGATGGCCAGCGCGGGCGCATAGATGATGTAGGCATGGCACAGCAGAAACGCCAGCGGCGCCAGCAGAAAGATCAGCCGGGGAATACCGGCAAGAAAGTGCAGCATGGCGTTGGCGTAACACAGTCGCTGTACCAGCTTCAGCCCTTTGCCAAACAGCGGATTATCGAGACGGAAGATCTGCACCATGCCGCGCGCCCAGCGGATGCGCTGGCCAATATGCGCTGACAGACTTTCGGTCGCCAGCCCGGCGGCCTGTGGAATGCGGATGTAGGCTGAGGTGTATCCGCGGCGGTGCAGTCGCAGCGAGGTGTGCGCATCTTCGGTAACGGTCTCTACCGCGATGCCGCCAATCTCATCCAGCGCGCTGCGGCGCAGCACTGCGCAGGAGCCGCAGAAAAAGGCGGCATCCCAGGTGTCGTTACCATCCTGCACCAGACCGTAAAACAGCGAGCCTTCATTCGGCGTCTGGCGGAAGCGGCCGAGGTTGCGCTCAAACGGGTCCGGTGAGAAGAAGTGGTGCGGCGTCTGCAGCATGCCCAGCCGGTGATCTTTCAGGAACCAGCCCATGGTGAGCTGCAGGAACGAGCGCGTCGGCACGTGGTCGCAGTCAAAAATCGCCACGTATTCGCTGCGGCAGGTGGTTTTCAGCGCATGGTTGATGTTGCCGGCCTTGGCGTGTTCGTGGCTGGGCCGCACCACGTAATTGACGCCCACGCTGGCGGCAAACTCGCGGAACTCCTCGCGCGTGCCGTCATCAAGAATATAGATGTTGAGTTTATCCTGCGGCCAGTCGATGCCCAGCGCAGCATAGATGGTGGGTTTGACCACGCTGAGCGGCTCGTTGTAGGTCGGCACCAGAATATCGACGCTGGGCCAGCTGGCGATCTCCGGCGGCATGGAGACCGGCTGGCGGTTGAGCGGCCACAGCGTCTGGAAATAGCCCAGCACCAGTACCGTCCACGCGTAGGTTTCCGCGCCAATCAGCAGCAGGCCAAACGTCAGGCTGAGCGGATCGTCCCAGTTAAGGGTTTCCGTATAGCGCCACCACAGATAGCGGCAGGAGATGGTGAGCGACAGCACAATCAGCATGATGGTCACCAGCCGGCCCGGCATACGGCGTACCAGCATGGCCAGCGCCCACAGCAGCAGCACAAACACAAACTGCGTGGTGATATCAAACGGCTGCGAGATGCACAGCAGCGCCAGCAGGCTGGCAGCGATCGCCACTACGATGAACAGCAGCTGACGCACGCGCCGTGGCAGGCGCTGCAGCCAGCGTTCGCTGCGCTGCGGCACGCCGCTGTGCTCCAGCCGCGCCGGCAGCTGCGCCAGCCATTGATACAGCTGCTGGCGCCAGCGGAACAGCGAGCCAAAGGCGTTAAAACGTTTACGCTCGCTGCGCGCGCTGCCGTCCAGCGGCAGCATGATAAGCAGCCACAGGCTCTGGAGTGCATAGCGCACGATATCGAGCGGACGCGGGCGCAGCGGAGAGATATGCGGGAAGTAGCGCTGACGCTGCTGCAGCACGCGCCGCCACGCCGGCGTTTCCAGCCGCAGCAGCGACCACGCGAGCACGCACCACAGCAGATGCAGCGCGACCGTTAACCGCCCGGCGCCGTGCTGACGCGCCAGGTGCGCGCGCTGCTGCAATGCCTGCGGCACCAGCAGCCAGCGCAGCGCATTCATGCGCCACCTCCGGCGACATGCAGCAGCAGCCAGTTGGCCAGCGTATTGATCTCTTCGCTGGCCAGCGCATGCGGACGCCAGGCGCCCACCGGCTGTTTCATCATCAGCGCTTCCGCCAGCGCTTCATCGCGATGAATCACCTGTGGAATCAGGTTTTTAAGCGAGCGCAGCCACAGCTGATGCAGATCCTGCTGCAGCTGGCTATTGGCGTTGAACTGGTTAATCAGAAACAGCGTCTGCGGCGAAAAGTGCGCGCGGTGCAGGCGCAGCTGGCAGTTGGCATCCAGCGTTAACAGCTGAAGCAGCCGATCGGCGGCCGGGATGAACGCCTGCTGCCACGGCAGCAGATCCGCCGGAAGGTCGAAAATAATCCACTGATAGCGCTGTTTCAGGGCCGGCAAAGCCTTAAGCAGCGGTTGTGCAATTTCCGCTGTCGCTGCGTTTAAGGATAAGGTCTGCTGATGCGTGAGCGTGCCAGACGGCAGAAAATCCAGCCCCGGCTGATAGCGCAGCGCGCTGTGCTGCCACGGCTGGTTATCCAGCTGTGCACGCAGCCAGCCGTGCGGCGTGTCGAGCGGCAGATTAAAGTGGGCCGCCAGTTGGTTGGCTGGCGAAAGGTCGATAAGCAGCACCGACTGCTGCAGCGCGTTTAGCGCCCAACCCAGCGCGGCACTGAGTGCCGTCGCGCCACACCCGCCACGCAGCCCCTGTAAGGCGAGAACCGGCATTAGCGTGGTGACTCCGGTCCCTGCGTGCATTCCTGCAACAACGGCCAGCGCGACAGCAGCTGTTGCAGACGCGCTTCACGGGCAATATCAATATAGCGAAACGCCTTCAGTGAAAAGGCGTCACTCAGGGCGTTAATATCATCCTGATCTTCGCTGCCGACAGCGATCAGTGAAAAAGCATTTTCAGTTTTCATTACTTTTTTGCCACCAAAGAAACGACAACGGATAAAGAGGGGTGATATTTTTCTTGTCGCGTATAAAACCGCAGCCAGCGATTTCTGACCCGGCAAAGTCAAACAGTCTGGCGCGTGCGCAGCTTTTTTTATTTCAGCAGTTCCAATCGTTGCCGTCTATATTAAACTAGCCTGGATTGTACAGATCGCGACGCTAATATGAAAAATCTTTATACGCTTGGCCTGCAGCAGGTACAACAGGAATTAATCGCCCTGCAGTCGCCGGGATTTTACTGGATAACCTGCCAGCGGCCCGAAGACGCACGAACGCTGTTACGTCAGGTGGTTAGCCAGCAAAAGGCGGCCACGCTGGTGAGCGCGGATGAACCCCCGCAGGCGCTGTTAACGCCCGATCCGCCCGGCGGTCCGGCGCGTATTCCCTTATTTTCGCTGCCTGCCAATAAAGCCAGCCTGCAACATCTGGCCAGCGATATGGCGCGCGTAATGAATAAACGTAGCGGTCTGGTCATGTTTTATAGTCAGGCGGCGCTGTGGAGCAAATTATCCCCGGATGAACTAACCGTGTGGATAAAAGGCTTGCGCCGGGTTCTGTTAAAAAAACAAATGACGCTGCTAATGATCACCTGCGGAACCGCAATTATTCCCCTGCGAAATCATCTGCAGCGTTATTTTCGTCAGCTTGATGGTGTCGCTCATTTAGAATTTCAGCAGGATAGCTGGCAATATCGAATTAACTGGTGGTATTCCGCCGATAAATTGCTGGCCGACCGCGCTATCCGCCTGAACTGTATTGATAATCAGTTTATTGCGCAGGCTGAAGCTGCCGCGTCGCAGCCGCTGAGCCTCAATGATGAAAACCAGTTTCTGGCCCAGCAGGATGTGCTGGAAGGGGCGCCGCCGCTTTCCGCGCAGTGGCAACTGTTCAGCGATAACGAGAGCGTGTATGCGCGCGCGCAGCAGGCCAACGCCGCCACGGTCATCTTTAGCCTGGCCCATAATCAGGATGTACCGACTCTGGCGAGCATGGTCCATGGTTTGCGGCGATCGCGCGGCAACGCGCTGAAAATCGTGGTGCGGGAACTCGGCACCAGCCTGCGCTACAGCGATGAACGTTTGCTGCTGGCGTGCGGCGTTAACAGCATTGTCCCGACGGCGGCGCCGCTGTCGCGCTTGCTGACTGCACTGGAAGGCGTGCAGGGCCAGCAGTTTACCCGCCACGTGCCGGCCGATCTGCCGGCGCTGGTGCAGGCGCTACAGCCGCTGCAGCAGAAAGGCTATTTGCCGCTGGAGCGTTTCTGTGCGGCGGTACAGCAGTTGATGAACAATACGCTGCTGCCGGAAAACGACAAAGGGCTGATGGTGGCGCTGCGCCCGGTGCCGCAGCTGTCGCCGCCGCAGGTACTGACGCTGTGTAAACCGCGTCGTTTTGGCGATTTGGTGACGCTGGTTGACGATCGGCTCTATTTATTCCTCTCTTCCTGTCGCTTTAACGACCTGGACATTGCCCTGAAATCGATATTTTCCCTGCCGCACGACGAGCTGTTCAGCAACCGCATGGTGTGGTTTGCCGACAATCAGATTTTGTCGGAGGTGAATAAAGTGCGGCAGCTGACGCCGGTGGCGCAGTTCGAACCGCTCACGGTACCGGCCGCTGCGCAACCTGCTGCGCCGGCAGCGGCCGCGCCGCGCGGCCCTCAGACGCCGCAGCCGATCATCATCGACCTCGGGGAGCCGCACGTATGACGCTGATGGATGGTGTGCAGGTGGCGATCCTGCTGTTACTGATTTTGCTGTTCCTGAAATCGCTGTGGCGACGCTGGCTGCCGCAGCGCAGCACCAGCCTGCTGATGCGCCTGTTACCTGCCCGCGCCCTCAAATCGGAAGGGCAGTGGCAACGCCAATCGACCAAAACGGATAAACATGGATAACACACCTTCGACGCTGCACGCGGCGCGCTGGCGCGGCCTCGGCGGCTGGAACTTTTACTTTCTGATCAAATTTGGTCTGTTGTGGTACGGCTATCTCAACTTCCATGCACTGAGTAATCTGGTGTTTCTGGCGTGGCTGCTGTTTCCGCTGCCGTCAGCGCGGCTGCATCGTCTGCGCCAGTGGGTTTCGCTGCCGATTGGCTTCGCGCTGTTCTGGCACGATACCTGGCTGCCGGGTCTGAACTCGCTGCTCAGCCAGGGCAGCCAGGTGGCGGGATTCTCGCCGGCCTATCTGCTGGATTTGCTGCAGCGCTTTATTAACTGGGAGATGATCGGCGCGGCCTTTGTGCTGCTGGTGATTTACCTGTTCGTGGCGCAGTGGATTCGCGTCACCGTGCTGGTGTCGCTGGCGCTGATCTGGCTGAACGTGCTGACGCTCGCCGGCCCGGCGGTCAGCCTGCTGCCCAGCAAAGCCGCCGCACCGCCGGTGGCGCTGAACGACAAACCGGCCGCCAGCCCGGCCGCGGCGGGACTCGATCAAAGCGCACCGCCCACCAGCGCCAACCTCACCGCGTGGCTGAATCGCTTTTACGACAGCGAACGCCAGCGCGTCACGCACTTCCCGGATGCGCTGCCCGCCGATTCCCAGCCGTTCGATATTCTGGTGATCAACATCTGTTCGCTGGCGTGGTCGGACATTGATGTGGCGCAGCTGCGCGACCATCCGCTGTGGAAGCACTTTGATATCGTGCTGAACAACTACAACTCTGCCACCGGCTACAGCGGTCCGGCCGGTATTCGCCTGCTGCGTGCCAGCTGCGGCCAGACCTCACACAGTAACCTGTATAAAGCCACCGACCAGCGCTGCTATCTGTTTGATAATCTGGCGAAGCTTGGCTTTAAGCAGCAGCTGATGATGGACCATACCGGCGTGTTCGGTAACTACCTGAAAGAGCTGCGCGAGGACGGCAACATGCAGGCGCCGCTGATGTCGCAGGCCGGGATTGCGCCAGAGCTGACGTCTTTTGATGGTTCGCCGGTGTACAACGACGGGCAGCTGATGCAGCGCTGGCTTGATGACCGCAGCAAAAGCAGCGATGCGCGCAGCGCCACCTTCTACAACCTGATTCCGCTGCACGACGGTACGCGCGAGCTGGGCAGCACCCGCACCGCCGAGTGGCAGCCGCGCGCACGGGTACTGTTCGACCAGCTCGATACCTTCCTGACCAATCTGGAAAAGTCGGGACGCCGGGTGATGGTACTGGTGGTGCCGGAGCACGGTGCGGCACTGCAGGGGGATAAAATGCAGATGTCCGGGCTGCGCGACATTCCGAGCCCGGGCATCACCCACGTGCCGGTTGGCATTAAATTTGTTGGCATGAAAGCGCCGCATCAGGGCCAGCCGCTGACCATCGATACGCCTGTCAGCCTGCTGGCGATTTCCGAGCTGGTGTCGCGGGTGGTGGACGGTCAGGTGTTTAACGCACCGAATGTCAACATGTCGGTGCTGGCGGATAACCTGCCGCAGACGCCGGTGGTGTCGGAAAATGATAACGCCGTCGTGATGATGTATCAGGGCAAACCGTGGATCCGCCTTAACGGCGGCGACTGGGTGGCCTATCCGCAGTAAAACCTGAGCGGCAAACGGTGCGGGCTGGCGCGCACCGTTTTGTCTCTGCGCCGCTAATGGCTGACAAAATGCTGAAACCGCGCGCAAAGCGGGGCAGTTGCGTGATTTTCGCCTTTATCCCGGCGCAAAAAAATGCTGACCTGGGATATACTTGCTGCGCATTCCGGCAACTGTCACGGCCCCCGGCGGCCAGGAGAGGTTTTGTTGCGCGTCAGTCGTTCGTTAACGATAAAGCAGATGGCCACCGTGTCCGCCGTGGCGCTGGTCACCATCTGTATTTTTATCGTCATCCAGTTATTCCATTTTGTGCAGCAGCGCAGGGTGGATTACGCCCAGCAGATGGAGAACGTCGCGCATACCGTGCGTCAGCCGCTGTCCGAAGCGGTGCTCAAAGCCGATATCCCGCAGGCCGAACGCATTCTGAATACCCTTAAGCCGGCGGGCATTCTGTCGCGCGCCGATGTGGTGCTGCCGAACGCCTTCCAGGCGCTGCATGCCGACTTCGCGCCGGAGAAACCGGTGCCGCGCTTTGTCGCCCGGCTGTTCGAACTGCCGGTGCAGATTACGCTGCCGCTCTATTCGGTCGAGCGCAGCGGGCTGCCGAAGCCGATTGCCTATCTGGTGCTGCAGGCTGATTCGTCGCGCGTTTATCAGTTCCTGCTGAGCACGCTGTCCACCATGATCACCACCTATCTGCTGCTGGCGCTGATTCTGTCCGTGGCGATCAGCTGGTGTATCAACCGGCTGATTGTGCATCCGCTGCGTAATATTTCGCGTGAGCTGCAGGAGCTGCCGCCGCCCGCCATTCTCACCCATAAGCTGGCGCTGCCGCACAATCATCGCGACGATGAGATCGGCATGCTGATTCGCAGCTACAACCGCAACCAGCAGGTGCTGGAGTCGATTCACGATGAGATGAGCCGGCTGACCACCCATTTCGCGGTGACCGATTTGCCCAACCGCGCGCTGTTTCTGGCGCTGCTTGATCAGCACATCCGCCATCGCCACAGCCAGCAGCCGTGGGGGCTGATGGTGATCCGCATCGAAACCCTGCAGGAAGCCAATGGCGTCCTGAGCGATGAGCAGCGCGATACGCTGATGCTGACGCTGGTGGAAAAAATCCGCAGTACCATTGATGACCATACGCTGCTGGCACAGACCGGACCGAGTGACTTTGCGCTACTGATGAAGCGTGCGCACAACCCATTTCGCGCCATGCGGCTGGCGCGCAATCTGATGCTACGCATCAACCAGCCGGTGAACCTGTATCAGCTGCAGCTGCGCCCCAACGCAAGCATTGGCCTGGCGCTGCACGATGACAATACCGTGTCCGCAGGCGAACAGCTGGCGCGCGCCACGTCGGCGATGATGTCGGCGCGCCATCAGGGTAAAAACCAGATTCTGTTCTTTGACCCGGCGCTGACCGAGCGGGCGCAGAAGCGCTTAACCCAGGAGCACGACATCCTGCAGGGTCTGCAGGATGGTCAGTTTGCGCTCTATCTGCAGCCGCAAATCAATATGGCCACCGGCGAGCTGGCCGGCGCAGAAGCGCTGCTGCGCATGCGGATGCCGGACGGCAGCTACGGGTTATCCGAAGAGTTCATCGCCAGCGCCGAAGAGATTGGCGTCATCTCCGCGCTCGGCCGCTGGGTATTTGAAGAGGCGTGCCGCATTATCGCTGGCTGGCAGCGCCACGGCATCAATCTGCCGCTCAGCGTGAATATCTCCGCAGTACAGCTGCGCGATGCCAGCGTGGTGAGCCACCTGCAGGGGCTGCTGGAGCGCCACCGCATTGCGCCGGGTAACTTCGTGCTGGAGATCACCGAAACCGCGCAGATTGGCGATGCTGAACAGGCGATGGCGCTGCTGCGCTCGCTGCAGCAAACCGGGGTGGCGGTCGCGCTGGATGATTTCGGCATGGGCTACTCCAACCTCAACTACCTGCATCAGTTCAAAGCGCTGCCGGTTAATAAGCTGAAAATGGATCGCAGTTTTGTCGCCGCGCTGCCGGATGATGACACCATGGTGCGCATCGTGGCGGCAATTGCCGATATCATCCACCTCGACGTGATTGCCGAAGGCGTCGAAACCGCCGAGCAGCGCGACTGGCTGCTGGCGCGCGGAATTACCATCGGGCAGGGCTACTTATATGCTGAAGCCCTGCCGTTATCGGTGTTTAACCAGCGCTGGCTGGCCAGCTCGTCACCGTCTGAATAATCACCTTATTTATTGATTTTCCTTGCAGAATTGCACCGTTATGGGATGCTGAAGCGTTTCAGTTCATAGTTAGAGTTTTGTAACTTTTGTAAGGAATGTAAGGGTATACTAATCCTGTTAACAGAGTGTTATTTTCCTCGCCATCGGTAAGGTCATACGCTTCCAGGCGGCTTGCCGCATGCGTTTCTCCATAACAATGGCGGTGAATGCCGTCTATACCTGGACACCTGTTATGAAACTGTTCAAAAGCCTCTACTTTCAGGTGCTGGTTGCCATCGGCATCGGCGTCCTGTTAGGCCACTACTACCCTGAGTTAGGCGCGCAAATGAAGCCGCTTGGCGATGGCTTCGTTAAGTTGATCAAGATGATCATCGCCCCCGTGATTTTCTGTACGGTGGTGACCGGTATTGCCGGCATGGAGAGCATGAAAGCAGTTGGACGGACCGGCGCAGTGGCGCTGCTCTATTTCGAAATTGTCAGCACTATCGCGCTGATTATCGGTCTGGTGGTGGTCAACGTGATCCAGCCGGGCGCGGGGATGAACGTCGATCCGGCGACGCTGGATGCCAAAGCGGTTGCGGTCTACGCGCAGCAGGCTGAGCAGCAGGGCGTGATTGCCTTCCTGCTGGACGTGATCCCGAACAGCGTGGTCGGTGCCTTCGCCAGCGGTAACATCCTGCAGGTGCTGCTGTTCGCTATCCTGTTTGGCTTTGCGCTGCATCGCCTCGGTAACGCCGGCACCGTGATGTTCAACGTTATCGAGAGCTTCTCGAAGGTGATTTTCGGCGTGATCAACATGATCATGCGTCTGGCACCGATTGGTGCGTTCGGCGCCATGGCGTTCACCATCGGTAAATATGGTGTCGGATCGCTGGTGCAGCTCGGTCAGCTGATTATCTGCTTCTACATCACCTGCGTACTGTTCGTGGTGATTGTGCTGGGCATTATTGCCCGCTGGGCCGGCTTCAACATCTTTAAGTTTGTTGCCTACATCAAAGAAGAGCTGCTGATTGTACTGGGAACGTCTTCGTCCGAGTCGGCGCTGCCGCGCATGCTGGATAAGATGGAGAAACTGGGCTGTAAGAAATCGGTGGTCGGGCTGGTGATTCCAACTGGCTACTCGTTCAACCTCGATGGCACGTCGATTTACCTGACCATGGCGGCGGTGTTTATCGCTCAGGCGACCAACGCCCACATGGATGTCTTCCACCAGATCACGCTGTTAGTGGTGCTGCTGCTATCCTCCAAAGGCGCGGCAGGGGTGACCGGCAGTGGCTTTATCGTGCTGGCGGCTACGCTGTCGGCGGTGGGACATCTGCCGGTGGCCGGTCTGGCGCTGATTCTCGGGATTGACCGCTTCATGTCGGAAGCCCGTGCGCTCACCAACCTGGTGGGTAACGGTGTGGCGACCGTGGTGGTGGCGAAGTGGGTCGGCCAGCTGGATGAAGCGCAGATGAAAGCGACGCTTTCTTCAGCGAAAAAGGTCAATAACGCTTCACAGACCAGCGCGTAACCCTCTATTTGCGTTAATTTGTCGTGAAATGCCCGCTGTCGCTTGCCCTGACAGCGGGCATTTGCATAATAACCCCATTGATTTTTTTCCCGATTTTTTTCCTCGTCGCGCGACATCCTGGCCTTCCTGTGGTCAAAGAGTCTGTCGTTGAATAAACGTGGCGGCAGCCTGCCGCCGTGGTTCGCTGAAAAGCGGCCGCCTATGGCGCGCACGAGCGTTTATCTGTTTGAGTAGGGGTTCACATGCAGGGCACCAGAATTCGGCTTTTGGTTGGCGGATGGCTGCTTGCGGCATCTGGCTTCGGCGTCCACGCCGAAACACTTCAGCCTGATCCCGCCTGGCAGGAAGGCAAACTGGACAATGGTTTCAGCTGGCAGCTGCTGACCACACCACAACGTCCGAGCGATCGCATCGAGCTGCGCCTGATAGTTAATACCGGTTCGCTGGTGGAAAGCGCCCAGCAAACCGGGTTCAGCCATCTTTTACCGCGTCTGGCGATGGTGCATAACACCGCGCTGGATACCAATCAGCAGCGCGCACTGTGGCAACAGGCGATGGATCCGCAGCGACCGCTGCCGCCGGCCATCTCATCTTATGATTTCACCCAATACAATCTCAGCCTGCCGAACAACCGGCCGGAGCTGCTGAAAGAGGCGCTCAGCTGGCTGGCGGCCACCGCCGGTAAAATGACCATCAATGAGCAGGTGGTGTCGACCGCGCTGACCGCCACCGATCCCATCGCGACCTGGCCGCCCAATACGCAGGATGTGTGGTGGCGCTATCGCCTGAAAGGGTCGACCATGCTGGCGCATGATCCGGGCGAACAGCCGCGCGCGCCGGTGGATATCGCGCAGCTTAATGCCTTTTACCAGCAGTGGTACACGCCGGACGGCATGACGCTGTACGTGGTGGGCAACGTGGATAGCCGCAGCATGGCGGAGCAGATCAACAAAGCGTTCTCGCCACTGCAAGGCAAACGGGTGGCGCCCGCGGCGCTGCCCACGCTGTCGCCGCTGCCGCATCAGCCAATCAACCTGGTTAACGGCGGCATGATGCAGGATCGCCTGTCGCTGGTGTGGGATACGCCATGGCAGCCAATCCGCGACTCGCAGAATCTGCAGCGCTACTGGCAGAGCGATCTGGCGCGCGAAGCGCTGTTCTGGCACGTCCAGCGCGCGCTGGCCGACAGCAAAGCGCAAAACGTGCAGGTTGGCTTCGACTGTCGCGTGCTGTATCAGCGTGCGCAGTGCGCCATTAACATGGATTCGCCTAACGCGTCGCTGGCGCAGAACCTGAACCAGGTGGCGCGTGAGCTGGCCACCGTGCGTGATAAAGGTCTGCCGCAGGAGGAGTTTGATGCGCTGATGGCGCAAAAGCTGCTGGAACTGAACAAACTGTTTGCCACCTACGCGCGCACCGACACCGATATTCTGATGGGGCAACGTTTGCGCTCACAGCAGAATTCCGTGGTGGATATCGCGCCGGAGCAGTATCAGAAACTGCGTCAGGCGTTTCTCAGTGAGTTAACGCGCGACCAGCTCAACCAGGAGTTGCGCCAGCAGTTAACGCAGGAGCTGACCATGGTGCTGATTCAACCGCAGGGTGAGCCCGAAACCAACGTCAGGATGCTGCAGGACAGCTGGGACAAGGTGATGAAGGTTCCGGATGCGCCTGCCGCCGCTGCTACCCCGGACGAAGCTAAACCCGAAAATAATGGCAGCGCGAGCGCGACCGATCCGGCTCAACCCTCGTCATAACACAGGGCGCATAAATCCCCCGCAATAAGGTGCGCAGCAGCAAGGCGGCACGGGTGTTCATCCTCAGGAGCTTACATAAGTGACCGGGATGAACGCGCGCCGCCAGCGCCGCTGCGGTTCAACGTAGCAGGGGCATCAGGTCTTTGCGCGCAGCCATTCGGTCACCAGCATCGGCCAGCTGGCCAGCGGCAGATCCGCCACGCCACGAATCCCAAAGCCGTGGCCACCTTTCTGATAAAAGTGAATTTCCGCCGGTACCTTGTGCTCACGCAGGGCACTAAAAAACACCATGCTGTTATTAACGGAAACCGTCTCATCGTCAGCGGCGTGGATCAGCAGCGTCGGCGGCGTCTGGCCGTGCACGCGCGTCTCCAGCGAATAAGCCTCAATGCTTTTCTGATCCGGCCACGCGCCCAGCAGGCGGGTGCGTGAACTTTCATGCGCCAGACCGTCGCGCATGCTAATGACCGGATAAAGCAGTACCATCGCATCAGGCCGCGGTGACAGGCTGTCGGCCTGATCCTGCAGCGGATAGATTTTTTCGCCAAAGCGGGTGCCGAGGCTGGCGGCCACGTGCCCGCCGGCCGAAAAGCCCATCATCACGATGTACTTTCCGTTCAGGCCGCGCTGTGAGCGCTCGCGCAGCACGCGCACCGCACGCTGGGCATCAGCCAGCGGCGCATCCGGTCCTTCATGATGGCCGTCGTACGGCAGGCGATAGGTCATTACCGCCAGGGTGTAACCCATCGAGGTGAAAAAGGTGGCGAGGGCGCTGCCTTCGCGGTCGATCAGTACGCGCTGATACCCGCCGCCCGGTGCCACCAGCAGGGTGATACCGTTTGAGGTTTCCGGATGCCAGATCGCCATCTCCGGGCAGCGCACACCGGTGGCGGCGCGGTCGTAAGGTTCGAACTCTCTGGCCAAATCGACGATCTGCGGCTGAGCGCGCGAGTCACTCGCGCCTGGCGCGTCGCCGTGCGGCCAGATATTGATAATTTCTGTGTGCATAAATCTGTCCTGAGCGAGTCATGTTGTCGTTATTGTGTTCGCGGTCGACCTGACAGCTTCCTGCTGTGGTTGATTAAAACATGGTCTTTTTTCGCGCGATCGTCCAGCCGAAAACCGCCGGCGTCGCCAGTTTCGGACTATGCCTGGCGGTCGGGTTTATCATCGTAATGCATTGAATTTAAATCAGTCTGATTAGCGGCATTTAAGTGGTGAGCGTCAGGCAGAGAGGAGGCTGGATGGCATGCGTCATTAGTAAAAATTGCCCGGCGAATCTGCGTCATTAAGCCAAATTTTCGCGGTGATATTTTTCAGCGTAATAATCAATTTGCCGTCAGGGCAGAGGGGAAATTGTCGCGACGCGTAGCAGGCAGCGCGGCGCGACAATCGTGTGCGGTGTTAAACGGTTTTTGGCATCGCGCTGTGCGGAATAATCGCGCCGCGATGCTGGATCACCGTACTGGCGGTGAGATGGCCGCGCGCTGCGGCCTGCTCCACGCTGCCACCCGCGAGGCGCACGGCCAGATAACCGGCGCTGAAGGAGTCACCTGCGGCGGTGGTATCGACAATCTGCGCCGGAGCCAGTTTGATGGCCGCAACATCCCGCAGCGGCTCGTCGCCGCGCGCCACCAGGCAGGAGTCAGCACCACGTTTGATCACAATCTCCTGCACGCCGGCGGTGCGCGTGCGCGCAATCACGTCCGCCAGCGGCTGTTCGCCCCACAGCAGGTGTTCATCATCCAGCGTCAGAAAGGCGATATCGGTGTGGCGTAGCATCGCCGCATACGCCTGCTGCGCACTGGCGCTATCCGCCCACAGACGCGGCCGGTAGTTGTTGTCAAAAATCACGGTGCCACCGTTTTGCCGGCAGGCACTGAGCAGCACCATCAGCTTTTCGCGGCTGGCCTCAGGCAGGATCGCCAGGCTGATGCCGCTCAGGTAGAGATAGTCGTAATGCGCCAGCTGCTGACAGATGGCCCCGGCCTGCGGGCTATCCAGCCAGAAGCGCGCGGCAGCATCGCTGCGCCAGTACCAAAAGGTGCGCTCGCCGTGGGCATCGGTTTCGATGAAGTAAAGCCCGGGCATTTTGTCCGGCAGGCGCTGCACCAGCTGCGTGTGCACCTGCTCCTGCTGCCAGGCCGCGATCATCTGGTCGCTGAAGCTGTCGGTGCCAAGCGCGGTGACATACTCCACACGCAGCTGGCTGGAATCGCTCTGCCGTGCCAGATAGACCGCGGTATTCAGCGTATCGCCGCCAAAGCCGCGTTTGATGTTCTCACCTTTTTCGGACAGCTCAATCATGCATTCGCCAATAATGGCGATGGTTTTCTGCGTCATGGTGTTTGGCCTGTAGTGAATGCTGCGCTCTAGTCTCGCGTCTGGTATGGCAGTCGTCAATGCTTTTTAAAACGCTGTTTTAATTTGCCTTAAGGCGTAAAACCGCGCTTCTGCACCGATTTAGCGGCCAAACCGGGGGTTGTTTTGCCGATTAAGCCGCGGACACGCTGCTAGACTCAACAGCTCGTGTGGCTGCGCAGACCAATAAAGTTATCCAGGGGAGAGCCGATACTTGCCACTGAGATGCTATTTGCAGGCACTCAATACCAACCAGGAAAACACCATGGTGATGAAGAATTTGAGTCATCGGCTGCCTTTTTCTCCCGAACTTGAGCAACAACAGGAAACCCGTCTTTACTGGCAGCAGTGCCAACGGTGCTACACTTTCCAGCCGATTTACCAGGTTTCTGGCCGCTTACTGGCTATTGAACTGCTTACCGCCGTGGTGCATCCCGCCGCACCTGAGCAAAACGTGTCACCCGAAGACTATTTCGAGGCGCTGACCATTGCCCAGCGTCTCGACATCGTCCAGGAGCAGCTTGAACTGTTATTACAGTGGGCTTCCTTCTTCAGCCAGCGTCAGCTGGTGGCCTCCGTCAATATTGATGGTCCCACGTTACTGGCCATTCAGCAGCATGCGCCCGTGCGCGCGCTGATCGTCCAGCTGCCGTGGGTGCGCTTCGAACTGACCGAGCACCACGCGCTGCCGCAGGAAGAGATGGTGGCGCAGATGCCGGAGCTGGGCCCGCTATGGCTGGATGACTTTGGGTCCGGCATGGCCAACTTCTCCGCGCTGACCGAACTGCGCTACGACTACATCAAGCTCTCGCGCGAGCTGTTTATGCTGCTGCGCGCCAGTGATGAAGGGCGCTCGCTGTTCTCCATGCTGCTGGCGCTGATTAACCGTTACTGTAACGGCGTGATCGTCGAAGGGGTGGAAAACGAGGAGGAGTGGCAGCAGGTGCGCAACTCGCCCGCCATGGCCGCACAGGGCTATTATTTTTCCCGTCCGCTGCCGTTTAACCAGCTGGAAAACCTGGTACTTGAGCTTCCGTAATTCCGTTCTGCCGCGTCTCGACTATCTTTAAGGAGACGTGGAAGGGCAAGGAGGAGGCAAAATGTCGCGTACAGGAAAAATAATTAGCTGGGTGGTCGGGATTTTATTGTTGCTGGTTGTGGTGGTCGTGGTGATTATCGCCACCTTTGACTGGAACCGCCTGAAGCCAACCATCAACCAGAAAGTCTCGGCAGAACTGAACCGGCCGTTCGCTATTCGCGGCGATCTTGGCGTTGCCTGGGTGCGCAATCGCGAAGAGCCAGGCTGGCGCAGCTGGGTGCCGTGGCCGCAGGTGCACGCTGACGATGTCATGCTCGGTAATCCACCCAGCGTGCCGGAAGTGACAATGGTGCATTTGCAGCGGGTGGAAGCCACGCTGGCGCCGCTGGCGCTGCTGCACAAAGAGATTTACCTGCCGTGGATTAAGATGCAGCAGCCGGATGCGCGACTGGTGCAGACCGCCGATAAGAAAAATAACTGGACCTTCAACCTCGCCAGCAGCGAAAACAGCGACCCCAACGCGCCGCCTTCGGCATGGTCATTCCGCCTTGATAATATCCTGTTCGATCAGGGACAGCTGCGCTATCGCGACGCCATCAACAAAGCCGATGTCACGGTGAAGATCAATCCGCTGGGTAAACCGGTGCCGTACGCGCAGGTCGCCGGCGGTAACGACCAGCAAAAAGGGGCCGGCGATTTTGTGTTTGGCTGGCAGGCGAGCGGGACCTACAACAACCAGAAACTCGATGGTGACGGTAAGATTGGCGGTATGTTGTCGCTGCGCAGCAAAACCACGCCGTTTCCGTTGCAGCTCGACGTACGCAACGGCACCACACGTGTGCGCGTGGATGGCACCCTGCAGGATCCGCTCAATCTCGGCGGGCTGGATGTGCGGCTGCGTTTCTCCGGCGACACGCTGGCAAATCTGTACGGCTTAACCGGCGTGCTGCTGCCGGACACGCCACCGTATGAAACTGACGGCCATCTGATTGCGCGTTTCAACGAAGAGAAAGGGCCGCTGTTCCGCTACGAAAAATTCAACGGTCATATTGGTGACAGCGATATTCACGGTTCGCTCAGCTACCGTCAGGGCAAACCGCGTCCGACGCTGAGCGGCGAGCTGACATCGAACCAGCTGCGTATGGCGGACCTTGGGCCGCTGATTGGGGTTAACTCCGGCAAGGGCAGTGAAAAAACGGCGCAGGCCAAAGCGCAGCGCGGTGAGGCCAGCACCCAGCCGGCGGATCGCGTGTTGCCACATGACAAGTTCGATACCAAAAACTGGGATGTGATGGACGCTGACGTGAAGTTCAGCGGCAAGCGTATCGAGCACAGCAGCAAGCTGCCGCTCAGCGATCTCTACACCCATCTGCAGCTGAAAAATGGCGACCTGCTGCTGGATCCGCTGCGCTTCGGCATGGCCGGCGGCAGCATTAATTCGACCATCCATCTGGAGGGCGATCGCTCACCGATGCGCGGCCGTGCCGACCTGCATGCGCGCAAGCTGCAGCTGCGTCAGCTGTTCCCGGATGTCACCGCCATGCAGCGTAGTCTCGGCCAGCTCAACGGGGATGCCAGCCTGACCGGCACCGGCAATTCGGTGGCCGACCTGCTGGGCACCAGCAATGGCGAGCTGAAACTGTTGATGAACGATGGCCTGATCAGCCGCAGCCTGATGGAGATTGCCGGGCTGAACGTTGGTAACTATGTGGTGGGTAAACTGTTTGGCGACGATGAGGTGCGCATCAACTGTGCCGCGACCGACCTGAATATCCGTCAGGGACTGGCGACGCCGCGGCTGTTTGTGTTCGATACCGAGAACGCGGTGATTAACGTTACCGGCAACGCTAACTTTGCTAATGAGCGACTGGATCTGTCGATCAATCCGGAGAGCAAGGGCATTCGTATCATTACGCTGCGTTCGCCGCTGTATGTGCGCGGCACCTTCAAAAACCCGGATGCCGGAGTCAAAGCCGGTCCGCTGCTGGCGCGCGGTGCCGCAGCCGTCGCGCTGGGGGCGGTGGTCGCGCCGGCGGCCGCACTGCTGGCGCTGATTTCGCCGAGCGACACCGATGACAATCAGTGCAGCAACGTACTCAAGCAGATGAAAAGCAAAAAGTGATCAGTTACGCCACAGCACTTTGATGATGTGGTAGCCGAAAGCGGTTTTCACCGGTCCGTAAGGTTGCAGCAGCGGGCAGGTGAACACCGCTTTATCAAACGCCGGCACCATCTGCCCTTTGCGAAACTCCCCCAGATCGCCCCCGTTACGCCCGGACGGGCAGGTCGAGTGTTTTTTTGCCAGTTGCTGAAAGTTCGCGCCTTTTTCCAGCTGCGCCAGCAGCGCTTTCGCCTGCGCTTCCTGTTTCACCAGGATATGTAAAGCCGCCGCGGTTTTCGCCATGATGGTGTTCCCGTTATGTATAATGTGCGACGCATTATAGCGTAGTGCGCGTCAGTTGTAGGGTCGCCATTGATGGCGACCTTTGCGCTCAGGTGCGCATCAATGCGCACCCTACGGCGCGATGTAAATCTTCCTGTCTGATTAAATTGAGTGATGTTTTTCTATGCGTCTTAATCCCGGCCAACAACGTGCTGTCGAATTTGTCACCGGTCCCTGTCTGGTGCTGGCCGGTGCGGGTTCCGGTAAAACCCGCGTGATCACCAATAAAATCGCCCATCTGATCCGTGAATGCGGCTATCAGGCGCGCCATATCGCGGCGGTGACCTTCACCAACAAGGCGTCGCGCGAGATGAAAGAACGTGTGGCGCAAACGCTGGGACGTAAAGAGGCGCGCGGCCTGATGATCTCAACCTTCCACACGCTGGGCCTGGAGATCATCAAGCGCGAGTACAAGGCGCTGGGCATGAAATCGACCTTCTCGCTGTTCGACGATCAGGATCAGCTGGCGCTGCTTAAGGACCTGACCAAGCAGTGGCTGGAAGAAGATAAAACCCTGTTGCAGCAGCTGATTTCCACCATCTCCAACTGGAAAAACGACCTGGTCGATCCGCAGGGCGCGGCCGGCCTCGCCAAATCGCAGCGCGACCAGATTTTTGCCCACTGCTACGCGCTGTACGATCAGCATCTGAAAGCCTGTAACGTGCTGGATTTCGACGATCTGATTCTGCTGCCGACCCTGCTGCTGCAGCGGAATCAGGAAGTGCGCGAACGCTGGCAACAGCGCATCCGCTATCTGCTGGTGGATGAGTATCAGGACACCAACACCAGCCAGTATGAGCTGGTGAAGTTGCTGGTCGGCGCCCGGGCGCGCTTTACCGTGGTCGGCGATGACGATCAGTCTATCTACTCGTGGCGCGGCGCGCGGCCGCAGAATCTGGTACTGCTGAAAGAGGATTTCCCGGCGCTGGAAGTGGTGAAGCTGGAGCAGAACTACCGCTCGACGCAGCGTATCCTTAAATGCGCCAATATCCTCATCGCCAACAATCCGCACGTGTTTGAAAAGCGGCTGTTCTCTGAGCTGGGCGAGGGCAGCGAGCTGAAAGTGCTGAGCGCCAACAACGAAGATCACGAAGCCGAGCGCGTGGCGGGCGAGCTGATTGCCCATCATTTTATTAATAAAACCCAGTACAAAGATTACGCGATTCTTTATCGCGGTAACCATCAGTCGCGCGTGTTTGAAAAGCTGCTGATGCAAAACCGTATTCCTTATCGCATCTCCGGCGGCACGTCGTTTTTCTCGCGGCCGGAAATCAAGGACTTGCTGGCCTATCTGCGCGTGCTGACCAATCCGGAAGATGACAGCGCGTTTCTGCGCATCGTTAACACGCCACGCCGCGAGATCGGCCCCGCGACGCTGCAGAAGCTGGGTGAATGGGCCAATTTGCGCAACAAAAGCCTGTTTAACGCCAGCTTTGATATGGGGCTGGAACAGACGCTTTCCGGGCGCGGGCTGGAGCATCTGCAGCGCTTTACCCACTGGCTGAATGAAATCGTTCAGCTCACCGAGCGTGAACCAGTGAATGCGGTGCGCGACCTGATTCGCGGCATCGACTACGAAAGCTGGCTGTTCGAAACCTCTCCCAGCCCGAAAGCGGCGGAAATGCGCATGAAGAACGTCAATACGCTGTTTCAGTGGATGACCGAAATGCTGGAGGGCGACGAACTTAACGAGCCGATGACGCTGGCGCAGGTGGTGACGCGTTTTACCCTGCGCGACATGATGGAGCGCGGCGAGAGTGACGAAGAACTCGATCAGGTCCAGCTGATGACGCTGCACGCCTCGAAAGGCCTGGAGTTCCCCTATGTCTATCTGGTGGGCATGGAAGAGGGGCTGCTGCCGCATCAGAGCAGTATCGATGAGAACAATATCGAAGAGGAGCGTCGCCTGGCCTACGTGGGCATCACCCGCGCGCAGAAAGAGCTGACTTTTACCCTGTGCCGCGAGCGCCGTCAGTACGGCGAGCTGGTGCGTCCGGAACCAAGCCGCTTCCTGCTGGAATTGCCGCAGGATGATGTGGCGTGGGAGCGTGAGAAAAAGGTCATCAGCGCCGAAGAGCGGGTGAAAACCGGGCAAACGCGTGTCGCCGGCTTACGTGCGATGCTGGAGAACGCGAAGAAGGGGTAATGGTTTCGTCACAGCCGCAAGCCTGGCCTGTGGCGAAATCTGTTGCGCGCGCCGCAGAGGCAAAGCGCCCGGCAAAGCAAACTTCACTCGCGTAAAGGCGCAGTTGCCGGGCGCTTTTCAACGCAGCAGCAGCAGGTTCGATCAGGAAATCGTCAGCAGCCAGTGCACATACGACTGGTAATGGCTCTCCTGCTCCAGCAGCTCGGCGCGCAGCGGATGCGCAGCCAGCCAGCCTGCCGGCAGCGTCAGATGCAGCGCATCATCATCCGCCTGCAGACGCACCGCCGGCAGCGTGTCGTCGCGCCGCCGGCTGGAGAAGATGATTGCCAGCCGCAGCAGACGGCTCAGTCGCTCAGCCATGCGCGGCGGCACGGCGTTTTGCTGCGTCAGCAGCGCCAGATCAATGCTGCCGCTCTGGTTCTGCAGCAGGCAGGCCAGCATTTTTTTCTGTGCGGGGGTGAAACCAGGAAGATCGAGATGGCGAATCAGATACGCGGCGTGCTGCGGTGCCTGGCGGAAATCGACGCTCAGGCCAATTTCGTGGATTGAACAGGCGCTGAGGAGTAAATCGCGACATCGCTGATCCAGCTTCCAGCTGCTGCTCACCTGACGGAAAAAGCTCTCTGCCAGCTGGCGCACGCGGCCCGCCTGCTCAACATCAATGGCGAAACGACGCTGAACGTTCTGCAGCGTGCGGCTGCGAATATCGCGGTCAATCGGCAGATGCAGCATGCCGTACACCAGCCCTTCGCGCAGTGCGCCGCCGGCCAGCGTCATGCTCTCAATGCTCAGCTCGTGGAAAATGGCGATCAGAATCGACAGGCCGCTGGGAAACACCAGCGCGCGCTCCAGCGTCAGCCCTTCAATCTCCAGCTCCTCCAGCTTGCCGCACTGAATGGCACGCTGTTTGAGCTGCTGCAGTTTGCTCAGAGTGATGCGCTCATCCATGCCCTGCGCCACCATGATCTCCTGCAGCGCCTGGACAGTGCCGGACGCGCCCACGCAAATCTGCCAGCCTTTCTCTCGCAGCGCCGGCGCAATCGGACGGATCATTTCACGTGCGGCCTGTTCGGCCTGGGCAAAGTTCTCTTTGGCGAGATGACGATCGCTGAAGAAGCGCTCCAGCCAGGTTACACAGCCCATCGACAGGCTAAACAGCGTCGTGGCGTGCGCACCTTCGCCGGTCACCAGCTCGGTGCTGCCGCCGCCGATATCGACCACCAGCCGCTGGTCAGAGCCGCCGGTGGTGTGCGCAACACCCTGATAGATCAGGCGCGCTTCTTCCTCGCCGCTGATGACGTTCACCGCACAGCCGAGAATCTGTTCCGCCTGAGTCAGGAAATCCTGCGCGTTACTGGCAATGCGCAGCGTGGCGGTTGCCACCACGCGGATTTGTTCCGGGGGAATGTCCTGCAACTGCTCGGAGAACAGACGCAGGCACTGCCAGCCGCGCTGCATCGCCTCAGCCGAGAGATGGTTGGCCGCATCAAGACCTGCCGCCAGACGCACCTTGCGTTTAATTCGCGCGACGGTCTGAATACTGCCGGACACTTCGCGCACCACCAACATATGAAAGCTGTTAGAACCTAAATCAATCGCAGCATAAAGTGACGATGCGCTTAGCATGTGTGCTTAACCCGAACGTTTACGGTTGTTGTTGCGCGGGGCACCGCCGCGACGGTTGCTGTTGTTGCCACCGCGACGTGGACCGTTGCCCGAGCGGTTACGCTGCAGGCGTTTCGGTGGCGGCAGGTCGCTCAGCAGGGCGTCGCTGTTGTACTTGCTCACCGGAATACCATGACCGATGTACTCTTCAATCGCCGGCAGGTTGAGCGCGTACTCTTCACAGGCCAGGCTGATGGAGTGACCGCTGGCGCCAGCACGACCGGTACGGCCAATGCGGTGCACGTAATCTTCGCGATCGTCCGGCAGGTCGTAGTTGAAGACGTGCGTAACTGCCGGGATGTGCAGGCCGCGCGCGGCGACGTCGGTGGCAACGAGGATATCCACGTCACCTTTGGTGAAGTCGTCCAGAATGCGCAGGCGTTTTTTCTGCGCCACGTCGCCGGTCAGCAGGCCCACGCGGTGACCATCGGCAGCCAGGTGGCCCCAGATATCTTCACAGCGGTGCTTGGTGTTGGCGAAGACGATGGCGCGATCCGGCCACTCTTCTTCCAGCAGGGTCTGCAGCAGACGCATCTTCTCTTCGTTCGAAGGGTAGAACAGCTCTTCTTTAATACGGTGGCCGGTTTTCTGCTCGGGCTCAACTTCAACGTATTCGGCGTTGTTCATGTGCTCGAACGCCAGTTCACGTACGCGATAAGAAAGCGTGGCCGAGAACAGCATACTCAGGCGCTGGGTGGCCGGCGGCATGCGGCGGAACAGCCAGCGAATGTCTTTAATGAAGCCGAGATCGAACATGCGATCTGCTTCATCCAGTACCACGACCTGAATGGCGCCGAGGTTGATGTGATTTTGTTTGGCGTAGTCAATCAGGCGTCCGGTGGTGCCCACCAGAATATCGACGCCGTCTGCCAGCACTTTCAGCTGCTTGTCATAGCCATCGCCGCCATAGGCGAGGCCCAGCTTCAGACCGGTGGCCTGCGCCAGCGGCTCGGCATCGGCATGAATCTGCACCGCAAGCTCACGCGTCGGTGCCATGATCAACGCGCGTGGCTGATTAACCTGGCGGCCTTCAGCAGCAGGATGAGAAAGAAGATAATGAAACGTTGACGTCAGGAACGCCATCGTTTTGCCGGTACCGGTTTGCGCCTGACCCGCGACATCACGCCCTGAAAGCGCAAAAGGCAACGCGAGCGCCTGAATCGGCGTGCAGTTATGAAAGCCTTTCTTATCAAGGGCTTCCACTACCTGTGGGTGCAGGGCGAAGTCGGAAAACTTCTGTTCTGTTAAGTGTGTTTTGCTCATAGTGTGGTAGAATATCAGCTTACTATCGCTTTACGAAAGCGTATCCGATGAAATAAAGTCAACCTACGTTGGTATATTTTACGCCAATTCGCCAGGCATAATCTTTGGAGTTAAACATGAGCAGCGATAAAATCGTTCACCTGACCGATGACAGTTTCGACACTGACGTGCTGAAAGCCGACGGTGTGACGCTGGTAGATTTCTGGGCTGAATGGTGTGGTCCTTGCAAAATGATCGCCCCGATTCTCGACGAAGTCGCAGAAGAGTACGACGGTAAGCTTACCATCGCCAAGCTGAACATTGATGAAAACCCAGGTACTGCGCCAAAATACGGTATTCGCGGTATCCCGACCCTGCTGCTGTTCAAGAACGGCGAAGTGGCGGCGACCAAAGTGGGTGCGCTGTCTAAAGGTCAGCTGAAAGAGTTCCTGAACGCTAACCTGGCCTAAGCCCGGCGCGGTGTTTGTTCGGCAGTGGTGAATTTTTTCGCCACTGCTGGACGTCTCCCTTCAGGCGTGTTAAGTTGACCTCACTGCATTACGCACTTACCTTGTAGTTTGCATCTAAAGTTTTCCCTTGTCAGACCCAGCTCGCATTGAACGTTTTCGTGGTTTGGCAATCTGACGGCTAGCACATTCGGCATCACCTTTCGACCGTCTCCTCGCTTCCTATCGCCACATCTGACGATAACCGTCGAGCAGCGTTGAAAAAGAGCCATTAACAGGCATGGAATTTTTGCCATACCATTCACGACAAACATTTCGAGAATTACCCCGAGTTTAAGAACCCATCACTATGAATCTTACCGAATTAAAGAATACGCCGGTTTCTGAGCTGATTACTCTCGGCGAAAATATGGGGCTGGAAAACCTGGCGCGTATGCGCAAACAGGACATTATTTTCGCCATCCTGAAACAACACGCGAAGAGCGGCGAAGACATCTTCGGTGATGGTGTGCTGGAGATACTGCAGGATGGATTTGGTTTCCTCCGCTCCGGAGACAGCTCCTACCTCGCCGGTCCCGATGACATCTACGTTTCTCCCAGCCAAATCCGCCGCTTCAACCTCCGCACTGGTGACACCATTTCTGGCAAAATCCGCCCACCGAAAGAAGGTGAACGCTATTTTGCGCTGCTGAAAGTTAACGAAGTTAACTACGACAAGCCAGAAAACGCCCGTAGCAAGATTCTGTTTGAAAACCTGACGCCGCTGCACGCGAACAACCGTCTGCGCATGGAGCGTGGTAACGGTTCGACCGAAGACCTGACGGCGCGCGTGCTGGATCTGGCATCGCCAATCGGTCGTGGTCAGCGTGGTCTGATCGTCGCACCGCCGAAAGCCGGTAAAACCATGCTGCTGCAGAACATCGCGCAGAGCATCGCGTACAACTACCCTGACTGCGTGCTGATGGTGCTGCTGATTGACGAGCGTCCGGAAGAAGTGACCGAAATGCAGCGTCTGGTGAAAGGCGAAGTTATCGCATCTACCTTTGACGAGCCGGCCTCGCGTCACGTGCAGGTTGCAGAGATGGTGATCGAGAAGGCTAAGCGCCTGGTCGAGCACAAAAAAGACGTTATCATCCTGCTGGACTCCATCACCCGTCTGGCGCGCGCCTACAACACCGTAGTGCCGGCGTCGGGTAAAGTCCTGACCGGTGGTGTTGACGCCAACGCCCTGCATCGTCCGAAGCGTTTCTTCGGTGCGGCACGTAACGTGGAAGAGGGCGGCAGCCTGACCATCATCGCCACCGCGCTGGTTGATACCGGTTCGAAGATGGACGAAGTGATTTACGAAGAGTTTAAAGGTACAGGTAACATGGAACTGCACCTGTCACGTAAAATCGCTGAGAAGCGCGTGTTCCCGGCTATCGATTACAACCGTTCCGGTACGCGTAAAGAAGAGCTGCTCACCTCTCAGGAAGAGCTGCAGAAGATGTGGATCCTGCGCAAAATCATCCATCCGATGGGTGAAATTGACGCGATGGAGTTCCTCATCAATAAACTGGCAATGACCAAAACCAACGACGAATTCTTCGATATGATGAAACGCTCGTAATCTGTTGCCGCCGGTAACGGCCTGAGCCAGCCGGCTAACGGCACAAATTGCCAGGATTTATGACTAACGCCACGTCTTAACGTGGCGTTTTTCATTTGTGGGCATTAGGATTATGCCTGTCAGGAAGCAGACATATTGACTGAGGCAGCAAAGCGGCGGTTTTTTCAGCAAACGCACGCGCTGCGACAGAATTCAGACCAGGGATATACAGCAATGGCGGGAAAATTGCTTATTGTTGTCCATGATTTTAGCTGAGAGCGTTAACGTGAATTTACTCACTATGAGTACTGAGCTTGGTTTAGTTTTTCTTTTTTCTTTAGCGTTCCTGTTTTTTGCTCGTAAAGCGGCTAAAAAAATTGGGCTTGTGGACACGCCGAATTCCAGAAAACGACACCATGGCGCCATTCCGTTAGTCGGCGGTATCTCCGTGTATGCGGGGATTTGCTTCGCCTTTGCCATCTCAAATTATTATCTGCCGCACGCCGTACTGTACCTCTTCTGCGCCGGGGTACTGGTGCTGGTCGGCGCGCTCGATGACCGCTTTGATATCAGCGTCAAAATCCGTGCCGTGGTTCAGGCGGCGATTGCCATCGTGATGATGGTCGGGGCAAAACTCTATTTACTGAGTCTGGGTTTTATCATTGGTCCGGTCGAGCTGATCGTCGGGCCTTTCGGCTATGTGCTGACGCTGTTCGCGGTATGGGCAGCGATCAATGCTTTCAATATGGTGGACGGTATTGATGGTCTGCTGGGTGGCTTATCCTGCGTCACCTTCGCCGCGATGGGCATCATTCTCTACTTTGACGGACAGACCAGCCTGGCGATGTGGTGCTTCGCGATGATCGCCGCCACTATTCCCTACATTCTGCTTAATCTCGGCTTTTTAGGCCGCCGTTATAAAGTGTTTATGGGTGATGCCGGCAGTACCATGATCGGCTTCACCATCATCTGGATTCTGCTGGAAACGACGCAGGGCCTCAGCCATCCCATCACGCCAGTTACCGCCCTGTGGCTGATTGCTATTCCGCTGATGGACATGGTGGCGATCATGTATCGTCGCCTGCGCAAGGGCATGAGCCCGTTCTCGGCCGATCGTCAGCATATCCATCACCTGATCATGCGGGCCGGTTTTACCTCCCGCCAGGCCTTTTTATTGATTACCGTGGCCGCCGCGCTGCTGGCCGGAATTGGCGTGCTGGGCGAATATCTGGCATTTATTCCCGAGTGGGTCATGCTGGCGCTGTTCCTCGCTGCTTTCCTCCTTTACGGTTATTGCCTGAAACATGCATGGCGCGTCGCGCGCAAAATCCGTCGTATCAAACGTCGCTGGCAAAGCAGCGGCGAAGAGAAAAAATAATTACCCAGATAAGTACCCGGATAAGGACACTTTTGTTATGACCTCTGTCGTTGTGGAGAACGAACTGGATGTACGCGGCCTCGGCTGCACGCTGTGGCGCGGCAAAGGCTGGATTATTGGCCTGGCGCTGATGTTTGTGCTGCTGGCGTGGCTGGCTTCCATGTTAATGAAGCAATCCTGGAGCGCCACGGCGGTGACCGATCGGCCGACGGTGAATATGCTGGGCGCATTCTTTGTGCAGCAGCAGTTCCTCAATAATCTGGATGTGCGCAACGAGACCGTCAGCCTGAATACGCCAGCGCCGACGGTGATGGATGAGGTCTATCAGGAGTTCACCATGCAGCTGGCGTCGTGGGATACGCGTCGCGATTTCTGGCTGCAGACTGATTACTATAAGAGCCGAAAAAGCGGTAATGCACACAATGATGCCGCGCTGCTCGACGATCTGATCACCAACATTCAGTTCACCCCGGCCGATGCCACCCACAATACGCTGGATAACATTAAGCTGATCGCGGAGACCGCCGGCGACGCCAACAATCTGCTGCGGCAGTACATTGCCTATGCCAGCGAACGCGCCGCGCGCCATCTCAACGATGAGCTCAAAGGAGCGTGGCAGGCGCGCAGCGTGCAGCTGCAGGCGCAGGTCAGCCGTCAGCAGGAAGTGGCACAGGCGGTGTTTGATCGCCGTCGCCAGCGCATCGAGCAGGCGCTGAAAGTGGCCAGCCAGCAGGGCATTAAAGAGAACCGCGCGCCGGTCAGCGGTGAAGCGCTGCCGGACAGCGATCGCTTCCTGCTGGGGCAGCAGATGTTGCAGGCGCAGCTGGATACTCTGCAAGCCAGCGGACCTGCTTACGATTTAAGCTATGATCAAAACAGGGCGATGCTCAACACACTGCAGGCCGGACCGCGCCTGGATAAACCGTTCCAGACCTACCGTTACCTGCGCACGCCGGAAGAGCCGGTCAGCCGCGATAGCCCACGTCGTCTGTTTATGATGGTGATGTGGGGCGCGATCGGTGCGCTGGTGGGTGCCGGCGTAGCGCTGGTGCGTCGTCCGCGTGCAACATTCGCCAACCGTCACTAAGAGAATCCGCGTGAAAGTTCTGACTGTATTTGGCACGCGCCCTGAAGCGATCAAAATGGCTCCGCTGGTGCAGGCACTGGCGCAGGATGCTGCCTTCGAATCGCGCCTGTGCGTGACGGCACAGCATCGTGAAATGCTTGACCAGGTACTGCGCCTGTTCCGGCTGCAGCCCGACTATGACCTCAATATTATGCGGCCCGAGCAGGGGCTGACCGAGATCACCAGCCGCATTTTGCAGGGTATGAAGACCGTGCTGGCAGACTTCCAGCCGGATGTCGTGCTGGTGCACGGCGATACCACTACCACCTTTGCCGCCAGCCTGGCCGCGTTTTACCATCAGATTCCGGTGGGCCACGTTGAGGCGGGTCTGCGGACCGGTAACCTGATGTCACCGTGGCCGGAGGAGGCCAACCGTACCCTGACCGGCCATCTCGCCAGCTATCACTTCACGCCGACAGAAAATTCGCGGCAAAACCTGCTGCGCGAAAATCTGCCCGACGCGCGCATTTTCGTCACTGGCAATACGGTGATCGATGCGCTGCTGTGGGTACGCGATCGCGTGCTGGATGATGCCGATCTCAATGCCCGCCTGGCGGCGCGTTACCCGTTCCTTGAGGCCGGTAAAAAGCTGATTCTGGTTACCGGCCATCGGCGCGAAAGCTTTGGCGAAGGCTTTGAACGCATCTGCAGCGCGCTGGCGCAGCTGGCGCGTCAGCATCCGCAGCTGCAAATTGTCTATCCGGTGCACCTCAACCCTAACGTCAGCGAGCCGGTGAACCGTATTCTGAGCGGTATCAACAACATCATTCTGATTGAGCCGCAGGAGTACCTGCCGTTTGTCTGGCTGATGAATCGCGCCTGGCTGATTCTTACCGATTCCGGTGGCATCCAGGAAGAGGCACCGTCGCTGGGCAAACCGGTGCTGGTGATGCGTGAAACCACCGAGCGGCCGGAAGCGGTCGCGGCCGGTACGGTGAAGCTGGTCGGCACCGACGTGAATAAAATTGTTGCTGAAGTCAGCCTGCTATTGCAGGACGACGAGGCGTGGCAGGCGATGAGCCGCGCGCACAATCCGTATGGCGACGGCCATGCCTGCGCGCGCATCCTGCAGGCACTTAAACAACACAGAGTTTAACTATGCGTTTTTCAACCATTTCCGTTATCGGACTGGGCTACATTGGGCTGCCGACGGCAGCCGTTTTTGCTTCGCACGGGAAACAGGTCATCGGCGTGGATATCAATGCGCGCGCGGTGGAAACCATTAATCGCGGCGAAATTCATATCGTCGAGCCTGAACTGGGCGACGTAGTACGTGCAGCGGTGCACAACGGCAACCTGCGCGCCACCACCCAGCCTGAAGCTGCCGACGCCTTTCTGATTGCCGTGCCGACGCCGTTTGTCGGCGATCATCAGCCGGATCTCAGCTACGTGCAGGCGGCTGCGCTGTCGATTGCGCCGGTGCTGAAGGCCGGCGATCTGGTGATCCTCGAATCAACCTCGCCGGTGGGCGCTACTGAACAGATGGCGCAATGGCTGGCGGCGGCGCGCCCGGATCTGCGCTTCCCGCAGCATGGCGAGCAGCCTGATGTGTTTATCGCTTACTGCCCGGAGCGTGTGCTGCCGGGGAAAGTGATGGTCGAGCTGCTGGAAAATGACCGCGTGATTGGCGGCATGACGCCGGCCTGTTCGGCGCGCGCCAGCGAGCTGTATCGCATTTTCCTGCGCGGCGAGTGTGTGGAAACTAACGCGCGCACCGCAGAGATGTGCAAGCTGACGGAAAACAGTTTCCGCGATGTGAACATCGCCTTTGCCAACGAACTGTCGCTGATCTGCGCCGAACAGGGGATCAACGTGTGGGAACTGATTGCGCTGGCGAACCGCCATCCGCGCGTCAATATCCTGCAGCCGGGACCGGGCGTCGGCGGCCACTGCATTGCGGTCGACCCGTGGTTTATCGTGGCGCAAAACCCGCAGCAGGCACGGCTGATCCGGACCGCGCGTGAGGTTAACGATGCCAAGCCGGGCTGGGTGCTGGATCAGGTTAAACAGGCGCTGGCCGAGTGCCTGACGGCCAGCGGCAAGCGTGCCACGGACGTGACCATCGCCTGCTTCGGTCTGGCATTTAAACCTAATATCGATGACCTGCGTGAAAGCCCGGCGATGTCGGTGGCGCAGCGTATTGCGGGCTGGCACAGCGGCCGCACCTGGGTGGTCGAGCCGCATGTGGCGGATATTCCGCCGCAGCTCGCCGAACGCGCTACGCTGGTGTCGCTGGCTGATGCCCTGCAACACGCCGACATTCTGGTGATGCTGGTCGATCATGCGCAGTTCCGCGCCGTCACCCCTGAACAGGTGACGCAGTCGTGGATTGTGGATACCAAAGGAGTCTGGCGATGAAACAGTTTTTAGTCACCGGCGGCGCCGGTTTTATTGGCTCCGCGCTGGTGCGCTTCCTGATTGCCAATACCGACCACCGGGTGGTGGTGGTAGATAAGCTGAGCTATGCCGGTAATCTGGCGTCGCTGGCACCGGTTGAGCAGGATGCACGCTTTGCTTTTGAGCAGGTCGATATCTGCGACCGCGCCGCGCTGGATCGCGTGCTGGCGCAGTACCAGCCGGACTGCATCATGCATCTGGCGGCAGAGAGTCACGTGGACCGCTCGATTGACGGGCCAATCGCCTTTGTCGAAACCAATATTGTCGGCACCTACCAGCTGCTGGAGGCGACGCGCCATTACTGGAACGGCATGACGGATGAGCGCAAGAAGGGCTTCATCCTGCACCATATCTCCACCGACGAAGTGTTTGGCGATCTGCACGGCACGGAAGATTTCTTTACCGAAACCACGCCGTACGCCCCGAGCAGCCCTTACTCGGCGACCAAAGCCAGCAGCGACCATCTGGTGCGCGCGTGGCTGCGCACCTACGGACTGCCTGTGGTGGTCACCAACTGTTCCAACAACTATGGCCCTTACCATTTTCCGGAAAAACTGATCCCCCTCACCATTATCAATGCGCTGGCCGGTAAGCCGCTGCCGGTGTACGGCAACGGCAGCCAGATTCGTGACTGGCTGTATGTGGAAGATCACGCCCGCGCGCTGTACACCGTGGTCAGCAGCGGCAAAGTGGGCGAGACCTACAACATTGGCGGCCACAACGAGCGGCGCAATATTGAGGTGGTGGAGACGCTGTGTGATTTGCTGGATGAGCTGGCACCGCAACAGCGCGCTGCCGGGCTGAGCAGCTACCGGGAACTGATCACTTTTGTCCACGATCGTCCCGGCCACGACCTGCGCTATGCCATTGATGCCAGTAAAATCGCCCGTGAACTGGGCTGGACGCCGCAGGAAACATTCGACAGCGGCATCCGCAAAACCGTGCAGTGGTATCTGGCCAATCCGCAGTGGTGGCAGGCGATTCTCAACGGCAGTTATCGCGGCGAGCGTCTGGGCTTAGCCACCCCGCGTTAAGCGCGCATGCAGGAGGAGCAACGATGAAAGGTATCATCTTAGCCGGTGGCTCGGGCACGCGCCTGCACCCGATAACCCGGGCGATATCCAAGCAGCTGCTGCCGGTGTACGACAAACCGATGATCTACTATCCGCTGTCGGTGCTGATGCTGGCGGGGATTCGCGACATTCTTATTATTACCACGCCGGACGATCGCGCCCATTTTGAGCGGCTGCTGGGAGATGGCAGTGAATTTGGCCTGCAGCTGCAGTATGCCGAGCAGCCGAGTCCGGATGGCCTGGCGCAGGCCTTTATCATCGGTGAATCCTTCATTGGCGACGACAGCTGTTGTCTGGTGCTGGGCGACAATCTCTACTTCGGCCAGGGCTTCAGTCCGAAACTGAAAAAGGTGGCCGCGCGCAGCCACGGTGCCACGGTCTTTGCCTATCAGGTCATGGATCCGGAACGTTTTGGCGTGGTGGAATTTGATGACGACTTCAACGCGCTGTCGATTGAAGAGAAGCCGCAGCAGCCGAAATCGCGCTGGGCAGTCACCGGCCTCTACTTTTACGATAACCGCGTGGTGGAGTTTGCGAAGCAGGTGCAGCCCTCGGCGCGCGGCGAGCTGGAAATTACCGCCATCAACCAGATGTATCTGGAGCAGGGCGAACTGGCGGTGGAGCTGTTGGGGCGCGGCTTTGCCTGGCTGGACACCGGCACCCACGACAGCCTGATTGAGGCCAGCGTGTTCGTGCAAACGGTGGAGAAACGCCAGGGCTTTAAAATTGCCTGCCTCGAAGAGATTGCCTGGCGCAACGGCTGGCTGAGCGACGAGCAGCTGCTGGCAGCGGCACAGGCGTTGACCAAAACCGGCTACGGCCAGTATTTGCTGGATATTCTGCATGCCCGTCCGCGTCAGTATTGATCCCCTTGCATGGGAGAGCGACTTCTTCCGCTGCGCCACGGCGCGGCTGACGCTGGACGGCGATGTGCCGCTGGCCGAGGCGCTGCAGCAGCCTTACACGCTGTGGCAGGTTAAGGTGCCGGCGCAGGACAGCGCGGCGATAGATGCGCTGAGCCAGCACGGTTTTCAGCTGGTGGAAGGCGAAGCGGATCTGGCGATCAATATCAAACGCACCGAACGGCAGACCGGCGTGCGTATCGCGCGTGAAGCGCAGATCCCGCAGCTGCGCGCGGCAGCGGCCCAGGCGTTTAGCCAGAGCCGTTTTCGTGCTCCCTGGTTTGACGCTGAAGATAGCGGCCGCTTCTACGCACAGTGGATTGAGAACGCGGTGCGCGGCACTTTTGATCACCAGTGTCTGATCGCCTGCGACGAGCAGGGCGCGCTGCAGGGTTTCGTCTCCATGCGCGAAGTCGCCGGTGACGCGCGTATCGGTCTGCTGGCGGTGCTGCCGGCGGCGCAGGGCAACGGCGTCGGGCAGCGTTTGCTGCTGGCGGCAGCCGACTGGGGCCGGGTGCGCCAGCTCGAACGTCTGCGGGTCGCAACCCAACTCAGCAATCTTACGGCGATGCGCCTCTATTTACGCAGCGGTGCCCGGCTGGAAAGCACCGCCTACTGGTTTTACAGGAAAGCCTGATGATCCCATTTAACGCGCCCCCGGTTGTGGGCACCGAAGTTGACTATATGCAGTCGGCGATGGCCAGCGGCAAGCTGTGCGGCGACGGCGGCTTTACCCGGCGCTGTCAGCAGTGGATGGAGCAGCACTTTGGCAGCAAAAAAGTGCTGCTGACGCCCTCGTGCACCGCTTCGCTGGAGATGGCCGCACTGCTGATCGATATTCAGCCCGGCGATGAAGTGATCATGCCGAGCTACACCTTTGTCTCCACCGCCAACGCCTTCGTGCTGCGCGGTGCCACCATTGTGTTCGTCGACGTGCGTCCGGATACGCTGAATATCGACGAAACGCAGATTGAAGCAGCAATCACGCCGAAAACGCGCGCCATCGTGCCGGTACATTACGCGGGCGTGGCGTGCGAGATGGATACCATCATGGCGCTGGCGGCGAAACACCAGCTGTATGTGATTGAAGATGCGGCGCAGGGCGTGATGTCGCAGTACAAAGGGCGCGCGCTGGGCACCATCGGCCATATTGGCTGCTTTAGCTTCCATGAGACGAAAAACTACACCGCTGGCGGTGAAGGCGGCGCCACGCTGATCAACGAGGCGAAACTGATCGAGCGTGCGGAGATCATCCGCGAAAAAGGCACCAACCGCAGCCAGTTCTTCCGTGGACAGGTGGATAAATATACCTGGCGCGATATTGGTTCCAGCTACCTGATGGCGGATTTGCAGGCGGCTTATCTGTGGGCACAGCTGGAAGCGGCGGAACGCATCAATCAGCAGCGTCTGCGCCTGTGGCAGAACTATTACGACGCGCTGCAGCCGCTGGCGGCCAGCGGGCGCATTGCGTTACCGGCGGTGCCGGCCAGCTGCCGTCACAACGCCCACATGTTCTATCTCAAATTGCGCGACAGTGAGGATCGCCAGGCACTGATTAACTGGATGAAGGAAGCGGAGATCCTCACCGTGTTCCACTATATCCCGCTGCACTCCTCACCGGCCGGCACGCGTTTTGGCCGCTTCCACGGCACGGATGCGTTCACTACGCGCGAGAGCGAGCGCCTGCTGCGGCTGCCGCTGTTCTACAACCTGTCGGACAACAACCAGCGTACGGTAATCAGTTCGCTGCTGAGCTTCTTTGCCTGATGTCGTTAGCCAGAGCCTCAGTGTGGACCGCCTCGTCCACGCTGGTAAAAATTGTCGCTGGTCTGCTGGTGGTGAAACTGCTGGCGGTGAGCTTCGGCCCCGAGGGCGTCGGCCAGGCGGGTAACTTTCGCCAGCTGATTACCGGGCTCGGTGTGCTGGCCGGCGCAGGTATCTTCAACGGCGTAACCACCTATGTCGCGCAGTTCCGCCAGCAGCCAGCGCAGCTGCGTGCCGTGACCGGCACTGCGTCAGCAATGGTGCTGGGGTTTTCCACGCTGCTGGCGCTGCTGTTTCTGCTGGCGGCGGAGCCCATCAGCCGGGCGCTGTTTGGTCACGCCGCCTGGCAAAACGTGGTGCGTATCGTCGCCTTTTTGCAGCTGGGCATTGCCTGGGCCAACCTGACACTGGCGCTGCTGAAAGGTTTTCGCGATGCGCGCGGTAACGCGCTGGCGCTGATTGCCGGCAGCCTGATCGGCGTGGTGGGTTATGTGCTGTGCTGGTGGCTGGGTGGCTATGCCGGTGCGCTGGTCGGGCTGGCGCTGGTGCCGGCGCTGCTGGTCGGGCCGGCGCTGTGGATGCTGCGACGCCACCGCGAGGAACTGCCGCTGCGCTGGCTGATGCCGCAGTGGCAGCCGGCGCTGGCGCGTAATCTGGCCAAATTTACCCTGATGGCGCTGATGACGGCCGTGACCCTGCCGGTAGCCTGGGTGATGATGCGTAATCTGCTGGCGCAACAGCAGGGCTGGGCGCAGGTCGGGCTGTGGCAGGGCGTCACCAGCATCTCCGATGCGTATCTGCAATTTATCACCGCCACGTTCAGCGTCTGGCTGCTGCCAACGCTGGCGCGGCTGGAGCATAAAGCCGACATCGCGCGCGAAATTGGCCGTGCGCTGCGCTTTGTGTTGCCGGCGGTGGCGGCGGCCAGCTTTTGCGTCTGGCTGCTGCGCGATGTCGCCATCTGGCTGCTGTTTTCCCCGCAGTTCAGCGCCATGCGCGATCTTTTTGTCTGGCAGTTGTGCGGTGACGTCTTTAAAGTAGGCGCCTATGTTTTCGGATACCTGGTGATCGCCAAAGCCTCACTGCGCTTTTATATTCTCACGGAAATCAGCCAGTTTGTGCTGCTGACCGCCTTTGCGCACTGGCTGATCCCACTGCACGGAACGGCGGGCGCGGCGCAGGCTTACATGGCGACCTACGTGCTCTACTTTGCCCTTTGCTGTGGCGCTTTCTTGATTTATTGCCGGAAAAAATGACGCTATTTCACGTGCTGGGCTCCGATATCCCGCATCACAATCACACGCTGCTGCGCTTTTTTAACGACGTCATGAGCGTCGAAGCGCCAGCCGACGCGCCGCGTCAGTTTATGGTGGTATCGGCCGCGCCGGATACCCTGCTGGCCTATCCTCAGTTGCAGATCGACGTGTATCCCAGCAAGCGCGCGCTGGCGCAGGCGGTGATCGCACGCGCCGCCGATCGCCGTCAGCGCTTCTTCTTTCACGGCCAGTTCAATCCGCGCCTGTGGCTGGCGCTGCTCAGCGGCAAGCTGCGGCGACAGCAGGCGTTCTGGCACGTCTGGGGCGCCGATCTCTATGAAGAGGGCGCCGGGCTGAAGTACCGCCTGTTTTATCTGCTGCGGCGTATCGCCCAGGGGCGCATGGCGCAGGTGTTTGCCACGCGCGGCGATCTGCACTTTTTCCAGCAGCGCCATCTGCGCGTACCCACTTCGCTGCTCTATTTTCCAACGCGCATGCCGGAGGCCGCGATACCCGCCCCTGCCGCCAGCGACAGCTTTACCATTCTGCTCGGCAACTCGGGCGATCGCAGCAACCGGCACATTGAAGGATTGCAGGCGATTCGCCGCCAGTTTGGTGAGCAGGTTAACGTGGTGATCCCGCTCGGTTATCCGGCCAGCAACTATGAGTACATCGATGAGATTGATGCTGCCGCGCAGCGCCTGTTTCCGCGCGGCCAGGTGACGCTGCTGCGCGACAAAATCGACTTCACTGCCTATCTGCAATTGCTGAGTCGCTGTCAGCTCGGTTATTTTATGTTCGAGCGTCAGCAGGGCATTGGTACGCTGTGCCTGCTGATTCAGGCCGGCATTCCGTTTGTGGTCAACCGTAAGAATCCGTTCTGGCGTGACCTGAGCGAGCAGGGGCTGCCGGTGTTATTTAGCGCTGATGCGCTGGATCGCACGCGCGTGGCGGAGGCGCAGCGTCAGCTGGCGCAGTGCGATCGTTCCGCTATCGCCTTTTTTGCCCCGGGCTATCTGGCGGGATGGCGCCACGCGCTGGCGGAGAGTGAAAGGGAGTCAACATGAGCCTGCTGCAGTTTAGTGGTCTGCTGGTGGTGTATCTGTTTTCGCTGGGCTTCATTCTGACGCTGACCTGGCGCGAATTTAAACGGGTGCGTTTTAATTTCCACCTGTTCTTTACCCTGCTGTTTTTACTGACCTTTTACTTTGGCTTTCCGCTGACCAGCGTGCTGGTGTTCCGCTTTAACGTCAGCGTGGTGCCGGCAGACTATCTGCTGCAGGCGCTGCTGGCCGCCACCAGTTTCTACGCCATCTATTACGTCAGCTACAAAGTGCGGCTGCGGCCTGCGCAGGCGGTGCCGCGCAAACCCTGGCTGACGATGAACCGGGTGGAAACCCATCTGACCTGCCTGCTGCTGGCGCTGGTGGCGGTGGGAACCGTCACGGTGTTCTTTATGCATAACGGCCTGCTGCTGTTCCGGCTGTCGGCCTATAACCAGATCTTCTCCAGCGAAGTGTCCGGCGTGGCGCTCAAGCGTTTCTTCTACTTCTTCATTCCGGCGATGCTGATCCGCTATTTCCTTAATCCTACCCAGCGCCAGTGGCTGCTGTTTTTGCTGATCACGGTGGCGTTTGGTCTGCTGACCTATGCGCTGGTGGGCGGGACGCGCGCCAATATCATCATCGCCTTTGCGCTGTTCCTATTCATCGGCATTACGCGCGGCTGGATTACGCTGTGGATGCTGGTGGGGGCTGGCGTGATGGCGATTGGCGGCATGTTCTGGCTGGCGCTGCGTCGTTACAATCTCGACGTGGTGGGTGATGAAGCGTTTTACACGTTTCTCTATCTGACGCGCGACACCTTTTCGCCGTGGGAAAACCTTGCGCTGCTGCTGCAGAATTACGACAAAATCGATTTTCAGGGGCTGGCACCGATCTGGCGTGATTTCTACGTGTTTATCCCGGGCTGGCTGTGGCCGGATCGGCCCTCAATTGTGCTCAACAGCGCCAACTATTTCACCTGGGAAGTGCTGAATAACCACTCCGGGCTGGCGATTTCGCCCACGTTGCTCGGTTCGCTGCTGATCATGGGCGGCGCAGGCTTTATTCCCCTTGGGGCGATAGCGGTCGGGCTGTTGATGAAAGGGTTTGATTCTCTCTACCAGCAGGGGCGCGAAGCCGGCAACCGCTACAGCGGTGCCATTTTGCAAAGCTTCTGCTTTGGCGCGGTGTTCAATATGATCGTGCTGGCGCGCGAAGGGCTGGATGCATTCGGCTCGCGCGTGGTGTTCTTTTGCCTGATTTTCGCCGCCTGCGTTGGGCTGGCGAAGTTACTTTTCTGGCTGTTAGCGCGTGCCGGGCTGATTCGCCCGCGCGCGGAGCCAGTTTTATCGCGCTCTGCTTAACCTCCGGGCCTGACGGGAAATACCGACCATGGAAACCGATCATCCGCGTTATACCCTGCGCGGCATCGATTTACACGCTTTCGCCGATATGGCGAGCTTTCTTCACTTTCTGCTGCCGGACGGCAAGCCGCGCAGCGGCACGCTGGTGGCGATCAACGCCGAAAAGATGCTGACGCTGGAAGAGGATGCCCAGCTACGCGCGCTGATCGCCGCCGCGGAGATCAAATACCCGGACGGCATCAGCATTGTGCGTTCGCTGCGAAAAAAATACCCGCAACTGACGGTGAACCGCATCGCCGGCGCCGATCTGTGGGAAGCGCTGATGGAACAGGCGGGCCGCAGCGGTATTCCGGTGTTTTTAATCGGCGGGCGTGAGCAGGTGCTGCAGGAAACCTGCGATAAATTACGCCGTCAGTGGAACGTCAACATCGTGGGCAGCCAGAACGGCTACTTCGCCCCTGCCGAACGCGAGGCGCTATTTGCGCGCATCGCCGCCAGCGGGGCACAGATTGTGACCGTGGCGCAGGGATCGCCGCGCCAGGAGCTGCTGATGCGCGACTGCCGCGAACACTGGCCGCACGCGCTATATATGGGGGTCGGCGGCACCTATGATGTCTTTACCGGCCACGTCACGCGTGCGCCACGCATCTGGCAGCAATTAGGGCTGGAGTGGCTGTATCGCCTGATACGTCAGCCATCACGCTGGCGTCGTCAGTTAAAACTGCTGAAATATTTACGCTATCACTGGCGCGGCGATCTGTAACGCGGCAGGAATAGTGCTGTAATTCCGGCAGGTTAAGCAGGCAAATTGCGTTATTTATCGACGGAATGCACAAAGCGTAAGCAAACGCGATTTTTTTATGAAAAAGCACTGGACAGCCTGGAGTCAAATACGTAGTATGCCCATCCGCAACGGCGCTACGCGCCCGTAGCTCAGCTGGATAGAGCGCTGCCCTCCGGAGGCAGAGGTCTCAGGTTCGAATCCTGTCGGGCGCGCCATTTAGTTTGTGCGCAAGAGCTTCGGTGGTTGGTTTAACCGCGTTATGCAGTGCATTAAGTAAGCGGTTACGCTTACGCACCAGAATTATGGTGGCTATAGCTCAGTTGGTAGAGCCCTGGATTGTGATTCCAGTTGTCGTGGGTTCGAGTCCCATTAGCCACCCCAGATTTTGCTGGGACATGCGAAGGTGGCGGAATTGGTAGACGCGCTAGCTTCAGGTGTTAGTGTTCTTACGGACGTGAGGGTTCAAGTCCCTCTCTTCGCACCAGGCAAAACAAGTAAGCAGTAACAGGCAGTACAAAATCGGCGAGTAGCGCAGCTTGGTAGCGCAACTGGTTTGGGACCAGTGGGTCGGAGGTTCGAATCCTCTCTCGCCGACCATATTCGAAAAGCCCGCTTTGCAAAAAGCGGGCTTTTTTCGTTCGTAGCAAAAGAGGATGAGAACCTCCGAAGGAGGTTTGAGCCGAGCGCAGCGAGACAACGTTGCGTCAGCAACGGCCCGCAGGGCGCTTCTCGCAGAGAAGCGTAATCCTCTCTCGCCGACCATATTCGAAAAGCCCGCTTTGTAAAAAGCGGGCTTTTTTCGTTCGTAGCAAAAGAGGATGAGAACCTCCGAAGGAGGTTTGAGCCGAGCGCAGCGAGACAACGTTGCGTCAGCAACGGCCCGCAGGGCGCTTCTCGCAGAGAAGCGTAATCCTCTCTCGCCGACCATCATTTAAGAAACCTGCTTTGCAAAAAGCAGGTTTTTTTTCGTCTGTAGCAAAATAGGATGAGAACCTCCGAAGGAGGTTTGCGCCGGGCGCTGCGAAGGAAAAGCAGTCGGGGGAGTTGTCGCTATTACGCGACACCTAACCTGCTGATTTTTAACAGCCTTACCTTTCCTTGCACAGCCTGTCGCTCAGCGGAGACAGCTTTAAACCGGTCTGTCGCGTTTTCGCGACATCGTAACCGCTGTTAGCAGGCAGGGATTATCTAACTGACTGATATAAAATAACTTCCCGTGACTCATGCCATTCTGGCACGCTTTGTGCAATAATCTCTGCGTAGATGCTCATTCCACCTCTTATGTTTGCGGATGCAACATAAACCTAGGAATGATGCAGAGCCCCTTACGGTATCCGTTGTCCAGCTGGCAGTAACGTGCACGCGCTACTGCAGTAAGAAGGACATTACGTTGAGTCGGATACCATCAGTTGTCTTACCGACCTGATCTTACACCTGCTTCTGGCAGGTGTTTTTTTATCTGCCGTTCACGGATTGATGCCGTATTCCCTGCACGCTCTTTCAGGCAAAAAAAAGCCGGGACTGGCCCGGCGTGCACAAAAATAACAACAGTAAAATCAGGCGCCAGGATTGTTCTTCAGCGTCAGTAACAGACCTTCGCGACGCATTTTAGCCGCGTCTTCCGGGCGATGCAGGCGATCGTAAACGTCCGCCAGCCAGGCGTAGTCAAAGCCATCCGGACGCTGTGCCAGCGCCTGCTGGAAGGCTTCTGCGGCCTGCTGCCATTCACCGTGGCGCATCAGCAGCTGGCCGAGCGTGCTGTGCAACAGCGGCGTGGCGCCGTGCTGCTTAATCTGCTGACGCAGCGCTTTCTCCAGGGCCTGCGGGTCACCGCTTTTGATGCGCGGCATCAGCAGCACCAGCCGATCGTCATACTGACGCTTCAGCCCTTCCAGCACGATGCTTTGCGCTGTGTCCGGGTCGTCGCACTCGATCAAATGCTCAGCCATCGCCACCTGCAGCGCGGTCTCCTGACGGGTTTTACGACTCTGGTTCTGCCACCATTTTTTCAGGCCTTCGCTGCCCTGATCGGCCATAGCCTGATTCATCAGACCCAGCCACGCCTGCTGCTGCAGCGCGTTACGCTGGTTCTCATCGTTAATCTGCGCCTTCTGCATAGAGGGCAGGATATCCAGCAGTGCGCCCCAGGCGCCGGTGCGGATATAAGCCTGCTCGGCCAGACGCAGCACTTCCGGATGGCGCGGCGCCACTTCCAGCAGGCGATCGATACCGTGACGTGCGGCGTGATCTTCGTTACGCGCCAGCTGCAGTCGCACGCGGGTGATCTCAACCGGAATGGTATCGTTCTCGGAGAGCTCAGAGGCGCGCTCCAGGTGCTGGTTAGCACGGATTTCATCGCCGCGCTGCTGCGCTGCTTCCGCCGCCAGCAGATAGTTCGCCACCGGCTGATCGGCGTGATCGGCATTCTTTGACAGCAGCTTTTCTACCTGACGGTAATCACCTTCCGCCAGCTTCATCAGCGCGCTTTGCGTGTGACGCTGAGCGCTGCGACGTTTCCGCCCGGTGAACCAGCCGCGGGTGCGGGCGCCGGTGCGGAACAGGCGACGCAGAATCCATTCGACCAGCAGAATCACCAGCAGGCTGAGAATCAGGATGATGGCCAGACCGGTGACGCTGGTCTCAATGTTCCAGTTATCGGTCTGGATCAGCACGTAGCCCTGATGGCCGGCAACCATCGGCCCCAGCACAATGCCGGCAATCAGCAGCAGGAAAAGCACCAATACTTTCAGCATGGTTAGCCTCCCTGTTGATCAGCCGCAGCCGATGGCTGCGCCAGCAGATTGCGCACGCGCGTTTGCATCAGTTTTTCCAGCAGCGCCTGGCTCTCCAGCGTGTCCGGCACGTCCATCGAAATACTCTGCTGACTCAGCTCGTCGAGCTGGGCGAGGAAGGCTTTGGTTGCCGCATCGTTAGTGTCGTACCAGGCACGCACCCAGGTGGATACCGCATCGATGGACTGTTTGTAGATCTCATCCTGATGGCGCGGCACCGCCTGCGCGGCAATCAGCAGACGTGAACGGATGTTTTCGCGCAGATAAACATCCTGATTCGGTGCCAGCAGCGGCTGCGCGGTGTTATCGCGGCGGCGGATGGTGATGAAATCATCCATGAAGTTGTGCCAGCTCTTCACCAGATTCTGACGCCACTCGTGCAGCGAGCTGGAGAGCTCACCGCTGTCGGCATCCATCGGCGATTCATCGCTGTCGTTATCGGCCAGACGCAGATTATCCACGCCGTTCGATAACTGATTCAGCTTGAGGATGATGCCGTCGTAGTCCACCTGGCTGACCGCCGCCAGTGAACTGATGTCCTGGGTCAGCGCGCGGCGCACGTTCATGATGCTGGGATCGTTCATCTCCGCCAGGCTGGTGTCTGCGCTTTTCAGCAGCGCTGCCGCGGTGGTGACGTCCTGATCGCTCCACAGTTTGCGACCCGCCAGTTTGACGAGGTAGTCGGCCTGCGCCAGCAGCCAGGTGCGGGTATCGTTGCCGGAAATAGTGGCCACTTTTTCACGCAGCGTCTCCAGCTCTTTGGCGCTGTTATCCTGCTGGCTGCGTGCTTCCTGCAGCGCAGTATTGGCGTCCGCCAGCTGCTGCGAGAGCTGTTGTTTATCGCTGCCCAGTTGCTGCTGCAGGGCGCTCAGCTGCTCGCTCAGGTTCTGGTTAGTCTGAGCCTGTAAGTCGGCCTGGTGTTTCCCATTCAGGTAAAGTCCCGCGCCAATCGCCAGTGCAATGACAATTGCCACCGCGCTCAGCACCTTGCCGTCGCTCTTTTTTGCGCGAGGCGGCTGGCTGGCTGGCGTCGGGGAAGTGTCCGCAGGGGTGGTTTCTTCAACCATGGCGGAGGAGTCTTTTTGTTCCGTCATTGTGGCTCATCCCAATGTTAAGTTCAGCGTAACGCACGCAGCAGCGCGTCGTTATCCGCACCATCGGCTACCTCAATCTCCTGCCAGCCTAATTCGGCGGCCTGGGTAGCCAAACGTTCACTGACGACCAGCAGTCGACAGTGCAGCAGCCATTCCCGCCGATCGATTGGCGGAAACAGCGCAAACAGTTGTTGTAACATTTCACCGCTGGTCACCACCAGCGTGGTAATACCGCGATCGCGCCAGCGACGGCCTTCAATCGCGCCGTCGTACTGCTTTTCACAGCGCTGATAGCACTCACAGTATTGCACGTCCGCGCCGCGGGCGATCAGCGTCTCCGCCAGCAGTTCACGGCCCGGACTGCCGCGCAGAATCAGCGCACGCTTGCCGCTGACCTGCTGCAGGCGATTCAGTCGCACCAGCTCTTCGCTGGTTTCCCGCGCATGCGGATAGTCAACTTTCAGATTACTGACGGTGTGCAGCGCCAGCGCGGTGCTGCGACCAATGGCATAATAGTCGAGAAATGCCGGCCACGCGCTGCGCTGCTGCTGTAAAGCGGGCTGGGCAAAGTGCACCACCTGCTGCGACAGCAGAAATACCAGGTCACCGGGCTGCAGGGCGGCCAGCTTTAGCGGCAGTTGAGAGAGATCGCGACCCGGCGTGAATTCAATCAGCGGAAACGACCACGCCAGTTTGCCCTGGCTGCGCAGGCGCGCGACCAGTTCGCTGGCGGCGGGTTCCGGACGGGTCACGAGGATAGTCATGCGGGCGGCTGTCCCTGATAAACTTCACGCAGAATGTCGCGCGCGCCGCCGTCCAGCAGCTCTTCGGCCAGTGAAATCCCCATCTGTTCGGCCTGTTCACGCGGGCCGCGGCGTTCGCCCACCACCATCTGGCTGCCATCCGGCGCACCGACCAGGCCGCGTAGCCACAGCTGATCGTCTTCCAGCACGGCAAAACTGCCGATCGGCACCTGACAGCCGCCTTCGAGACGGGTATTCATGGCGCGCTCGGCGCGCACGCAGACGGCTGTGTCGCTGTGGTTCAGCGCCTGCAGCAGCGTAATTAACGGCTGATCGTCGAGGCGGCATTCAATGCCGACCGCGCCCTGGCCCACCGCCGGCAGGGAAAACTCCGCCGGCAGCGCCTGGCGAATGCGATCTTCCAGTCCAAGGCGTTTCAGCCCGGCGGCAGCAAGAATGATGGCGTCATACTCGCCGGCGTCCAGTTTGCTGAGACGCGTACCGACGTTACCGCGCAGCGAGCGGATCACCAGATCCGGGCGCCGTGCGCTGATCTGGCACTGGCGACGCAGGCTGGACGTGCCGACCACCGCGCCCTGCGGCAGCGCGTCGATCGAGGAATAATGATTCGAGACGAACGCGTCGCGCGGATCTTCGCGCTCGCAGATGGTCACTAGTCCCAGACCGTCGGGAAAATCGACCGGCACATCTTTCATGGAGTGCACCGCCATATCGGCACGGTTTTCCAGCATCGCCAGCTCAAGCTCTTTGACAAACAGTCCCTTGCCACCCACTTTCGCCAGCGGCGTATCAAGGATGACATCACCTTTGGTGACCATCGGCACCAGCTCAACCTGCAAGCCGGGATGCGCAGCCATCAGGCGCTGTTGGACATATTGTGCCTGCCACAAGGCAAGCGGGCTTTGCCTGGTAGCAATTCTGAAAATTTTGTTTAACATGCTGTTAACCATTTTGATCGTTCATCGATTATCCTATCATTGATAGGGGAATGCTGTCAGTTTCAACGGATTGACCAGGCTGCAATCTCAGACCGGAGCCCGCTTTTTACGGCGTCAGATTCTGAGGCTGGAGTCCGAAAATGCAGGGCTACGTTTGGAACGTGCTAAACTGTCAGGTAGCGCAACTTTCTTTACGGTCAATCTTCCAGGTGTTAGATTGATCACGTTTCCAGCAATAATTTGCCCGACATCTTTATTATTAAGCGGCAGATTTTGGAAACAGGGTGCTTAACACTGGGACAATCAGGCGAAACGTCTTGTACCTCTACATTGAGACACTGAAACAGAGACTGGATGCGATTAACCAGCTGCGTGTAGATCGCGCACTGGCTGCCATGGGACCTGCTTTCCAGCACGTCTACAGTCTGCTGCCAACATTACTGCATTATCATCATCCGCTGATGCCGGGTTACCTTGAAGGTAGCGTTCCCCATGGCGTCAGCTTCTTTGCGCCTGATGAAAACCAGCAGCAGCTGCTGCAACAGTTAGCGGGCGACCATCCGCTCGAACTCAGCAGCGCGGTGAAGGGCGAACTGCCTATCACCGGCATCTACTCGATGGGCAGCACCTCGTCCGTCGGCCAGAACAGCGTCTCCGATCTCGACATCTGGGTATGCCATCAGTCATGGCTGGATAACGAAGAGCGTCTCAACCTGCAGCGCAAGTGTACGCTCCTGCAAAAATGGTGTGTGTCGCTGGGTGTGGAAGTCAGCTTCTTCCTGATCGACGAAAACCGCTTCCGCCATAATGAGAGCGGCAGCCTCGGCGGTGAAGACTGCGGTTCTACCCAACATATTTTACTGCTGGATGAGTTCTACCGTACCGCCGTGCGCATGGCGGGCAAACGCATTCTGTGGAACATGGTGCCTGGCGAAGAAGAACATCACTACGACGATTACGTAATGTCGCTCTATTCACAGGGCGTGCTGACGCCGAATGAGTGGCTGGATCTCGGCGGTCTCGGCACGCTGTCGGCGGAAGAGTATTTCGGTGCCAGCCTGTGGCAGCTGTATAAAAGTATCGATTCGCCGTACAAAGCGGTGCTGAAAACCCTGCTGCTGGAAGCTTACAGCTGGGAATACCCAAACACGCAGCTGCTGGCGATGGATATCAAACAGCGGCTGCACGACGGCGAAATTGTCTGCTTCGGTCTCGATCCCTACTGCATGATGCTGGAGCGCGTGACGCGCTATCTGACCAGCGTCGATGACACCGCGCGCCTCGACCTGGTGCGCCGCTGTTTTTACCTCAAAGTGTGCGAAAAACTCTCCAGCGAGGAGCAGCATCCGCGCGCGGGCTGGCGGCGTGAAATCCTGTCGCAGCTGGTGAAAGAGTGGGGCTGGGACGATGAGAAGCTGGCGGTGCTGGATAATCGCGCGCAGTGGAAAATCGAACGGGTGCGCGAGGCGCACAACGAGCTGCTGGATGCGATGATGCAGAGCTATCGCAACCTGATCCGTTTTGCCCGTCGCAACAATTTAAGCGTCAGCGCCAGCCCGCAGGACATCGGCGTGCTGACGCGTAAATTGTACGCCGCGTTTGAAGCGCTGCCGGGCAAAGTCACGCTGGTGAACCCGCAAATCTCACCCGATCTGTCGGAAGAGAACCTGACCTTTATTCATGTGCCGGCGGGGCGCGCCAACCGTGCCGGCTGGTATCTGTATAACCAGTCGCCGGACATGAGTTCAATCATCAGCCATCAGCCGCTGGAATATAACCGTTATCTCAACAAGTTAGTGGCATGGGCGTGGTTTAACGGACTGCTGACGCGCAAAACCCGTCTGCACATTAAGGGCAACGAGTTCTGCGATCTGCCGCGCCTGCAGGAGCTGGTCAACGATGTCTCCAGCCACTTCCCGCTGCGCCTGCCGGCACCGACGCCGAAAGCGCTCTACAGCCCGTGCGAAATCCGGCATCTGGCGATCATCGTTAACCTCGAACACGATCCGACCTCAGCGTTCCGCAATCAGGTGGTGCACTTCGACTTCCGCAAGCTGGATGTGTTTAGCTTTGGCCAGCAACAGCAGTGCCTGATCGGCAGCATCGATCTGCTGTACCGCAACTCGTGGAATGAAGTGCGCACGCTGCACTTCAGCGGCGAGCAGGCGATGATTGAAGCGCTGAAAACCATCCTGGGCAAAATGCATCAGGACGCCGCACCGCCGGACACGGTGGAAGTATTCTGCTACAGCCAGCATCTGCGCGGTCTGATTCGTACCCGCGTGCAGCAGCTGGTGTCGGAATGCATTGAGCTGCGCCTGTCGAGCACGCGTCAGGAGCCGGGCCGCTTTAAAGCGCTGCGCATGGCCGGTCAGACCTGGGGGCTGTTTTTCGAGCGCATGAGCGTCTCGGTGCAGAAGCTGGAAAACGCAGTCGAATTTTACGGCGCGATTTCCAACAACAAGCTGCACGGTTTGTCGATCAAAGTTGAATCGAACCAGACGCCGCTGCCGCCGGTGGTCAACGGCTATGCCAGCGAAGGCATCATTCAGTTCTTCTTTGAAGACACCAGTGATGATCGCGGCTTTAACATCTATATCCTCGATGAAAGCAACCGGGTGGAGGTGTATCACCATTGCGAAGGCAGCAAAGAGGAGCTGGTACGTGACGTCAGCCGCTTCTATTCGTCGTCGCACGATCGCTTTACCTACGGCTCGAGCTTTATCAATTTCAACCTGCCGCAGTTCTATCAGATTGTGCACGCCGGCGATCGCTTCCAGGTGATTCCGTTCCGCAGCCAGACGCTGACGCAGCTGTGCGCCACCCAGCCGGACAACGACAACGGCGACTTCCAGCCGCGCTACCAGATGCACTAAAGCCGCTGCGCTGAACGCAGTGGCCTGCCCCCGTTTCTGAACCTTCTGCCGGATATTTCCTGTTGCTTTTACAACGTCAACTGCGATGATAAGCAGCTGGGATTTGGATAAAAAGAGCAGACAGAATGATACGAGTGATGAGCCAGCTGGGTATGGCGCTGGCACTGGTCAGCCTGGTAGGCTGTGGCCTGAAAGGACCGCTGTATTTCCCGCCCAACGATCGGCCGCAACAGAAAAATCAGCCGGTGACTGAGCAGCAGCAGAAAGCAGCACAGGATGCGGATACCAGCGGCCTGGTCACCAGCAAACCGGCTGGCGTGCAGGCGAATTAAACCCGATGAGTCATCCGGCGGAGCAGAAAATGCAGTTCTCGAAAATGCACGGTCTCGGTAACGACTTTATGGTCGTCGATGCCGTGACGCAAAACGTCTTTTTTTCGCCGGAACTGATTCGCCGCCTGGCGGATCGGCATCTGGGGATCGGCTTCGATCAGTTGCTGATCGTCGAGCCACCTTACGATCCGGATCTCGATTTCCACTACCGCATCTTCAACGCTGACGGCAGCGAAGTGGCACAGTGCGGCAACGGCGCGCGCTGTTTTGCCCGCTTTGTTCGCCTCAAAGGGCTGACCAATAAAAGCGACATTCGCGTCAGCACCCAGACCGGCCGCATGGTACTGAGCGTCACCAGCGATGAGCTGGTACGCGTTAACATGGGCGAGCCCAACTTTGACCCGCAGCAGGTGCCGCTGCGCGCTAACAAGGCGGAAAACCTCTATCTGCAGCGCGTGGCCGAGCAGACCGTGATGTTTGGCGCGGTATCAATGGGCAATCCACACTGCGTGATCCAGGTTGAAAGTGTGAAAACCGCCGCGGTGGAGACGCTCGGTCCGGCACTGGAGAGCCATGAGCGCTTTCCCGAGCGCGTGAACGTCGGCTTTATGGAAGTGGTCAATCCGGAACACATCCGTCTGCGCGTGTATGAACGCGGCGCGGGCGAAACCCAGGCGTGCGGCAGCGGCGCCTGCGCCGCAGTGGCCTGCGGCATTCAGCAGGGCATTCTGGCGGAGAAAGTGCGCGTCGATCTGCCCGGCGGCACGCTGCATATCGCCTGGAAAGGGGCCGGTCAGCCGCTGTTTATGACCGGGCCAGCCACACACGTCTATGATGGGTTTATTCATCTATGAAAAATATCGAAGAGCAGACCGACAGCGCGGTTTTGCTGGACGATCAGGCGGTGAGCGCCTGGCTGCGTCACAACCCCGATTTCTTTATTCGCAATGCGCGCCAGGTTGAGCAAATGATGGTGCCGCATCCGGTGCGCGGCAGCGTATCGCTGGTGGAGTGGCATATGGCGCGTCAGCGCAACCACATCCAGCAGCTGGAAGAGGAGATCACGCTGCTGATGGAGCAGGCAACCGCCAATCATCAGCTGTTCGATCGCCTGCTGGCGTTGCAGAGCCATCTCGCGGCGGCCGATAGCCTGCAGGAGATGCTGACGCGCCTGCATCGCTGGGCGCGCGAGCTTGGCCTGGCGGGCGCTAATGTGCGGCTGTTCAGCGACCGCTGGCGCATCGGCGCACCCTCCGATTTCACCCAGCTTGGTCTGTCACGCCAGGCGTTTGAGCCGCTGCGCATCCAGCGCTTTGGTCAGCAGCATCACTACCTTGGCAGTCTGAACGGACCGGAGCTGCTGCTGCTGCTGCCGCAGGCAAAAGCCGTCGGATCGGTGGCGATGTCGCTGATGGGCGAGCAGGGCGATCTCGGCGTACTGATCTTCAGCAGCCGCGACAACCAGCACTATCAGGCGGGCATGGGCACGCTGCTGCTGCAGCATCTGGCACAAATGCTGCCCGACCTGCTGTCTCGCTGGGTTGAGCGCGCATGAGCAGCGCCAGCCCGCTGTTGCCGGCCGTTGAGGGCTTTCTGCGCTATCTGAAAGTCGAACGCCAGCTCAGCCCGCTGACGCAAAAAAATTACCAGCGCCAGCTGCAGGCGCTTATCGCCATGGCGGATGACATGCACATTACCGCGTGGTCGCAGCTGGAACCGGCACAGGTGCGCAGTCTGGCGGCGCGCAGCCGGCGCGGCGGCCTCGGGGCCAGCAGCCTGGCGCTGCGCATGTCGGCGCTGCGCAGTTTTCTCGACTGGCAGGTCAGTCAGGGCATGCTGACGGCCAATCCGGCCAAAGGTATCGCCACGCCGCGCAACGCACGGCATCTGCCAAAAAATATGGATGTCGACGAAGTCAGCCAACTGCTGGAGATCGACCTCGACGATCCGCTGGCGGTGCGCGACCGCGCCATGCTGGAAACCATGTACGGCGGCGGTTTACGTCTCGCTGAGCTGGTGGGCATCGACTGTCGTCATCTGGACCTGGAGAGCGGTGAAGTCTGGGTGCGCGGTAAAGGCAGCAAAGAGCGCCGCGTGCCGATTGGCGGCACCGCCGTCACCTGGCTGCAGCACTGGCTGCCGCTACGCAACTGCTTCGCGCCGCAGGATGATGCGGTTTTTGTGTCGACGCGCGGCAGCCGTATTTCGGCGCGCAATGTGCAGAAACGCTTCGCCGAATGGGGCATTAAGCAGGGCGTCGCCAGCCATATCCACCCGCATAAGCTGCGCCACTCGTTTGCTACCCATCTGCTGGAATCGAGCGGCGATCTGCGCGCGGTGCAGGAGTTGCTCGGCCACGCCAACCTCTCGACCACGCAAATCTATACCCACCTGGATTTCCAGCATCTGGCGTCGGTATACGATGCGGCACACCCGCGTGCCAAACGAGGAAAGTCTGAATGAAGTTTTATCGCCCGCTGGGCCCGATCAAAGCCATCACCTTCGATCTTGACGATACGCTGTATGACAACTATCCGGTGATCCGCAAAACCACGGCGGAATCGCACGCTGCGCTGCAGGCGTATCACCCGGCGCTGCACGAGTTTACGCCGGAAGATTATCAGGCGCTGCGCGATGAACTGCTGCTGCGTGAGCCGGAAATTTATCACGATGTCTCTGAGTGGCGTCGCCGCTCGGTAGAGCTGGCGCTGCTCAACGCCGGACTGCCGGCCGCGCAAGCCAGCGCAGGTGCCCGCGACGTGATGAGCGTGTTTCATCAGTGGCGCAGTGCGGTGGAGATGCCAGAAGAGACGCATCAGACGCTGGCCTGGCTCGGCGAGCGCGTGCCGCTGGTGGCGATCACCAATGGCAACGCCGACCCGCAAAAGCTCGGCATTGATCACTACTTCCAGTTCGCGCTGCGCGCCGGTCCGCACGGGCGCGCCAAGCCGTGGCAGGATATGTACCATCTGGCCGCCGAACGGTTGGGCATTGCGCCGCAGCATATTCTGCACGTCGGCGATGACCTGACCACCGACGTCGCCGGTGCGCTGCGCGCCGGTCTGCAGGCGTGCTGGATCAACCTGCGTGACGGCAATCTGATGAAGATTGATGACGCGCGCCTGTTGCCACACGTGGAAATTCATCAGTTGGCATCGCTGACCTCGCTGCTATAATGGCTGTAAATTTATCCAGTCGTATTCTGTATTCTGCAACGCGCGGCCGTGCAGGCTGTGTGTCACCAGCCTGATCGCTTAGCTGATTACGCCCTCGCAGATATCTGCCCTTGCCGCCAGGCGGCAACGCGAACGGTGCAGGATACGCATCCTACTTGCTTAAAACGGTGCTTATGGACGTTTCCGATCTGCTTAACGGCTTGAATGACAAACAGCGCGAAGCGGTCGCCGCGCCGCGCAGCAATCTGCTGGTGCTGGCCGGAGCAGGCAGCGGTAAAACCCGCGTGCTGGTGCATCGCATCGCCTGGCTGTTGTCGGTAGAGAACTGCTCGCCTTACTCAATCATGGCGGTGACCTTCACCAACAAGGCGGCGGCGGAGATGCGCCACCGTATCGACCAGCTGATCGGTACCAGCCAGGGCGGCATGTGGATTGGTACCTTCCACGGCCTGGCGCACCGTTTACTGCGCGCGCACCACCTGGATGCCGGGCTGCCGCAGGATTTCCAAATCCTCGACAGCGAAGATCAGTTGCGTCTGCTCAAGCGCCTGATCAAAGCCATGAACCTCGACGAGAAACAGTGGCCGGCGCGTCAGGGCATGTGGTACATCAACGGCAAAAAGGACGAAGGGCTGCGGCCTAAGCACATCGAAAGCTACGGCAATCCGGTGGAGCAGACGTGGCTGCGTATCTATCAGGCGTACCAGGAAGCCTGCGATCGCGCCGGGCTGGTCGACTTCGCCGAACTGCTGCTGCGGGCGCATGAGCTGTGGCTCAACAAGCCGCAGATTCTCAATCACTACCGTGAGCGCTTCAGCAATATTCTGGTGGACGAATTCCAGGACACCAACAACATTCAGTACGCGTGGATTCGCATGCTGGCAGGCGACAGCGGCCGGGTCATCATCGTTGGCGATGACGATCAGTCCATTTACGGCTGGCGCGGCGCGCAGGTGGAGAACATCCAGCGTTTCCTGCAGGATTTCCCAGGCGCGGAAACCATCCGTCTTGAGCAGAACTATCGCTCCACCAATAACATTCTGAAAGCAGCCAACGCCCTGATTGCCAATAACAATGGCCGTCTGGGGAAAGAGCTGTGGACCGACGGCAGCGACGGCGAAAAGATTTCACTGTATTGCGCGTTCAACGAGCTGGATGAAGCGCGCTTTGTCGTCAATCGCATCAAAACCTGGCATGAAAACGGCAACGCGCTGCAGGATTGCGCCATTCTCTACCGCAGCAATGCCCAGTCGCGCGTGCTGGAAGAGGCGCTGCTGCAGGGCAGCATGCCGTACCGCATTTATGGCGGCATGCGCTTCTTCGAGCGCCAGGAGATTAAAGATGCGCTGGCCTATCTGCGGCTGCTGGCCAACCGCAACGACGATGCGGCATTCGAGCGCGTGGTCAACACGCCGGTGCGCGGCGTTGGCGATCGCACGCTTGACGTGGTGCGACAGACCGCGCGTGAGCAGCAGCTGACGCTGTGGCAGGCCACGCGCGCACTGCTGCAATCCAAAGCGCTGGCTGGCCGTGCCGCCTCGGCGCTGCAGCGCTTCTGCGAGCTGGTGGATGCGCTGGCGACGGAAACCGCTGAGCTGCCGCTGCACGTACAGACCGATCGGGTGATTAAAGACTCCGGCCTGTGGCTGATGTATGAGCAGGAAAAGGGCGAAAAAGGCCAGGCGCGTATTGAAAACTTAGAGGAACTGGTCACCGCCACGCGCCAGTTCAGCTATCAGGACGAAGACGAAGATCTGATGCCGCTGCAGGCGTTTCTGTCGCACGCGGCGCTGGAAGCTGGCGAAGGCCAGGCGGACAAATGGCAGGATGCGGTGCAGCTGATGACGCTGCACTCGGCGAAAGGGCTGGAGTTCAGCCAGGTGTTTATCGTCGGCATGGAAGAGGGCATGTTCCCGAGCCAGATGTCGCTGGACGAAGGCGGCCGGCTGGAGGAGGAGCGTCGCCTGGCGTATGTCGGCGTGACGCGCGCGATGGAGAAGCTAACGCTCACCTACGCCGAAACCCGTCGCCTTTATGGTAAGGAAGTGTATCACCGGCCATCGCGTTTCATTGGTGAACTGCCGGAAGAGTGCGTGGAAGAGGTGCGGCTGCGCGCCAGCGTGAGCCGGCCGGTGAGCCATCAGCGCATGGGCACACCGGTGGCGAAAAGCGACAGCGGCTTCGCGCTCGGGCAGCGCGTGCGCCACGCTAAGTTCGGCGAAGGCACCATTATCAATCTGGAAGGCAGCGGCGAGCACAGCCGTCTGCAGGTGGCCTTTCAGGGTCAGGGCATTAAGTGGCTGGTGGCGGCTTACGCCCGGCTGGAAACCGTGTAGCGCGGTTGCGCTACCTTGACGACTTTTTCGTCTCAGCGTAACATGCGCGCACTATTATCATGAGAGGACAATGCCTTGGACGCGCCCAGTCGATGCTGGCTCTATACCCTGGTTAACAGGGACAATTTCTAAGGCTACCTCTTTAACGCGGGTAGCCTTAGCGGTTATCAGCGACCTCCCTTTTTGATCCCGTCGCACGAGTCAGCACTGATTTACCCTTGAAGCGAAAGTTTCCGCGTTCAGGCTTTGCCGTGCCCGTGGTGCCAGCAGCACTGCGGTTCACCGCCTTGTCCCATGTCGTCTGCAATGGGGAGTATTGCTATGCTGAGCGCATTTAAACTGGAGCGCGATCGCCTGACGCGCATCGAGCTGGAAGACAACAACGACAAACTCAACACCTCGGTGTGGGTCGATCTGATCGAGCCGGACGACAGCGAGCGTGAGCGCGTGCAGTCGGAACTGGGGCAGAGCCTGGCAACGCGCCCCGAGCTGGAGGACATTGAGGCCTCGGCGCGTTTCTTCGAGGACGAAGACGGCCTGCACATCCACTCCTTTTTCTTTTTTGAAGATGCTGAAGATCACGCCGGCAACTCCACCGTGGCGTTTACCATCCGCGAAGATCGTCTGTACACGCTGCGCGAGCGTGAGCTGCCGGCGTTCCGCCTGTACCGCATGCGCGCGCGCAATCAGCAGCTGACCGACGGCAACGCCTACGAGCTGCTGCTCGATCTGTTCGAAACCAAAATCGAGCAGTTGGCGGATGAGATCGAGAACATCTATAGCGCGCTGGAAAAACTCAGCCGCGTGATCATGGAAGGGCAGCAGGGCGAAGAGTACGACGACGCGCTGTCGCGCCTGGCGGAGCTGGAAGATATCGGCTGGAAAGTGCGTCTGTGCCTGATGGATACCCAGCGTGCGCTGAACTTCCTGGTGCGTAAAGCGCGGCTGCCGGGCAATCAGCTGGAGCAGGCGCGCGAGATCCTGCGCGACATCGAATCGCTGCTGCCGCACAACGAATCGCTGTTCCAGAAGGTTAACTTCCTGATGCAGGCGGCGATGGGCTTTATTAACATCGAGCAGAACCGCATCATCAAAATCTTCTCGGTGGTGTCCGTAGTGTTCCTGCCGCCGACGCTGGTTGCCTCCAGCTACGGTATGAACTTTGAGTTTATGCCGGAGCTGAAGTGGAGCTTTGGTTATCCCGGCGCGATTGGCCTGATGATCCTCGCCGGGCTGGCGCCGTATCTCTATTTCAAACGGAAGAACTGGCTGTAAGTTTACCTGGTGCGCATTAATGCGCACCCTACGGGTTAATGCACCGATTGTGTATTAATGGCGCACCCCACGTAAACGCACCGATTGTGTATTAATGCGCACCCTACGGGTTAACGCACCGGTTATGCATACATACCGTTAACTTCACGCGCGCGTTCTGTTCAACCTGCCAGGCCGTCGTAGGGTCGTCATTCATGACGACCGTCTCCATCGCTATCTGTGGCCTTACCCCTGACGCGCCAGCGCTAATCTGCTAACCTGTTGCCTCAACTCACTTTCTGATTTCCTCCTTATGGCGTGTTTCTCTTTGCGGCAGCAGTGGGCGCTGCTGCTGACGGCTTCGCTGGTGCTGGGCTGCCTGCTGCAGCTATTGCACCTGCCGGCCGCACTGCTTCTCGGTCCGATGATTGTCGGTACCATTATGGGTCTGAGCGGCGCAACTGTGCGCATCGACAAACGGCTGTTCGTGCTGGCGCAGGCGGTGCTGGGCTGCATGATCGGCCAGAGCCTGTCGCCTGCGATCCTCTCACCGCTGCTCGATGACTGGCCGGTGGTGCTGGCGGTGCTGCTGCTGACGCTGGCGGCCAGCGGGCTGTCCGGTTTTCTGCTGGTGCGCTTTAGCTCGCTGCCGGGACCGACCGGCGCGTGGGGATCGTCGCCGGGCGGCGCGTCCGCAATGGTGGCGATGGCGGGCGATTTCGGCGCCGACGTGCGGCTGGTGGCGTTTATGCAATATCTGCGCGTACTGTTTGTTGCTACCGCCGCGGCCGTGGTGGCCCGCATCGGCCTCGGCAACAGCGGTGCCGCCGCCCACATTGTCTGGCTGCCGCCGCTGCACAGTGGCTTCGCGCTGACGCTGCTGGTGATGGTGGTGGGCGCGTGGCTGGGGCAGAAACTGCGTATTCCGTCCGGCGCGCTGCTGCTGCCGGCGCTGATGGGTGCCACGCTGCACGGAACAGGTGTCGCGACGCTGCAGGTGCCGGAGTGGCTGCTGGCACTGGCCTATGCGCTGATCGGCTGGAGCGTTGGCCTGCGCTTTACCCGGCCGATCTTTTTGCTGGCGCTGCGCACGCTACCGCAAATGATCGCCTCGATTATCGGCTTGATGCTGTTGTGCGGGGGGCTGGCGTGGATGCTGACGCGCGTGCTGCACGTCGATCTGATGACCGCTTATCTGGCAACCAGCCCGGGCGGGCTGGATACGGTGGCGATTATTGCTGCTGGCAGCCGGGTCGATATCGCGTTTGTTATGGCGCTGCAGACGCTGCGTCTGTTTACCATTCTGCTCACTGGCCCGGCGATGGCCCGTTTTATCTCACGCTATGCGCACGCGCGTGCGGGCTGAAAACAGCAGCGCGTCCAGAATGAAGATCGCCAGCGCCAGCCAGATGAAGCCGAAGGTCACCATTTTATCCGGCGTCAGGCTCTCACCGTAAAACAGCACCGCCAGCAGGAACATCAGCGTCGGCCCCAGATACTGAAAGAAACCGACCGTCGACAGGCGCAGGCGCGCGCAGGCGGCGGCAAACAGCATCAGCGGAATGGTGGTAATGATGCCGGCGGCGATCAGCTTGATATTCAGGCTGAGCGGATTGGCGCTGAGGTGGCTGGTGGCGCTGTCAGCAAAGCCAAACAGATAGATGGCCGCCAGCGGGAACAGCCACGCGGTTTCAATCAGCATACCGCTCTGTGCATCAACCTGAATCTTCTTGCGCACCAGCCCGTACAGCGCGAAGCTCAGCGCCAGGCCGAGGCCGATGATCGGCAGCGAACCGAACTGCCACAGCTGCACCAGCACGCCGGTGGCCGCCAGCAGCACCGCCAGCCACTGCAGACGGCGGAAGCGCTCACGCAGAAACAGCATGCCAAACACCACGTTAATCAGTGGGTTGATAAAGTAGCCGAGGCTGGCCTCCAGCATATGCTGATTATTCACCGCCCAGATAAACAGCAGCCAGTTGCCGCCGATGGTCAGTGCGGTCAGCGCCAGCAGCAGCACTTTTTTCGGCTGGGCCAGCACGCTGCGCACCTGACGCCAGCTGCGGCTCAGGGTAATCAGTCCCAGCATAAACAGGGCCGACCAAATCACACGGTGGGTCATAATTTCTGTCGGAGGCACTTCTTTGACCAGCTTGAAGTAGGCCGGTGCGATGCCCCAGATAAAGTAAGCGCCCAGCGCATAAAAAATGCCCTGACGCGTTTGTTGCGTATCCATCATCTATTCCAGAAAGCGGCGAGTGTGGCAGGCCGCGCGAAGTTAACCAATAAGATAGGTCGCAGTCGCAGTGGCGATGTAATCGCCCTGCTGATTGTGCAATTCGACGCGCGCAACCGCGACTTTATTCCCGGCGCGCAGCAGGCTGCTGGTGGCGACAAAGCGCTCGCCGCGGCCCGGGCGCAGGTAGTCGACGCGCATATCAATGGTGCCCATGCGCGACAAGCGCTGACGCAGCTCCTCTTCGCTGATGCTCTGCTGGCGCGACAGCGCATGGCTGACGCACACCAGCCCGGCGGCAACATCCAGCACTGAGGCAATCACGCCACCGTGCAGAATCTGCTGCGCGGCGTTACCCACCAGCATGGTTTTATTGGCAAAGCCGAGTTCGGCGTAATCGGCTTCAAGGCGATCCAGCTCAAGGCCCAGTGCCTGATTAAACGGCATGTGATAGACAAAGATTTCGCCAATCAGCCGGCGCGCTTCCTGCTGTGTCAGCATCGGGGATGACATTTTTCCTGCCTTAAGATGTTAAAGAATTGTGTATATTATGCCGCGTTCGCGCCGCTTTCCAGTTTCAGAAATCCGCGCTAATCAACCACCGGGTTTGCGTGTAGAATGGCGTGCTTTTTGAACCGTCGCCCGACGATAACTTTTGCAGCGCTCTGGAGAATTCTATGCGTAAGCAGTACGCCTTGCTGGCCGCGGCATTTATGGTTCCTGCGCTGGCGCAGGCCGATGAAGCCACCGTGAAAGAGGTTCATGACGCACCAGCGGTGAAGGGCAGTATTATCGCTAACCTGCTGGAAAAACACGATAACCCATTCGTGCTTTATCCCTATGAAAATAACTATCTGCTTTACACCTACACCAGCGACATGAATAAAGAGGCGATTTCCTCTTACAACTGGGCAGACAAAGCGAAAAAGGATGAAGTAAAATTCCAGCTCAGCCTGGCGTTTCCGCTGTGGCGCGGCATTTTGGGTGACAACTCGGTGCTGGCCGCGTCGTATACTCAGCGCTCCTGGTGGCAGTTGTCGAACCGGGGGGCTTCATCACCGTTTCGTGAAACCAACTATGAGCCGCAGATTTTTCTCGGCTGGGCCACCGACTATTCACTGGGCGGCTGGACATTACGCGACGTCGAGCTGGGTCTGAATCATCAGTCAAATGGCCGTAGCGATCCCACGTCACGCAGCTGGAACCGCGCTTACGCCCGTCTGATGGCGGAGAACGGCAACTTCCTGGCGGAAATCAAACCCTGGTATCGTCTGCCGGAAAGTGCCAGCAACGACGATAACCCGGACATCACCAAATACATGGGCTACTACCGCGCGAAGCTGGGCTATATGCTCGGCGACAGCATTTTCAGCGTGGAAGGCAACTACAACTGGAATAGCGGCTACGGCGGTGCAACCTTCGCGTGGAGCTATCCGATTTCTGAACACGTGCGCTTTTACACGCAGCTGTTCAGCGGTTATGGTGAATCCCTTATTGACTATAACCATCGCCAGACGCGTCTTGGCGTCGGCGTAACGCTTAACGATCTGTTCTAACCAGTCAAAACAGGATTACCGTGGCAACATCGGCAGTGCTTAATCAGGAAATGCTGGCGCAGCAGGTATTACAGGATACCTTCGGCTATCAGCAGTTCCGTCCGGGTCAGCAAACCATCATCGAAACCGCGCTGTCAGGGCGCGACTGCCTGGTGGTGATGCCGACCGGCGGCGGTAAATCGCTGTGCTATCAAATCCCGGCGCTGGTGCGCGAAGGGCTGACGCTGGTGGTTTCGCCGCTGATTTCACTGATGAAAGATCAGGTCGATCAGCTGCTGGCGAACGGCGTGGCGGCGGCGTGCCTTAACTCGACGCAGACGCGTGAGCAGCAGCAGCAGGTGTTTGCGGACTGCCGCAGCGGCAAACTGCGGCTGCTGTACATCGCGCCGGAACGTCTGATGATGGATAACTTCCTCGACACCCTGCAGCACTGGAATCCGGTGATGCTGGCCGTCGATGAAGCGCACTGTATTTCGCAGTGGGGCCACGATTTCCGTCCGGAATATGGCGCGCTCGGTCAGCTGCGCCAGCGCATTCCGCAGCTGCCAGTGATGGCGCTGACCGCCACCGCCGATGAAGCCACGCGTAACGACATCGTGCATCTGCTGCAGATGCACGATCCGCTGATTCAGATCAGCAGTTTTGACCGTCCCAACATTCGCTACACGCTGGTGGAGAAGTTCAAGCCTACCGAGCAGCTGCTGCGCTATGTGCAGGATCAGCGCGGCAAAAGCGGCATCATCTACTGTAACAGCCGCGCCAAAGTGGAAGACACCGCTGCGCGTCTGCAGAGTCGCGGCATCAGCGTTGGCGCTTATCATGCCGGCATCGACAGCGAGCAGCGCGCACGCGTGCAGGAAGCCTTTCAGCGTGACGATTTGCAAATCGTGGTCGCGACCGTGGCGTTCGGCATGGGCATCAACAAGCCCAACGTGCGTTTTGTGGTGCACTTCGACATTCCGCGTAATATCGAATCCTACTATCAGGAGACCGGCCGCGCCGGGCGTGATGGCCTGCCGGCGGAAGCGATGATGCTGTACGACCCGGCTGACATGGCGTGGCTGCGTAAGTGTCTGGAAGAGAAAGCGCCCGGGCCGCTGCAGGATATTGAACGCCACAAACTCAACGCCATGGGCGCGTTTGCCGAGGCGCAAACCTGCCGTCGTCTGGTGCTGCTTAACTACTTTGGTGAAGGTCGCCAGCAGCCGTGCGGCAACTGCGATATCTGCCTCGATCCGCCGCGGCGCTATGACGGCCTGGTCGAAGCGCAAAAAGCGCTGTCGGGCATTTATCGTACCGGGCAGCGTTTTGGGATGAGCTATATTGTTGAAGTTTTGCGCGGCTCAACCAACCAGCGCATCCGCGATAACGGCCACGACAAACTGCCGGTGTACGGCCTCGGGCGCGAGCAGAGTCAGGAGCACTGGGTCAGCGTGCTGCGCCAGCTGATCCATCTGGGCATGGTGACGCAAAACATCGCCATGCACTCGGCGCTGCAGCTCACCGAGGCCGCGCGCCCGGTGCTGCGCGCTGAAGTGCCGCTGATGCTGGCGGTACCGCGCACCGTGACGGTGAAAAGCCGCAGCAGCGCGCCAAAAGTCTACGGCGGCAATTACGATCGCAAGCTGTTCGCCAAGCTGCGTAAGCTGCGTAAAGCCATCGCCGACGAAGAGAATATTCCGCCTTACGTGGTGTTTAACGACGCCACGCTGATTGAAATGGCAGAACAAATGCCGGTCAGCGCTTCAGAGATGCTGAGCGTGAACGGGGTCGGTCATCGCAAACTGGAGCGCTTCGGTAAGCCGTTCCTGCTGATGATCAAAGAACATCTTGATGAAGAATAAGGGAAATAAACCATGCTGATGTTATTTGCCACCGTCGCGCTGGTGCATCTGGTTGCGCTGATGAGTCCGGGACCGGACTTCTTTTTTGTCTCACAGACCGCCGCCAGCCGCTCGCGCAAAGAAGCGATGATGGGCGTGCTCGGCATTACGCTGGGGATTGTGATTTGGGCCGGTGTCGCGCTGATGGGCCTGCATCTGATTCTGGAGAAAATGGCGTGGCTGCATGAAATCATCATGGTCGGTGGCGGGCTGTATCTGCTGTGGATGGGCTGGCAGCTGCTGCGCTCAGCGCGTCAGCGTCACAAGCAACCTCATACGGAAGCGCCGGTGGTTGAGCTGCCAAAGCGTGGCATGAGCTTCCTCAAAGGGTTTCTCACCAACCTGTCTAACCCGAAAGCCATCATCTACTTCGGCAGTGTGTTTTCACTGTTCGTGGGTAACGATGTGGGCGCGATTGAGCGCTGGGGCCTGTTCCTGCTGATCGTCGGTGAAACCTTTGCCTGGTTTACCCTGGTGGCGGCGATTTTTGCCCTGCCGTGGATGCGCGATAAGTATCAGCGGATGGCGAAGTGGGTGGACGGTATGGCGGGCGTGCTGTTTGCCGGGTTTGGTATTCACCTCATCATCTCCCGATAAGATCCCGAACCGTAGCGGCGCAATTTTTTGCGCGTTTCAACTGGGCGCGATAAAGCGTGCCGCTACGATCAATGCCAATCGTTACGCCATTTTACGTGCGCTGGCCAGCAGTGCGCCGACCGCCATAAACAAGCCACCAAACACCCGATTCAGCAGTTTCATCTGCTTCGGACCTTTGATCCAGCCAGCAATGCGCGTCGCCAGCGTGGCGTAACCAATCATCACAATGATGTCGACCACGATGGTGGTCACGCCGAGCACCAGATACTGCATCAGCTGCGGCTGGTGCGGCACGATAAACTGCGGAAACAGCGCGGCGAGAAACACAATGCTCTTCGGATTGGTGAGATTCACCAGCAGCGCGCGCTGAAACAGACGACGACGCGGCATCGCTTTGGCCACCGCATTGAGATCGATTCCGCCCGCTGAGCGCCACTGCTGAATGCCAAGCCACACCAGATAGGCCGCGCCCGCCCATTTCAGTACCTCAAACGCCAGCACCGACTGCGAAAACAGCGCGCCCAGACCGGCGCCCACCAGCACAATATGCACGGCAAGACCCAGCTGTAATCCGGTAATTGAGGCTGCCGCACCGCGATAGCCGTGGCTGATGCCGGTGCTCATGGTGTTGATCGCGCCGGAACCGGGCGAGAGGCTGAGGATGGTCGTGGTTAACAGGTAGGTTAACCACCATTCAATGGTCATGGGTGACATTCCCTGAAGAGAGTGAAGTGTGACACAATACGCCAGAAAATCGCGCTGCGCTATTAAGTGCAGAGCCGCGTTTGACGTTTTTTCAGGGGGACGGATGCAGCAGCATAAACAGAGTTGGCTCGGACGTGAGCACGCTTTTTCAGCCTTTGCTACCGGTCCGCTGCTCGACTTCTGGCGTCAGCGTGAAGAGTGTGAATTCAGCGGCGTGGGCAATCTGACCATTCGCTATGTGCGCTTCACCTCACCGCAACACCGGCGTGTCATCCTGATTGTGCCCGGACGCATTGAAAGCTACATCAAATACCCCGAGCTGGCCTATGACCTGTTCCACTGCGGCTACGATGTGGTGATTATCGACCATCGCGGTCAGGGGCGTTCAGACCGGCTGCTGGCCGATTCGCATCGCGGACACGTGGTGGAGTTCAGCGATTATGTCGACGATCTGGAAACGCTGTATCTGAAAGAGATCGTCAGCCATCACTATCAGCAGCGCTACGTGCTGGCGCACTCGATGGGCGGCGCAATTGTGGCGCTGTTTCTGGCGCGTCAGCCGCAGGCCTTCCACGCGGCGGTGTTTTGTGCGCCGATGTTTGGTATCGTGCTGCCGCTGCCGCCGTTTCTGGCGCACCGTATTCTCGACTGGGCGGAAAAGCTGCCCGCGCTGCGCGACGGCTACGCGCTGGGCACCGGACGCTGGCGCGCCAGCCCGTTTGGCATTAACCGGCTGACGCACAGTCGCGAACGCTATCGTCGCAATCTGCGCTTTTACGCTGACGATCCGGCGATTCGCGTCGGCGGCCCCACCTATCACTGGGTGCGGGAAGGGATTCAGGCCGGACGCCATATCCTTAATCAGGTGGCGCAGATTACGACACCGATTCTGCTGCTGCAGGCCAGTGAAGACGACGTGGTGGATAACCGCGCGCAGGATCTGTTCTGTGAAGCCATGGCGGCAGCGGGACATGCGGTGGAAGGCACCACGCCTTACATCATTCAGGGCGCGCGTCACGAGATCCTGTTTGAAACAGACGCCATGCGCGCCGAAGCGCTTAATGCGGTGGTCGACTTTTATCAGCGCCACCGTGACTAATGTATTCTTAGACATCAATACCAGAGGCCTACATGTACCACATCGTTGCATCCGACCTGGATGGCACGCTGCTTTCTCCGCAACATCGTCTGACGCCGTTTGCCCGCACCACGCTGCAGGAACTGGTGGCGCGCGATGTGCATTTTATCTTTGCCACCGGACGCCACTACATTGACGTCGGTCAGATGCGCGATAAGCTCGGCATTCCGGCGTATATGATCACCTCAAACGGCGCGCGCGTGCATAACGCCGACGGCGAACTGGTGTTCAGCCACAATCTGGACAGCGATATCGCCAGCGAGCTGTATGGCCTGAAGTATCACGATGAGAAAATCCTGACGCACGTTTACCGCGACGATGAGTGGCACATCAGCCGCCATAATCCGCAGGAAGCGGAGTTTTTCCAGGAATCGGTGTTCACCTATCAGGTGTATCAGCCCGGCATGCTGGCCACCGACGGCATCAGCAAAGTGTTCTTCACCTGCGACGATCCGGAGCATCTGGTTCCGCTGGAACAGGCGATTGAAGCGCGCTGGGGTGACCGGGTTAACGTCAGTTTCTCGCTGCCCACCTGTCTGGAAGTGATGGCTGGCGGCGTCTCGAAAGGGCACGCGCTGGAAGCGGTGGCGAAACAGCTGGGCTATTCGCTGAAAGAGTGCATCGCGTTTGGCGACGGCATGAATGATGTCGAGATGCTGAGTATGGCGGGCAAAGGCTGCATCATGCGTAACGCCCATCAGCGCCTGAAAGATACCCTGCCGACGCTGGAAGTGATTGGCAGCAACGCCGATGACGCGGTGCCGCAGACGCTGCGCAAATTGTTCCTCGCCTGAATAAAACGGGCCGGTATGCACCGGCCCGCTCAGATTACGCCTGCTGCTGCTTGTGGCGATGCTCGCTGACCATGGTCAGCAGCAGTAACACCACCGCCAGCACCGATCCGACAATCATCACTAAGAAACCGCCGTCCCAGCCGAAGAAATCCACGGTGTAACCGACAATCGCACTGGCTGCCACCGATCCGCCGAGATAGCCGAACAGACCGGTAAAGCCTGCCGCAGTGCCGGCCGCTTTTTTCGGTGCCAGCTCCAGCGCGTGCAGACCAATCAGCATCACCGGACCGTAGATCAGGAAGCCAATGACGATCATGCAGATCATATCTATGCCCGGATTGCCCGGCGGGTTCAGCCAGTAAATGATGGTGGCGATGGTCACCAGCGTCATGAAAAATACCCCGGTGGCGCCGCGATTGCCGCGGAATACCTTGTCCGACATCCAGCCGCACAGCAGCGTGCCCGGAATCCCGGCGTATTCGTACAGGAAATAGGCCCACGAGGATTTATCCAGCGTGAAGTGCTTCACCTCTTTCAGATAGGTCGGTGACCAGTCGAGGATGCCGTAGCGCAGCAGATAAACGAATACGTTGGCCAGCGCGATGTACCACAGCAGCTTATTCGGCAGCACGTACTGCATGAAAATCTGCTTCGCCGTCAGCTCCTGTTCGTGGTTCTCGCTGTAATCCGGCGGATAGTCATTCTTCCATGCCTCAATCGGCGGCAGCCCGCACGACTGCGGCGTATCGCGCATCAGCGCAAAAGCGATGATGGCGACGAGGATGGCACCAAACGCCGGCATATAGAGCGCAGCTTTCCAGTCGTTAAACCACGCCATGCCGAGCAGGAACAGCAGCGGAGGAATGCCGCCACCCACGTTGTGCGCGCAGTTCCATACCGACACAATGCCGCCGCGCTCTTTCTGCGACCACCAGTGCACCATGGTGCGTCCGCACGGTGGCCAGCCCATGCCCTGGAACCAGCCACACAGAAACAGCAGCACGAACATCACCATGATGCTCGAGGTTGCCCATGGCACGAAGCCCATCACCAGCATCACGGCGGCGGCGAGAATCAGGCCGGCGGGCAAAAATACCCGCGGGTTGGAGCGATCCGAGACCGATCCCATGATGAATTTGGAAAAACCGTAGGCGATGGAGATGCCGGAGAGGGCAAAGCCAAGGTCGCCACGGGAAAAGCCCTGTTCGACCAGGTAAGGCATCGCCAGCGCAAAGTTTTTGCGCACCAGATAATAGGCGGCGTAGCCAAAGAAAATGCCGAAGAAGATCTGCCAGCGCAGACGACGATAGAGCGGATCGACGCGATCGTCCGCCACCTGGGGCTGGTGTGGTGCAGGTTTAAAAATACTCAACATCAGAATGGCCCTCCAGGGCGCAATATAGTTATCGATTCCCAGCAGGTTGGGGCAAAAAAAAGTACGACAGCGAACAGAAAGCAACCTTTCCATTTCGCGCACAGAATAGTGATGGTTACGCGCAGTTACTGTGACGTGTGACACATATGTTACAGTTTTATGACAATAAAGAGCGATATAAACCAGCAAATGTTGGATTTCGCGCATTTGTGCCAGAGAAAATGGCGCGCCGCCTCATAAAAATCGCCGCCCGCCGGTCAACCCGCCATGCGGACGCGTGCCTGCTGACCGGGCAGCGAAGATGCGATCGTGTTTAATTTCATCACTTGTCAACCAGATTATCCCGCCAGCGCGCTGTAGTTTGTTTACACTAGCGCCAGTGTTGAACTTTAGGATGCATAACCGTGCTGTTGCTGATCGTTACCACCATTCTGTGGGCTTTTTCTTTTAGTTTAATCGGGGAGTATCTGGCGGGGCAGGTGGATACCTGGTTCTCGGTGCTGATGCGTTTAGGCCTGGCGGCGCTGGTCTTTCTGCCGTTTCTGCGCTGGCGCGGTTACCGCGCCTCAACGTTGCTGCTCTATATGCTGGTGGGCATGCTGCAATTAGGCATCATGTATCTGATCAGCTTCGAGGCTTATCTCTATCTCAGCGTGCCGGAATTCCTGCTGTTTACGGTGATGACGCCGCTGTATGTCACACTGATTTATGACCTGCTCAGCAAGCGCCCGCTGCGCATTGGCTATGCCTTCAGCGCGCTGCTGGCGGTGCTCGGTGCGGCCATTATCCGCTACGACAAAGTCAGCGATGATTTCTGGTTCGGACTGCTGCTGGTGCAGGCGGCTAACATCTGCTTTGCGATTGGCATGGTGGGCTATAAGCGCCTGCAGGAAGTCCGCCCGATGCCGCAGCACACCGCGTTCTCGTGGTTCTATCTCGGCGCAGTGCTGATCGCGGTGATCGCCTGGTGCATCTGGGGCAATCCGCACAAGCTGCCGACCACCACGCTGCAGTGGGGCGTGCTGGTGTGGCTGGGCGTGGTCGCGTCCGGGCTGGGTTACTTCATGTGGAACTACGGCGCGACCCAGGTCGATGCCGGGACGCTGGGCATTATGAACAACATGCACGTGCCGGCAGGATTACTGGTGAATTTGGCGATCTGGCAGGAGAAGCCGCACTGGCCGAGCTTTATCGCCGGGGCGATAGTGATTTTTGCGTCCCTGTACGTGCATAAACGCTGGGTACTGGGACACACGGCCAAAAGCGGCAGTTCAGGCGCTTAGCTTTTTTTCGCGGGTGTCGATGGCCGCTGAATCAGCGTTAAGCCTTTCAGGAAGTTACGCAGAATCTGGTCACCGCACTCGCGATAATTTTTATGATCCGGATTACGGAAAATCGCGCCGATCTCCGCCTGTGACACCTTGAAGTTAGCCTTCAATAAGATATCCGGGATATCGGTGGTTTTCAGCGCGAAGGCGATGCGTAATTTCTTGAGAAAGATATTATTGTTCATGCGGCGCTCAACCGACGGGGCCGGCGCGTCTTCGCTTTTGCCGCGACGGTAGAAAATCAGACCGTTGAGGAAGTAGCCCATCAGCACATCCGGCAGTTTACGAAACGCTTCATCGTCATCTTTCTTCAGCCACGCCTGCACATCTTCACGCGGTACTTCACTGCCCGCCAGCGCAAAAATCTCCACCACTTTGCTGTCGCTCAAATCCAGCATATAGCGCACGCTGCGCAGCACATCGTTATTGGTCATGGTGAAACTCTCCGGTAGCGGTTAAGGCGGCGCATTATAGAGCAGGCAGGGCGGGGATAACAGCACGGGCGACATTGGCCGCCCGCGGCATCAGGACGAGACCGGCTGCAGGGAACCGGGGCGCGAGGCATCGCGCACGTAAGGCAGGTGCTCGCAGGCGTGCTGACGGGCAAAGCGCACAAAGGCCTCCAGCACCGGCTGTCGCTGCTCGCCGTCGCGCATCGCCGCGTATAAACGGCTCCACAACCCGTCGCCCAGCGTGCGTGTCACCACCAGCCCCTGGTGCTCAAAGCTCTCTACCACCCAGTGCGGCAGCGCGGCAATGCCCATGCCGGCCGACACCATCTGGATCAGCAGCAGCGTATTATCCACGCTCTTCAGCGCCGGGCTGACGCCGGCTGGCTGTAAGAAGTTACGCCACACGTCCAGCCGCTGACGCTGTACCGGATAGATCATCAGCACCTCATCGGCCAAATCTTCCGGCGTGATGTGGGCCAGCTGCGCCAGACGGTGATCCGGCGCCAGCACCAGCCGCACCTCAAAATCAAACATCGGCGCATAGAACAAACCGCTGCGCGGCAGAATATCGGACGTCAGCACCACGTCCAGTTCGCCCTGCTGCAGCGCCGGCTGCGGATCAAAGGTCACGCCGGATTTGAAGTCCATCACCACCTGCGGCCAGCTCTGACGGAAATTGTTCAGGGCCGGCGTCAGCCACTGGATGCAGCTGTGGCATTCGATAGCGATGCGCAACGTGGTCTGATGCGGCTCATGACAGGCCTGCAGCGCCTGCTGAATCTGCGGCAGAATCTGCTCCGCCAGCTGCAACAGAATCTCTCCCTGCGGCGTAAAACGGAGCGGCTGGCTCTTACGCACGAACAGCCGGAAGCCCAGCCGCTGTTCCAGGTCGCTGAACTGGTGAGACAACGCCGATTGCGTCTGATGAAGCTGGGCGGCGGCGGCAGCCAGCGAGCCGGTGTGCCGTAACGCCTGCAGCGTCCGCAGGTGTTTGAGTTCGATCATGAGAGTCCTTCACATCGAGATTGAACAAATTGCGCTTGAGACACATACAGTACCCGCAGATTATAGCGGTGTAAACATCTGGACGGCTAAACATCTCAGTCAGACGCGACGGCCACTTTACCTTTGTCCAGCTAACACGCTCAGCGCACGGCAGGATTGCCCGCTGGATGAACGTAAATCGGTTGCTGCGACTGTCGCACAGCGAATAACTTCTGGAGAATCTCACATGACCATTCTGAACCATACTCTCGGTTTCCCTCGCGTCGGACTGCGCCGCGAACTGAAAAAAGCGCAGGAAAGCTACTGGGCCGGGAACAGCTCACAGGACGAACTGCTGGCGGTGGGTCGTGAACTGCGCGCCCGTCACTGGCAGCAGCAGAAAGACGCCGGTGTTGATCTGCTGCCGGTCGGCGATTTTGCCTGGTACGATCACGTACTGACCACCAGCCTGCTGCTCGGTAACGTACCGGCACGGCACCAGAATAAAGACGGCTCGATTGACCTCGACACCCTGTTCCGCATCGGCCGCGGTCGGGCGCCCAGCGGTGAGCCTGCGGCGGCGGCAGAGATGACCAAATGGTTTAACACCAACTATCACTACATCGTGCCGGAATTTACCCAGGGTCAGCAGTTCCGTCTCAGCTGGACGCAACTGCTGGACGAGGTGGATGAAGCGCTGGCGCTCGGCCACACCATCAAACCGGTGCTGCTGGGGCCGGTGACCTATTTGTGGCTGGGTAAGGTGAAAGGTGACGCCTTTGACCGCCTGTCACTGCTGCAGGCCATTCTGCCGGTGTACCGTCAGGTGCTGGCTGAACTGCGTCAGCGCGGCATCGAATGGGTGCAGATTGATGAGCCGGCGCTGGCGCTGGAACTGCCGCAGGCGTGGCGCGAGGCGTTTAAACCGGCTTATGATGCGCTACAGGGCGAAGTGAAACTGCTGCTGACCACCTACTTTGACAGCATTGGTCAGAATCTTGATGTCATCAAAACGCTGCCGGTGCAGGGCCTGCACGTGGACCTGGTGCACGGCAAAGACGATCTCCAGCAGCTCAACCAGCAGATCCCGGCGGACTGGCTGCTGTCGCTGGGGGTAATCAATGGCCGTAACGTCTGGCGCGCCGATCTCACCCGCTGGTTTGAGCGCCTGCAGCCGCTGACCGGCCAGCGTCAGCAGCTGTGGATCGGTTCCTCCTGTTCGCTGCTGCACAGCCCCATTGATCTGAGCGTGGAAACCCGCCTCGACGACGAGGTAAAAAGCTGGTTCGCCTTTGCGTTACAGAAGTGTACGGAGCTGTCGCTGCTGAGTCAGGCGCTGAACCAGCACGATGCCGCTGCGCTGCACGCCTGGAGCGCGCCGATTCGCGCCCGGGCAAACTCTGCTCGCGTGCACAACCCCGCCGTGGCGCAGCGTCTGGCGCAAATCCAGGCCAGAGACACTGAGCGCAACAGCAGCTACACCGTGCGTGCTCAGGCGCAGCGTCAGCGCTTTAACCTGCCAGCGTGGCCCACCACTACCATCGGTTCTTTCCCGCAGACGACCGAGATTCGCGGCCTGCGCCTCGACTTCAAAAAAGGCAACATTGACGGCGGCCACTACCGCACCGGTATCGCGGAACACATCCGGCAGGCGATTGCGGAGCAGGAGCGTCTGGGGCTCGACGTGCTGGTGCATGGCGAAGCCGAGCGTAACGACATGGTGGAGTACTTCGGCGAAAACCTCGACGGCTTTGTTTTCACGCAGAACGGCTGGGTACAGAGCTACGGCTCGCGCTGTGTTAAGCCGCCGGTGATCATCGGGGACGTCAGCCGCCCGCAGCCGATCACCGTCGAGTGGGCAAAGTATGCGCAGTCGCTGACCGACAAACCGGTGAAGGGCATGCTGACCGGACCGGTCACCATCCTGTGCTGGTCGTTCCCGCGGGAAGACGTGACGCGCGAAACCATCGCAAAACAGATTGCGCTGGCGCTGCGCGACGAAGTGCAGGACCTGGAAAAAGCCGGTATCGGCATCATTCAGATTGACGAACCGGCGCTGCGTGAAGGCTTGCCGCTGCATCAGTCTGACTGGGCAGCCTACCTGCGCTGGGCGGTGGACGCGTTCCGCCTCAACGCTGCGGTGGCGCAGGACGAGACGCAGATTCACACCCACATGTGTTATTGCGAGTTCAACGACATCATGGATTCGATTGCCGCGCTGGACGCCGACGTGATCACTATCGAAACCTCACGTTCTGATATGGATCTGCTGGATGCGTTTAAAGCGTTTGAGTATCCGAACGAAATCGGGCCGGGCGTGTATGACATCCACTCACCCAACGTACCGAGCGTGGAGTGGATGGAAGATCTGCTGCGCAAAGCGGCGCAGAGTATTCCGCAGCAGCGCCTGTGGGTGAACCCGGACTGTGGCCTGAAAACGCGCGGCTGGAGTGAAACGCGTCAGGCACTGGCCAACATGGTGAAAGCGGCGCAGAAGCTGCGCGCCGAAACCGTTTGATGGCAGGATAATACGTTGTGTTGTTGAGTTGGGGCGCGCTGGCGCCCCTTTTTTTATTCCGCGTTCGGCGCGACACCATACTGCTTAAACCACGCCAGCATGCGCTGCCAGCCATCCTGCGCGGAATCGGCGTGGTAGCTCGGACGATAGTCGGCGTTAAAGGCGTGGCCAGCTTCCGGATACACCACAATCTCGGCTTTGGCATTGGCCGCGTGCAGGGCCTGGCGCATCTTATCGATACTTTCCAGTGGAATGCTTTCATCCTGGCCGCCATACAGGCCCAGCACCGGTGCATTCAAATCTACTGCAATATCAATGGGATGTTTCTGCTGCTTCAGCGTTTTCTCGCCCTCCAGGCGACCGTACCAGGCGGCGGCGGCGCGCACCTGCGGATTATGGGCGGCAAACAGCCAGCTGATGCGACCGCCCCAGCAGAAACCGGTGATCGCCAGACGACGGATATCGCCGCCGTGGCGCGCCGCCCAGTTGGCCACGTGGTCGAGATCCGACAGTACCTGCGAATCCGGCACTTTGCTCACCAGCTCTTTGAACAGGGTGGGGATATCGTTGTAATCGTTGGGATCGCCTTCGCGGAAATAGAGCTCCGGCGCCACGGCGAGATAGCCTTCCAGTGCCAGACGGCGGCACAGATCGCGGATGTGCTCGTGCACGCCGAAAATTTCCTGCACCACCAGCACGACCGGCAGCGTGCCGCTAAACTGTTGCGGACGAGCATAATAAGCCGGCAGGTTCTCACCCTGGCTCGGCACGGACGTCTCGCCCGCGTGAATGGCATCGCTGGCGGTAATGATGGTGCTGGCTGCGGTGGGCTGCACCGCTGGCGCAAAGCCGTCGGTGGCGGATTTTTGTGCCATATTGTCTTCGGTTTTCATGGTTCTCTCCGTGCTAGCAAGTGCGCAATCACGTAACTATAGCCTGGCCTTACGGCAAGGCTGGCGTAGGGTACGGGGGATGGTTAACCTGGTCTGCTTCTCTATTAACACTGCCTTTTACGGTTACACAGCACCGCTTGTAGCAATTCAGCGCAGCAGACCGCTAATATGTGATTAGAGTCACACAATATTTTTAGTTCAATGTAACTTTCATTATTGATAGTGAATTCAGTCACATATTTATCCGGGCCGCTGACGTAAAGTGGCGCGCTTATTCCCCTTATCTTCCAGGAGTCTGATATGGCCCAGTCTGACGTTTTCCACCTTGGCATCACCAAAGCCGATTTGAAAGGAGCCACGCTGGCGATTGTTCCTGGCGATCCGGAGCGCGTGAAGAAAATCGCGGCGCTGATGGAGAATCCACAGCACCTCGCGTCGCACCGTGAATTCACCACCTGGCTGGCGGAGATCGACGGCAAACCGGTGGTCGTCTGTTCCACCGGTATTGGCGGTCCGTCCACCTCTATCGCCGTTGAAGAGCTGGCGCAGCTGGGCGTGCGTACCTTCCTGCGTGTGGGTACCACCGGCGCGATTCAGCCACACATCAACGTGGGCGATGTGCTGGTGACCACCGCCTCGGTCCGTCTGGACGGTGCCAGCCTGCACTTTGCGCCGATGGAATTCCCGGCGGTGGCTGACTTCGCCTGCACCACCGCGCTGGTGGCCGCGGCAGAAGCCTGCGGTGCGACCACGCATATTGGTGTCACTGCCTCGTCAGACACCTTCTATCCTGGCCAGGAGCGCTACGATACCTTCTCCGGACGCGTGGTGAGCCGCTTCCAGGGCTCGATGAAAGAGTGGCAGCAAATGGGCGTACTTAACTATGAGATGGAATCCGCTACACTGTTAACCATGTGCGCCAGTCAGGGACTGCGTGCCGGCATGGTGGCTGGCGTCATCGTGAATCGCACGCAAAAAGAGATCCCGGATGCGGCCACCATGAAGCAGACAGAAAGCGATGCGGTGAAAATTGTGGTGGATGCCGCGCGTCGTTTACTTTAGCGCGCCAGTCAGGGAATGATTTCGAGACCAGGCTTATAGGGAGCTCAGCAATTGCCTGATTAGAATGCGCGCAATTTCAGCCGATTCTGAGAAATTTCCTATGCGCAAAACGATCTCTGTCCCACGTCCGGGTTTTACCAGCCGTCCTGCTGCAATGCAGGCCCGCGTTGAGAGTGCCGCCGCGCGGTTTCGTCAGGCAATGGCCGCGTCAGATTATCCTCTGGCGCGCCAGTGCTGCGAAGAAGTGCTGCGCGTCATGCCTAACCAGATGCAGGTGCTCAGCGACTACGCGCTGACGCTGATGCGCGTCGGCGAACATAAAAAATCCTACAAAATTTACCAGAAAATCTATCAGGCACCGGCGGCGCAGCGCGCGCAGGCGTCGGAAACCTGGCTGGATGGCCTGACGGAAGTGTGTGGCTGGCTGGATAAGACAGATGAAGTGGCGCGCTATGGCTTGGAATCGCTCACCCAATCCGACGTGCGTTTCAGTCAGGGCGCGAAAGCGACTTTTCCCGCACCGGCGCCTGCGCCGATTAACCGCAGCAATCCGGCAGAAAATATCATTTCCTTCAGCCTGTACGGCGGTCAGCCGCGCTACTGCGAAACCCTGATTAAAAACGTTGAGGTGGCGCGCGAGCTCTATCCGGACTGGATGTGCCGCATCTATCTCGACGATAGCGTGCCGCAGCACGTGTGGCAGCGCCTGACCCAGCCAAACACCCAGCTGGTGGATATGTCGCAGGAGAAAACCATTTTCCCTACGCTGTGGCGTTTTCTGGTGATGGACGATGTTAGCGTAAAACGCTACATCGTACGGGATGCGGATTCGCTGCTGTCAGAGCGCGAAGTAGCGGCCGTCGACGCCTGGCTGGCTTCGCCATTCTGGTTCCACCACATGCGCGATTATTACTCGCACACCGAGCTGTTACTGGCCGGCATGTGGGGCGGCTGTCACGGCGTGTTTCACAACGTGGAGCAGCAGATGCGCGACTTTATCGCGCAGTATGACGGCAGCGAGCGCTTTACCGACCAGTACTTCCTCAAGGTAGCGCTGTGGCCAACGGTGCGCGACAGCATCCTCAATCACGACGATATCTTTCACTTCCACCACGCGCAGCCGTGGCCGGCGCATGCGCCGATTCGCTGGCAGACCGACAGCTTCCACGTCGGCAGCAACGCCGGTTTCGCCAGCATGGCCGGCAAAGTGGCCAACGCCGAAAATGGCCAGCAGCAGGTGGAGCTGACCTACGGCGGCAACAGCTGGTGCTATCCGGCGAAGGTGAAAAGCGACAGCGAATGGGTGCTGCCGATGCCGTTTTTCCTGATCGACGCCTGGAAAGCGGGCGACCTGACCGTGCGCGCCCTGTAGTTGCCCGGACGGTGCCCATCGCGCCCGCGATAAAATCCGCGGGTTGCCATGAATGTTCTGGACATTCATACAGTGGCGCTCTACCTTCTCCTCAGCGAGACGATCCGCGGGGGGATTATGGATCAGCAACTTATCATCAGCGGCGCGCTGGCGCTGGCCGGTTTGGGTATTGGCTGGATTATTGCCCAGCTGCGCGCCGGCCATCAGCACGCCAGCTTCACCACCGAACGCCGCCTGCTGGAACAGGCGCAGCAGCGTCAGCAGCAGCAGCTGGAACAGCTGCAACAGCAACTGCAACAGCGCGAACAGGAGCTGCGCCAGCTTCACGGCACGCTAAGCGGCGCGCAGGAGCGCCTGCAGCAGCTGGATTACTGGCGGGCCGAGAGTGAACAGCTCAGCCGCGAGCTGCGCAATCAGCTGGAAGTTAACAGCGCGCAGGAAGCCGAACTGCGGGAAGTCACCATTCGATTAGAAGAGACGCGTTTCGCCGCTGAGGAGAAGCAGCGTCTGCTGACCAACAGCGAACAGCGCCTGAGTGCGCAGTTTGAAAATCTCGCCAACCGAATCTTCGAAAACAGCGGAAAACGCGTCGACGAGCAGAACCGGCAGAGCCTCAACAGCCTGATCGGCCCGTTGCGCGAACAGCTGGACGGCTTCCGCCGCCAGGTCAACGACAGCTTCGGCCAGGAAGCGCGTGAACGCCACACGCTGGCGCACGAAATTCGCCAGTTGCAGCAGCTCAACGCGCAGATGGCGCAGGAAGCGATCAACCTCACCAAAGCGCTGAAGGGCGACAATAAAATTCAGGGCAACTGGGGCGAAGTGGTGCTCAGCCGGGTGCTGGAGGCCTCAGGCCTGCGCGAAGGCTACGAGTATCAGACTCAGGTCAGCGTGCAGCTGGAGCAGCAGGGCCGTATGCAACCGGATGTGATTGTGCGTCTGCCGCAGGGTAAAGATGTGGTGATTGACGCCAAAATGACGCTGATTGCCTACGAGCGCTACTTCAACGCCGACGATGAGCTGACGCGCGAACAGGCGATTCAGGAGCACATCAACGCGGTGCGTGGCCATATCCGGCTGCTGGGGCGTAAAGATTATCAACAATTGCCCGGTTTACGCTCGCTGGATTATGTGCTGATGTTTATTCCGGTCGAACCGGCGTTTCTGCTGGCGATCGACCGCCAGCCGGAGCTGATCAGCGAAGCGCTGCAGCAAAACATTATGCTGGTCAGCCCGACCACGCTGCTGGTGGCGCTGCGCACCATTAATAATCTGTGGCGCTATGAGCATCAGAGCCGTAATGCCCAGCGCATCGCCGACCGCGCTGCGCGCTTGTACGACAAGATGCGGCTGTTTGTCGATGACATGAGCGGCATCGGACATAGCCTCGACAAAGCGCAGCAGAGTTATCAGCTGGCGATGAAAAAGCTGGCGCAGGGGCGCGGCAATCTGATCGCCCAGAGTGAGTCGTTTCGTGCGCTTGGCGTGGAGATCAAACGGCCCATCAACCCGCAACTGGCAGAGCAGGCGCAGCCCGACGCGGCGGATGATACATGGGCCGATGACAGCGAGCCCGCTGAAAATGCGGCAGATTCTTCCGCCGCTTCCCTGCGCCGCATCAACGAATAACACGCCGGTGGCGTGCTCGGATCGCCCGACTCTGATACACTTCGGGAAGTATTGTTTGTGGAACAGGTAAAACCGATGGCAGATGAATCACAGCAGGAAACTACCCATTTTGGCTTTCAGACCGTCGCCAAAAGTGAAAAGGCCGATAAAGTCGCGGACGTGTTTCACTCCGTCGCGGCGAAATATGACCTGATGAACGATCTGATGTCGTTCGGCATCCATCGCGTCTGGAAGCGTTTTACCATCGACAGCAGCGGCGTGCGCCGCGGTCAGCGCGTCCTGGATCTGGCCGGCGGTACCGGCGATCTGACGGCAAAATTCTCGCGCCTGGTCGGTGAAACCGGTCAGGTGGTGCTGGCTGACATCAACAGCTCAATGCTGAAGATGGGACGCGAAAAGCTGCGCAATCTCGGCGTAACCGGCAACGTCAGCTACGTGCAGGCTAACGCAGAAGCGCTGCCGTTCCCGGATAACTATTTCGACTGCATCACCATCTCCTTCGGCCTGCGTAACGTGACCGAAAAAGAGAAGGCGCTGGCGTCGATGTTCCGCGTGCTCAAGCCGGGCGGCCGTCTGCTGGTGCTGGAGTTCTCTAAACCGGTTTTCGATCCGCTGAGCAAAGCCTACGACACTTACTCTTTCCACATTCTGCCGCGCATCGGACAGCTGGTGGCAAAAGACGCGGAGAGCTATCGCTATCTGGCGGAGTCGATTCGTATGCATCCGGATCAGGAAACCCTGAAGGCGATGATGAACGACGCTGGCTTTGAAAATACCAGCTACTACAACATGACCGGCGGCATTGTGGCGCTGCATCGTGGCTTTAAGTTCTGATTAATCATGACTTTTACCCCTCTCATCACCGGCGGTCTTGAGACCGCCCTGAACCGTGTGTTGTACCGCGATCGCAGCCTGAAAACCGCACGCCAGCGTCTGGCCGGCAAAGTCCTGCTGCTGCGCCTGCAGGAGCTGGATTTTCCGCTGGTGCTGGTGTTCAGTGAAAACCAGCTGGATGTGCTAAGTGACTGGCAGGACCGCAGCGACTGCAGCGTCAGCCTGCGTTTCAGCACGCTGCCTAAGCTGCGCGATCGTCAGCAGCTGACCAGCCTGATTCGCAGCGGTGAGCTGGATGTGGAAGGCGATCTGCAGGTGGTACAGCAATTCTCCGCGCTGATGGATCTGGCTGAACTCGATCCGGCCGAATATCTCGCGCCGTGGGTGGGCGACATCGCGGCACAGGGCATCAGCCAGGCCGCTCAGCGTGCGCTGGCCCAGCTCAGACAGCAGGTCACCCGCCGTCAGGATTATCTGGGGCAGGTGCTGACCGAAGAGTGGCGCGTGGCACCGGGAGCGCTGGAGCAGGCGTGGTTTTGTGAGGAGGTAGAAGCGATGGAACGTGCGCTTAATGCGTTTGAGGCGCGTTTGGCACAGCTGGAGGCGAAATGACGCTGGGAGAAATTCGGCGCTTATACTTCATTATCAAAGTTTTTCTGACCTACGGGCTGGATGAACTGATTCCGCATATGCGCATCACGCTGCCGCTGCGGCTGTGGCGGCGCTGTGTTTTCTGGATCCCCAACCGGCACAAAGAAGCCGAGATGGGCATCCGTCTGCGTCTGGCCATGGAGCAACTCGGTCCGGTTTGGATCAAGTTCGGTCAGATGCTCTCGACGCGCCGCGACCTGTTCCCGCCGAAAATTGCCGATGAGCTGGCGATTTTGCAGGACCGCGTGGCGCCGTTCGACGGCGTGAAAGCCAAGGCGCAGATTGAGCGTTCGATTGGCGGCCCGGTGGAAACCTGGTTCGACGACTTCGATATCAAACCGCTGGCATCGGCTTCGATTGCCCAGGTGCATACCGCGACGCTGAAATCCAACGGCCGCGAAGTGGTGATCAAAGTGATTCGCCCGGATATCCTGCCGGTGATCAAAGCTGACATGAAGCTGATTTACCGCCTGGCGCGCTGGGTGCCACGTCTGCTGCCGGACGGTCGCCGGCTGCGTCCGATGGAAGTGGTGCGCGACTACGAAAAAACGCTGATTGATGAGCTCAATCTGCTGCGTGAAGCCGCCAATGCGATTCAGCTGCGCCGCAACTTTGACCAGAGCCGCATGCTGTACGTGCCGGAAGTGTTCTCCGACTACTGCAGCGAAACCATGCTGGTGATGGAACGCATTTACGGCATTCCTATCTCCGACGTTGCCACGCTGGAGCAGCACGGCGTCAACATGAAGCTGCTGGCCGAACGCGGCGTGCAGGTGTTCTTCACCCAGGTGTTCCGCGACAGCTTCTTCCACGCCGATATGCATCCCGGCAACATCTTCGTCAGCTACGAGCATCCGGAAGATCCGCAGTACATCGGCATTGACTGCGGCATCGTTGGCTCGCTGAACAAAGAAGATAAGCGCTACCTGGCGGAAAATTTCATCGCCTTCTTCAACCGCGACTACCGCAAAGTGGCCGAGCTGCACGTCGACTCGGGCTGGGTACCGCCGGATACCAACGTGGAAGATTTTGAGTTCGCGATCCGCACCGTGTGCGAGCCGATTTTCGAAAAGCCGCTGGCGGAAATCTCCTTTGGTCACGTGCTGCTCAATCTGTTCAACACCGCGCGCCGTTTCAATATGGAAGTGCAGCCGCAGCTGGTGCTGTTGCAGAAAACCCTGCTGTACATCGAGGGCATCGGCCGTCAGCTCTATCCGCAGCTCGATCTGTGGAAAACCGCCAAGCCGTTCCTGGAGGACTGGATTAAGGATCAGATCGGCATTCCGGCCATTCTGCGGGCGGTGAAAGAGAAGGCGCCGTTCTGGGCGGAGAAACTGCCGGAGCTGCCGGAGCTTTTTTACGACAGTATGCGCCAGCACAAGTTATTGCAGCACAGTGTCGATAAACTCGTCACCGATTTGAACGCGCAGCGCACCCGTCATCATCAGGCACGTTATCTGTTTGGCGTCGGGGCTACACTGTTATTAAGTGGCACCGCCGTGCTGTTGAGCCGGCCTGACTGGGACTTCTTCCCGGCGCTGTTAATGGCCGCCGGCATCGTTACCTGGCTCATCGGCTGGCGCAAGACAAACTGATTGTCTGCCTGGTGCAAATCGCGTAATGTCGCAGGCTTAAGTCCGGGTAAAAACGGACTTTCTGTGCGTTACAGTTAACCGTTTTTCACAGAATATTAGAGGCATATCTCATGGGCGGTATCAGTATTTGGCAATTGTTAATCATTGCCGTCATTGTTGTACTTCTGTTCGGTACCAATAAGCTTCGTAACCTGGGTTCGGATTTAGGCTCTTCCATTCGCGGCTTCAAAAAAGCCATGAGCGATGAAGACGAGAAAAAGGATCAACCGAAAGAGCAGGACGCTGACTTCAACGCCAAACTGGCAGACAAACAGCACACCCCGGCGAGCAAAGACGACGCCCGGGACAAGTAAGGTAAAACTGTGTTCGATATTGGTTTTAGTGAACTGGTATTGGTGTTCGTGATCGGGCTGATTGTACTGGGCCCGCAGCGCTTACCGGTTGCGGTGAAAACCGTTGTTGGCTGGATCCGGGCCATTCGCTCGCTGGCTGCTAATGTGCAGAACGAACTGGCCCAGGAGCTGAAACTGCAGGAGCTGCAGGACAGCCTGAAAAAGGTCGAAGAGGCAGGACGCGGCACGCTGTCGCCGGAGCTGAAGCAATCCATGGAAGAGCTGCGTAAAACCGCGGACTCCATGAAGCGCTCGGTGCAGCAAAGCATCGATATCGAGAAAGCGGAAGATGAAGCCAACACCATTCATCAGCCGCCCGCTGCCGCGCCACAGCCCGCTGCCGCACCGCAGCCCGCAGAGCCGCACAGCGTCGTGACGCCGGCCAGCGCGGCACATCAGGCCAGCGCCCCGGCGCAGGCGCCGCAGCCTGCACCAGCCACCAGCCACAGCGATTCCGTCGCGCCTGCGTCCACTCCTCCCGTAAAAGATGAACGATAAACATGGCCGTTGAAGATACCCAACCGCTCATCAGCCACCTGATTGAGCTGCGCAAGCGTCTGCTGAACTGCATCATCGCGGTGTTTGTTATCTTCCTGTGTCTGGTTTACTTCGCCAACGACATCTATCACGCAGTGGCAGCGCCTCTGATTAGCCAGATGCCCGCCGGCGCCAGCATGATCGCCACCGACGTTGCCTCACCGTTCTTTACGCCGATCAAACTGACCATCATTGTGTCGGTGTTTCTCGCGGTGCCGGTGATTCTTTATCAGGTCTGGGCGTTTGTCGCCCCCGCGCTGTATCGCCATGAGCGCCGCCTGGTGATGCCGCTGCTGTTCTCCAGTACGCTGCTGTTTTATGTCGGCGTGGCCTTTGCCTACTTCATTGTGTTCCCGCTGGCATTTGGCTTCTTCGCCAAAACCGCGCCGCAGGGCGTCACCATCGCCACGGACATCACCAACTACCTCGACTTTGTCATGACGCTGTTCATGGCGTTTGGCGTGGCGTTTGAGGTGCCGATTGCCATCGTGCTGCTGTGCTGGACCGGCATTACCAGCCCGGACGATCTGAAAAAGAAGCGGCCGTATATTCTGGTCGGCGCGTTTGTGGTTGGGATGTTGCTCACACCGCCTGACGTTTTCTCGCAAACTTTGCTCGCTATTCCGATGTACTGCCTGTTTGAAGTCGGCGTATTCTTCTCCCGCTACTATGTGGGTAAAGGACGTCAGGCGGCAGACGATGAGGAACAGAACCCCGACGCCTGATGTCTTTTATGCAGGGCATCCCGCTGATGGGGTGATGATGAATCTTAACCGCCCGCCTGCCGGGCGGTTTTTCTATCCGTCGCTTTAAGACGGAATGGGGAGCAAACATGTTTGATATCGGTGTAAACCTGACCAGCACGCAATTCGCAAAAGATCGCGATCAGGTGGTAAAACGCGCGCGCGAAGCAGGCGTCACCGGCCTGTTAATCACCGGCACCAATGCCCTGGAGAGCCAGCAGGCGCGTCAGCTGGCGACCCGGCACGCGGGCTACTGCTGGTCGACCGCCGGCGTGCACCCGCATCATGCCAGCGAGTGGTCGGCGGAAACCGCCAGTACGCTGCGCCGCCTGGCTGACAGCGAGCAGGTGGTGGCGATTGGTGAATGCGGACTCGACTTCAACCGTAATCTTTCCGCGCACGAGCAGCAGGAGTACGCGTTTGATGCGCAGCTCCAGCTGGCGGCAGAACTGCAGCTGCCGGTGTTTTTACACTGTCGTGAGGCGCATGAACGTTTTCTGGCGGTGCTGCAGCCGTGGCTGCCGAAACTGGTGGGCGCGGTGGTGCACTGTTTTACCGGCACGCGTGACGAGCTGGAAGCCTGCCTGGCGCTGGGCTTATCGGTGGGCATTACCGGCTGGGTGTGCGATGAACGGCGCGGAATGGCACTGCGTGACATGCTGCCGCTGATTCCGGCAGATCGTCTGCTGCTGGAGACGGACGCGCCCTATCTGCTGCCGCGCGATATGCGACCGCGTCCGACCTCGCGCCGTAACGAACCCTGCTTTCTGCCGCATATCGTTCAGCAGGTGGCGCACTGGCGTGGTGAACAGCCAGACGCACTGGCGGCACGCGTCGACCACAACGCACGTCAGCTATTCAGGCTGGCTTAAACCTTACGGAACTGCTTGTTGTCCACGCTGCGCATCACCTGTTTATTCAGCAGGTTAAGCAGCAGGATTGAGCGGGTTTCACCATCGGGCTCGGCAAAAATAGCGCGCAGCCCTTCAAAGGTGCCGTCGGTGATCAGCACTTCATCACCAACCTGCGGCGTTTCCGGATCCAGCAGGATCTGCGGCGCATCGGTTTGCAGCGCTTCGATCACTTCATACGGCACCGTCGCGGGCATGGCACCAAAGCGCACAAAGTGGCTGACGCCGCGCGTGCTGCTGATGGTGGTGGTGTGAATCGCTTCCGGATCGAATTCGATAAACAGATAGTTGGGAAACAGCGGCTCACTCACGGTGGTGCGTTTGCCGCGCACAATCTTCTCCAGAGCGATCATCGGGCTGAGGCAATTCACCTCCTGCCGCTCAAGATGCTCCTTCGCGCGCAACAGCTGACCACGTTTGCAATAGAGTAAGTACCAGGATTCCATAACTGCTCCCAAATAATGGACGCTAAGAATAACAAACCTGTTGTCAGAGTTATAGCGCATCGGCGGCCGGAAACCCGGTCACACAAGAAAAATCTCTACGAATTTTCCGATTGGTGCGGCGAACTAACGCTTTTCAGCAAGAAAATTGACGTCTGGCGATCATCTGTATCAGACTGCCAACCCATTAGACGAAGAAAAAGGACGGCTGATGGAACTGTTTTTACTGAGCAATGGCAAAGTGGCCGACGATGCGCCGCTGCTGAGCTATGCGCATCCGCAGCTGCACGCGATGATTGCCCAGCGCGGCATCACCTCGGCGGTGCTGGTGCCCTATGCCATTATTCGTGACGATCACGCCCAGCGTGCGCAGGCGTTGTCTCAGTCACTGGGCATTCCGGTGCGCACGGTACACGAGTTCGAGACACCGGTTGCGGCCATTGAGCAGGCGGAGCTGATTCTGGTGAGCGGCGGCAATACCTGGCTGCTGAACCAGATGCTGCACGAGCAGGGGCTGATCGTGGCGATTCAGCGCGCAGTGCGCGAGCGCGATGTCCCTTACGTTGGCTGGAGCGCGGGCTGCAACGTGGCGACACCGTCGATTCGCACCACCAATGATATGCCGGTACGCAGCAGCGTGGTGCTGCCTGCGCTGGGGCTGTTCCCGGTGCAAATCAATCCTCACTATCTTGATGCGCACGTCAGCGGCCACATGGGCGAAACCCGTGATGAGCGTCTGGCCGAGTTCTGCGCAGTGAATCCGCAGGAGTCGGTGATTGCGCTGCGGGAAGCCAGCTTCCTGCACGTCAGTGAGAACCGTCTGCGCTACTACAGCGCGCGCGGTGAAGATTTCAAAGTGTTCCGTCACGGTGAAGCGATTGCCGCTTATCACGATGTGCTGGCCCTGCAGTCGCTGGTGCCGTTTTCCTGTCAGCCCGCCTGACGCAGAAACTCAAACACGCTGGCGTGAACAAACTTATAATGACGCTTCACTCTGGCCGGAAGACTAACGCCGCATGAAATATCAGGATTTACGAGACTTTCTCGCGCTGCTGGAACAGCGCGGCGAGTTAAAGCGCATCACTCAGGAGATCGATCCTGTCCTCGAGATGACCGAAATCGCCGACCGCACGCTGCGGGCCGGTGGCCCGGCGCTGCTGTTCGAAAACCCGAAGGGCTACAGCATGCCGGTGCTGTGCAACCTGTTTGGCACGCCGAAGCGCGTGGCAATGGGTATGGGCCAGGAAGAGGTCAGCGCGCTGCGCGAAGTGGGTAAGCTGCTGGCGTTTCTGAAAGAGCCGGAGCCGCCGAAGGGGTTCCGCGATCTGTTCGATAAGATGCCGCAGTTCAAACAGGTGCTGAACATGCCGACCAAACGGCTGCGTAATGCGCCGTGTCAGGAAGAGATTTTCAGCGGTGACGAGGTCGATCTGGCGCGCATCCCGGTCATGAAATGCTGGCCGGGCGATGCGGCGCCGCTGATTACCTGGGGATTAACCGTCTCGCGCGGACCGCATAAAGAGCGGCAGAACCTCGGCATTTATCGTCAGCAGGTGATTGGTAAAAATCGGGTGATCATGCGCTGGCTGTCGCATCGCGGTGGCGCGCTGGATTTCCAGGAGTGGTGCAAAGCGCATCCCGGTGAACGCTTCCCGGTGGCGGTAGCGCTGGGCGCCGATCCGGCCACCATTCTTGGCGCGGTCACGCCGGTGCCGGATACGCTATCGGAATATGCGTTTGCCGGTCTGCTGCGCGGCAACAAAACCGAGGTGGTGAAGTGCGTTTCGAACGATCTGGAAGTGCCGGCCAGCGCCGAAATCGTGCTGGAAGGCTACATCGAACCGGGCGACATGGCGCCGGAAGGGCCGTACGGCGATCACACCGGCTACTACAATGAAGTAGACAGCTTCCCGGTGTTTACCGTGACGCACGTAACCCAGCGGCGCAACCCGATTTACCACTCCACCTACACCGGTCGTCCGCCGGATGAGCCCGCGGTACTGGGCGTGGCGCTGAACGAAGTGCTGGTGCCGATTCTGATCAAACAGTTCCCGGAGATTGTGGATTTCTATCTGCCGCCGGAAGGCTGCTCTTATCGCCTCGCGGTAGTGACGATTAAAAAACAGTATGCCGGTCACGCCAAGCGCGTGATGTTCGGCGTGTGGTCGTTCCTGCGCCAGTTTATGTACACCAAGTTTGTGATTGTGTGTGACGATGACGTCAACGCGCGTGACTGGAACGACGTGATTTGGGCCATCACCACGCGGATGGATCCGGCGCGCGATACGGTACTGGTAGAAAACACGCCAATTGACTATCTCGACTTCGCTTCGCCGGTTTCCGGACTTGGCTCGAAGATGGGACTGGATGCCACCAACAAGTGGCCGGGTGAAACCCAGCGTGAATGGGGGACGCCGATTGTGAAAGATCCTGCGGTTACGGCGCGTATTGATGCAATCTGGGATGAGTTAGCGATCTTTGCCGAGCCGCCGCAGCGCTGATGGCGGCTGAGAACCATAAAAAAGGGCACCTATGACGACGTTAAGCTGCAAAGTGACTTCGGTTGAAGCAATTACGGACACGGTTTACCGCGTGCGGTTAATTCCGGCGGCGGATTTTAGCTTCCGCGCCGGCCAGTATCTGATGGTGGTGATGGATGAGCGCGACAAGCGCCCGTTTTCGCTTGCATCGACGCCAATGGAAAAGGACATAATTGAGCTGCACATTGGTGCCTCAGAGCTGAACCTGTACGCCATGGCGGTGATGGATCGCATCAAAAATGATCGGCAGATCACCGTGGATATGCCGCACGGCGACGCCTGGCTGCGTGAAGACAGCGCGCGGCCGATTGTGCTGATTGCCGGCGGCACCGGCTTCTCCTATGCGCGTTCGATTCTGCTGACCGCGCTGGCGCAGCAGCCGGATCGCGATATCGCTATCTACTGGGGCGGCCGCGAGCTGAGACATCTGTACGATCTGGATGAACTCAATGCGCTGGCGGTGAAGCATCCGAACCTGAAAGTGATTCCGGTGGTGGAGCAGCCGGCGGAGGACTGGCAGGGGCGCAGCGGCACGGTGCTGACCGCGGTGATGCAGGATTATGCCAGCCTGAGCGGACACGATATCTATATTGCTGGCCGGTTTGAGATGGCAAAAATTGCCCGCGAGCGCTTCTGTGCCGAACGTGGTGCGTTAGAAGCGCAGATGTATGGCGATGCGTTTGCCTTTATCTGATGTGTGACACGGTGCGCATGCACGTGCCGCTGCAAAAAAAAGCCCGCCCGGTTAGGCGGGAACACGTGCAAGTGTAGTGGTCAACGTATTAAACCCGTTCGAATACCGTCGCGATGCCCTGGCCTAAGCCAATGCACATGGTTGCCAGACCAAACTGTGCATCGCGACGCTCCATCAGATTCAGCAACGTGGTGCTGATACGAGCGCCGGAACATCCCAGCGGATGCCCGAGTGCGATTGCGCCGCCGTTAAGGTTCACTTTCTCATCCAGCTGCTCCAGCAGCCCTAAATCTTTCAGGCACGGCAGCGTCTGCGCGGCGAAGGCTTCATTGAGTTCGAACAGATCGATATCCTGCACGCTCAGCCCGGCGCGCTTCAGCGCCAGCTTACTGGCCGGTACCGGGCCGTAACCCATGATCGACGGATCGCAGCCGACCACCGCCATGCTGCGGATGCGTGCGCGCGGCGACAGCCCCAGTTCGCGCGCGCGGCTTTCGCTCATGATCAGCATGGCGGCCGCGCCGTCGGACAGCGCCGACGAACTGCCGGCGGTGACCGTGCCGTTGACCGGATCGAACGCCGGACGCAGCGCGGCTAAGCCTTCAAGGCTGGTGTCCTCGCGAATCACTTCGTCGCTGTCATAGCGTTTCAGCACGCCATCGGCATCGTGGCCGTAGGTCGGCACGATTTCGCGTCTGAAATCACCGCGCTGAGTGGCGGCCGCAGCGCGCTGGTGTGAACGCAGCGCGAAGGCGTCCTGCTGTTCACGGCTGATGTGGTGCATGCGCGCCAGCATCTCGGCGGTCAGCCCCATCATGCCAGCCGCTTTCGCCACGGTGCGCCCCAGGCCGGGATGAAAATCCACGCCGTGGTTCATCGGTACGTGGCCCATATGTTCCACGCCGCCAATCAGACAGCTGTGGGCATCGCCGACCATAATCGCGCGCGCCGCATCGTGCAGCGCCTGCATGGACGAGCCGCACAGGCGATTGACGGTGCTGGCCGGCACGCGATGCGGGATCTCCGCCAGCAGCGCGGCGTTGCGGGCGATATTAAAGCCCTGTTCCAGCGTCTGCTGCACGCAGCCCCAGATAATGTCATCCAGCGCGGCGGCATCGACGGCCGGATTGCGGCTGAGGAGTTCGCGCATCAGATGGGCGGAGAGATCCTCGGCGCGCACCTGGCGAAAGGCGCCGCCTTTGGAACGGCCCATCGGCGTGCGCACGGCATCAACAATCACTACGTTTTCCATGTTCATTACCTCAGGCAGTTTGCAGCGCCGCTGCGTCAATCGGTTGAGCGACGGGATACCAGCTCTGATGCTGGTGGGCTTTCTGAACCAGCAGCTCAGGTAGCGCGTACAGCGGGCCGAGCGCGAGGTAGCGTTTAGCCTGATCGACGACATTGCTGATGCCCAGCGTGTCCATATAGCGGAACGCGCCACCGCGGAACGGCGGGAAGCCTAAGCCATACACCAGCGCCATATCCGCCTCGGCGGGGGAAGCGATGATGTTTTCTTCGAGGCAGCGCACCACTTCGTTGAGCATCGGCAGCATCATGCGGTTGGCGATCTCTTCATCGCTGAATACCCGCTTCGGTTCACATACCGGCTCCAGCAGCGCATCGACATCTGCATCGGCGCGCTTCTGCGCTTTGCCTTTTTTATCCTGCTCCCAGCGGTAAAAGCCCTGGCCATTTTTCTGGCCGTAGCGTTTGGCTTCAAACAGCACATCAATGGCATCGCGGTAATCTTTCTGCATCCGCGACGGGAAGCCCTGCGCCATCACCTGTTGCGCATGATGCGCGGTATCAATGCCCACCACGTCCAGCAGCCACGCCGGCCCCATCGGCCAGCCAAACTGCTTCTCCATCACTTTATCGATCTGGCGGAAGTCCGCGCCGTCGCGCAGTAGCAGGCTGAAGGCGGCAAAGTAGGGGAACAGCACGCGGTTCACAAAGAAGCCGGGGCAGTCATTCACCACAATCGGCGTTTTGCCCATCTTGCTGGCCCACGCCACCACTTTGCTGATGGTGGCTTCAGAGGTTTGCGCACCGCGAATCACTTCGACCAGCGGCATACGCGGCACCGGATTGAAGAAGTGCATGCCGCAGAAATTTTGCGGACGCTGCAGCGCCTGCGCCAGCTGGCTAATCGGAATGGTGGAGGTATTCGAGGCCAGCACGGCATCATCCCGCAGTTGCTGCTCGGTTTCAGCCAGCACTTTGGCTTTGATTTGCGGGTTCTCGACCACCGCTTCGACCACCACATCGGCGCGATCAAAGCCGCTGTAATCCAGCGTCGGCTGAATGCTCGCCAGCACGCTCGCCAGCTTCGTGCCGTCGATTTTGCCGCGCTCCAGCTGCTTGTTAAGCAGCTTGCTGGCTTCATTCATGCCCAGCGTCAGCGCCTGCGGATTAATATCTTTCATCTTCACCGGCACGCCTTTCCAGGCCGACTGCCAGGCGATCCCGCCGCCCATGATGCCTGCGCCCAGTACCGCCGCCTGCTCTGGCGTGCCGGCCGCGCTGCTGTGTTTCTTCGCCAGGCCTTTTACGTACTGGTCATTGAGAAAGATGCCAACCAGCGCGCGTGCCACATCGCTCTGCGCCAGCGGCACAAAAGCAGCGGTTTCCAGCTTCAGCGCATCATCACGACCTAAGCCCGCTGCCGCTTCGATGGTTCGCACCGCGGCGATCGGCGCTGGATAGTGTTTACCGGCGGTTTGCTGCACCATGCTTTTGGCGAGGGTAAAACTCATCGCGGCTTCAATCGGACTGAGCTTAAGCGGTGCCAGCTTCGGCGCACGACGCGCCTGCCAGCTTCCCTGGGCTATGGCATCCTGCAGCATGGTCAGCGCCGCGCTGCGCAGCTTCTCGCTGCTGACCACCGCATCCACCAGACCGAGCTTCAGCGCGCCCGGGCCATCAATATCTTTGCCGGCGGCGATGATCTCCAACGCGCTGTCGGCACCGAGCAGGCGCGGCAGACGCACGCTGCCGCCGAAGCCCGGCATAATGCCAAGTTTGGTTTCCGGCAGGCCAATGCGCGCGGTGGGCGTGGCCACGCGGAAGTCGGTCGCCAGCACACACTCGCAGCCTCCGCCCAGTGCGTAGCCGTCAATGGCGGCGATGGTCGGCACCGGCAAATCTTCCAGACGATTAAAGATGCTGTTGGCGAATGTCAGCCACTGGCTGAGCTGCTCAGCGGGCGCATCAAACAGCGACAGGAATTCTGTGATATCCGCCCCGACAATAAACGCCGGTTTGGCGGAAGAGAGCAGCAGGCCGCGCAGCGTGCTTTGCTGCTCCAGTACGCTCAGCGCCTCGCCTAAGGCGGCGACAGTTTTGGTATCAAGTTTGTTCACCGAACCGGGCGCATCAAAAACCAGCTCGGCGATGCCATCGTCAAGCCAGTGCACTGAAAGGGTATCGCCTTGGTAGAGCATGTCCGTCTCCTGAAACGCGAAAGATGATCTGGTCATACCAGATGATCAGGAGTGTGGGTGTCATGTTAATTTTTTGCAAACGAGAGTTTGCTTATTTGATACGGCGATCACAGCGCGCGCAGCACGGCATCCCCCGCGCGGCTGTGCTACACTGCCGCCACTTTCGCGACATCGGAGACAAGTCCATGGATTCACTGAAAACCCTGTATCACGCGCATATTTCAACGCTGCAGCAGCGTGCGCAACAGGTGCTGGCGCGCTTTAAGCTGGACGCCATGCTGATTCATTCAGGCGAGTTGCTGACCGTATTTCTTGACGATCATGACTATCCGTTTAAGGTGAATCCCCAGTTTAAAGCCTGGGTGCCAGTGACCCAGGTGCCCAACTGCTGGCTGTGGATCGATGGCGTGAATAAACCCAAACTGTGGTTCTACTCGCCGGTCGATTACTGGCACAACGTCGAGCCACTGCCGGACAGCTTCTGGACCCAGGATGTCGAGGTCATCGGCCTGAAAAACGCTGACGATATCGCTCAGCTGTTGCCGGCACAGCGCGACAATGTGGCCTATATCGGGCCGGTACCGTCCCGCGCCACCCAACTGGGCATCCGCAGCGAGGGGATCAATCCTCAGGGCGTCATCGACTTCCTGCATTATCATCGCAGCATCAAAACCGATTACGAGCTGGCCTGTATGCGCGAAGCGCAGAAGCTGGCGGTGGCAGGCCATCGCGCAGCGAAAGAGGCGTTCTTCTCCGGCATGAGCGAGTTTGATATCAATCTTGCCTATCTGACCGCCACCGGCCACCGTGACATTGATGTACCGTATGGCAATATCATCGCGCTGAATGAACATGCTGCGGTACTGCACTACACCCGGCTTGATCACCAGCCGCCGGCGAAACGTCACAGCTTCCTGATTGATGCCGGCGCAGAGTATCTTGGCTATGCGGCCGATTTGACGCGGAGCTACGCGGCGCAGAGCAAAACGCGCTACGCGGAAATGGTTGCTGCGATGAATAAAGAAGAGCTGGCGCTGATCGCCACGCTGAAAGCCGGCGTGCGCTATACCGATTACCATCTGCAAATGCATCAGCGCATCGCGCGTCTGCTGCTGAAGTTTGAACTGGTGCAGGGGCTGAGCGAAGAGACGCTGGTGGCGGAAAACCTCACCGGTCCCTTTATGCCGCACGGCCTCGGCCATCCGCTGGGCCTGCAGGTGCACGACGTTGCCGGGTTTATGCAGGACGACAGCGGCACGCATCTGGCAGCGCCATCGCAATATCCTTATCTGCGCTGTACGCGGGTGCTGCAGCCGGGCATGGTGCTGACCATTGAACCGGGCTTCTATATTATCGATTCACTGCTGGCGCCGCTGCGCAGCGGTAAGTTCAGTCAGCACTTTGACTGGCAGGCAATTGATGCCCTGAAGCCGTACGGGGGCATTCGTATCGAGGATAATGTGGTGATTCACGCCAGCCGCATCGAAAACATGACGCGTGACTTGCATCTGGCCTGATGGACGCTTACGACATTCCCGCTGAGGCCGTCAGTCTCAGCGAGGAGACCATCAAAAAGAGCCGCTTTATTACCCTGCTGGCGCATACCGATGGGGTGGCCGCTGCGCGCGCCTTTGTGCAGCAGGTAAAGCACGAACACCCGACCGCGCGGCATCACTGCTGGGCCTGGGTGGCGGGCGCGCCCGATGATTCACAACAGCTGGGGTTTTCTGACGATGGCGAACCCTCCGGCACGGCCGGTAAGCCGATGCTGGCGCAGCTGATGGGCAGCGGCGTGGGCGAGATCACCGCCGTGGTGGTGCGCTATTATGGCGGTATCATGCTGGGCACCGGCGGGCTGGTGAAAGCCTACGGTGGCGGCGTGCAGCAGGGGCTGAAGCTGCTGGCGCGCCAGCGCAAAGTGCCGATGCAACGTTTTACCCTGCAGTGTGACTATGCGCAGCTGAGCGATATAGAGCGTCTGCTGCAGCGTTTTGACGGCAGTATTGAACAGAGCCATTATCAGGATCGCATTACGCTACGTCTGGCGTTGCCCCATCCGCAGATTGATGGCTTCAGGCAAAACCTTTCTGATTACAGCCGGGGCGCTTTGGCGCTGATCCCGCTGGACAACTAACCGCATCTGTTTAAAGGAAACGGCTGAATGCATTTTCGCGCCATTACCCGCATCGTGGGCCTGCTGGTGATTCTGTTCTCGGTAACCATGATCCTGCCTGGCTTAGTGGCCCTGATTTATCGCGACGGTGCCGGGCGCGCGTTCAGTCAGACGTTTATGATGGCGATCGTCATCGGTTCGCTGCTGTGGTGGCCCAACCGCAAACAAAAAAGTGAGCTGAAACCGCGTGAAGGCTTTCTGATTGTGGTGCTGTTCTGGACCGTGCTGGGCAGCGTGGGGGCAATGCCGTTTATCTTCGCAGAGCAGCCACATCTGTCGGTGACCGACGCCTTCTTCGAATCGTTCTCTGGCTTAACCACCACCGGTGCCACCACGCTGGTGGGGCTAGACTCGCTGCCGAAAGCCATTCTGTTCTATCGCCAGATGCTGCAGTGGCTCGGCGGTATGGGGATCATCGTGCTGGCGGTCGCTATTCTGCCGATTCTTGGCGTCGGCGGTATGCAGCTGTATCGCGCCGAAATGCCGGGGCCGCTGAAAGATAACAAAATGCGCCCGCGCATTGCCGAAACCGCGAAAACCCTGTGGCTGATTTATGTGCTGCTGACGGTGGCCTGTGCATTGGCGCTGTGGCTGGCGGGCATGCCGATGTTTGATGCTATCGGCCACAGCTTCTCGACCATCGCCATCGGCGGTTTTTCTACCCATGATGCCAGCATCGGCTACTTCAATAGCCCGACCATTAATACCATCGTGGCGATTTTCCTGCTGATCTCCGGCTGTAACTACGGCCTGCACTTCTCGTTGCTCAGCGGGCGAAACCTGAAAGTCTACTGGCGCGATCCGGAATTCCGCATGTTCATTGGCGTGCAGCTGACGCTGGTGCTGATTTGTACCCTGGTGCTGTGGTTCCATAATGTCTATTCCAGCGGCTGGCAAACCCTCAATCAGGCGTTCTTCCAGGTGGTATCGATGGCGACGACGGCGGGCTTTACCACCGACAGTATTGCGCGCTGGCCGCTGTTCCTGCCGGTACTGCTGCTGTGTTCAGCCTTTATCGGCGGTATGGCGGGTTCGACTGGCGGTGGCCTGAAGGTGATTCGTATTCTGCTGCTGTGCAAGCAGGGGTCGCGCGAACTGAAACGCCTGGTGCATCCCAATGCGGTCTATACCATTAAACTGGGGAACCGTGCGCTGCCGGAACGTATTCTCGAAGCAGTGTGGGGCTTTTTCTCGGCTTACGCGCTGGTGTTTCTGGTCAGCATGCTGGCGATTATCGCCACCGGCGTGGATGACTTCTCGGCCTTCGCCGCGGTGGCGGCGACGCTGAATAACCTTGGCCCGGGTCTGGGTGTGGTGGCAGATAACTTCACGTCGATGAATGATGTCGCCAAGTGGATTTTAATCTCCACCATGCTGTTTGGACGCCTTGAAGTGTTCACGCTGCTGGTGCTGTTCACGCCCACCTTCTGGCGCGAATAATAAAACAGGAATGAGTGATGAAAGCGTTAATTCTTTATTCCAGCCGTGACGGGCAAACCCGTGAAATCGCGGCGCGTATTGCCCGCACGCTGACACCGCAGCAGCTGTGCGATGTGCTGGATCTGGCGCAGGCACCGCAGGTGGAGTGGGCACAGTATGATCGCGTTCTGATTGGTGCCTCGATTCGCTATGGTCACTTCCAGCCCGAGCTGATGAAATTCGTCACGCAATATAAGGCGGAACTGCAGCAGCGCGTCAGCGGCTTTTTCAGCGTCAATCTTACTGCGCGCAAAGCCGATAAGTGCACGCCGGAAACCAATGCCTATACGCGTAAGTTCCTGGCGCAGTCACCGTGGCAACCGGATCGCTGTGCGGTGTTTGCCGGTGCGCTGCGCTATCCACGCTATCGCTGGTTCGATCGCATCATGATTCAGTTCATTATGCGTATGACTGGCGGCGAAACGGATACCACCAAAGAAGTTGAATACACTGACTGGCAGCAAGTCACGCTTTTTGCCCAGGATTTCGCACAGTTACCAGGCAAATTGCCGCAAAATAACGCGTAGTGGTGAAATTTAGGCCGAACGATCATTTTTTTGCAATAAACCCTTGTCAGCCAGAATTAACTCCCTATAATGCGCCACCACTGAGACGGCAAAGCGGCAACGCAGACGGCTCAGCAGGGCGTGAAGTGATTCACCCCGCCGGAGAAAAACGCTGAAAAAAGTGTTTGACTCTGAAGGAGGAAAGCGTAATATACGCCACCTCGCGACAGCAGGCCGAACGCCGCGTCGCACCGCTCTTTAACAATTTATCAGACAATCTGTGTGGGCACTCGCAGGATTGATATCAGCGTCTCCGGACGTAAAAAATATCAAGTCTTTGCTGAGTGAACACGTAATTCATTACGAAGTTTAATTCACAGAGCATCGCTGCACTCGTTGCAGCAAATCAAACTTTAAATTGAAGAGTTTGATCATGGCTCAGATTGAACGCTGGCGGCAGGCCTAACACATGCAAGTCGAACGGCAGCACAGAAGAGCTTGCTCTTTGGGTGGCGAGTGGCGGACGGGTGAGTAATGTCTGGGAAACTGCCCGATGGAGGGGGATAACTACTGGAAACGGTAGCTAATACCGCATAACGTCGCAAGACCAAAGTGGGGGACCTTCGGGCCTCACACCATCGGATGTGCCCAGATGGGATTAGCTAGTAGGTGGGGTAATGGCTCACCTAGGCGACGATCCCTAGCTGGTCTGAGAGGATGACCAGCCACACTGGAACTGAGACACGGTCCAGACTCCTACGGGAGGCAGCAGTGGGGAATATTGCACAATGGGCGCAAGCCTGATGCAGCCATGCCGCGTGTATGAAGAAGGCCTTCGGGTTGTAAAGTACTTTCAGCGGGGAGGAAGGCGGTGAGGTTAATAACCTCGCCGATTGACGTTACCCGCAGAAGAAGCACCGGCTAACTCCGTGCCAGCAGCCGCGGTAATACGGAGGGTGCAAGCGTTAATCGGAATTACTGGGCGTAAAGCGCACGCAGGCGGTCTGTTAAGTCAGATGTGAAATCCCCGGGCTTAACCTGGGAACTGCATTTGAAACTGGCAGGCTTGAGTCTCGTAGAGGGGGGTAGAATTCCAGGTGTAGCGGTGAAATGCGTAGAGATCTGGAGGAATACCGGTGGCGAAGGCGGCCCCCTGGACGAAGACTGACGCTCAGGTGCGAAAGCGTGGGGAGCAAACAGGATTAGATACCCTGGTAGTCCACGCCGTAAACGATGTCGACTTGGAGGTTGTGCCCTTGAGGCGTGGCTTCCGGAGCTAACGCGTTAAGTCGACCGCCTGGGGAGTACGGCCGCAAGGTTAAAACTCAAATGAATTGACGGGGGCCCGCACAAGCGGTGGAGCATGTGGTTTAATTCGATGCAACGCGAAGAACCTTACCTGGCCTTGACATCCAGAGAACTTAGCAGAGATGCTTTGGTGCCTTCGGGAACTCTGAGACAGGTGCTGCATGGCTGTCGTCAGCTCGTGTTGTGAAATGTTGGGTTAAGTCCCGCAACGAGCGCAACCCTTATCCTTTGTTGCCAGCGGCTCGGCCGGGAACTCAAAGGAGACTGCCGGTGATAAACCGGAGGAAGGTGGGGATGACGTCAAGTCATCATGGCCCTTACGGCCAGGGCTACACACGTGCTACAATGGCGCATACAAAGAGAAGCGACCTCGCGAGAGCAAGCGGACCTCATAAAGTGCGTCGTAGTCCGGATTGGAGTCTGCAACTCGACTCCATGAAGTCGGAATCGCTAGTAATCGTAGATCAGAATGCTACGGTGAATACGTTCCCGGGCCTTGTACACACCGCCCGTCACACCATGGGAGTGGGTTGCAAAAGAAGTAGGTAGCTTAACCTTCGGGAGGGCGCTTACCACTTTGTGATTCATGACTGGGGTGAAGTCGTAACAAGGTAACCGTAGGGGAACCTGCGGTTGGATCACCTCCTTACCTGAAGATACCTTCCCGCGAAGTGCTCACACAGATTGTCTGATAGAAAAGTAACGAGCAGGACGGCTGCGAAGTCGTGACACTTTGTGTCCCCTTCGTCTAGCGGTTAGGACTCCGCCCTTTCACGGCGGCAACAGGGGTTCGAATCCCCTAGGGGACGCCACTGCTTGGTGACAGGTGAAAGGTGTCTCCACAGAATATCTCAAAACTGACGGTAACGTCGTGTTTGAGATATTGCTCTTTAACAATCCGGAACAAGCTGAAAATTTGAAACGACGCGTCGTTTTCATTCTCCGTAATAAGAATGAAATCACGATGCGTTCGGGTCTCTCAAATGCTTGCAGTCCGCAGCGTTGCAAAACGCCTGTGGGTTGTGAGGTTAAGCGACTAAGCGTACACGGTGGATGCCCTGGCAGTCAGAGGCGATGAAGGACGTGCTAATCTGCGAAAAGCGACGGTAAGGTGATATGAACCGCTACAGCCGTCGATGTCCGAATGGGGAAACCCGGTGCACTCTGTGCATCATCGTTTGATGAATACATAGTCAAACGAGGCGAACCGGGGGAACTGAAACATCTAAGTACCCCGAGGAAAAGAAATCAACCGAGATTCCCCCAGTAGCGGCGAGCGAACGGGGAGCAGCCCAGGACCTGAATCAGCTTGTGCATCAGTGGAAGCGTCTGGAAAGTCGCGCGATACCGGGTGACAGCCCCGTACACGAAGATGCACAGGTTGTGAGTCCGACGAGTAGGGCGGGACACGTGGTATCCTGTCTGAACATGGGGGGACCATCCTCCAAGGCTAAATACTCCTGACTGACCGATAGTGAACCAGTACCGTGAGGGAAAGGCGAAAAGAACCCCGGCGAGGGGAGTGAAACAGAACCTGAAACCGTGTACGTACAAGCAGTGGGAGCACCTTCAGGGTGTGACTGCGTACCTTTTGTATAATGGGTCAGCGACTTATATTCTGTAGCAAGGTTAACCGCATAGGGGAGCCGAAGGGAAACCGAGTCTTAATTGGGCGTTAAGTTGCAGGGTATAGACCCGAAACCCGGTGATCTAGCCATGGGCAGGTTGAAGGTTGGGTAACACTAACTGGAGGACCGAACCGACTAATGTTGAAAAATTAGCGGATGACTTGTGGCTGGGGGTGAAAGGCCAATCAAACCGGGAGATAGCTGGTTCTCCCCGAAAGCTATTTAGGTAGCGCCTCGTGAACTCATCTCCGGGGGTAGAGCACTGTTTCGGCTAGGGGGCCATCCCGGCTTACCAACCCGATGCAAACTGCGAATACCGGAGAATGTTATCACGGGAGACACACGGCGGGTGCTAACGTCCGTCGTGAAGAGGGAAACAACCCAGACCGCCAGCTAAGGTCCCAAAGTCATGGTTAAGTGGGAAACGATGTGGGAAGGCACAGACAGCCAGGATGTTGGCTTAGAAGCAGCCATCATTTAAAGAAAGCGTAATAGCTCACTGGTCGAGTCGGCCTGCGCGGAAGATGTAACGGGGCTAAACCATGCACCGAAGCTGCGGCAGCGACACTATGTGTTGTTGGGTAGGGGAGCGTTCTGTAAGCCGCTGAAGGTGTGCTGTGAGGCATGCTGGAGGTATCAGAAGTGCGAATGCTGACATAAGTAACGATAAAGCGGGTGAAAAGCCCGCTCGCCGGAAGACCAAGGGTTCCTGTCCAACGTTAATCGGGGCAGGGTGAGTCGACCCCTAAGGCGAGGCTGAAAAGCGTAGTCGATGGGAAACAGGTTAATATTCCTGTACTTGGTGTTACTGCGAAGGGGGGACGGAGAAGGCTAGGTTATCCGGGCGACGGTTGTCCCGGTTTAAGCGTGCAGGTGTGAAGACCAGGCAAATCCGGTCTTCTTTAACACTGAGGCGTGATGACGAGCCGCTACGGCGGTGAAGTAACTGATGCCCTGCTTCCAGGAAAAGCCTCTAAGCTCCAGGTAACACGAAATCGTACCCCAAACCGACACAGGTGGTCAGGTAGAGAATACCAAGGCGCTTGAGAGAACTCGGGTGAAGGAACTAGGCAAAATGGTGCCGTAACTTCGGGAGAAGGCACGCTGGCGCGTAGGTGAAGGGACTTGCTCCCGGAGCCGAGGCCAGTCGAAGATACCAGCTGGCTGCAACTGTTTATTAAAAACACAGCACTGTGCAAACACGAAAGTGGACGTATACGGTGTGACGCCTGCCCGGTGCCGGAAGGTTAATTGATGGGGTTATCCGCAAGGAGAAGCTCTTGATCGAAGCCCCGGTAAACGGCGGCCGTAACTATAACGGTCCTAAGGTAGCGAAATTCCTTGTCGGGTAAGTTCCGACCTGCACGAATGGCGTAATGATGGCCAGGCTGTCTCCACCCGAGACTCAGTGAAATTGAAATCGCTGTGAAGATGCAGTGTACCCGCGGCAAGACGGAAAGACCCCGTGAACCTTTACTATAGCTTGACACTGAACATTGAGCCTTGATGTGTAGGATAGGTGGGAGGCTTTGAAGCGTGGACGCCAGTCTGCGTGGAGCCAACCTTGAAATACCACCCTTTAATGTTTGATGTTCTAACGTAGGCCCGTAATCCGGGCTGCGGACAGTGTCTGGTGGGTAGTTTGACTGGGGCGGTCTCCTCCCAAAGCGTAACGGAGGAGCACGAAGGTTGGCTAATCCTGGTCGGACATCAGGAGGTTAGTGCAATGGCATAAGCCAGCTTGACTGCGAGAGTGACGGCTCGAGCAGGTGCGAAAGCAGGTCATAGTGATCCGGTGGTTCTGAATGGAAGGGCCATCGCTCAACGGATAAAAGGTACTCCGGGGATAACAGGCTGATACCGCCCAAGAGTTCATATCGACGGCGGTGTTTGGCACCTCGATGTCGGCTCATCACATCCTGGGGCTGAAGTAGGTCCCAAGGGTACGGCTGTTCGCCGTTTAAAGTGGTACGCGAGCTGGGTTTAGAACGTCGTGAGACAGTTCGGTCCCTATCTGCCGTGGGCGCTGGAGAATTGAGGGGGGTTGCTCCTAGTACGAGAGGACCGGAGTGAACGCACCGCTGGTGTTCGGGTTGTCATGCCAATGGCACTGCCCGGTAGCTAAGTGCGGAAGAGATAAGTGCTGAAAGCATCTAAGCACGAAACTTGCCCCGAGATGAGTTCTCCCTGACCCCTTGAGGGTCCTGAAGGGACGTTGAAGACGACGACGTTGATAGGCCGGGTGTGTAAGCGCAGCGATGCGTTGAGCTAACCGGTACTAATGACCCGTGAGGCTTAACCTTACAACGCCAGAGGCGTTTTGGTCCGAGAGACCGAAAGAATTTTCAGCTTGTGACGGAAAAATTAGCGGAAACGAAAGATTTTGCGCTGAGGCAAGGCGCCGGACGAGACGGTACGAGGGAGCATACAGAAGTATGTGACTGAGTAGCGCGAGGACGGGCAACGCGGCATCAGTGAAAAAGATTCGTTTCGCGCACAAAGAATTTGCCTGGCGGCAACAGCGCGGTGGTCCCACCTGACCCCATGCCGAACTCAGAAGTGAAACGCCGTAGCGCCGATGGTAGTGTGGGGCCTCCCCATGCGAGAGTAGGGAACTGCCAGGCATCAAACCAGTGAAGAAGCCCCGGACGAGAGTCCGGGGCTTTTTTACGCCCGTACTTCAGCAAATTTACCGCTAAAAACGCGAAAACTCCCCACTGTAAAACCGTGCAATCGGGTAAACTACGGCCAGATTAATCAGTAAAGGCCGTAACATGTCCAGCCCTCAGACTTCCCTGAAAGCGTTCAACACACTGGGTCTTGCAATCGCGGCTGAAAAGCTTGTTGTTGCGGATAGCGCAGAAGCCATTTCCTCTGCCTGGCACGCCAGCCAGCAAAATAATCAGCCGTTTATGGTGCTTGGCGAGGGCAGTAACGTCCTGTTCCTCGAAGATTTTGCCGGCTGCGTGGTGATCAACGCGATTAAAGGCATCACCCTGGAAGAGCACGACGAAGCCTGGCATCTGCACGTTGGTGCTGGCGAAAACTGGCATCAGTTGGTTGAGCACACTCTAAAGAGAGGCCTCACCGGGCTGGAAAATCTGGCGCTGATTCCAGGCGTGACGGGATCGGCACCCATCCAGAACATTGGCGCTTACGGTGTTGAATTTAAAGATATTTGCCAGTACGTCGAGGTGTTACACCTGCCGGATAGCACAGTCACGCGTCTGCACCGTGATGAGTGCCAGTTTGGCTATCGCGACAGCATCTTCAAACACGCGATGAAGCACGACTATGTGATTGTGGCCGTCGGTCTGCGTCTGGCCAAGCAGTGGAAACCGGTGCTGAGCTATGGCGATCTGGCGAAGCTCAATCCCGCTACCGTATGCGCGTGGGACGTATTCAATGCGGTGTGCCATATGCGGCAAAGTAAGCTGCCCGATCCGCGCATAACAGGCAATGTAGGCAGTTTCTTTAAAAACCCCCTGATTTCCACTCAGCAGGCAGAGGCATTGCTCACGCACTATCCTGCTATGCCGCACTATCCACAGCACAGTGGTGATGTCAAGCTGGCCGCGGGCTGGCTGATCGATCAGTGTGCGTTGAAAGGCTATCGTCTTGGCGGCGCTGCGGTGCATCGGCAGCAGGCACTGGTACTGATCAATGAAGACAATGCCACACCGCAGGATATTGTCGCCCTGGCCCATCATGTGCGTCAGGAGGTGGGGGAAAAATTTGCCGTGTGGCTGGAGCCAGAAGTACGTTTCATTGGCGCGCAGGGCGAGCGTAACGCCGTCGAGGTGATTTCATGAAAGATCATAGCGTTCCATTAAAACTGGTCGCCCTGCTGGCCGATGGCGAATTTCACTCTGGTGAACAGCTGGGTGAAGCGCTCGGTATGAGCCGCGCTGCCGTGAATAAACATATTCAGACGCTGAAAAGCTGGGGCCTCGATGTCTACACCGTGACAGGGAAAGGTTACAGCCTGCCAGCGCCGATTCAGTTGCTGAATGAAGAGGCGATACTGGCGCATCTGCATCAGGCGGATCTGGCGGTGATTCCGGTTATTGACTCAACGAATCAGTATTTACTCGATCGCATGGACCAGCTGAACTCCGGCTATGCGTGCATCGCGGAATATCAACAGGCCGGGCGCGGCCGGCGCGGACGGAAATGGTTCTCGCCGTTTGGCGCCAATCTCTACATGTCCATGTACTGGCGACTGGAGCAGGGGCCAGCTGCGGCAATGGGTCTGAGTCTGGTGATTGGTATCGTGATGGCAGAGGTTATCCAGTCGCTGGGCGCGGCAGACGTCCGCGTTAAGTGGCCAAATGACCTCTATCTGCAGGATCGTAAACTGGCGGGTATTCTGGTTGAGCTCACCGGTAAAACCGGCGATGCGGCGCAAATTGTGATGGGCGCGGGGATCAACCTGGTAATGCGGGGCGAAGGCACGGCGGAAATCAATCAGGGTTGGATCAATCTGCAGGAAGCGGGCATCAAGATCAATCGTAACGAACTCGCCGCCAGGCTGATAAACCGTCTGCGTGAAGCTTTACCGCTGTTTGAACGCGATGGGCTGGCGCCGTTTGTCGGCCGCTGGGAAGCGCTGGATAACTTTATCCATCGCCCGGTAAAACTGCTGATTGGCGATCGTGAAGTGCATGGCATTGCGCGCGGAATTGATAAGCAGGGCGGTTTATTGCTGGAACAGGATGGTGAGATTAAATCCTGGGTCGGTGGCGAGATCTCATTACGTCCCGCTAATTAACACAGTAAACAGTAATGCATTAAACGCCCTGATAAAGCAGGGCGTTTTTAATACTATTTTCGTAACCGTACACTTTGCACGGCATGATCCGCAGACTTGGTCATGATCAGGCTGGCCCGTTCACGCGTAGGTAAGATGTTTTCTTTTAAATTCAGCCAGTTGATCTCTTTCCATAACCCACGTGCAATACTCTCTGCTTCCTCTTCAGGCAGCTGAGAATAGTGGTGGAAATAAGAGTCCGGATCGCTGAAGGCACCTTCGCGGAATTTAAGAAAGCGATTAACGTACCAGCGCTCTAATAAATTTTCTGGCGCATCGACATATATTGAAAAGTCGACGAAATCTGAGACAAATACATGATGCGGATCGTGCGGATAATCCATACCGCTCTGCAGGACGTTCAGCCCTTCCAGAATCAGGATGTCCGGCTGCTGCACCACCTTATCGCCATCCGGGATGACATCGTAAATCAGGTGTGAATACACCGGTGCGGTGACCTGACTGGCGCCCGATTTCAAATCCGATACGAACTTCACCAGTCGATGCATATCATACGACTGCGGGAAGCCTTTCTTTTTCATCAGGCCGCGCTCTTTCAGCACCGCATTAGGGTGCAAAAAGCCATCGGTGGTGATGAGTTCCACCTTGCGGTGCTCGGGCCAGCGGCTAAGCAGCGCCTGTAACACGCGCGCGGTGGTGCTTTTACCGACGGCGACACTGCCGGCAATACTGATAATGTACGGGATCTTCTGGCCATTGGTGCCAAGGAACTGCTCCAGCACCGCCTGACGGCGCAGATTTGAACTGATATAGAAGTTCAGCAGACGTGATAGCGGCAGATAGATCTCGGCAACTTCTTCCAGCGAAAGATCTTCATTGATACCGCGCAGCCGTTCAATTTCACTGGCGGCCAGCGTCATCGGTACAGAATCTCTCAGCGCAGCCCATTGCTGGCGATCAAACTGCAGGTAGGGCGTCGTCAGTGGCGTCGTTTTTTTACTCATAAGCATGCATCTGACCGCAAATTCTGGCTCATCAACACCTTGCAGCAACAGGCATACAGCGATGTGTCGAACTCAGTTGTACGTCACAGGGGTAATTTAACGAGAACAATGGGCAGGAGGGTAACACCAGTGTGACTTTAAAAAGAAGTAAAATGATAAACCTGAGCACGCTTTCGTAAGCAGGCCCGCATTTTTATGATCACAGTATGAGGCTAACGCAGTATCAAAGAATAATCAGGCTGTGGGCTGGCGGAAAAACACACCATGTTTGCTGCTTTTTGCTGCGCTGGCGGGGCGTTTTGCGAGGATTTGCACAAATAGTAAGCGGTAGTGCAAATTTAGCAATTTTTTTGTTGCATCCTGAACCCGGTCTTCCTAGAATGCGCGTCACTTGATGCCGGCTTAGCTCAGTTGGTAGAGCAACTGACTTGTAATCAGTAGGTCACCAGTTCGATTCCGGTAGCCGGCACCATCAAGTAGGTGGGATTCCCGAGCGGCCAAAGGGAGCAGACTGTAAATCTGCCGTCACAGACTTCGAAGGTTCGAATCCTTCTCCCACCACCATCTCAACCTCTCGGTTGAGCGTCAGATAAAGGCTTATCTGATGGGTGAGTTCAACTCTCTCACCTTCGAATTCAGATTGCGCAGTAGCGTGATCACCGTCAGTCGGAAACTCTGACTGGCTCGAATAATAGAAGGTCTTCTTTTATTATTCATAAGCTACAGAAAGAACAGGTAGCCGAGTTCCAGGATGCGGGCATCGTATAATGGCTATTACCTCAGCCTTCCAAGCTGATGATGCGGGTTCGATTCCCGCTGCCCGCTCCAGATGTGCTGATATGGCTCAGTTGGTAGAGCGCACCCTTGGTAAGGGTGAGGTCCCCAGTTCGACTCTGGGTATCAGCACCACTTCCTTTATCTCTCTCCTGATTCTCTCTCTGTAAAACTAACATCAGGTTTTGCCTGGTTAATGTGACGATATCTTTGATATATCCGTGTCTTAGAGGGACAAGCGATGGCTAAAGAGCAATTTCAACGTAACAAACTGCACGTAAACGTGGGCACCATCGGTCACGTCGACCACGGTAAAACCACTCTGACTGCGGCAATCACCACCGTTCTGGCAAAAACCTACGGCGGCCAGGCACGTGCATTCGATCAGATCGATAACGCGCCAGAAGAGAAGGCTCGTGGTATCACCATCAACACCTCTCACGTTGAATATGAAACCCCGACCCGTCACTACGCACACGTTGACTGCCCAGGCCACGCCGACTATGTGAAAAACATGATCACCGGTGCTGCGCAGATGGACGGCGCGATCCTGGTTGTTGCGGCGACTGATGGCCCAATGCCTCAGACCCGTGAGCACATCCTGCTGGGTCGTCAGGTTGGCGTTCCTTACATCATCGTGTTCCTGAACAAGTGCGACATGGTTGATGACGAAGAGCTGCTGGAACTGGTTGAGATGGAAGTGCGTGACCTGCTGTCTGCTTACGACTTCCCTGGCGACGATACCCCAATCGTACGCGGTTCTGCGCTGAAAGCGCTGGAAGGCGACGCTGAGTGGGAAGCGAAAATCGTTGAGCTGGCTGAGCACCTGGATAACTACATCCCGGATCCAGTCCGTGCTATCGACCTGCCGTTCCTGCTGCCAATCGAAGACGTATTCTCAATCTCTGGCCGTGGTACCGTTGTTACCGGTCGTGTTGAGCGCGGCATCGTGAAAGTGGGCGACGAAGTAGAAATCGTAGGTATCAAAGCGACTGCTAAATCTACCTGTACCGGTGTTGAAATGTTCCGCAAACTGCTGGACCAGGGTCAGGCAGGCGAGAACTGTGGTGTTCTGCTGCGCGGTATCAAGCGTGAAGAGATCCAGCGTGGTCAGGTTCTGGCTAAGCCAGGTACCATCAAGCCACACACCCAGTTCGAGTCAGAAGTTTACGTTCTGTCTAAAGACGAAGGCGGCCGTCATACTCCGTTCTTCAAAGGCTACCGTCCACAGTTCTACTTCCGTACCACTGACGTAACCGGTTCAGTAGAGCTGCCAGAAGGCGTTGAGATGGTAATGCCAGGCGACAACATCAAAATGGTTGTTACCCTGATCCATCCAATCGCAATGGACGAAGGTCTGCGTTTCGCAATCCGCGAAGGCGGCCGTACCGTTGGCGCGGGCGTTGTTGCTAAAGTTATCGCGTAATAGCGATAATATTTGACGCAATGCACACGGAAAGGGCATCATTTGATGCCCTTTTTGTACGCTGTTAACCAGAACCTGGCTCATCAGTGATTTTCGATCATAATCATTGCTGAGACAGGCTCTGTATTACGGCGCTGGATACCGAGTTATGCCCAAAAGCGCATTCGGTTTGGATGCCTCGCTCTGCGGGGCAGAATAGTTTCTGAATTATTGTGGCAGGTTGGTTTATGAGTGCGAATACCGAAGCTCAAGGGAGCGGGCGCGGCCTGGAAGCGGTAAAGTGGGTAGTTGTGATCGCATTGCTGCTGGTAGCAATCGTCGGTAACTACCTGTATCGCGATGTGACACTGCCTTTACGCGCGCTGGCTGTCGTGGTGTTGATCGCTGCGGCGGGCGGCATTGCGTTGCTGACCACCAAAGGCAAAGCAACCGTGGCTTTTGCACGTGAAGCAAGAACCGAAATGCGTAAGGTCATCTGGCCAACTCGCCAGGAAACATTGCACACCACGTTAATCGTTGCCGCGGTCACTGCCGTGATGTCACTGATTTTGTGGGGGCTGGATGGTATTCTGGTCCGTCTGGTATCGTTTATCACTGGCCTGAGGTTCTGAGATGTCTGAAGCTCCAAAAAAACGCTGGTACGTCGTTCAGGCGTTTTCCGGTTTTGAAGCCCGCGTAGCCAAGTCGCTGCAAGAGCATATCAAACTGCACAACATGGAAGAACTGTTTGGCGAAGTCATGGTGCCGACTGAAGAAGTCGTGGAAATCCGTGGCGGCCAGCGTCGCAAAAGCGAACGCAAATTCTTCCCTGGTTACGTACTGGTCCAGATGGTGATGAATGACGCCAGCTGGCACTTAGTGCGCAGTGTACCGCGTGTAATGGGCTTCATTGGTGGTACCTCTGACCGTCCGGCACCGATCAGTGATAAAGAAGTGGATGCGATCATGAACCGCCTGCAGCAGGTGGGTGACAAGCCGCGTCCGAAAACGCTGTTCGAGCCAGGCGAGATGGTGCGTGTCAACGACGGCCCGTTTGCCGACTTCAACGGTGTGGTCGAAGAAGTGGATTACGAGAAAAGCCGCCTGAAGGTTTCTGTTTCTATCTTCGGCCGTGCAACGCCGGTTGAACTCGACTTTGCTCAGGTGGAGAAAGGCTAAGCCTTTTGTTCACTTTTTAGCTCTTGCGGGAGGCGCGAAATTTACCTATAATTTCGCGCCTTTTGTTTTTATGCGCTGGCAACAGCGTGTAAATCGTTATCACGGGGAGCCTGTTCGCCAGGCGCTATACCCAATAGAGGAAATATCATGGCCAAGAAAGTACAAGCCTACGTCAAGCTGCAGGTTGCAGCTGGTATGGCTAACCCGAGCCCACCAGTTGGTCCGGCTCTGGGTCAGCAGGGTGTTAACATCATGGAATTCTGTAAAGCGTTCAACGCCAAAACAGAATCACTGGAAAAGGGTCTGCCTACTCCAGTAGTTATCACCGTATACAGCGACCGTTCTTTCACCTTCGTTACCAAAACACCTCCGGCTGCCGTTCTGCTGAAAAAAGCAGCAGGCATCAAGTCTGGTTCTGGTAAGCCGAACAAAGATAAAGTCGGTAAAGTAACTCGTGCTCAGGTACGTGAAATCGCAGAAACCAAAGCTGCGGACATGACTGGTGCTGACGTAGAAGCGATGACTCGCTCTATCGAAGGTACTGCTCGTTCCATGGGCCTGGTAGTGGAGGACTAAGAAATGGCTAAGCTGACCAAGCGCATGCGCGTGATCCGTGACAAAGTTGATGCGACTAAACAGTATGACATCAACGAAGCTGTTGCTCTGCTGAAAGAACTGGCTACCGCTAAATTCGTAGAGAGCGTGGACGTTGCTGTTAACCTCGGCATCGATGCACGTAAATCTGACCAGAACGTGCGCGGCGCGACCGTTCTGCCACACGGTACTGGTCGTTCAGTACGTGTTGCCGTCTTTACCCAGGGCGCAAACGCTGAAGCTGCTAAAGCAGCTGGCGCTGAGCTGGTAGGTATGGAAGACCTGGCTGATCAGATCAAGAAAGGCGAAATGAACTTTGACGTTGTTATTGCTTCTCCGGATGCAATGCGCGTTGTTGGCCAGCTGGGCCAGGTTCTGGGCCCACGTGGTCTGATGCCAAACCCGAAAGTTGGTACCGTAACTCCTAACGTTGCTGAAGCTGTGAAAAACGCTAAAGCGGGTCAGGTTCGTTACCGTAACGACAAAAACGGCATCATCCACACCACCATTGGTAAAGTGGACTTCGATGCTGACAAACTGAAAGAAAACCTGGAATCTCTGCTGGTTGCGCTGAAAAAAGCGAAACCTGCTCAGGCGAAAGGCGTGTACATCAAGAAAGTCAGCATCTCTACCACCATGGGCGCCGGCGTTGCCGTTGACCAGGCTGGTCTGAACGCAGCAGCAAACTAATTGCTGCTTGTAACGGGCGAAAAATTCATCTAGAATCTTACGCCCGTTGTTCTGGTTGATCCGTCAATTCAGAACCCAAATTCATAGTCGCGGAGTGCACAGGTCTAACACCTTGTCATTCAGCGACTAAGGTTGGAGCCAGGCCTGATCCTGGCCTCCGTCCAAGACCGCAGGAGCAGAACCTCTTCGGAAGTGATGCTTAATATCCTGCGTAGACGGTGACAGAACCAAAAAGAATTTTTTCTTCACTGGATTCTGCTCACCGTGTAACGCGCTTACGGCCTTCGGGTGTGTAAGTGAAGTGAGTTCCGGGAAATTTTCCCGGTCAAATCCAGGAGCAAAGCTAATGGCATTAAATCTTCAAGGCAAACAAGCAATTGTTGCTGAAGTTAGCGAAGTAGCCAAAGGCGCGCTTTCAGCGGTTGTTGCGGATTCCCGTGGCGTTACCGTTGATAAAATGACTGAACTGCGTAAAGCAGGTCGTGAAGCTGGCGTCTACATGCGTGTTGTTCGTAACACCCTGCTGCGCCGCGTCGTTGAAGGTACTCCATTCGAGTGCCTGAAAGACACGTTTGTTGGTCCGACCCTGATTGCATACTCTATGGAACACCCGGGCGCTGCTGCTCGTCTGTTCAAAGAGTTCGCGAAAGCGAATGCAAACTTTGAGGTCAAAGCTGCAGCCTTTGAAGGTGAGCTGATCCCGGCGGCACAAATTGACCGTCTGGCAACGCTGCCGACTTACGAAGAAGCACTGGCACGTCTGATGTCGACCATGAAAGAAGCTGCTGCTGGCAAGCTGGTCCGCACTCTGGCTGCTGTTCGCGACGCGAAAGAAGCGGCTTAAGGCCAGATTCTTTTTCTTCGTACTTGCTAACGTATAAACTTTTACTGATTCTTAGGAACAATTGTCATGTCTATCACTAAAGATCAAATCCTGGAAGCCGTTGCAGCTATGTCCGTAATGGAAGTAGTTGAGCTGGTTTCTGCTATGGAAGAAAAATTCGGCGTTTCTGCTGCTGCTGCTGTAGCTGTTGCTGCTGGCCCGGCTGAAGCTGTTGAAGAGAAAACTGAATTCGACGTTATCCTGAAAGCTGCTGGCGCGAACAAAGTTGCTGTAATCAAAGCCGTTCGTGGCGCAACTGGTCTGGGCCTGAAAGAAGCTAAAGACCTGGTTGAAGCTGCTCCAGCTGCAATCAAAGAAGGCATCAGCAAAGACGACGCAGCTGCACTTGAAGCTGCTCTGAAAGAAGCTGGCGCTGAAGTTGAAGTTAAGTAAGACAACCCTCGGGTTGCAGTCTGCGTAAACAGACTGATGGCTGGTGACTTTTTGGTCACCAGCCTTTTTGCGCTACAGGGGAACGATGGCGTTTCGCACTGTTTGTCCATTGTTCCTCTTCAATATCTTTTTCTATCGACGACTTAATATACCGCTTTCCTGTGAGGGTTCCCTGCCTGCGCAACGGCGATGAAATGATTTAAGAGTGATAGAAAGATGTATTGCATGGGGTGCTGCGCATCGCATGAAAAACAAAATAGTGTTGCATGAACTGTCCCTTCAGGACGGACAGCGTGGGTCGACTTGTCAGCTAGCTGAGGAACCCTATGGTTTACTCCTATACCGAGAAAAAACGTATTCGTAAGGATTTTGGTAAACGTCCACAAGTGCTGGATGTGCCTTATCTCCTTTCTATCCAGCTTGACTCGTTCCAGAAGTTTATCGAGCAAGATCCAGAAGGCCAGTACGGTCTGGAAGCAGCCTTCCGTTCCGTGTTCCCAATCGCGAGCTACAGCGGCAACTCTGAGTTGCAGTATGTCAGCTACCGTCTGGGTGAGCCGGTGTTTGACGTGACAGAATGTCAGATCCGTGGCGTGACGTACTCCGCACCGCTGCGCGTTAAACTGCGTCTGGTGATCTACGAGCGCGAAGCGCCGGAAGGCACCGTAAAAGACATCAAAGAACAAGAAGTGTACATGGGCGAAATTCCGCTCATGACCGACAACGGTACCTTTGTCATCAACGGTACTGAGCGTGTTATCGTTTCTCAGCTGCATCGTAGTCCTGGCGTATTCTTTGACAGCGATAAGGGTAAAACGCACTCTTCCGGTAAAGTGCTGTATAACGCACGTATTATCCCTTACCGCGGTTCATGGCTCGACTTTGAGTTTGACCCGAAAGACAACCTGTTCGTCCGTATTGACCGTCGTCGTAAGCTGCCGGCCAGTATCATCCTGCGCGCGCTGGATTACACCACTGAGCAGATTCTCGATCTGTTCTTCGAAAAAGTGGTGTTTGAAATCCGCGACAACAAGCTGCAGATGGAACTGGTGCCTGAGCGCCTGCGTGGTGAAACCGCCTCCTTCGATATCGAAGCCAACGGCACGGTCTACGTTGAGAAAGGTCGTCGCATCACTGCGCGCCACATCCGTCAGCTGGAAAAAGACAACATTCAGCACATCGAAGTGCCGGTCGAGTACATCGCGGGCAAAGTGGTCGCGAAAGATTACATCGATCTGAACACCGGTGAGCTGATCGTGCCGGCGAACATGGAGCTGTCACTGGATCTGCTGGCGAAACTGAGCCAGTCCGGTCACAAGCGCATCGAAACCCTGTTCACCAACGACCTGGATCACGGCCCGTACATTTCTGAGACGCTGCGCGTTGACCCAACCAACGATCGCCTGAGCGCGCTGGTTGAGATCTACCGCATGATGCGTCCTGGCGAGCCGCCAACGCGTGAAGCCGCAGAAAACCTGTTCGAGAACCTGTTCTTCTCCGAAGATCGTTACGATCTGTCGGCCGTTGGCCGCATGAAGTTCAACCGTTCTCTGCTGCGTGACGAGATCGAAGGTTCCGGTATCCTGAGCAAAGACGACATCATTGAAGTGATGAAGAAGCTCATCGGTATCCGTAACGGTATTGGCGAAGTGGATGATATCGACCACCTCGGCAACCGTCGTATCCGTTCTGTCGGTGAAATGGCGGAAAACCAGTTCCGCGTTGGCCTGGTGCGTGTAGAGCGCGCTGTGAAAGAGCGTCTTTCTCTGGGCGACCTCGACACGCTGATGCCACAGGACATGATCAACGCCAAGCCAATTTCGGCCGCGGTGAAAGAGTTCTTTGGTTCCAGCCAGCTGTCCCAGTTTATGGACCAGAACAACCCGCTGTCTGAGATTACGCACAAACGTCGTATCTCTGCTCTGGGCCCAGGCGGTCTGACCCGTGAACGTGCCGGCTTCGAAGTGCGTGACGTACACCCGACTCACTACGGTCGCGTATGTCCAATCGAAACCCCGGAAGGTCCGAACATCGGTCTGATCAACTCACTCTCTGTTTACGCGCAGACTAACGAATACGGCTTCCTCGAAACGCCGTACCGCCGCGTGGTTGACGGTAAAGTGAGTGATGAAATTCATTACCTCTCTGCTATCGAAGAGGGTAACTACGTTATCGCTCAGGCGAACACCAACCTCGCCGATGACGGCAGCTTTGTTGACGATCTCGTCACCTGCCGTAGCAAAGGTGAATCGAGCCTGTTCAGCCGCGATCAGGTTGACTACATGGACGTTTCCACTCAGCAGGTGGTTTCTGTCGGTGCGTCACTGATCCCGTTCCTGGAGCACGATGATGCTAACCGCGCCCTGATGGGTGCGAACATGCAACGTCAGGCTGTACCTACCCTGCGTGCTGACAAGCCGCTGGTTGGTACCGGTATGGAACGTGCTGTAGCGGTCGACTCCGGTGTAACTGCCGTCGCGAAACGTGGTGGTACCGTGCAGTACGTCGATGCGTCACGTATCGTTATCAAAGTTAACGAAGACGAGATGTATCCGGGCGAAGCAGGTATCGACATCTACAACCTGACCAAGTACACCCGTTCTAACCAGAACACCTGCATCAACCAGATGCCGTGTGTTTCTCTGGGTGAACCTATCGAGCGTGGCGACGTGCTGGCTGACGGCCCGTCTACCGACCTCGGTGAGCTGGCGCTGGGTCAGAACATGCGCGTGGCGTTCATGCCATGGAACGGTTACAACTTCGAAGACTCCATCCTCGTTTCTGAGCGTGTAGTACAGGAAGACCGTTTCACCACCATCCACATTCAGGAACTGGCTTGCGTGTCGCGTGACACCAAACTGGGGCCGGAAGAGATTACCGCTGACATCCCGAACGTGGGTGAAGCTGCGCTCTCCAAACTGGATGAATCTGGCATCGTGTATATCGGTGCGGAAGTGACCGGTGGCGACATTCTGGTAGGCAAGGTCACGCCGAAAGGTGAAACCCAGCTGACGCCAGAAGAGAAACTGCTGCGTGCGATCTTCGGTGAAAAAGCCTCTGACGTGAAAGACTCGTCACTGCGCGTGCCGAACGGCGTTTCCGGTACGGTTATCGACGTACAGGTCTTCACCCGCGATGGCGTGGAAAAAGACAAGCGCGCGCTGGAAATCGAAGAGATGCAGCTGAAGCAGGCGAAAAAAGACCTGTCTGAAGAACTGCAGATCCTCGAAGCGGGCCTGTTCAGCCGTATCCAGGCCGTCCTGATTTCAGGTGGTGTGGAAGCGGAGAAACTGGACAAGCTGCCACGTGAGCGCTGGCTGGAACTCGGTCTGACCGACGAAGAGAAGCAGAACGCGCTGGAGCAGCTGGCTGAGCAGTATGACGAGCTGAAGCACGAGTTTGAGAAGAAACTCGAAGCGAAGCGTCGCAAGATCACCCAGGGCGACGATCTGGCACCGGGCGTGCTGAAAATCGTCAAGGTGTATCTGGCCGTTAAGCGTCAGATTCAGCCTGGTGACAAAATGGCGGGTCGTCACGGTAACAAAGGTGTTATCTCGAAGATCAACCCAATCGAAGACATGCCATACGATGAGAACGGTACGCCGGTCGACATCGTACTGAACCCGCTGGGCGTACCATCGCGTATGAACATCGGTCAGATTCTGGAAACCCACCTGGGTATGGCGGCGAAAGGCATTGGTGAGAAGATCAATGCGATGCTGAAGAAGCAGGAAGAAGTCGCCAAACTGCGTGAGTTTATCCAGCGTGCTTACGATCTGGGCACCGATGTGCGTCAGAAAGTTGACCTGAACACCTTCTCGGACGACGAAGTGCTGCGTCTGGCAGAGAACCTGAAAAAAGGTATGCCAATTGCGACGCCAGTGTTCGACGGTGCGAAAGAGAGCGAAATCAAAGAGCTGCTGCAGCTCGGCGGTCTGCCTTCTTCCGGTCAGATCACCCTGTTCGACGGCCGTACCGGTGAGCAGTTTGAGCGTCAGGTAACCGTAGGTTACATGTACATGCTGAAACTGAACCACCTGGTCGACGACAAGATGCACGCCCGTTCTACCGGCTCTTACAGCCTGGTTACGCAGCAGCCGCTGGGTGGTAAGGCGCAGTTCGGTGGTCAGCGCTTCGGTGAGATGGAAGTGTGGGCACTGGAAGCATACGGTGCCGCGTATACCCTGCAGGAAATGCTTACCGTTAAGTCTGATGACGTCAACGGCCGTACCAAGATGTATAAAAACATCGTTGACGGCAACCATCAGATGGAACCGGGCATGCCGGAATCCTTCAACGTACTGTTGAAAGAGATTCGCTCGCTGGGTATCAACATCGAGCTGGAAGACGAGTAAGCACTCGCAAGTACTGGTTATGGGACGCGCCTAGCGCGTCCCTGAGAGTTCCACTCCGACGGGAGCTAATCCGTGAAAGACTTACTTAAGTTTCTGAAAGCGCAAACTAAAACCGAAGAGTTTGATGCGATCAAAATTGCGCTGGCCTCGCCAGACATGATCCGTTCCTGGTCTTTCGGTGAAGTTAAAAAGCCGGAAACCATTAACTACCGTACCTTCAAGCCGGAGCGTGACGGTCTTTTCTGTGCCCGTATTTTCGGACCGGTAAAAGATTACGAATGCCTGTGCGGTAAGTACAAGCGTCTGAAACACCGTGGCGTGATCTGTGAGAAGTGTGGCGTTGAAGTCACGCAGACCAAAGTGCGTCGTGAGCGTATGGGCCACATCGAGCTGGCTTCGCCGACCGCGCACATCTGGTTCCTGAAATCACTGCCATCCCGCATCGGTTTGCTGCTGGATATGCCGCTGCGTGATATCGAGCGCGTGCTGTACTTCGAATCTTATGTTGTGGTCGAAGGCGGCATGACCAACCTGGAAAAACGTCAGATTCTGACCGAAGAGCAGTACCTTGACGCGCTGGAAGAGTTCGGTGACGAATTCGACGCGAAGATGGGTGCGGAAGCTATCCAGGCGCTGCTGAAAAATATGGATCTGGAGCAGGAGTGCGAGCAGCTGCGTGAAGAGCTGAACGAAACCAACTCTGAGACCAAACGTAAAAAGCTGACCAAGCGTATCAAGCTGCTGGAAGCGTTCGTGCAGTCTGGCAACAAGCCAGAGTGGATGATCCTGACCGTTCTGCCGGTACTGCCGCCAGATCTGCGTCCGCTGGTACCGCTGGACGGCGGTCGTTTCGCTACGTCGGATCTGAACGATCTGTATCGTCGCGTGATCAACCGTAACAACCGTCTGAAGCGTCTGCTGGATCTGGCTGCGCCAGATATCATCGTACGTAACGAAAAACGTATGCTGCAGGAAGCGGTAGATGCCCTGCTGGATAACGGCCGTCGCGGTCGTGCCATCACCGGCTCTAACAAACGTCCTCTGAAATCTTTGGCCGACATGATCAAAGGTAAGCAGGGTCGTTTCCGTCAGAACCTGCTGGGTAAACGTGTTGACTACTCCGGTCGTTCGGTTATCACCGTCGGTCCATACCTGCGTCTGCATCAGTGCGGTCTGCCGAAGAAAATGGCACTGGAGCTGTTCAAACCGTTCATCTACGGCAAGCTGGAACTGCGTGGCCTCGCGACCACCATTAAAGCGGCCAAGAAAATGGTTGAGCGCGAAGAAGCGGTCGTCTGGGATATCCTGGATGAAGTGATTCGCGAACACCCGGTACTGCTGAACCGTGCACCAACCCTGCACCGTCTGGGTATCCAGGCGTTTGAACCGGTGCTGATCGAAGGTAAAGCGATCCAGCTGCACCCGCTGGTGTGTGCGGCGTATAACGCCGACTTCGATGGTGACCAGATGGCTGTTCACGTACCGCTGACGCTGGAAGCCCAGCTGGAAGCGCGTGCGCTGATGATGTCTACCAACAACATTCTGTCTCCAGCGAACGGCGAGCCAATCATCGTTCCTTCACAGGACGTTGTTCTGGGTCTGTACTACATGACCCGCGACAAAGTGAACGCCAAAGGCGAAGGCATGGTACTGACCGGCCCGAAAGAAGCTGAGCGTGTTTATCGCGCTGGCCAGGCCGAGCTGCATGCACGCGTTAAAGTGCGTATCACTGAATACAGCAAAAATGAGCAGGAAGAGCTCGTTGCGAAAACCAGCCTGATCGACACCACCATTGGTCGTGCGATCCTGTGGATGATCGTACCGAAAGGTCTGCCTTACTCCATCGTCAACCAGGCGCTGGGTAAGAAAGCGATCTCTAAGATGCTGAACACCTGTTACCGCATCCTGGGCCTGAAGCCGACCGTTATCTTTGCTGACCAGACCATGTACACCGGCTTTGCCTATGCAGCCCGTTCAGGTGCCTCAGTAGGTATCGACGACATGGTGATTCCTGCCAAGAAAGCAGAAATCATTGCAGAAGCCGAAGCGGAAGTGGCCGAGATCCAGGAGCAGTTCCAGTCTGGTCTGGTTACCGCGGGCGAACGTTACAACAAAGTCATCGATATCTGGGCTGCGGCTAACGAACGCGTATCCAAAGCGATGATGGATAACCTGCAGACCGAAACCGTGATCAACCGTCACGGCGAAGAAGAGCAGCAGGTTTCGTTCAACAGCATCTACATGATGGCCGACTCCGGTGCGCGTGGTTCTGCGGCACAGATTCGTCAGCTGGCAGGTATGCGTGGTCTGATGGCGAAGCCAGATGGCTCCATCATTGAGACGCCGATCACCGCGAACTTCCGTGAAGGTCTGAACGTACTCCAGTACTTCATCTCGACCCACGGTGCGCGTAAAGGTCTGGCCGATACCGCACTGAAAACGGCGAACTCCGGTTACCTGACCCGTCGTCTGGTAGACGTGGCGCAGGACCTGGTAGTCACCGAAGACGACTGTGGCACATTCGAAGGCATCATGATGACCCCGGTCATCGAAGGTGGCGACGTTAAAGAGCCGCTGCGTGAGCGTGTACTGGGGCGTGTGACGGCAGAAGACGTGCTGAAGCCGGGTACTGCGGACATCCTGATCCCGCGTAACACCCTGATCGATGAGCACTGGTGTGACGTGGTTGAACTGAACTCCGTGGACGCGATTAAAGTGCGTTCCGTGGTGAGCTGTGAAACCGACTTCGGTGTGTGTGCACACTGCTACGGTCGCGATCTGGCACGTGGTCACATCATCAACAAAGGTGAGGCCATCGGCGTTATCGCAGCACAGTCCATCGGTGAGCCGGGTACCCAGCTGACCATGCGTACCTTCCACATCGGTGGTGCGGCATCGCGTGCAGCAGCTGAATCCAGCATTCAGGTGAAGAACAAAGGTACTATCAAGCTGACCAACGCCAAGTCAGTAACCAACTCCTCCGGGAAACTGGTTATCGTCTCGCGTAACGTTGAGCTGAAGATGATCGACGAGTTCGGTCGTACCAAAGAGAGCTATAAAGTGCCTTACGGTGCGGTCATGGCGAAAGGTGATGGCGAGCAGGTTGCCGCGGGCGAAACCGTTGCAAACTGGGATCCACACACCATGCCGGTTATCACCGAAGTGGGCGGTTTCATCCGCTTCACCGACATGATCGACGGTCAGACCATTACCCGTCAGACTGACGACCTCACCGGTCTGTCATCGCTGGTGGTACTGGATTCTGCAGAGCGTACTGCGGGTGGTAAAGACCTGCGTCCGGCACTGAAAATCGTTGATGCCAACGGCAACGACGTACTGATCCCGGGCACCGACATGCCGGCACAGTACTTCCTGCCAGGTAAAGCGATTGTGCAGCTGGAAGATGGCGTGAAGATCAGCTCGGGTGATACCCTGGCGCGTGTTCCGCAGGAATCTGGCGGTACCAAGGACATCACCGGTGGTCTGCCACGCGTTGCCGACCTGTTCGAAGCGCGTCGTCCGAAAGAGCCAGCTATCCTGGCGGAGATCAGCGGTATCATCTCCTTCGGTAAAGAGACCAAAGGCAAGCGTCGTCTGGTGATCACCCCGGTTGACGGTAGCGATCCGTATGAAGAGATGATTCCGAAATGGCGTCAGCTCAACGTATTCGAAGGTGAACGTGTAGAACGTGGTGACGTCGTATCCGACGGCCCAGAGTCTCCGCACGACATCCTGCGTCTGCGTGGCGTCCATGCTGTGACCCGTTACATCACTAACGAAGTGCAGGAAGTTTACCGCCTGCAGGGCGTTAAGATTAACGATAAGCACATCGAAGTCATCGTGCGTCAGATGCTGCGTAAAGCAACCATCATGAACGCGGGTAGCTCGGAGTTCCTGGAAGGCGAGCAGGCGGAAGTCTCTCGTATCAAGATCTCCAACCGCGATCTGGAAGCGAACGGCAAAATCGGCGCGACGTACATGCGTGACCTGCTGGGTATCACCAAAGCCTCGCTGGCAACCGAATCGTTCATCTCTGCGGCATCGTTCCAGGAGACCACCCGTGTCCTGACCGAAGCAGCGGTAGCCGGCAAGCGCGACGAACTGCGCGGCCTGAAAGAGAACGTTATCGTGGGTCGTCTGATCCCGGCCGGTACCGGTTATGCTTACCACCAGGATCGTATGCGTCGCCGTCAGGCGGGTGAAGCACCGGTTGCACCGCAGGTGACTGCGGATGAAGCCTCTGCCAGCCTCGCTGAGCTGCTGAACGCCGGTCTGGGCGGTAGCGACGACGAATAATCGTCTGCTCTGCTGACCATGAAAAAACCCTGCCTCGGCAGGGTTTTTTTTCGTCTGAAATCCGCGTTATTTCTGATTGATATCCTGACGCGTCAGCCCGATGTCACGTAGCTGCGCATCACTCAGGTGCGAAAGAATCTGCCGCGTTTCCCGCCTGGCCTGCCAGCGTTTGATTGCGCGCACGCCGCCACGGAAGATATCGAGTAAGGTCACGCTGAACGGTTTTGCCGCCCGGTTCTGATCGAATTCCATAATCCCAGCCCTCAGTATGATGTCTAAACAACATTTTCCCTCTGATGGCGAATGCAATACAGATTCAAAAATCACTTATCTTTAACATACAGATTGCGCCCGTACCGATCTGAATGGTAGAAATAGGCGTCATCTGTACTGATTTTTGATCACCGTTAACGCAGCGAGGCACACAATGACGCGCTATCAACATCTGGCCTGTCTGCTTTCAGACCGTATTGAGCAGGGGCTGTATCGCAGCGGCGAACGCTTGCCCTCGGTGCGTACGCTCAGCATTGAGCACGGCGTCAGCATCAGTACCGTGCAGCAGGCTTATCATCTGCTGGAAGAGAAGCAGCTTATCGTGCCGCAGCCGCGTTCCGGCTATTTTGTCGCTACCCGTAAAGCCACGCCGCCGGTGCCCGCGATGACCCGACCCGTACAGCGTCCGGTTGAGATCACCCAGTGGGAATCGGTGCTGGAGCTGCTGAGCAGCCGCATTAATGGCGACGTGCTGCAGCTGGGCAGCGGCATGCCGGACCTGACCCAGCCGACGCTCAAGCCGCTGTGGAAAATCATGGGACGCATGGCGCAGAAGCAGGACATTGATCAGCTCAACTACGATAGCCTGCTCGGCGTGGCAGCGCTGCGCGAGCAGATTGCGCGGCTGACAATTGACAGCGGCTGTCAGCTGACGGCGGAAGATATTGTCGTCACCACCGGTTGCCATGAAGCGCTGTCGGTGTCGATTCGCGCCGTGTGCGAGCCAGGCGATATCATTGCCGTTGAGTCGCCCGCGTTTCACGGCACCATGCAGACACTGCGCGGTCTGGGCATCCGCGCCATTGAAATCCCTACCGATGCGGTCAGCGGGATCAGTCTTGAGGCGCTGGAGCTGGCGTTTGAGCAGTGGCCAATCAAAGCGGTGGTGGTGGTACCCAACTGTAATAATCCGCTTGGATTTATCATGCCGGAAGCGCGTAAGCGCGCGCTGCTGACGCTGGCGCAGCGCTTTGACGCGGCGATCATTGAAGATGATGTTTACGGCGAGCTGGCGTGGGAGTATCCGCGTCCGATCACCATCAAATCGCTGGATATGGATGGCCGCGTGCTGCTGTGCAGCTCGTTTTCCAAAACCCTGGCGCCCGGCTTGCGCGTGGGCTGGGTCGCGCCGGGACGCTATCGCGATCGCGTACTGCACATGAAATATATTGGCACCGGTTCGACGGCAACGCAGCCGCAGTATGCGGTCGCAGAGTTTATTCGTCAGGGCCATTACCTGCCGCATTTGCGCCGCATGCGCCATGTGTATCAGCGTAACTATGAGACGTTTAGCTGCTGGGTGCGCCACTATTTTCCCTGCGGTATTTGCGTCTCGCGGCCGCAGGGCAGTTTCCTGATGTGGATTGAGCTGCCGGAAGCCTTCGATGCGGTGCGGCTGAATGCGGAACTGCGGGAGCTGAAAATCCAGGTGGCGGTCGGTTCGCTGTTTTCGGCGGCGGGTAAATATCGCAACTGCCTGCGCCTCAATTATGGTCTGCCAATGAATGAGCAAACCGAGCAGGCGATTGCCAGCCTCGGCGCAGCCGTGGAGCGTGCTATGCAGGCCTGCAGTGCGGAAACGCGCCATACTACCTCCCTGACAGAATAACGGTGGAAAGGCAGGGCCGGACAGAGAGTCGGGGAAGCCAGCCCTGGCCCGCTGCAAGCGACAGCGGGCAGGCTCACTTTAGCGATTGTCCCCGGTCGCGCCAGCCCTGACTGCTGCCGTTTGCGCGCCGTATTCGCGGATTTTTAGCGCCGTTGCAGTCAGTTACAACGCTTTTGCGACATGCTCTGGGGATTCTACCAGCGCCAGCAGCTGGCGGGTGGCCGCCTGCCAGTCTTCTGCCTGGGTAATCGCGCTGACCACGGCAATGCTGCCGACGCCAGTCGCCAGCACCTCCGGCACGCGTGCCAGCGAAATGCCGCCAATCGCCACGGTGGGAATATGCTGTAGCCGCGCCAGATGGCGCTTCAGCTCGGCAATGCCCTGCGGCGCAGAGGGCATCTCTTTGGTTTGTGTCGGAAAGATGTGGCCGAGCGCAATATAGGACGGACGCAGCGCCAGCGCGCGATCCAGCTCGGCGTCATCGTGTGTCGACAGACCCAGGCGTAAGCCGGCGTGGCGGATAGCGTCCAGGTCGGCCACATCCAGATCCTCCTGACCAAGATGCACACCATAGGCGTTGTACTTAATCGCTAAGCGCCAGTAATCGTTAATAAACAGCCGCGCGCCGTACTGTTTGCCCAGGGCGATGGCATCACGTACTGCGACTTCAATCTGGCGATCATCGCCATCTTTGATGCGCAGCTGGAGGGTGCGCACGCCGGCTGCCAGCAGGCGTTCAATCCACAACACGCTGTCGACAACCGGATAGAGCCCCAATTTTGGCGCGGTGGCAGGGAAGGCTTCAGTCATCATTTTTCCTCTTTCAGGGCATCGGCGGCGTGATACAGCTCGCCGCCACGGCTACGGAAGGCATCGGACATTTGCGCCATGCCCAGCGCTATCGGCTGGGCTTCCGCCTGCTGGCGGGCGGCAAATTCGCGCACTTCCTGGGTGATTTTCATTGAACAGAATTTGGGGCCGCACATGGAACAGAAGTGGGCCACTTTGCCGGATTCCTGCGGCAGGGTTTCGTCGTGATAGGCCCGCGCGGTATGCGGATCGAGCGCCAGATTAAACTGATCTTCCCAGCGGAACTCGAAGCGAGCTTTCGACATGGCGTTGTCGCGGATCTGTGCGCCGGGATGGCCTTTAGCCAGATCGGCAGCGTGCGCGGCGATCTTGTAGGTAATCAGCCCCTGCTTAACATCCTCTTTATTCGGCAGGCCAAGGTGCTCTTTCGGCGTGACGTAGCACAGCATCGCGCAGCCAAACCAGCCGATCATGGCGGCGCCAATCCCGGATGTGAAATGATCGTAGCCCGGCGCGATATCGGTCGTCAGCGGGCCCAGCGTATAAAACGGCGCTTCATGGCAGTGCTCCAGCTGCTCGGTCATATTGCGGCGGATCATCTGCATCGGCACGTGACCGGGGCCTTCAATCATGACCTGCACATCATATTGCCAGGCGATTTGCGTCAGCTCGCCTAAGGTACGCAGTTCGGCAAACTGGGCTTCGTCGTTGGCGTCCTGAATCGAGCCGGGGCGTAAACCATCACCGAGAGACAGCGCCACATCATAGGCGGCGCAGATTTCACAGATTTCGCGGAAATGCTGGTAGAGGAAGTTTTCCTGATGATGTGACAGGCACCACTTCGCCATGATTGAGCCGCCGCGCGACACGATGCCGGTCAGCCGTTGTGCAGTCATCGGCACATAGCGCAGCAGCACGCCCGCGTGAATGGTGAAGTAATCAACACCCTGCTCAGCCTGTTCCAGCAGGGTATCGCGGAAAATGTCCCAGTTAAGATCTTCTGCGATGCCGTTGACCTTTTCCAGCGCCTGATAGATTGGCACCGTGCCGATCGGCACCGGACTGTTGCGCAAAATCCACTCGCGCGTTTCATGGATATAGCGGCCGGTCGACAGATCCATCACGGTATCTGCCCCCCAGCGCGTGGCCCACACCAGTTTTTCCACTTCCTCTTCAATCGACGAACTTACCGCCGAGTTGCCGATGTTGGCGTTGACCTTCACCAGAAAATTGCGGCCGATAATCATCGGCTCCGATTCCGGATGATTGATGTTGGCAGGAATGATGGCGCGGCCGCTGGCCACTTCGGCGCGCACGAATTCGGCGCTGATATTCTCCGGCAGCTGCGCGCCAAAGCCGTGGCCGGCGTGCTGCTGCAACAGCGTTGTGCTGCGGATACGCTCACGTCCCATGTTTTCGCGCAGCGCGATGAACTCCATCTCCGGCGTAATGATGCCCTGACGCGCATAGTGCAACTGCGTGACGCGGCGACCCGCTTTGGCCCGGCGCGGCAGCGGCAGGTGTTCAAAACGCAGATGATCCAGCCCGTCATCTGCCAGCCGCTGCTGACTGTAGCTTGAGCTGAGTGCGCTGATGGTTTCGCTGTCGTTGCGTTCGGCAATCCAGCCGGCGCGTAATTTTGCCAGACCCTGATGCACATTGATGGTCGCGTGGGGATCGCCATAGGCACCGGCAGTGTCATACACCGGCACCGGTTCATTTTCTGCGTATTGCGGATGATCTTTGCTGCCGCCGGTGTGCGTCGGGCTGAGCTGAATTTCGCGCATCGGGACGCGGATATCCGCGCGGCTGCCGCTGATCCAGATACGTTTTGAGTTAGGGTAGGCGGTTCCCTGGAGCGAATCGATAAATTTTTGCGCCTGCGCGCGTTGTTCACGACGTGAGGTTTTAGCATCAGACATAGCAAGTTTCCTGAAAACAAGGGGAAGCTGCTTGTCCGGAGTCCGGAAGGAGTAACAGAAACGGTGCGGGCGCCTGACTGCACCGTGCTGATCACATCTACTCTTGTTCCCTTCGCAGGTACTAACCTGATCAGGTTCCGCGGATCCCGAATTAACGGTCTCAGCCCCTAAGGGCACTCCGACAAGTTTACGTTTTACGCGATAAGCGACTTTACTGACTGCTGCACGCTGCGCTTATATCGCAAAGTTTGATTGTGGATTGTCGTTAAAAAGACAATAAAAAAGCCCATTCAGCATAAAAGGGCTTTTCCTGAATAACAAGTCTTTTACAACTGCAGCGGTTCAGGCCGGACGAGCAATGGTGCTGTCATTGGCCACCGGCGGGCGCGCCAGCTGGTTATCCCAGGCGAGCTGAATCAGTTTGTCTTCCAGCGTAAAGCGTGACTCCAGCGCTTCGCCCACTTCTGACAACGCCTGCTGGAAATCCACGCAGTTGTCGTCATTAATGGCCTGCTGCAGATGGCTGTCATACAGTTGCATCAGACGTTCAGTATTGCCTTCCAGCGCCGGATAGATCTGCGCCGCCGCAATCATCGGGCTGTCGCCGGACATCTCGCTGATGATGCGCTCGTAAACGCTGAAGTGGCCGGTAGAGAGATAGTCCACCAGACGATGGCAAAACGCATCCAGCGCCTGTTCATCCAGCGCGGTCAGCGCTTCTTTGTTCGGCTTCATGCCAATTAACTCGTAATAGGTGACGAGCAGCTGTCGACGGGCGCGCAACCATGAGTCGACTAATTCATTACCGCCACCTACACGCTCGGTCAGGTTATCTAACTGGGTAAGCATACGGGGCTCCAGGTGAGTTATAGTTGTTTATTACACACTTAACATCAGGATTTCAGCGTGCCATTTGACGCTAAGGACAACGATTAAGATGCAACGTGAGATCTCAAGCGTAGACGCTGGCTGGTGGATTGTCAGCTCCGCGCAGAAACTTTGGTTGCCGCAAGGCGAGTTGCCGCATGGCTTATCCGGCGAGTTTGGCCTGACCGGCAGCAGCGGCAGAGTGATTGGCGAGTGGCAGGGCGAAAACGTCTGGCTGGTATGCGAAGCGCGTCCGGACAATATGGCCTCGGTGCGCCAGCTGATTGACGAAGATGTCGGTCTGTTTCAGCTCGCCGGGCGCGGCGTGCAGCTGGCTGAGTTCTACCGTTCGCATCGCTGGTGCGGTTATTGCGGCCATGAAATGCAGCACAGCAAGCGCGAATTTGCCTGCCTGTGCAGCCACTGCCGCGAGCGCTACTATCCGCAAATCGCCCCCTGCATCATTGTGGCGATTCGTCGCGGTGAGGAGATCCTGCTGGCAAACCATGCGCGCCATCGCAACAGCATCTACACCGTGCTGGCCGGTTTTGTCGAAGTCGGCGAAACGCTGGAGCAGGCGGTGGCCCGCGAGGTGATGGAAGAGAGTAACGTGCGGGTAAAAAATGTGCGTTACGTGACCTCGCAGCCGTGGCCGTTCCCGCACTCATTGATGATGGCGTTCATGGCGGAGTACGATGGCGGCGAGCTGCAGCACGATGGTAAAGAGCTGCTGGATGCTGGCTGGTATCGCTACGACGATCTGCCCCTGTTGCCGCCGCCGGGCACCGTGGCGCGCCGGCTGATTGAAGATACGGTTGCGCTGTGTCGCGCCAGCGCGGCGTGAAAATGCTACACTGCCGGCCTTAGCATGAGAGAGCCCATTATGAGTGAACTGAAGAACGATCGTTATCTGCGCGCCCTGTTACGCCAGCCGGTGGATATCACCCCGGTATGGATGATGCGACAAGCCGGGCGTTACCTGCCGGAATACAAAGCCACGCGCGCTGAGGCCGGTGATTTTATGTCGCTGTGTAAGAACGCGGAGCTGGCATGCGAAGTCACCCTGCAGCCGCTGCGCCGCTATGCGCTGGATGCCGCGATCCTCTTCAGCGATATCCTCACCATTCCGGATGCGATGGGCCTGGGGCTCTACTTTGAGACCGGCGAAGGCCCGCGTTTCTCCCATCCAATCATCTGTCGTGCCGATGTGGATAAACTGCCGGTGCCGGATCCGGAGCAGGAGCTGGGTTACGTGATGAATGCGGTGCGCACCATCCGTCACAACCTCAAAGGCGAAGTGCCGCTGATCGGTTTCTCCGGCAGCCCGTGGACGCTGGCAACCTACATGGTAGAAGGCGGCAGCAGCAAGGCTTTCACCAAAATCAAGAAGATGATGTACGCCGAGCCGCAGACACTGCACGCGCTGCTGGATAAGCTGGCAGAGAGCGTGATCCTTTACCTCAACGCGCAGATTAAAGCGGGTGCGCAGTCGGTGATGGTGTTTGATACCTGGGGCGGCGTGCTGACCGGGCGCGACTATCGCGAATTCTCACTCTATTACATGCACAAAATCGTCGACAGCGTGCTGCATGAGAACGAAGGACGACGCGTGCCCATCACCCTGTTTACCAAGGGCGGCGGCCAGTGGCTGGAAGAGATGGCGGCCACCGGCTGTGATGCGCTGGGTCTTGACTGGACCACCGATATTGGCGAAGCGCGGCGCCGTGTGGGCGATAAAGTCGCGCTGCAGGGCAACATGGATCCGTCTATGCTGTATGCACCCCCTGCACGAATTGAGCAGGAAGTGGCAGGGATTCTGGAAGGCTTTGGCGCAGGCGAAGGCCACGTCTTCAACCTCGGTCACGGGATTCATCAGGATGTTCCGCCAGAGCACGCTGGCGCGTTTGTGGAGGCGGTGCATCGGCTATCACGACCATATCATCAGGGATAAGCATGGATTTAGCCGCACTACGACAGCAACAGGTACAGCTCGCCGCCAGCGTGGTGCGGCAGGATGATTTTGACGTACTGCCGCCGCGCTTCATTGGCGGCGCCGATGTCGGTTTTGAACAGGGCGGCGAGGTAACGCGCGCCGCCCTGGTGATCCTCGAATACCCTTCATTAACGCTGGTGGAGCATCGCATCGCGCGTGTCGCGACCACCATGCCTTACATCCCCGGTTTTCTCTCGTTTCGCGAAATTCCAGCCCTGCAGGCGGCGTGGCAGCAATTGTCGCAGCGGCCCGATCTGCTGTTCGTCGATGGCCATGGCATCTCTCATCCGCGCCGACTGGGCGTTGCCGCGCATTTCGGCTCGCTGCTGGATGTGCCGACTATCGGCGTAGCGAAAAAGCGCCTGTGCGGCCGTTTCGCTGAGCTGAATGCGGCACCGGGCAGTCGTCAGCCGCTGATGGATAAAGGCGAGCAGATTGCCTGGGTGTGGCGCAGCAAGACGCGCTGCAATCCGCTGTTTGTCTCAACCGGCCACCGCGTCAGCCTCGACAGCGCACTGCACTGGGTTGAAGCCTGCATGGCTGGCTACCGCTTGCCGGAGCCAACGCGCTGGGCCGATGCCGTGGCGTCTGGCCGTCCCGCTTTTGTGAAGTGGCAAAATGCGCGCTAACGCTGTTTGTGCGCGGCTTTTGCGGTACACTGCCGCCAGCTAATCTACCGAGAGTAAGTTTGATGTTACAGAACCCCGTCCATTTGCGTCTGGCGAAGCTGGAAAGCTGGCAGCACATGACCTTTATGGCCTGTCTGTGCGAGCGGATGTTCCCCAATTACTGGGCCTTCTGTCAGCAGACCGAGTTAGCCGATCCGCAGCTCTATCGCCGCATTCTCGATCTGGTGTGGGAAAGCCTGACGGTGAAGGATGCCAAAATCAATTTCGACAGCCAGCTGGAGAAACTGGAAGCGGCGATCCCAAACGGTGACGACTTTGACGTTTACGGCGTGCACCCGGCGATTGACGCCTGCGTGGCGCTGAGTGAACTCCTGCACGCGCAGCTGAGCGGTGAAACGCTGGAGCACGCCATCGAAGTCAGCCGCACGTCGATCACCACCGTGGCCATCCTCGAAATGACCCAGGCCGGTCGCGAAATGAGCGACGAAGAGCTGCGTGACAACCAGGCGGTAATTGACGAATGGGACCTGCAGTGGGAGATTTTTCGCCTGCTGGCAGAGTGCGAAGAACGGGACCTGGAGCTAATCAAAGGGCTACGTGCAGACCTGCGTGAAGCCGGAATCAGTAACATCGGTATAATTTTTCAGCAATAAGGCGAGAAAACGTGACTTCAGGCCCGAATTACCGCGCCTGGAGGCTTCACATCAGCCCCCTGTCTGGTCTACATTTGGGGGGCTGAAAATTGTGGCTATCGGTGCGTGCAGGCTGAAGAGTGCCAGAATATGGCTTTTCCCTCGCACTCGTTGCTTAGCAAGCGATAAATACACTTTAAGGATAACTTATGAACAAGACTCAACTGATTGATGTGATCGCAGAGAAAGCGGACCTGTCTAAAACCCAGGCTAAAGCTGCGCTGGAATCTACCCTGGCTGCGATCACTGAGTCTCTGAAAGAAGGTGATGCTGTACAACTGGTTGGTTTTGGTACTTTTAAAGTGAACCACCGCGCTGAGCGTACCGGTCGCAACCCGCAGACTGGCAAAGAGATCAAAATCGCTGCAGCTAACGTGCCAGCGTTCGTCTCTGGTAAAGCACTGAAAGACGCTGTTAAGTAAGTTTTCCGCATCGCGGTTTAGCTTTAAAAGAGGGGCGATTTCGCCCCTTTTTGTTACCGGGGCCTGCTATGCTGAACATCTCTCCTCAGCGCCTCTGCGCCATCCTCCTCGGGGTATTACTCACCGGCTGCAGTGCCACTCCCGATCTTCCGGCTTTCACCGCCAGCGGCTATCTGTCTGACCGTGGCACGGTGCGAATCTGGCGTAAAAACGGCGACCACGAAGCCGTCCATCTGCGTACCGTCTATACCCCTTTCAATGGCGATAGCCGGGAAACCACCGACTATATCTGGCAGGCGGATAAACTGCTGAGCGTGGAACGGCACGTCACTGGCCAGCAGCCGGACGACGTAACCCTGCGTTTCGACCATCAGGGCAACCTCAATTTTATGCAGCGACAGCTGGCTGGCCGGCGTGAAGCCGTCAGCGCCGACAGCGTCGAGCTGTACCGGTTTGACGCGCAGCGCATGCTGGCGCAGAGCAATGCACTGCTGAGTGGTCGGGTACTGTTGCGGCAGGGGCACTGGCAGGGCGGTACGCAGGTTCGTGACTGTGAGGGGCAGCAGGTGAATGTGGCGTTCGATCGCGACACGCTGGCAACGCTGTATCGACAGCAGCAGGGGCAGCAACAGCCGATTACCCTGTCGTGGCTGGAAGCGCCAGAGGGGATTCAGCTGCTGCGTGCCACGCCGGAAGATGAGTGCCGCTGGCAGCCGAAAGAGGCTGATTTTTAGCGGCGACCAGCTGGCCGCCGCCGGGGGCTTACTTGCGGTTAATCGCGCGGTAACCGATATCATTACGGCAGAAGCTGCCGTTCCATGAGATGTGCTGTGCCAGCGCGTAGGCATTCTTCTGCGCTGCCGCCACATCTTCACCCAGCGCAGTCACGCACAGTACGCGACCGCCGCTGGTCACCACCAGGTCATCTTTCAGGGTGGTGCCGGCATGGAATACCTTCCCGTCCGGTACGTCTTCCAGCGGCAGACCGTGGATCTGATCGCCCGTGTTGTAGTCGCCCGGATAACCGCCTGCGGCCAGCACCACGCCGAGCGACGGGCGCGGATCCCACTGTGACTGCTGCTCATTGAGCTTGCCGTCGACGGCGGCGAGGCACAGCGCGACCAGATCCGACTGCAGGCGCAGCATGATCGGCTGCGTTTCCGGATCGCCGAAGCGGCAGTTGAATTCGATCACCTTCGGCTGACCGGCTTTGTCGATCATCAGACCGGCATACAGGAAACCGGTGTAGGTGTTACCTTCAGCTTTCATGCCGTTGACGGTTGGCCAGATGATCTGATCCATCACGCGCTGGTGGATCTCATCGGTCACTACCGGTGCCGGTGAGTAAGCGCCCATGCCACCGGTGTTCGGGCCGGTGTCGCCGTCGCCAACACGTTTGTGATCCTGGCTGGTGGCCATTGGCAGGACGTTATCGCCGTCCACCATCACGATGAAGCTGGCTTCTTCACCATCAAGAAACTCTTCGATGACGATGCGGTGACCTGCGTCGCCAAATGCATTGCCGGCCAGCATGTCCTGCACCGCCGCTTCCGCTTCGGCCAGCGTCATGGCGACGATGACGCCTTTACCCGCGGCCAGACCGTCCGCTTTGATGACGATCGGCGCGCCTTTCTCACGCAGGTAAGCCAGCGCCGGTTCCACCTCGGTGAAGTTCTGGTATTCCGCCGTCGGGATCTGCTGGCGGGCAAGGAAATCTTTGGTGAAGGCTTTTGAGCCCTCCAGCTGCGCGGCCGCCTGCGTCGGGCCAAAGATTTTCAGGCCGGCGGCGCGGAACGCATCGACCACGCCAATCACCAGCGGCGCTTCCGGCCCGACGATGGTCAGGTCGATGTTTTCCTGCTGCGCAAACGCCAGCAGTGCCGGAATATCGGTGGCGCTGATGGCCACGTTCTGCAGGGCCGGCTCCAGCGCGGTACCGGCGTTACCTGGCGCAACAAATACGGTTTCTGCCAGCGGCGACTGTGCTGCTTTCCACGCCAGCGCGTGTTCACGTCCACCATTACCAATCACTAAAATTTTCATCGTTACGGCTCCAGGCTATTAATGGCGGAAATGACGCATGTCAGTGAAGATCATCGCGATGCCGTGCTCGTCGGCGGCGGCAATCACTTCATCATCGCGGATGGAACCGCCCGGCTGGATCACACAGGTGATGCCCACTGCCGCCGCAGCATCAATGCCGTCGCGGAACGGGAAGAAGGCGTCGGAAGCCATGGCGGAACCCTTCACCTCCAGTCCTTCGTCAGCGGCTTTGATGCCGGCAATTTTGGCAGAGTAAACGCGGCTCATCTGGCCCGCGCCAATACCGATCGTCATGTTGTCGCGTGCATACACAATGGCGTTGGATTTAACGAACTTCGCCACTTTCCAGCAGAACAGCGCGTCACGCAGTTCCTGTTCGGTCGGCTGACGTTGGCTGACCACGCGCAGCTGGCTGGCATCGACCATACCGAGATCGCGATCCTGAACCAGCAGGCCGCCGTTGACGCGTTTGAAGTCGAGACCGGCCACGCGGCTCTGCCACTGACCGCACACCAGCACGCGGACGTTCTGTTTGGCTGCGGTTACGCGCAGCGCAGCGTCACTGGCCGATGGCGCAATGATGACTTCCACGAACTGACGGCTGATGATCGCCTGGGCGGTCGCTTCATCCAGCTCGCGGTTAAAGGCGATGATGCCGCCGAACGCCGAGGTCGGATCGGTTTTATAAGCGCGCTCGTAGGCGGCAAGAATTGAATCGCCTGCGGCGACGCCACATGGGTTAGCGTGCTTGACGATAACGCAGGCTGGCTCGCTGAACTCCTTGACGCACTCCAGTGCCGCATCGGTATCGGCAATATTGTTGTAGGACAGCGCTTTGCCCTGCAGCTGCTGTGCGGTGGCGACCGACGCTTCGCTGACTTGCTCTTCAATATAGAAAGCAGCGTCCTGATGGCTGTTCTCGCCGTAACGCATATCCTGCTTTTTAATAAAGTTGAGGTTCAGGGTGCGCGGGAAGCGGCCGGCCGGCGCGGTGCTTTCGCCGTGATAGGCCGGTACCAGGCTGCCAAAGTAGTTGGCAATCATGCTGTCGTAAGCGGCGGTGTGTTCAAAGGCTTTGATGGCCAGATCGAAACGGGTTTCCAGCGTCAGGGAGTTTTCGTTGGCATCGAGCTCCGCGATGATCGCGTCGTAGTCACTGCTCTTTACCACGATCGCCACGTCTTTGTGGTTCTTGGCTGCCGAGCGCACCATGGTGGGGCCGCCGATATCAATGTTCTCAACGGCATCTTCCAAGCTGCAGTCAGCTTTCGCCACGGTTTGGGCAAAGGGATAGAGGTTCACCACCACCATGTCGATAGGATTGATGGCGTGCTCGGCCATGATGGCATCATCGGTGCCGCGGCGGCCCAGAATGCCACCGTGCACTTTGGGGTGCAGCGTTTTGACGCGTCCATCCATCATTTCCGGGAAACCGGTGTAGTCAGAAACTTCCGTGACGGGCAGGCCGGCATCTGCCAGCAGGCGCGCAGTGCCACCTGTGGAGAGCAGCTCAACACCACGATGGGAGAGGGCCTGAGCAAATTCGAGGATACCGGCTTTGTCAGAGACACTGAGCAGAGCGCGGCGTACAGGACGACGTTGTTGCATGGTGGTTTTATCCCTTGGCTTTGTTTCGCGTAAATAAGAGCGTTACATCAGGCTTAACTTTCTCTCTCTATATAGAAGAGAACATTTACCTCAGGTAACGCCCCAAAAGGGGCATCCTTGACGTCGCGGGGCATTGTAGCGAAAACGTTTGCGCGATGCTCGCCTAAATTTATTACCGGCTGCAGATGTGGATAACTTTGTGTGTAACCGGGTATAAGGTGGGGTTTTGCTGTGGAATGCAGCGAACGATTGTTTTTATTGAATTTAGCGGTTGCGCGTGCCGAACAACTCCCTATAATGCGCCTCCATCGACACGGCACAACGACTTACGGAATGCGGTGTAGACAGGAAGCTTCGTTAAGAACTTCCGCCGGAGAAAAACGCTGAAAAAAGTGTTTGACTCTGAAGGAGGAAAGCGTAATATACGCCACCTCGCGACAGCAGGCCGAACGCCGCGTCGCACCGCTCTTTAACAATTTATCAGACAATCTGTGTGGGCACTCGCAGGATTGATATCAGCGTCTCCGGACGTAAAAAATATCAAGTCTTTGCTGAGTGAACACGTAATTCATTACGAAGTTTAATTCACAGAGCATCGCTGCACTCGTTGCAGCAAATCAAACTTTAAATTGAAGAGTTTGATCATGGCTCAGATTGAACGCTGGCGGCAGGCCTAACACATGCAAGTCGAACGGCAGCACAGAAGAGCTTGCTCTTTGGGTGGCGAGTGGCGGACGGGTGAGTAATGTCTGGGAAACTGCCCGATGGAGGGGGATAACTACTGGAAACGGTAGCTAATACCGCATAACGTCGCAAGACCAAAGTGGGGGACCTTCGGGCCTCACACCATCGGATGTGCCCAGATGGGATTAGCTAGTAGGTGGGGTAATGGCTCACCTAGGCGACGATCCCTAGCTGGTCTGAGAGGATGACCAGCCACACTGGAACTGAGACACGGTCCAGACTCCTACGGGAGGCAGCAGTGGGGAATATTGCACAATGGGCGCAAGCCTGATGCAGCCATGCCGCGTGTATGAAGAAGGCCTTCGGGTTGTAAAGTACTTTCAGCGGGGAGGAAGGCGGTGAGGTTAATAACCTCGCCGATTGACGTTACCCGCAGAAGAAGCACCGGCTAACTCCGTGCCAGCAGCCGCGGTAATACGGAGGGTGCAAGCGTTAATCGGAATTACTGGGCGTAAAGCGCACGCAGGCGGTCTGTTAAGTCAGATGTGAAATCCCCGGGCTTAACCTGGGAACTGCATTTGAAACTGGCAGGCTTGAGTCTCGTAGAGGGGGGTAGAATTCCAGGTGTAGCGGTGAAATGCGTAGAGATCTGGAGGAATACCGGTGGCGAAGGCGGCCCCCTGGACGAAGACTGACGCTCAGGTGCGAAAGCGTGGGGAGCAAACAGGATTAGATACCCTGGTAGTCCACGCCGTAAACGATGTCGACTTGGAGGTTGTGCCCTTGAGGCGTGGCTTCCGGAGCTAACGCGTTAAGTCGACCGCCTGGGGAGTACGGCCGCAAGGTTAAAACTCAAATGAATTGACGGGGGCCCGCACAAGCGGTGGAGCATGTGGTTTAATTCGATGCAACGCGAAGAACCTTACCTGGCCTTGACATCCAGAGAACTTAGCAGAGATGCTTTGGTGCCTTCGGGAACTCTGAGACAGGTGCTGCATGGCTGTCGTCAGCTCGTGTTGTGAAATGTTGGGTTAAGTCCCGCAACGAGCGCAACCCTTATCCTTTGTTGCCAGCGGCTCGGCCGGGAACTCAAAGGAGACTGCCGGTGATAAACCGGAGGAAGGTGGGGATGACGTCAAGTCATCATGGCCCTTACGGCCAGGGCTACACACGTGCTACAATGGCGCATACAAAGAGAAGCGACCTCGCGAGAGCAAGCGGACCTCATAAAGTGCGTCGTAGTCCGGATTGGAGTCTGCAACTCGACTCCATGAAGTCGGAATCGCTAGTAATCGTAGATCAGAATGCTACGGTGAATACGTTCCCGGGCCTTGTACACACCGCCCGTCACACCATGGGAGTGGGTTGCAAAAGAAGTAGGTAGCTTAACCTTCGGGAGGGCGCTTACCACTTTGTGATTCATGACTGGGGTGAAGTCGTAACAAGGTAACCGTAGGGGAACCTGCGGTTGGATCACCTCCTTACCTGAAGATACCTTCCCGCGAAGTGCTCACACAGATTGTCTGATAGAAAAGTAATGAGCAAAGCGTCTTACGAAAGAGACTTCAGTGTCCCCTTCGTCTAGAGGCCTAGGACACCGCCCTTTCACGGCGGTAACAGGGGTTCGAATCCCCTAGGGGACGCCACTTGCTGGTAATGAGTGAAAGGCGTTACCGATAATACTTCAGAGTGTGCTGATTAAGCATGCTGCGAAGTATTTGCTCTTTAACAATCCGGAACAAGCTGAAAATTGAAACGACACGTCGTTTTCATTCTCCGTAATAAGAATGAAATTTACGATGTGTTCGAGTCTCTCAAATTTTCACACCCCATGTGGAATGCAGGAATCAACAAGCATGGAAAAAGGCAAGGCGCATCGGCGCACAGCCAGCGGAGCGTACTGACGTACGTGAGCATGGCGAGCACCGCTGCAACGCAGCATTTTTCCAGCGCAGTGATTCCGGACATGAAACGTCTGTGGGTTGTGAGGTTAAGCGACTAAGCGTACACGGTGGATGCCCTGGCAGTCAGAGGCGATGAAGGACGTGCTAATCTGCGAAAAGCGACGGTAAGGTGATATGAACCGCTACAGCCGTCGATGTCCGAATGGGGAAACCCGGTGCACTCTGTGCATCATCGTTTGATGAATACATAGTCAAACGAGGCGAACCGGGGGAACTGAAACATCTAAGTACCCCGAGGAAAAGAAATCAACCGAGATTCCCCCAGTAGCGGCGAGCGAACGGGGAGCAGCCCAGGACCTGAATCAGCTTGTGCATCAGTGGAAGCGTCTGGAAAGTCGCGCGATACCGGGTGACAGCCCCGTACACGAAGATGCACAGGTTGTGAGTCCGACGAGTAGGGCGGGACACGTGGTATCCTGTCTGAACATGGGGGGACCATCCTCCAAGGCTAAATACTCCTGACTGACCGATAGTGAACCAGTACCGTGAGGGAAAGGCGAAAAGAACCCCGGCGAGGGGAGTGAAACAGAACCTGAAACCGTGTACGTACAAGCAGTGGGAGCACCTTCAGGGTGTGACTGCGTACCTTTTGTATAATGGGTCAGCGACTTATATTCTGTAGCAAGGTTAACCGCATAGGGGAGCCGAAGGGAAACCGAGTCTTAATTGGGCGTTAAGTTGCAGGGTATAGACCCGAAACCCGGTGATCTAGCCATGGGCAGGTTGAAGGTTGGGTAACACTAACTGGAGGACCGAACCGACTAATGTTGAAAAATTAGCGGATGACTTGTGGCTGGGGGTGAAAGGCCAATCAAACCGGGAGATAGCTGGTTCTCCCCGAAAGCTATTTAGGTAGCGCCTCGTGAACTCATCTCCGGGGGTAGAGCACTGTTTCGGCTAGGGGGCCATCCCGGCTTACCAACCCGATGCAAACTGCGAATACCGGAGAATGTTATCACGGGAGACACACGGCGGGTGCTAACGTCCGTCGTGAAGAGGGAAACAACCCAGACCGCCAGCTAAGGTCCCAAAGTCATGGTTAAGTGGGAAACGATGTGGGAAGGCACAGACAGCCAGGATGTTGGCTTAGAAGCAGCCATCATTTAAAGAAAGCGTAATAGCTCACTGGTCGAGTCGGCCTGCGCGGAAGATGTAACGGGGCTAAACCATGCACCGAAGCTGCGGCAGCGACACTATGTGTTGTTGGGTAGGGGAGCGTTCTGTAAGCCGCTGAAGGTGTGCTGTGAGGCATGCTGGAGGTATCAGAAGTGCGAATGCTGACATAAGTAACGATAAAGCGGGTGAAAAGCCCGCTCGCCGGAAGACCAAGGGTTCCTGTCCAACGTTAATCGGGGCAGGGTGAGTCGACCCCTAAGGCGAGGCTGAAAAGCGTAGTCGATGGGAAACAGGTTAATATTCCTGTACTTGGTGTTACTGCGAAGGGGGGACGGAGAAGGCTAGGTTATCCGGGCGACGGTTGTCCCGGTTTAAGCGTGCAGGTGTGAAGACCAGGCAAATCCGGTCTTCTTTAACACTGAGGCGTGATGACGAGCCGCTACGGCGGTGAAGTAACTGATGCCCTGCTTCCAGGAAAAGCCTCTAAGCTCCAGGTAACACGAAATCGTACCCCAAACCGACACAGGTGGTCAGGTAGAGAATACCAAGGCGCTTGAGAGAACTCGGGTGAAGGAACTAGGCAAAATGGTGCCGTAACTTCGGGAGAAGGCACGCTGGCGCGTAGGTGAAGGGACTTGCTCCCGGAGCCGAGGCCAGTCGAAGATACCAGCTGGCTGCAACTGTTTATTAAAAACACAGCACTGTGCAAACACGAAAGTGGACGTATACGGTGTGACGCCTGCCCGGTGCCGGAAGGTTAATTGATGGGGTTATCCGCAAGGAGAAGCTCTTGATCGAAGCCCCGGTAAACGGCGGCCGTAACTATAACGGTCCTAAGGTAGCGAAATTCCTTGTCGGGTAAGTTCCGACCTGCACGAATGGCGTAATGATGGCCAGGCTGTCTCCACCCGAGACTCAGTGAAATTGAAATCGCTGTGAAGATGCAGTGTACCCGCGGCAAGACGGAAAGACCCCGTGAACCTTTACTATAGCTTGACACTGAACATTGAGCCTTGATGTGTAGGATAGGTGGGAGGCTTTGAAGCGTGGACGCCAGTCTGCGTGGAGCCAACCTTGAAATACCACCCTTTAATGTTTGATGTTCTAACGTAGGCCCGTAATCCGGGCTGCGGACAGTGTCTGGTGGGTAGTTTGACTGGGGCGGTCTCCTCCCAAAGCGTAACGGAGGAGCACGAAGGTTGGCTAATCCTGGTCGGACATCAGGAGGTTAGTGCAATGGCATAAGCCAGCTTGACTGCGAGAGTGACGGCTCGAGCAGGTGCGAAAGCAGGTCATAGTGATCCGGTGGTTCTGAATGGAAGGGCCATCGCTCAACGGATAAAAGGTACTCCGGGGATAACAGGCTGATACCGCCCAAGAGTTCATATCGACGGCGGTGTTTGGCACCTCGATGTCGGCTCATCACATCCTGGGGCTGAAGTAGGTCCCAAGGGTACGGCTGTTCGCCGTTTAAAGTGGTACGCGAGCTGGGTTTAGAACGTCGTGAGACAGTTCGGTCCCTATCTGCCGTGGGCGCTGGAGAATTGAGGGGGGTTGCTCCTAGTACGAGAGGACCGGAGTGAACGCACCGCTGGTGTTCGGGTTGTCATGCCAATGGCACTGCCCGGTAGCTAAGTGCGGAAGAGATAAGTGCTGAAAGCATCTAAGCACGAAACTTGCCCCGAGATGAGTTCTCCCTGACCCCTTGAGGGTCCTGAAGGGACGTTGAAGACGACGACGTTGATAGGCCGGGTGTGTAAGCGCAGCGATGCGTTGAGCTAACCGGTACTAATGACCCGTGAGGCTTAACCTTACAACGCCAGAGGCGTTTTGGTCCGAGAGACCGAAAGAATTTTCAGCTTGTGACGGAAAAATTAGCGGAAACGAAAGATTTTGCGCTGAGGCAAGGCGCCGGACGAGACGGTACGAGGGAGCATACAGAAGTATGTGACTGAGTAGCGCGAGGACGGGCAACGCGGCATCAGTGAAAAAGATTCGTTTCGCGCACAAAGAATTTGCCTGGCGGCAACAGCGCGGTGGTCCCACCTGACCCCATGCCGAACTCAGAAGTGAAACGCCGTAGCGCCGATGGTAGTGTGGGGCCTCCCCATGCGAGAGTAGGGAACTGCCAGGCATCAAACCAGTAAAGAAGCCCCGGACGAGAGTCCGGGGCTTTTTTACGTCCGTACTCCGGCAAATTTCCCGCTAAAAACCCTTCCATAACGACTTATTTAATCCTGAAAAAATTCTAACGCACTTTTTTCCCGACCTCATTCCTGCTGCTCACCGCGCGGCGCTCGGGGCTATTGCCGCTCAATGCTGAAACATTTTCATAAACCGCATGAAGACTCGACATCCAGCGACAGCCAGGCTAATCTCGGGCATCTGGATGTCTAAACGTTTATATGGTTATCAGCAAGAGGTCAGCAGGTTATGCCAATCAGGATCCCCGACGAATTACCGGCAGTGAATTTTTTGCGTAATGAGAATGTCTTTGTCATGACTTCATCGCGCGCCAGTGTTCAGGAGATTCGTCCGCTTAAAGTGTTGATCCTTAACCTGATGCCTAAGAAAATTGAAACCGAAAACCAGTTTCTGCGCCTGCTCTCTAACTCGCCGCTGCAGATCGATGTTCAGCTGTTACGCATCGACAGCCGCGAGTCGCGCAACACGCCAAGCGAGCATCTGAACAACTTCTACTGCAACTTCGACGATATCGCTAACGATAACTTTGATGGCCTGATTGTCACTGGCGCGCCGCTGGGGCTGGTTGATTTCAATGATGTTGCCTACTGGCCACAGATTCAGCGTGTGCTGCACTGGGCGAAAGAGCACGTCACTTCTACGCTGTTCGTTTGCTGGGCGGTGCAGGCGGCGCTTAACATCCTGTATGGCATTCCTAAACAGACGCGACAGAACAAGCTGTCTGGCGTCTATGAGCATCAGATCCTTCATCCGCACGCGCTGCTGACGCGCGGATTTGATGACAACTTCCTCGCGCCGCATTCACGCTATGCTGATTTCCCCAGCCAGCTGATCCGTGACTACACCGATCTTGAGCTGTTTGCCGAATCGGAAAGCACCGGTGCCTATCTGATGGCGAGTAAAGACAAACGCCTGGCCTTTGTTACCGGCCATCCGGAATATGACGCTCTTACGCTGTCGGGTGAGTACCATCGGGACTACGAAGCCGGCCTGCACCCTGAGGTGCCGTTCAACTACTTCCCGCAGGACAATCCGGAATTGCCGCCGCGCGCCACCTGGCGTAGCCACGGCAACCTGCTGTTCTCCAACTGGCTCAACTACTACGTCTACCAGATTACGCCATTCGATCTGCGTCACATGAATCCAACGCTCGAGTAAAACGCCTGCTAAAAGCGCGTTTAAACCTGCCGTGACAGCCGCGTGTTATCGCGGCTTTTTTTTGCCTTTTTTCTATGATGGAACGTATTGCCTTTATTTCGTGAGATTAAATTACAGTTAAATCAGATAAATAAAATCAAATAAACAATAAAATGGAAATAGTTTTTGAAATTAAAATAAAAATGATTATGCTCTGATCTTGCCGGTTAAAAAACACCCTACAGCCCGATCCTGTCGTTAGAAAAAGGATCAAACCAGGAGGCAGCCCGCATGACAGACACGGTTATCAGCCCGACACTGACCTTTAGCCAGCCCTTTACCCACGCGGAGAAGCAGCTGCTGACGCCCGAAGCCATTGATTTCCTGCACTCGCTGGTAGTGCGCTTTGCACCCGAGCGCGAGCGTCTGCTGAAAGCGCGTCAGCAGCGCCAGCAGCGCTACGATCAGGGGGCGTTGCCAGACTTCGATTCGGAAACCGCTTCCATTCGGCAAAGTGACTGGCAGGTGAGGCCCATTCCTCAGCTACTGCGCGATCGCCGCGTCGAAATCACCGGTCCGCCAGATCGCAAAATGGTGATCAACGCGCTGAACGCTAACGTCAAAGTGTTCATGGCCGATTTTGAGGATTCTCTGGCACCGACCTGGCAAAAACTGCTTGATGGCCAGCTGGCGCTGCGCGATGCGGTTAACGGCACGCTGAGCTTCACCAGCGAAAACGGCAAGATCTACCAGTTACGATCCGATCCGGCGCTGCTGATGTGCCGGGTTCGCGGCTTACATCTGGATGAGAAGCATGTTGAGTGGCGCGATCGGGCCATTCCCGGCGGGTTATTCGACTTTGCGCTCTATCTGTTTCACAACGTCACCGCGCTGCTGGATAAGGGCCACGGTCCGTGGTTCTATCTGCCGAAAACCGAGCATGCGGCGGAAGTGGCATGGTGGCGGGAAATCTTCCGCTTCAGTGAAGATCGTTTCGATCTGCCGCGCGGCACCATCAAAGCCACGGTATTGATCGAGACGTTGCCCGCGGTATTCCAGATGGATGAGATCCTGTGGGAACTGCGCGATCACGTGGTTGGCCTCAACTGTGGTCGCTGGGATTACATCTTCAGCTACATCAAAACGCTGGGCCAGCATGGTGACCGCATTCTGCCGGATCGTCAGCAGATCAGCATGGACCAGCCGTTCCTCGAGGCTTATTCGCGCCTGCTGATCAAAACCTGTCACCGGCGCGGTGCGCTGGCGATGGGCGGCATGTCGGCGCTCATCCCGGCCAAAGACACTGAACGCAACGCCTGGGTGATGCAGAAAGTGCAGGAGGACAAAGCACGTGAAGCGGGCAACGGCCATGACGGTACCTGGGTCGCGCATCCAGGCCTGGCGGATATCGCCATGGCAGAGTTTGACCGTCAGCTGGGCGATCGCCCCAATCAGCTGCACGTCAGTCGTGAACAGGATACGCCGATCACCGCCGAGCGCCTGCTGCGCCCGTGCCGTGGTCAGCGCACCGAAGCCGGGATGCGCGCCAACATCCGCGTTGCGCTGCAATATCTGGAAGCGTGGATCAGCGGCAATGGCTGCGTGCCTATTGATGGGCTGATGGAGGATGCCGCTACCGCGGAGATTGCCCGCACCTCCATCTGGCAGTGGATTCACCACAAGCAAATCCTCAGCGATGGTCAGCTGGTGACCGCCGCGCTGTTCGAACAGTTTCTTGATGAAGAGCTGGCGGCCCTGCGCCACAGCCTGGGTGACACGCGCTTTGACGCCGGTCGCTATGAAGATGCGGCTGCGCTGATGGCGCAAATCACCACCGACGAACAACTGGTTCCTTTCCTCACCCTGCCGGGCTACCGCCTGCTGCCCTGACTCTGGAGATACTGCTATGTCAAATCGTACCCAACAGATCGCTCAACTGGAAAACAGCTGGCTGGCATCACGCTGGCAGGGCATTACCCGTCCTTACAGTGCCGAAGAGGTCATTAACCTGCGCGGCTCCGTCAATCCCGCCTGCACGCTGGCGGATCGCGGCGCGAGAAAGCTGTGGGCACTCCTGAATGGTGAGGCGCGCAAAGGCTATATCAACAGCCTCGGTGCCCTGACCGGCGGGCAGGCGGTGCAGCAGGCGAAAGCCGGCATTGAGGCGATTTATCTCTCCGGCTGGCAGGTGGCGGCCGATGCAAACCTGGCCGGGCAGATGTATCCGGACCAGTCGCTGTACCCGGTCAATTCGGTGCCAAACGTGGTGGAACGTATTAACCAAAGTTTTCAGCGCGCCGATCAAATCCAGTGGGCGAGCGGGCTGTCGCCGGACGATGACGGCTTTATCGATTACTACCTGCCGATTGTCGCCGATGCGGAAGCCGGATTTGGTGGGGTTCTCAATGCTTTTGAGCTGATGAAAGCGATGATTCAGGCCGGTGCCGGCGCGGTGCACTTTGAAGATCAGCTGGCGGCGGTGAAGAAGTGCGGGCACATGGGCGGCAAAGTTCTGGTGCCGACGCAGGAAGCGATTCAGAAACTGGTGGCGGCGCGGCTGGCGGCCGATGTGATGGATGTGCCCACGGTGCTGATTGCGCGCACCGATGCCGACGCTGCCGATCTGATTACCTCCGATTGCGACGAGCGCGATGCGCCGTTTATTACCGGTGAACGAACCGCTGAAGGCTTCTTCCGCACCCATGCCGGTATCGAACAGGCGATAGCCCGCGGCCTGGCGTATGCGCCGTATGCCGATGTGCTGTGGTGCGAAACTTCCACGCCGGATCTGGCGCTGGCGCAGCGCTTCGCCGAGGCGATTCACGCGCAGTATCCCGGCAAGCTGCTGGCTTACAACTGCTCGCCTTCGTTTAACTGGAAGAAGAATCTCGACGATCGCACCATTGCCCGCTTCCAGCAGGCGCTGAGCGAAATGGGCTACCGCTTTCAGTTCATCACCCTGGCGGGTATCCACAGCATGTGGTTCAACATGTTCGACCTCGCGCACGCTTATGCGCAGGGCGAAGGCATGCGCCACTACGTGGAAAAGGTGCAGCAGCCGGAATTTGCCGCACGCGAACGCGGCTATACCTTCTCTGCACATCAGCAGGAAGTGGGCACCGGTTATTTTGATCGCATCACCACGGTGATTCAGGGTGGCAGCTCGTCGGTTACCGCGCTGACCGGCTCCACCGAAGCCGCACAGTTCTGATCAGCGTACTCGCGGTGCGCAGCATGGCGCACCGCTTCACTGGCTCACGCTTGCCGGAGATTGCCGATGTCACCGAGAGAATCCCTTATCGCCCACACGATTCTGCAGGGTTTTGATGCGCAGTACGGTCGCTTTCTCGATATTACCGCAGGCGCGCAGCAGCGCTTTGAACAGGCGGACTGGCAGGCGGTGCAGCAGGCGATGAAAGCGCGTATCCATTTGTACGATCATCACGTCGGGCTGGTCGCCAATCAGTTGCGCATCCTCAACGAGATGGCCGACTGGGATGACGCCTTCTGGCTGCGGGTGAAAAGCCATTATGCCACACTGCTGCCGGGCTATCCGCGTCATGAAATTGCCGAAAGCTTTTTTAATTCTGTCTATTGTCGCTTGCTGGGGCACAGCCACTTACTGCCTGAGCGGCTGTTTATCCTGCCGTCACAGCCGTACGCGCCCGCGCCGCCGGCGCAGCGACCGCTGTCGCGCCTGTACCGGCCGCAGCACAGCTGGCATGAGACGCTGCGTCAGGTATTGAATGACATTCCGTTGCGGCTGACGTGGCAGGATCAGACGCGCGACATCGGCTGGATTGTGCGTCACCTGCACGAGCAGTTCAGCGCGGCACAGCTGGCCCATGCCACGCTGGATGTCGCCAGCGAGCTGTTTTATCGCAACAAAACCGCCTGGATTGTGGCGCGGCTACAGCTGAGCGCGGGCGAAATCGTGCCGTGTCTGCTGCCGATTCAGCGCGATGATGCCGGCCGGTTGTGGATTGATACCTGTCTCACTGACAGCAATGATGCCAGCATCGTGTTTGGCTTCGCCCGCGCCTACTTTATGGTGTACGCGCCGGTGCCGGCCGCGCTGGTGGCCTGGCTGCAGCCAATTTTGCCGGGCAAAACCCTCGCCGAGCGCTACATGGCGATTGGCTGCCAGAAACATGGTAAAACCGAATGCTACCGCGAATATCTGGATTACCTGGCGCACAGTCAGGAAGCGTTCACTATCGCACCCGGCGTGCGCGGAATGGTGATGCTGGTATTCACGCTGCCCGGTTTTGATCGGGTATTTAAGGTGATTAAAGATCGCTTCGCGCCGCAAAAAGAGGTGACGGATGCGCAGGTGCGCGCCTGTTACCGGCTGGTCAAAGAGCACGACCGCGTCGGGCGCATGGCCGACACCCAGGAGTTTGAGCATTTCGCCATCCCGCGCGCGCGTATTCCGGCGGCGCTGATGGCGGAGTTTGAGCGCGAGATCCCGGAAAAAATCGAGCTACGCGATGACGTCGTGATCATCCGCCACTTATGGCTGGAGCGTCGTATGCAGCCGCTTAACCTGTGGTTAATGCAGGCGACGCCGGAACAGCGCCAGCACGCCATTGAGGAGTACGGCGATGCGATTTGTCAGCTGGCGGCGGCCAATATCTTCCCCGGCGATATGCTGTTTAAAAACTTCGGCATGACGCGCCATGGCCGCGTGGTGTTTTACGACTATGATGAAATCCGCCCGATGACCGAGCTGGTGTTCCGCGATGTTCCGGCGGCGCGTTACGAAGAGGATGAGCTGCAGGCCGAGCCGTGGTACAGCGTCGGGCCGGATGATGTGTTTCCGGAAACCTTCCGTTACGCGCTGTGCAGCGAACCGGCGACCGGAAAATTGCTGCAGGCGCTGCATCCGCAGTTGTTCGATCCCGGCTGGTGGCGCGCACTGCAGGCGCGGATCCGTGCCGGGCATATTGAAGAGGTGATGGCGTGGCGCGCCGGACAGCGTTTCAGCGCGCGCTACGCGTCAGTGGCCGCCTAGCGGCCGGCATAGCTCAGCGTCACCTGCTTCGCCGCGCGGATCACCAGCGCCCCGAGTTCGGTAATGCGGTCGTCGGTCATACGCGCCAGCGGGCCGGAGATGGAGATGGCGGCAAACGGTTCGCCGTGTTCATCATAAATCGGTGCCGCCACACAGCGCAGGCCGAGCGCGTGCTCCTCGTCGTCGTGCGAAAAACCCATCTTACGGATCAGCGCCAGATTCTCCTTCAGGCTATGCGGCGACATCAGGGTTTTCGGCGTGTAGTGATGCAATCCCTTCTGATGCAGCAGGGCGGTGACCTGATCATCGCTGAGGTGAGCGAGAAACGCTTTGCCGGCACCGGACGCATGCATCGGCAACTTGCCGCCAATCGGCGCTGACATGCGCATCAGCTGGGTGCACTGTACCTGGTCAATAATCACCGCCTGATAATCACTGAGATCCAGCACCGCCAGATTCACGGTTTCGCCGGCTTCTTCCATCAGCCGGCGCAGAATCGGGTGCACGATCGCCAGCAGATTGCGGCTCTGCAGAAAACTGCTGCCGACCACAAAGGCATGAGCGCCAATGGTCCATAAACCGAGGTCGCCCACCTGATGCACAAATCCCTGCTGCTGCATGGTGGTCAGCAGGCGATGAGTGGTGGAGTTGGGAAGCCCGGCCTGTTGCGCCAGCTCGGTCAGCGCCACGCTACCGTGTGATTCGGCAATCAGCTCCAGCAAACGCAGCCCGCGCGTCAGAGATTGTACCTGGCCGCCGGCAGGGGCACTGGCCGCCGGAGCCGTACGGGGTTTTTTGCCGCGTTTCGCGGGCGCAGGGGTTACCATAACATCTCCACAGTCATTGCAGGTATGGAAACCATTTTCGTTTTTAATGGTATGAATGCAAACGCTGGCTGACTGGTCGGATCTGCTGGTCACTTTGCCGCCGGTGGTCGCAAACGGGTGACTTTTGCTCATTTGAAAGTTGTGCCAGTATGACTGGCTGGCATTTAGCCAGCGTAATGACGTGGATGGGGCAAGAGTGAGCAATAAAACCGCAACGCTACAGCAGCAGCTGGCACAACGCATCATGATTCTGGACGGTGGCATGGGCACCATGATCCAGAGTTACAAACTGGATGAGCAGGATTTTCGCGGCAGCCGCTTCGCTGACTGGTCGTGCGATGTGAAAGGCAATAATGACCTGCTGGTGCTGAGTAAGCCGGACGTCATTCGCGAAATCCACGATGCTTACCTGGCGGCTGGCGCGGATATTCTCGAAACCAACACCTTCAACGCCACCCCGATTGCCATGGCCGACTATGAAATGGCCGCGCTGTCGGCGGAGATCAACTTCGAAGCGGCGAAACTGGCGCGCGCCTGCGCCGACGCGTGGACGGCAAAAACGCCCGACCGCCCGCGCTACGTTGCTGGCGTGCTCGGCCCGACCAACCGCACCTGCTCGATCTCGCCAGACGTCAACGATCCCGCGTTTCGTAACATCACCTTCAATCAGCTGGTGGACGCCTACCGCGAATCGACCCATGCGCTGATTAGCGGCGGTGCTGACATCATTATGATCGAAACGGTGTTCGATACCCTGAATGCCAAAGCGGCGATCTATGCGGTACAGAGCGAGATGGAAGCGATGGGCGTGACGCTGCCGCTGATGATCTCCGGCACCATTACCGATGCGTCAGGCCGCACGCTCTCCGGCCAGACCACGGAAGGATTCTACAACTCACTGCGCCACGCGGAGCCGCTGTCGTTCGGCCTCAACTGCGCGCTTGGTCCGGACGAACTGCGCCAGTATGTGCAGGAGCTGTCGCGTATTGCCGAAGGCTATGTCAGCGCCCACCCTAACGCCGGTCTGCCGAATGCCTTCGGCGAATATGACCTTGATGCGGCGACGATGGCGGCGCAGATTGGCGAGTGGGCGCGCGCCGGTTTCCTCAACATTATCGGTGGCTGCTGTGGCACCACGCCGCAGCACATTGCGGCGATGGCGGCAGCGGTCGAGGGCGTGCCACCGCGCCCGCTGCCGGAAATAGCCGTCGCCTGCCGTTTGTCTGGCCTCGAACCGCTCAATATTCAGGCCGATTCACTGTTCGTCAACGTGGGTGAGCGCACTAACGTGACCGGCTCGGCCAAATTTAAACGCCTGATTAAAGAAGAGAAGTACAACGAAGCGCTGGACGTGGCGCGCCAGCAGGTGGAAAACGGCGCGCAGATTATCGATATCAATATGGATGAAGGCATGCTGGACGCGGAAGCGGCCATGGTGCGCTTTCTCAACCTGATTGCCGGTGAGCCGGATATTGCGCGCGTGCCGATCATGATCGACTCCTCGAAATGGGAGGTGATTGAGAAAGGTCTGCAGTGCATTCAGGGCAAAGGCATCGTCAACTCCATCTCAATGAAAGAGGGCATCGAGCCGTTTATTGCACACGCGCGCAAAGTGCGGCGCTACGGCGCGGCGGTGGTAGTGATGGCATTCGACGAAGTGGGTCAGGCGGACACCCGCGCGCGCAAAATTGAGATCTGCCGCCGCGCCTACCACATCCTCACCGAAGAGGTTGGTTTCCCGCCGGAAGACATCATTTTCGACCCCAATATCTTTGCCGTGGCTACCGGCATCGAAGAGCACAACAACTACGCGATGGATTTCATCGGTGCCTGTGAAGACATCAAACGCGAACTGCCGCATGCGATGATCTCCGGCGGCGTCTCCAACGTGTCGTTCTCGTTCCGCGGTAACGAACCGGTGCGTGAGGCGATTCACGCGGTGTTCCTCTACTACGCCATCCGCAACGGTATGGACATGGGCATCGTCAACGCCGGTCAGCTGGCAATTTATGACGATCTGCCGGCGGAGCTGCGCGATGCGGTTGAGGACGTGATCCTCAACCGGCGCGACGATGGCACCGAGCGACTGCTGGCGCTGGCGGAGAAGTATCGCGGCAACAAAGGCGAGGGTGAGCAGGACAAGCAGCAGGCCGAATGGCGCAGCTGGGACGTGGTGAAGCGGCTGGAATATTCGCTGGTGAAAGGCATCACCGAATTTATCGAGCAGGACACCGAAGAGGCGCGCCAGGCTGCGGCACGGCCGATTGAAGTCATTGAAGGGCCGCTGATGTCCGGCATGAATGTGGTCGGCGATCTGTTTGGCGAGGGCAAAATGTTCCTGCCGCAGGTGGTGAAATCGGCGCGCGTGATGAAGCAGGCGGTGGCTTACCTCGAACCCTTTATCCAGGCGAGCAAAGAGGCCGGCCGCAGCAACGGTAAAATCGTGCTGGCGACGGTAAAGGGCGACGTGCACGACATCGGCAAAAACATTGTTGGCGTGGTGCTGCAGTGTAACAACTACGAAATCATCGACCTGGGCGTGATGGTGCCGGGCGACAAAATCCTGAAAACCGCGCGTGAGGAAAACGCCGACATCATCGGACTTTCCGGCCTGATTACCCCGTCGCTCGACGAGATGGTGAACGTGGCGAAAGAGATGGAGCGCCAGGGCTTTACGCTGCCGCTGCTGATTGGCGGGGCCACCACCTCGAAAGCGCACACGGCGGTGAAGATTGAGCAGAATTACAGCGGCCCGACGGTCTATGTGCAGAACGCCTCGCGCACCGTCGGCGTGGTCTCTTCGCTGCTGTCGCCCACGCTGAAAGAGGCGTTTGTGGCGCGCACGCGTAAGGAGTACGAGACCGTGCGGATTCAGCACGCGCGTAAAAAGCCGCGCACGCCGCCGGTCACGCTACAGGCCGCGCGCGATAATCATTACGTCATTGACTGGCAACGCTACACGCCACCGGTGGCGCATCGTACCGGCGTCAGCGCAGTGGAGGCCAGTATCGATACGCTGCGCAACTACATTGACTGGACGCCGTTTTTTATGACCTGGTCGCTGGCCGGCAAATATCCGCGTATCCTGGAAGATGGGGTGGTGGGCGAAGAAGCCACGCGGCTGTTTGCCGATGCCAATGCGATGCTGGATAACCTCAGCGCGCAGGGTACGCTCAGGCCGCGCGGCGTGGTCGGTATTTTCCCGGCTAACCGGGTTGGCGACGACATTGAAATCTACCGTGACGAGACCCGGCACGAAGTGCTGTGCGTCAGCCATCATTTACGTCAGCAAACGGAAAAAACCGACTTCGCTAACTACTGTCTGGCGGACTTCGTGGCGCCGAAATCCAGTGGTAAAGCGGATTATCTCGGCGCGTTTGCCGTCACCGGCGGGCTGGAGGAGGATGCGCTGGCGGCGGCGTTCGACCAGCAGCACGATGATTACAACAAAATCATGGTGAAAGCGGTGGCGGATCGCCTGGCGGAGGCGTTTGCCGAATACCTGCATGAGCGCGTGCGTAAGGTGATCTGGGGCTATGCCGCCCATGAAAATCTCAGCAACGACGAGCTGATTCGCGAAAATTACCAGGGCATTCGTCCGGCGCCGGGCTATCCGGCCTGTCCGGAACACACCGAGAAGGCACAAATCTGGCAGCTGCTGGATGTGGAGCATCACACCGGCATGAAGCTGACCGAATCTTTTGCCATGTGGCCCGGTGCCGCGGTGTCCGGCTGGTATTTTAGTCATCCGGAGAGTAAGTATTTCGCCGTGGCGCAGATTCAGCGCGATCAGGTGGAAGATTACGCGGCGCGTAAAGGCATGAGCGTCAGCGACGTGGAGCGCTGGCTGGCACCGAATTTAGGCTACGACGCGGATTGATGAATTGCCGGCGCAGAGCGCGCGCAATCAAATGTGCCATATTGTTTGCGCAATAAATTGCGCCGCTACAAATACGTGCACACTCTGTAGCGGCGCGATTCATCGCGCGTTTTTTTAAAACCGGCGCGGGTTTAACCCCGCGCTACGATTTAATTAAAACGCGCATCGCGATCGGCGGTCAGATCGTACAGCTGGTACTTACGGCCCAGCATCTGACCACCGTCACGCGTCAGCGGCACCCAGTTCACCTGCGCACGGCCACGGGTTGGCGTGACGGTAAACAGATCCATCGGAATCGAAATATAGAAACCTTTGGTGAAATCCCCTTCGCCATACGCTTCGGCTGACACGTTGGTTTTGGTGGCGTAGAAGCCGACCATTACGCCGCTGTCAAAGCGCTTCGACACATCCAGCGTGACCCCTTTGTCCTTCGCCAGATATTCACCGACGCTGGCTTTCACCAGCACATCCTGCATGAACCACGGACGCCAGTAAGCGGTAAGGTGCCCGGTCGGCGCCTTATAGTCGGTGAACTGCATCATGTTGTCCCAGTCACGCTGCTTCACGTAGTTCGCATCGAGACCGAAAGCCCAGTTGCTGTCCACCGGGCGATACAACAGCTCGCCGCCCACGCCGCCGTACATGGTTTCCAGATAGCCACCGTACACCTGGCCGTAGAAGCCATTGCCGAGATAGCGCATGTAGTTGGCCTGCAGATCATTCACGTAAACGTTGTTCTCCACGTAGTCGCGAATGTGGGTGCGCACGCGCGGCAGCGTCGAGTCGGCTGGCGCGCCGTTGTAGTTGAACTTGTCATAGTTGTTGGCGATGTTGCCAAACAGGCTGCCGCCAATCAGCCAGTGATCGGTCAGCCAGTAATCGACATTGCCCATTACGCCGAGCTGATACATGTAGAAGCTTTCCGGACCGCCGACCGACTGGTTCAGCACCGGCGACAGGCTGTAGTTAAGGCGATCCTTACGGATGAAATAGCCCTGTTCGGTGGTGCCCGGATCGATAGGTTCTTCACGCGTCTGCTGCAGCGGCTGCTCGTGACCGAGCGGATAGCCGCGCAGTTCGTTATTCAGGCTGACCACATCGGTGCGCGTGGTGACCTGCGGCATGTTAAAGCGCGACTCGGTGACTTCAATCGTATCAATGCCCGCCGGCAGATTGTTCATGATGATGCGGTTAGCGCGGTCAACGCCTTCGCGCGTGTCGCGATATTTGGTCTGCTCACCGGAAACGTATAGCGTGCGGCCTTTGGTCTGGATGCGCGGACCATCCAGTCCGGCATTGTATTTCAGATCGGTAAGCTGATTAGCGACCACCGTCGGCTGCAGCAGATCGCCCTGCGGCTGTGGCTGATAAGCCGGTTTTGCGCTATCAAGGTGCGACTGGTGTAACGAATTAAAGTTGGTGCGTACGGTCACGCCAAACATAAAGGTATTGCCGCGCTCGTAGCTGGCGTTGATATCCGCCCAGTCGGTAAGGCGATAGATTGCGCCAACGTTGACCTTACTGCGCTGCTCCAGCCGGCCGGCAAAATCGTCCTGATAATCGTTGCCTTCATACTCCAGCTTGAGGCGCAGCGGCTGCCACGGCGTCTGGTATTCGATGCCACCAAACAGTGCCGCCGGGCCGTGGAACATCTGGGAGCCGTTAATGGAACCCGCCGAACCGCCGCCGGTGCGGCTGCAGAAGCTATCGCTGTAGGAGCAGAACGGGTTTTTGATGGTGCCGCTGTTGCCGAGATAGCCCCAGCCCAGGCCGAGGCTGAAATCAAACGGTCCCCAGGCTTTACTCGCCACCAGATATTCGCTGTCGAACAGGCCGGTACCGCCCAAATCGCGCGAACCCACCGCCACTTCCGGCAGCCAGAAGCTCTCCTGCCACAGGCGCAGCTTCAGGTCGAAGGCTTTGTCTTTATAGCTCTGGTTGCCGCTGAAGCCTTCCACCGCACTGTAGCGGCGGGTGCGTACGTCGGTATAGCGCACCGTGGTTTCCAGCCACGGGAACAGCTGCAATGACGCAGAATAGTAACGATATTGATCGTTATCGCGGAAGTTCAGGCTAAATTCGCCCTCTTTTGCCATGCGCGCGGTCGGCGTTTGCATCAGGCCCACGCCGCCAAAATCAGATTGTGAAGGACCGACCGGTTCCGGCCAGGTTTCCGCCTGCACCTGGCATGCGGCGGCGACAGAAGCAGCCAACAGGCTGAGGAGTAATTGTTTTTTCATCAGTCTGGCATCCGGTGAGTCAGAACGGAAAGCATGCGCGCATTCAAATCAGGCTGGCCCCAGGGCAGGCTCCATGTGGAAAAGCCCAGCCAGATGATGCTGCCAGGCTCGACTTCAACATGCCGCTGATTCCAGTAAGCGATCGGCACCTGCTGCGTCTCACCTGACGGCGCAATCACCGTGGCCACGCTGCGCTCGGCACCCGATAAACGCGCATGCGGCGCGAGGTAGTCACGCACCGTGCGTCCTGGCTGCCAGCTCTCACTGCCGGGATGGCTGAGTGCGCCCATCACCCGTACCTGCGTCGGCGCTGCCACGATGTACAGGTCGTAGCTGCCCTGCAGTTTACGGTTGGCTTCCGGACGCAGCCGCACCCAGTCGGGATCGAGCGAAGTAAACTGGCGCCCGGTAACCTGCAGGGCGCTGAGCTGCTGGATTACGCTGCCGATGGTCGCGGCCAGTGAAGTACCGCTGTCGGCCTGCCAGGCGCGCAGATCCGCCAGCAGCTGAGCGTGCTGCTGCTGCGCCACGGCGGTCGCACCGCGTTCGGCAATCACCGTGCCCGGCCACCAGCTGTGCAGCGCCGGGTTCGTTACCAGTTCACTCAGGGTGCTGGCATGATCGATCTGGAAACTGCGCTGATCGTGCGCAGGGTGTACCGTCACCTGGCTATCCGCCAGCGCGTGGCTGGCCGCCGTGAGGGCGAGTGCCGCCAGCAAAGAATTGATTTTTTTCATGATTTTGCCGGCTTCAGAAGGGTGGTTGCAATCGGGAACTGGTCAGCCGCCAGCATCTGCTGCGCCTGCAGCACCGTACCGTCGCGGTTATCGATCCAGAAGGTGTTCTGCCAGCTGACGCCGGGGCTCTCCATCTCAACCGTTTCGTGCCAGACGCGGCAGGGCACCCGCTCGCCGGCGAGGTTCAGCACTTCATCGTCGCCGCGCTGAAAGGTGGAGTGGGCGGTGGCGGCGCGCACGTTGTCCTGCTCGCGCCACTGCACGACGCGCGTCCACTGCGCGCCATTTTGCAGCCGCAGCGCATCGGCCAGCGGATCCTGCGCCAGGTTACTGACGGCCTGCAGGTTGTCGCGCAGACCGAGGGTTTTCACCAGGCGGCCGTGCTGCATCACCAGCATGGCTTTATCCTGGGTTACCCATTTCTGCTGGCCGTTTTCCAGGTAGCCCAGCACCACAAAGATGCGCGGACCGTTGTCGACGCGCGCATACAGGCTGGCATAGGGCAGGTTAGCGATTTGTTCATCGCTGACGGTGACATCGTCCGGACCGCTGATGGCGAGCATCACGGTCTGTTCGAGGCCTTTTTGCGTTTGTGTGCAAGCCTGCAGCAACAGGCAAAGAAGCAGCAAAGAGAGTCGGCGCACTGTGTATCCCTGTCTCAATAGAGGCAAAAAAACAAAAAATAACCACACGACTGTGTGGTTATGTTTAAAGGTGCTACATCAACGAGTGGTGCTCGTTGTGGTAGTGGTTGTTGTACCGGTATTTGCACCGTCGCCACCGCCAGCAGCGGCAACGCCGAGACCCACTAACGCACCGAGTGCGCCGATACCCACAGCGGTGGTCGCACCGGTCGAGATTGCTCCCGCCTGCGCGCCTGCTGCAGCACCGGCTTCTTCCGGTGCGGCAATCGCAGCGGAAGAAACGGCAACGTAAAGTAAGGCTGCACCGGCAACCATCAGTTTTTTCATAACAACGTTTCCTGCATCTTGATAAAACGTGAATGAAGGATATTACCCGTCATACCGTACGCTGCCGTCCGATGGCCGCTGGGCCGCATGCAGCTGGCTAACCGTGGTCAGCGCGCAATAATGTTTCCCGGGCCGCCGGGCGACAGCGGGGAAGTATTCAGGGCAGCCTTGAAGGCGCGTTCAGTATAGGGCAACAAATTACCAGAGTTCAGCGCCAGAAAAAGAGGGGGATTAAGCAGGACATTTCTGGTGATAAATAAGGCGAATTGGCGTTAGCTGCTTTTTTTAATTGCGCTTTTTTCGCTGGCTGGAATATTTGCGCAGGACGTTATAGCACAGCAGCATTTTTCACTTTTGCATTAAAAAATGGCACGGAATAGGAATAATCAGATTTTCCTGAAAGGGTTAAAATAGAAAGACAAATTTAATCAGTTGCTTAGGTGGGTGAGGCGGATAAATCAGATCCATTTTTTATCAGATGAGCCCGCCACTCATGATGGCATCTTCCGATTTTCCTTAGGCCATTTTAAGAATTATCTAACCGCAGCGTGGCAGCAAAATCCGCTTATTTACGGCGGGGCAGTTGATCGGAGCAAAAAAAAGGCGGCATGTGCTGCCGCCTGATGAGCCTGGGAGTGAAATTAACGCCAGGATTTGTAGCGATTAATTAAGCCATTGGTGGAGCTATCATGGCTGTTAATCTGCGCATCGTTTTCCAGCTCCGGCAAAATGCGGTTAGCCAGCTGTTTGCCCAGCTCAACGCCCCACTGATCGAAGGTGAAGATGTTGAGAATCGCGCCCTGAGTGAAGATCTTGTGCTCGTACAGCGCAATCAGCGCGCCGAGGCTGAACGGAGTGATTTCACGCAGCAGAATCGAGTTGGTCGGACGGTTACCTTCAAACACCTTGAACGGCACGATATGCGCGACGGACTCCGCCGATTTACCGGCATCGGTAAACTCTTTCTCTACCACCTCGCGGGCTTTACCAAACGCCAGCGCTTCGGTCTGAGCAAAGAAGTTGGAAAGCAGCTTCTGGTGGTGATCGGCCAGCGCGTTGTGGGTCTGCGCCGGCGCAATGAAGTCGCATGGAATCAGCTTGGTACCCTGATGGATCAGCTGATAAAACGCGTGCTGCCCGTTGGTGCCGGGTTCACCCCAGATAATTGGGCCAGTCTGGTAATCCACCGGGTTGCCGTCGCGGTCGACGTACTTACCGTTGGACTCCATGTTGCCCTGCTGGAAGTAAGCGGCAAAACGGTGCATGTACTGGTCGTACGGCAGAATCGCTTCAGTTTCGGCACCGAAGAAGTTGTTGTACCAGATACCGATCAGCGCCAGCAGCACCGGCAGGTTTTGCTCCGCCGGCGTGTTCGCAAAGTGCTGGTCCATGGCATGCGCGCCGCTCAGCAGCTGTTCGAAGTTCTCGAAGCCGATGGACAGGATGATCGACAGACCGATGGCGGACCACAGTGAGTAGCGGCCACCGACCCAGTCCCAGAACTCGAACATGTTGGCGGTATCAATACCAAATTCGCCGACCGCTTTCGCGTTGGTTGAGAGCGCGGCAAAGTGCTTCGCCACGTGCTGCTGATCGCCGGCGGTGTTCAGGAACCAGTCGCGCGCGCTGTGGGCGTTGGTCATGGTTTCCTGCGTGGTAAAGGTTTTCGACGCCACGAGGAACAGCGTGGTTTCCGGGCTAAGCGGTTTCAGCGTTTCGGCAATGTGCGTGCCATCAACATTGGAAACAAAGTGCATGTTGAGGTGGTTTTTATACGGACGCAGCGCTTCGGTCACCATGAACGGGCCGAGGTCTGAACCGCCGATACCGATGTTCACCACGTCAGTAATCGGCTTGCCGGTGTAGCCTTTCCACTCGCCGCTGATGATGCGCTCTGAGAAGGCTTTCATCTTCGCCAGCACCGCGTTCACTTCCGGCATTACATCTTTGCCATCCACGAGGATTGGTGTGTTGCTGCGGTTGCGCAGGGCCACATGCAGCACGGCGCGATCTTCGGTGCGGTTAATCTTCTCACCGGAGAACATGGATTTGATGGCGCCCGCCAGATCGGTCTCTTTCGCCAGCGCCTGGAGTTTGTCGAGGGTTTCCTGGGTGATGCGGTTTTTTGAGAAATCCACCAGCATCTGATCATCAAAGGTGGCAGAGAATTTCGCAAAACGATCGGCATCCTGCGCAAACAGGTCTGCAATCTCTACCGATTTCATCTGATCAAAATGCTGCTGCAGCGCTTTCCAGGCTGCGGTTTGTGTCGGATTGATATTTTTCATGGCAACACTCTTGTTGATATAAGAACCGTCATTCCATCCGGGCGCATCCTGTCTGGCCCGGCATGCTGAGCATTTGTTACGGCTTGCACGCGTTTCAGTATGACCACAGTTGCAACTGAAAGGAAAAAATTTGTGACGCCAGCCGCAGCGTTTCAGGTAAATCCGGCGGCGATTGTCGGCCGGTTCGCCGCGCATTACTCTGCGCGGCATCAGCAAAACACCGGTTTTTTCGCACCGCTGACTACTTTAGGCGGCTGGCGGCTTCCGGGTTTGTTTAGCAATGCGCTGCATAAGTGTAAAAATGAATTTTCCCGGCGCCGCAAGGCTGGACAGCGGAACAATTAATCAGTATTTTGTGCGCGCGACTTGCACCTCCGGGTGCAAGCCAGAAGAGGCGCGTCGCCCAGGCAGTGTGTTTGAGGATCCGTATCCAGCGAGAACACATCAGGGGGTGCGACGCCGAGGTGGTGCAACACGCGGAGTGTTGTGCTGTCGGCTGCAGGGGCTGAATCCTCTGGGTTGTCACCAGAAGCGTCCGCAGTCGGACGTTTCGCAAGGTGAAGTGCTTTTGGTGACTCATCTCCTGATCTTGTCTGTCCAATTCTGCTCTTCTCTTGTGCCAAGGCTGTTACCCGATCTTCTCTTCCGCGAATGGGAGGAGATAACCTGACACGAGGTTTTGTTACATGTCTCAATCGTTGATCGTGGCAAAATTTGGCGGCACCAGCGTTGCCGATTTCGATGCCATGAACCGCAGCGCGGACGTCGTGCTGTCTGATGCCAATACCCGTCTGGTGGTGCTCTCTGCCTCGGCGGGCGTGACTAACCTGCTGGTTTCGCTGGCTGAAGGCCAGGAACTCGAGCAGCGCGCTTATCTGCTGGATCAAATCCGCACCATTCAATACGCCATCATCGATCGCCTGCAGTCGCCGGACGTCATCCGTCAGGAGATTGATCGCATGCTGGAGAACATCATCATGCTGGCGGAAGCGGCGGCATTAGCCCGTTCGACCGCGCTGACCGATGAGCTGGTGAGCCACGGCGAACTGATGTCGAGCCTGCTGTTTGTGGAGATTCTGCGCGAGCGCCAGGTGAATGCCGAGTGGTTTGACGTACGCAAAGTGATGCGCACCAGCGACCGTTTTGGCCGCGCCGAGCCGGATGTGGCCGAGCTGAAAACGCTGGCAGCGGCTCAGCTGCAGCCGCGCACCGCAGAAGCGCTGGTGATCACGCAGGGCTTCATCGGCAGCGAAGGCAAAGGCCGCACCACCACGCTGGGCCGTGGCGGCAGCGATTACACCGCTGCGCTGCTCGGCGAAGCGCTGCAGGCGACGCGTGTGGATATCTGGACCGACGTGGCGGGCATCTACACCACCGACCCACGCGTGGTGCCGCAGGCGAAACGCATCGAAGAGATCACCTTTGAAGAAGCGGCGGAGATGGCGATCTTCGGTGCGAAAGTGCTGCATCCGGCGACGCTGCTGCCGGCGGTGCGCAGTGATATTCCGGTGTTTGTCGGCTCCAGTAAAGATCCGGCTGCGGGCGGCACGCGCGTCTGCAACGAGACTAAAAATCCGCCGCTGTTCCGCGCGCTGGCACTGCGGCGCAAACAGACGCTGCTGACGCTGCACAGTCTGAACATGCTGCACGCGCACGGCTTCCTGGCGGAAGTGTTTGCTATCCTGGCGCGCCACAGTATTTCGGTTGATCTGGTTACCACCTCGGAAGTGAGCGTGGCGCTGACGCTGGATACCACCGGTTCAACCAGCACCGCCGACAGTCTGCTGACCCAGGCGCTGCTGACCGAGCTCTCTTCCCTGTGCCGGGTAGAAGTGGAAGAGAATCTGGCGCTGGTGGCGATCATCGGCAACAACCTGTCGAAAGCCTGCGGCGTCGGCAAAGAGGTGTTCGGCGCGCTGGAGCCGTTTAACCTGCGCATGATTTGCTACGGCGCAAGCAGCTACAACCTGTGCTTCCTGGTGCCAACGCCGGATGCGGAAGAAGTGGTGCGCGCGCTGCATAAGAATCTGTTCGAATCTTAATTGACGCATAAGCCACCTGAAGCCGGACAATGTCCGGCTTTTTTTATCTCTGCCGTTCAGCCTGACGCTATTTCGGACAAATGCCAGCGGAATGCCTATGCCTGCCTGGCGATCTTTAGCAGCCGATAGGCATTTTCTGTCGTCGGCCACGCTTATGATAATGAAATGTTATGATCCGGCGCAGGTCGCTGCGGTTCGTTCCCCGCGCGCCGTTTCATCTGTGGCAAAAAACCAATTAAGTAAAACGCTAAGGACATTTCTTCATGCTCGCCAAACTCACCCGCCTGTTTCCGCTCTGGGCCGTACTGCTGTCCGTTGCAGCCTATTATTCGCCGTCCACCTTCCTCGGCATCGGCCGTGGGTAACCTACCTGCTGATGCTGATCATGTTCGGCATGGGCGTGACGCTCAACATTGACGATTTTAAACGCGTGCTGGTGCGTCCGGCGCCGGTGATTGCCGGCACGTTCCTGCACTATCTGGTAATGCCGCTGGCGGCCTGGGCGCTGGCGAAACTGTTCCAGATGCCGCCGGATCTGGCCGCCGGGATGATTCTGGTCGGCAGCGTGGCCAGCGGGACAGCCTCGAACGTGATGATTTATCTGGCGAAGGGCGACGTGGCGCTGTCGGTGACCATCTCGTCGGTTTCGGCGCTGGTGGGCGTGTTCGCGACGCCGCTGCTGACGCGCTTCTACGTAGATACGCACATTCAGGTCGATGTGGTGGGCATGCTGCTCAGCATCGTCAAAATCGTGGTGATCCCGATTGGGCTTGGCCTGATTATTCACCACTCTATGAACAGCGTGGTGCGCCGTGTTGAGCCGTATCTGCCGGCGTTTTCGATGGTGTGTATTCTGCTTATCATTAGCGCGGTGGTCGCCGGTAGCCAGGGCTTTATCGGCTCGGTAGGGCTGATGGTGATCGCGGCGGTAATCCTGCACAACGCCATTGGGCTGCTCGGCGGCTACTGGGGTGGCAAGCTGTTTGGCTTTGACGAATCCACCTGCCGCACGCTGGCGCTGGAAGTCGGTATGCAGAATTCCGGACTGGCGGCCACGCTGGGCAAACTTTACTTCTCACCGCTGGCCGCGCTGCCCGGCGCACTGTTCTCGGTGTGGCACAACCTCTCCGGTTCGCTGCTGGCGGGTTACTGGTCGGGTAAAACGATTGAGAAGAAGCAGAAATAACGGGGCATGCGTACCGGTGGTCATCAATGACGATCGGTTACGCACCATCGTCCTGTTGATGCCGGTGCGCATAAATGCGCACCCTACAAAAAACACGCGATAACCTTGCCGAGGGCGCAATAAATGCGCCCTCTGTAAAAACGCGCAATAATCTTGTAGGGTCGCCATTCATGGCGACCGCAAACACTCAACGGGCAGCGTGGCGTCATAAATAGTCATTCAAAAATATTCCACTGGCGCACTAATCCTCACCTCATATAAATATGCAAGCACCAGGAACCCCTACACGGGCCAGCCCGATTTATTCTTTTTTTACTGATGCAGGAAAAGCCAGAAAAGGAAACAGTAAATAAGGCGCAACGATCAAAAGAATAAATACTCCCCGTGAATATCCCGCATCGTTTATTCTTCTGCTGCCACAAGCCAGCGATGGCAGAACGAAAAGCAGTAAAGGAATCCATGCTATTTCATTCGTGGGTGAAGCGAACACACTGAGATAACAACAAAACCAGATAATCTGGAACATCATAAAAATGATGTAGCATAAGCGGCTATCTTTGCCACTATAATCAAATGTCTTAATCAATCCATTCTTTATGGATGTTAATAAGAGAGTCAGCGCCATTTTATTCTAACCACCACAAAAATGATGAGAGACAGCAAGCTGTTCACCGTCGAAAAACACGTAAAGTAGAGATTTTACGATAAAACGGATAACGCGTGTTGTGAACCTGAATGTTGTCTATTAAATACCAGGCAATAACATGTGTTGAATCATGCCATTCCTGGTATTATTAATTAGCGCCGCCACCATGCGAAACGCTATAGCTTCAGGTAAACCCGAATCCCGTCCAGGAACATCTGCGTCGCCAGCATAATCAGGATCAAACCCATTAATCGCTCCAGCGCGTTGACGCCTTTATCCCCCAGCAGGCGCAGGAACAGGCCGGACATTAGCAGAATCACCACCGTGACGCCCCAGGCAATCAGCAGGGCGCCGACCAGATGCGTCATCTGATTGGGATACTGATGTGACAGCAGCATCAGGGTAGCGAGCAGTGAGGGCCCGGCGACCAGCGGGATCGCCAGCGGCACCAGGAACGGCTCTTCGCCGGCGGGCAGGCCGCTGGTGCTGGTCTCGCCGGACGGGAAAATCATGCGAATGGCGATCAAAAACAGAATGATGCCGCCGGAAATCGATACCGTTTCGGTGCGCAGATTAAGAAACGCCAGGATGCGTTCACCGGCGAACAGGAACAGCAGCATCAGAATCAAGGCGATCAGCATCTCGCGCATCAGCACTACGCGGCGGCGCTTCGGCTCCAGGTGCTTCAGCACCGACATGAAAATCGGCAGGTTGCCCAGCGGGTCCATAATCAACAGCAATAGTATGGTCGCGGATATCATTTCAGTCATCAGAGGTAAACCATCCCTTCAGGTCGGCCACAGCCGTTATAAGTTGTACTGCTGAAAAAGTTAGCGCAATCGAATTAATTCACTTGCCAGAAGTGCTGCATTTTGTAGAGTTGTGGGTCATAGGTAAACCTGATTATTACGCAGACTGGCGCATTGCTGGCGCTGGTCTTTTTTTGCACCACCCAGGCCCCGGCCCGAGTTCCTGAGACGGACAGAAAATGAAGAATGTAGGTTTTGTTGGTTGGCGTGGCATGGTCGGCTCTGTGCTGATGTCACGTATGAGCGAAGAACGCGATTTCGATGTGATCAATCCGGTCTTCTTCTCCACCTCGCAACTGGGTCAGGCTGCGCCGACGTTTGGCGGTAAGTCGACCGGTGCGCTGCAGGATGCGTTTGATATTGAGGCGCTGAAGGCGCTGGATATCATCATCACCTGCCAGGGCGGCGATTATACCAGTGAAGTCTACCCGAAGCTGCGCGAGAGCGGCTGGCAGGGCTACTGGATTGATGCGGCCTCCACGCTGCGCATGAAAGATGACGCCATCATTATTCTCGATCCGGTCAACCATCAGGTGATTCGTCAGGGCCTCGACAGCGGCATCAAAACCTTTGTCGGCGGTAACTGCACCGTCAGCCTGATGCTGATGTCGCTGGGCGGACTGTTCGCTAACGACCTGGTCGAGTGGGCCTCCGTCGCGACGTATCAGGCGGCCTCCGGCGGCGGCGCGCGCCATATGCGCGAACTGCTGACCCAGATGGGCATGCTGCACGACCACGTTGCGACTTCGCTGCAAAATCCGGCCTCCGCCATTCTCGACATTGAGCGCAGCGTGACTGACTTTACCCGTTCCGGCACGCTGCCGACCGACAACTTCGGCGTACCGCTGGCCGGCAGCCTGATCCCGTGGATCGACAAGCAGCTGGACAACGGCCAGAGCCGCGAAGAGTGGAAAGGCCAGGCGGAGACCAACAAAATTCTCTCGACCCGTCACACCATTCCGGTCGATGGCCTGTGCGTGCGCGTCGGCGCGTTGCGCTGCCACAGCCAGGCGTTCACGTTGAAGCTGAAGAAAGATGTGCCGCTGAACGAAATCGAACAGCTGCTGGCCGCGCACAACGAGTGGGTGAAAGTGGTGCCGAACGATCGCGACATCACCATGCGTGAACTGACGCCTGCCGCGGTGACCGGTACGCTGACCACGCCGGTGGGCCGTCTGCGTAAGCTGAACATGGGGCCGGAGTATCTGTCGGCCTTCACCGTCGGCGATCAGTTACTGTGGGGCGCTGCCGAACCGCTGCGTCGCATGCTGCGTTTGCTGATCGACTAAGCGCAGCGCGAATCCAGACAGGCCGGGGTTTCCCGGCCTTTTTTCTTTCCACGGGAGTGCAAAACTTAACCCAAATTGCGCCCGACAAGTGATCAGCTTCCCCTTTTTGCTCGCCCGATAACAATTTTTTGCGTTCCACCCTGGCTTCTGCCAACCCCAAGCTATGATTTAACAGTGATGTGCCGGTTGTTAACTGTTTTTACTTTGCGAATGGAATAGTTGTTGTACACGGCCAGGATCTTTCCCACGGAGGGTGTCCTTCCTTGCTGCTGTATGTATGGCTCATGAAAAGCAGCGCACCTATAGCGACAATCCTGTCTCTCCGGTCGCCTGCGCAAAAAATCATAGGAAGAAAGTCATGTCAGAGCTTCCCGATCGCCATGCGATCAATGCCCTTTTCGCCGGGAATTATGCCGACCCCTTCTCAGTACTGGGGATGCACCAGACCACACAAGGTCTCGAAGTGCGTGCGCTGTTACCGGATGCATCCGAAGTCTGGGTGATTGAAACCAACACCGGCCGCAAATGCGCCCAGCTTAAATGTCTTGATTCGCGCGGCTTCTTCAGCGGCGTGATCCCGCGCCGTAAAAACCTGTTTCGCTACCAGCTGGCAGTCAACTGGCACGGCCAGCAAAACCTGATCGACGATGCCTACCGCTTTGGCCCGCTGCTGGCGGAGATGGATGCCTGGCTGCTGGCCGAAGGCACGCACCTGCGGCCGTATGAAACGCTCGGCGCGCACGGCACCACCATTGATGGCGTTGCCGGCACGCGCTTCGCCGTCTGGGCCCCGAACGCGCAGCGCGTTTCGGTGGTAGGCGAGTTTAACTTCTGGGATGGCCGCCGCCATCCGATGCGTTTCCGCCGCGAACTCGGCATCTGGGAGCTGTTTGTCCCCGGCGCGGTTAACGGCCAGCTGTACAAATTCGAGATCATTGATGCGCACGGTCAGATGCGCATCAAAGCCGATCCGTTCGCCTTCGAGGCGCAAATGCGTCCGCAGACCGCCTCGATGATCTGCGGCCTGCCGCCGAAGCTGGAGATGCAGCCACAGCGCAAAATCGCCAACGGCTTTGACCAGCCGATCTCCATTTACGAGGTGCATCTCGGTTCGTGGCGTCGCCACACCGACAACAATTTCTGGCTGAGTTACAAAGAGCTGGCCGAACAGCTGGTGCCCTATGTCAAAGAGATGGGGTTTACCCATATCGAACTGTTACCGATCAACGAGCATCCGTTCGACGGCAGCTGGGGCTATCAGCCGCTCGGCATGTACGCGCCGACGCGCCGCTTCGGCACGCGCGATGAGTTTCGTCACTTTATCGCCGCTGCCCACGAGGCAGGTCTCAACGTGCTGCTCGACTGGGTGCCGGGCCATTTCCCCAGCGACGATTTTGGCCTCGCCAAATTCGACGGTACCGAGCTGTACGAGCACAGCGATCCGCGTGAAGGCTACCATCAGGACTGGAATACGCTGATCTACAACTTTGGCCGGCGCGAGGTCAGCAACTATCTCTCCGGCAATGCGTTGTACTGGATGGAGCGCTTCGGCATTGATGGCCTGCGCGTCGATGCGGTGGCGTCGATGATCTATCGCGACTACAGCCGCAAAGAGGGTGAGTGGGTACCTAACCAGTTTGGCGGCCGTGAAAACCTCGAAGCCATTGCCTTCCTGCGCCATACCAATCGCACGCTGGGCCGCGCCGCACCCGGCAGCATCAGCGTGGCGGAAGAGTCTACCGATTATCCCGGCGTGACGCGGCCATCCGAAGATGGCGGCCTGGGCTTCTGGTTCAAATGGAACCTCGGCTGGATGCATGACACCCTCGACTACATGAAGCTCGATCCGGTGCATCGCCGCTACCATCATCAGCTGATGACCTTCGGCATGCTGTACAACTACACGGAAAACTTCGTGCTGCCGCTGTCGCACGACGAAGTGGTACACGGCAAAAAGTCGATCCTCGACCGCATGCCGGGTGATACCTGGCAGAAATTTGCCAACCTGCGCGCCTATTACGGCTGGATGTGGGGCTTTCCCGGCAAAAAACTGCAGTTTATGGGCAATGAATTCGCCCAGGGTCGGGAATGGAACTACGACACCAGCCTCGACTGGCATCTGCTGGAGGGGCTGGATAACTGGCACCACGGCGTGCAGCGACTGGTACGTGACCTGAACCACAGCTATCGCCACTTTTCGCCGCTCTATCAGCTCGATTTCGATGCCAGCGGCTTCGAGTGGCTGGTGGTCGACGATCACGAAAACTCGGTCTTTGTGTTTGTGCGCCGCGACCGCGAGGGCAACGAACTGATCGTCGCCAGTAACTTAACGCCGGTGCCGCGCCACAACTATCGCTTCGGCGTGAATCAGCGCGGCGGCTGGCGCGAAGTGCTGAACACCGACCAGCATGATTATCACGGCAGCGATCTGCGCAATCACGGTATCGTCCATACCGATGACATCGCCAGCCACGGGCGCGAACAGTCGCTAAGCCTGACGCTGCCGCCGCTCGCCACGCTGTGGCTGGTGCGGGAGGGCGATTGATGCTCCAGCCGGGCCAGCCGGTACCGCCGGGTGCCCATTATGACGGGCGCGGCGTCAACTTTACGCTGTTCTCGCGCCACGCGGAGCGGGTGGAGCTGTGCCTGTTTGATGAACAGGGGAGTGAGCAGCGTTTCCCTCTGCCGGCGCGCAGCGGTGATATCTGGCACGGCTATGTTCCGGCGCTAAAGCCGGGGCAGCGCTATGGCTACCGCGTGCATGGACCGTGGCAGCCAGAGCGCGGTCATCGTTTCAATCCGGCCAAACTGCTGGTCGATCCCTGTGCCAAAGCGGTATGCGGCGCGGTGCCAGACGACGCGCGCCTGCTGGGTGGTGAGTGGCAGCAGGATGATGCCGATAGCGCTGGCGTTGCCCCCAAATCGCTGGTGATCGCCGACGATTTTGACTGGCAGGACGATTGTGCGCCGCGCACGCCGTGGGGCAAGACGGTGATTTACGAGGCACACGTACGCGGCCTGACGCAGCAGCATCCGGAAATTCCGGAAAGGCTACGCGGGACATATGCGGCGCTGGGGCATCCTGCTATGGTGAGCTATCTGCGCCGGCTGGGTATCACCGCGCTGGAGCTGCTGCCGATAGCCGCGTTTGCCAGCGAGCCGCGCCTGCAACGGCTCGGCCTGAGCAACTACTGGGGCTACAACCCGTTTGCGCTGTGGGCGCTGCATCCGCATTACGCGGCGGGTGAAGCGGGCCAGACGCCGCTGCAGGAGTTTCAGCAGGCGGTAAAAGCGCTGCACGCGGCGGGCATTGAAGTGATTCTGGACGTGGTGTTCAACCACAGCGCCGAGCTGGAAGAGATTGGCCCGACACTGTCGCTGCGCGGCGTCGACAACGCCAGCTATTACTGGCTGGGCGATAACGGTGAATATCACAACTGGACCGGCTGCGGTAATACGCTGAACCTCAGCGATCCGCAGGTGCTTGACTGGGCGCTGGGCGCGCTGCGTTACTGGGTGCAAACCTGCCACGTTGACGGCTTTCGTTTCGATTTGGCCAGCGTGCTCGGGCGCACGCCGGATTATCGCCAGGATGCGCCGCTGTTTGTGGCCATGCAGGCCTGCCCGGTGCTGTCGCAGGTGAAGCTGATCGCTGAACCCTGGGATATCGGCCCCGGCGGCTATCAGGTGGGCAACTTTCCGCCCGGCTTCGCCGAATGGAACGACCATTTTCGCGATACGGCGCGCCGCTACTGGCTGCACGGTGAGTTGAGTAACGGTGATTTTGCCCGCCGCTTTGCCGGCTCCAGCGATGTATTTCAGCGCGCGGCGCGTCTGCCGCACGCCAGCATTAATCTGATCACCGCGCACGACGGCTTCACGCTGCGTGACGTGGTGAGTTATAACCAGAAGCATAATCAGGCCAACGGCGAGGATAATCGCGACGGCAGCAGCAGTAATTTCAGCCATAACCATGGTTTTGAAGGGCTGCAGGGCAACTTCGATGTGGTCGAGCGGCGGCGGCGCAGCGTGCATGCATTGCTGACCACGCTGCTGCTGGCGCAGGGCACGCCGATGCTGCTGGCCGGTGACGAACGCGGTCACAGCCAGCACGGCAACAATAATGCGTACTGTCAGGATAATCCGCTCACCTGGCTGAACTGGCAACAGGATGATTTTGGACTGGTCGACTTCACTGCCGCGTTAATCCGGCTGCGTCAGCATATTCCCGCGCTGACGCAGGACAGCTGGTGGCAGGAGGGCGATGGCAACGTGCAGTGGTTGAATGCCAGCGGCAAACCACTGGAAAGGGATGAGTGGGAACAGGGGATGCACAGACTGCAGATCCTGCTCTCCGGCCGCTGGTTACTAACGATAAACGCCACGGATTCGGTGAGTGACCTTGCCTTACCAGACGGAGAATGGCGAGCCATTCCTCCTTTCGCCGGGGAAGATAACCCCATCCTGACAACTGTCTGGCACGGGCCCGCACACGGCGTGTGTGTGTTCCTAAAGCAATCATAAGGAGTCAGACATGGTGAAATTAGATAGAAACGACCCCCTGATGCTGGCGCGCCAGCTCCCTACACAGACGGTTGCCCTGATCCTTGCTGGCGGGCGCGGTACGCGCCTGAAAGATCTTACCGCCAAACGCGCCAAGCCTGCCGTGCACTTCGGCGGCAAGTTCCGCATCATCGACTTTGCGCTCTCCAACTGTATCAACTCCGGGATTCGGCGCATCGGCGTCATCACCCAATATCAGTCACATACGCTGACGCAGCACATTCAGCGCGGCTGGTCCTTGTTCAACGAAGAGATGAATGAGTTTGTCGATCTGCTGCCGGCGCAGCAGCGCGCCTCGACCGAACACTGGTATCGCGGTACCGCCGATGCGGTCACGCAGAATCTCGACATCATTCGCCGCTATAACGCGCAGTACATCGTGATTCTCGCCGGGGATCACATCTACAAAATGGATTACTCGCGCATGCTGCTCGACCACGCCGATCGTGGCGCTAAGTGCACCATCGCCTGTCTGCCCGTACCGCTGCATGAGGCCACCGCATTTGGCGTGATGGCAGTCGATGCGGACAACAATGTAATCGATTTCGTTGAGAAACCGGCGCAGCCGCCGTCCATGCCGGGCGACGAAAGCAAAGCGCTGGCCAGCATGGGCATCTACGTGTTCAACGCCGATTACCTCTATGAGCTGCTGGAGGAGGATTTGCAGATCGCCGACTCGAGCCACGATTTCGGTAAAGATCTGCTGCCGAAGATCGTCGCCAGCGGCGAAGCCTACGCGCACTCCTTCACGCTGTCGTGCGTACAGAACGACGAAAACGCGGAACCTTACTGGCGCGATGTCGGTACGCTGGAAGCTTACTGGCGCGCCAACCTCGATCTGGCCTCGGTGACGCCCGAACTCGATATGTATGACCACGAATGGCCGATTCGTACCCACATGGAGCCGCTGCCGCCGGCCAAATTTGTCCAGGATCGATCCGGCAGTCACGGCATGACCATGAACTCGCTGGTCTCCGGCGGCTGCATTATTTCCGGCTCGGTGGTGGTGAATTCGGTGCTGTTCCCGCGCGTGCGCGTTAACTCGTTTTGCAATATTGATTCGGCGGTGCTGCTGCCCGATGTGGTTATCGGGCGATCGTGCCGTTTGCGTCGCTGCGTCATAGACCGTGCCTGCGTCATTCCGGAAGGCATGGTGATTGGCGAAAATCCGGATGAGGATAGTCGCCGTTTTTACCGTTCAGAAGAGGGCATCGTACTGGTGACGCGCGCCATGCTGGCCAAATTGGCCGCTGCGGGTCAGTAAGTGACGAAAGGCAAAGAACATTGCCGCGTGGAACGCGGGCGATAACACAATAGGGGTTCAGGATGCAGGTTTTACATGTCTGTTCAGAGCTTTTCCCGCTGCTAAAAACCGGCGGACTGGCTGATGTCGTCGGCGCATTGCCTCAGGCACAAATTGCCGAAGGTATGGACACGCGGGTGCTGATTCCGGCGTTTCCGGATCTGCGTAAAGGGATTCCTGATACCGAAGTGGTGGCGGAGCTGCAAACCTTTGCCGGGCCGGTCCGCTTGCTGTTTGGGCCCTTCAACGGCGTGGGGATATATTTGATTGATGCGCCGGGACTGTACGATCGTCCCGGCAGCCCGTACCACGATACGTCGCAGTTTGCCTATGTCGATAACTACCTGCGCTTTGCGCTGCTCGGCTGGATGGCGGCCGAGCTGGCCAGCGGGCTGGATACTTACTGGCAGCCGGACATCGTGCACGCGCACGACTGGCACGCCGGTCTGGCCCCGGCCTATATCGCCGCACGCGGACGTCCGGCGAAAACGGTGTTTACCGTGCATAACCTGGCGTATCAGGGGCTGTTTTCCGCGCGACATCTGGACGAAATCCAGATCCCGCGCGCCTATTTTGAAATGCACGGGCTGGAATTCTACGGCCAGATTTCTTACCTAAAGGCCGGCCTGTTTTATGCCGATCATATAACTGCGGTCAGCCCGACCTATGCGCTGGAGATCACCCGGCCGGAGTTTGGCTATGGCATGGAAGCGCTGCTGGAGCAGCGGCTGCGCGAAGGACGGCTGAGCGGTATTCTCAACGGCGTCGATCCCGGCATCTGGGATCCGGCACATGACCTGTTGCTGACCGCCCGCTACGACCGCGACACGCTGGAGAGCAAAGCGGAGAATAAACGTCAGCTGCAGATTGCCATGGGGCTGAAGGTCGATGACAAAGTGCCTGTGTTCTGCGTTATCAGCCGTTTAACCAAACAGAAAGGGCTGGATCTGGTGCTGGAAGCACTGCCGGGACTGCTGGCGCAGGGCGGGCAACTGGTGCTGCTAGGTCAGGGCGATGCGGAACTGCAGCAGGGCTTCCTCGCCGCAGCCGCTGAGCATCCGGGCAGCGTCGGCGTGCAAATTGGTTATCACGAAGCGTTCTCGCACCGCATTGTCGGTGGCGCGGACGTCATTATGGTGCCCAGCCGTTTCGAACCGTGCGGTCTGACGCAGTTGTACGGCCTGAAATATGGCACGCTGCCGCTGGTCAGGCGCACCGGTGGACTGGCGGATACCGTACAGGACAGCTCGCTGGAAAACCTCGCCGACGGCGTAGCCAGCGGCTTCAGCTTCGAAGACAGCAATGCCTGGTCACTGCTGCGCGCGATTCGTCGTGCTTTTGTTTTATGGTCCCGTCCTTCACTCTGGCGTTATGTTCAGCGCCAGGCGATGGGGATGGATTTTAGTTGGCAGGTGGCAGCACAAGCCTACCGCGATCTTTATCAACGCTTGCTGTAATGAGAGATTGGGATACCGCATATGAACGCACCTTTCACCTATGCCTCACCCACGCTGACGGTTGACGCCCTCAAGCACTCAATCGCCTATAAGCTGATGTTTACCATTGGTAAAGATCCGTCGATCGCCAACAAGCATGAGTGGCTGAACGCCGCGCTGCTGGCGGTACGCGATCGCATGGTGGAGCGCTGGCTGCGCTCCAGCCGTGCGCAACTGTCGCAGGATGTGCGCCAGGTTTATTACCTGTCGATGGAGTTCCTGATGGGGCGTACGCTGGGCAATGCCTTGCTGGCGATGGGCATCTATGACGATCTCAACCAGGCGCTGGATGAGATGGGACTCGACCTCAGCGAGCTGATGGAAGAAGAGAACGACCCCGGACTCGGCAACGGCGGTCTTGGCCGGCTGGCGGCCTGCTTCCTCGACTCGCTGGCCACGCTGGGCCTGCCCGGGCGCGGCTACGGCATTCGCTACGATTACGGCATGTTCAAACAGAACATTGTTGACGGGCAGCAGCGTGAATCGCCGGATTACTGGCTGGAATACGGCAACCCATGGGAGTTCCAGCGCTTTAATACCCGCTACAAAGTGCGTTTTGGCGGGCGGTTGCAGCATGAAGGCAGCCGGGTACGCTGGGTTGAGACCGAAGAGATCGTGGCGATGGCTTACGATCAGATCATCCCTGGCTTCGACACCGATGCCACCAACACGCTGCGGCTGTGGGGCGCGCAGGCCAGTAACGAAATCAACCTCGGCAAGTTCAATCAGGGCGACTACTTCGCGGCGGTGGAAGATAAAAACCACTCGGAGAACGTGTCGCGCGTGCTCTATCCCGACGACTCGACCTACTCCGGGCGCGAGCTGCGTCTGCGCCAGGAGTATTTTCTCGTCTCCGCCACGGTGCAGGATATCCTCAATCGCCACTGGCAGATGCATGAAACCTGGGACAACCTGGCCGACAAAATTGCCATCCACCTCAACGATACCCATCCGGTGCTAGCGATTCCCGAGCTGATGCGTCTGCTGATTGATGAGCACAAGTTTACCTGGGACGACGCCTTTGAAGTCACCTGCCAGGTGTTCTCGTACACCAACCATACGCTGATGAGCGAAGCGCTGGAGACCTGGCCGGTGGACATGATCGGCAAGATCCTGCCGCGTCACCTCAGCATCATTTTCGAAATCAATGACTACTTCCTGAAGACCATTCAGGACTACTATCCGGACGACTGGGATCTGATGGCGCGCATCTCGATCATCGACGAAAACGATGGTCGCCGCATCCGCATGGCGTGGCTGGCGGTGGTGGTTAGCCACAAAGTTAACGGCGTGTCGGAGCTGCACTCTAATCTGATGGTGCAGTCGCTGTTCGCCGATTTTGCCCGTCTGTTCCCGGGGCGCTTCTGCAATAAAACCAACGGCGTGACGCCGCGCCGCTGGCTGGCGCTGGCCAACCCGGCCTTGTCTGAGGTGCTGGATGACGCGATTGGCCGCACCTGGCGTACCGATCTGGCTCAGCTGAGCGAGCTGGTGCCGCACATTGACTATCCGGCCTTTATTGAACAGATTGCCGATGCCAAGTTCGCCAACAAAAAGCGCCTCGCGGAGTGGGTGGCGAAGAATATGGATATCGTGCTGGATCCGCAGGCGCTGTTCGACGTGCAGATCAAGCGTATTCACGAATACAAACGTCAGCTGCTGAACGTGCTGCATGTCATCACGCGTTACAACCGTATCAAAGCCGATCCGACCGCAGAGTGGGTGCCGCGCGTCAATATCTTCGCCGGGAAAGCGGCGTCGGCCTATTACGTCGCCAAGCACATCATTCACCTGATCAACGATGTCGCCAACGTGATCAACAACGATCCGCAGGTGAAGAACAAGCTGAAGGTGGTGTTTATCCCTAACTACGGCGTCAGCCTGGCGCAGATCATCATTCCGGCGGCGGATCTCTCCGAGCAGATCTCTACCGCCGGCACCGAAGCCTCCGGCACCAGTAACATGAAATTTGCGCTAAACGGCGCGCTGACCATCGGTACGCTGGACGGGGCCAACGTGGAGATGCGCGAGCACGTCGGCGCAGAGAATATCTTTATCTTCGGCAACACCACGCCGCAGGTGGAGAAGCTGCGCACTGAGGGCTATAACCCGCGCAAATACTATGAAGAGGATGCGGAACTGCACCAGGCGCTGACGCAAATCGCCAGCGGCGTCTTCAGTCCGCAGGAGCCGGGGCGCTACCGTAACCTGTTCGACGCGCTGGTCAACTTTGGCGATCACTATCAGCTGCTGGCGGATTACCGCAGTTATGTGGATACCCAGGATAAGGTGGATAAGCTTTATCGTCAGCCGGAAGAGTGGCAGCGGCGTGCGGCGCTGAACATCGCCAATATGGGCTATTTCTCCGCCGACCGTACCATTCAGGAGTACGCGGATGAGATCTGGCATATTTCGCCGGTGAGGTTATAAAAAAGGTCGCCATGAATGGCGACCCTACAAAATATGACCCGATGCGCATTGATGCGCATCGGATACAATCCCACAACCGCTGCTGTTTGTCACAGGGTGCGCATTAATGCGCAACTGGCACAATCCCACAACCGTTGCTGTTTGTCACAGGGTGCGCATTGATGCGCAACTGGCTCAATCTCACAACCGCTGCTGTTTGTCGTAGGGTGCGCATTAATGCGCATCGGGTAACGGCTTACTTCAGAGTAATGCTCTTCACAATCGCATCGGCATCGCTCTGCGCCTGCTGCTGATTGTCGGCGGGCAGGGTGATCTGCAGCGTCAGCAGTTTACCGTCCACCTTCGCCAGAATAACCGAGGACCAGGAGGTCTGGTTATTGGCGGAAATCACCGTATCCAGCTGCTGTGCCGGCTGGTCTTTCAGCGTCACCGCTTTGTTCGACACCACCTGCAGCTGCGGATCGCGGTTGCGCTGCTGCTGCTCCAGACGCTGAGCCAGCGCATCCAGTCCTTCACTGGTCGGATCGCCCGCAATCACGATAATCGCGCGCTGGCCGGTTTCATCAGCATACACGTGCATATTGGTGGATTCCGAACCCAGCTTGCCGCTCTTATCCGACATGCCTGCTGGCAGGCTGAAACTCAGCTTACCGTCCATCAGGTTCACAGTCTGTGCTGACTGACTGGCGCTGGCGCCGTTGCTGTTTGCCGCTGTGTCGTCTTTCTTCTGATCACACGCCGCCAGGCCTAACACCAGCAGGCCGATGCCCGCATATTTCACTAAGTTACGCATTCTTATCCCTTCGTAAGGTTTCCATCAGCCGTTATCAAAACGGAATCGGTGCTTAAAAGCAATCAGCGCTTTGTCAGGAAATCTTAGCGTGCCGTGGCGTTTCGTCTACGTTCAATTAGCCGAAATTCATCTGGCGCTGAGCCGAACGTTCCGCCAGGCGCTTAAGTGCCGCATTGAGCAGAACACCGTAAGCAGGCAGGAAGAAAACCATGCAGATCAGCACTTTGAAGCTGTAATCCACCAGTGCGATCTCCACCCAGTGGCTGGCCATGAACGGGTCCGGACTCTTATAAAAGGCGATAAAGAAGAAGGCCAGCGTATCGCTGATATTGCCGAGGAACATGGCACAGGCAGGCGCAATCCACCATTGCGGCAGTTTACGCAGACGGTTAAACACGTGCACATCAAGGATCTGCCCCAGCGCATAGGCCATAAAGCTGGCGCAAGCGATACGCGCCACGAACAGATTGACCTCCTGCAGCGAGGCCCAGCCCTGCCACGCGCCCTGATAAAACACGCACGACACGATGTAGGAGATAAACAGCGCCGGAATCATCACCGCAAGGATAATGCGCCGTGCCAGCGGTGCGCCAAAAATTCGCACGGTGAGATCGGTGGCGAGAAAAATAAACGGGAAGCTAAACGCACCCCAGGTGGTGTGGAAACCGAAAATCGCGACCGGCAGCTGCACCAGATAGTTACTGGAGGTAATCACCAGCAGGTGAAACAGCGATAGCCAGAATAGCGCATGCATGCGCTGACGAGCAGAGAAGTTGATCATAAAGGCCTTTTTTTAAAAATGGGGTGAGGGAACCCAATCCCCTTCATCGTTGGCATTTTTGCTGCGTTGGCCGCGCTTGCGTACCCCGGTCACTTACTTCAGTAAGCTCCCGGGGATACGCGCACTTGCCGCCTTGCAGAAAAGCCAACGATCTTGGGGATGTCTGGTATTGCTTAATAAAAAATCGGACGGCATCTTAGCGTGTTGCGCAACAAATGCAATGGTTAATTTTAGCGCAATCGTTCTCGCCTTGCGCGCGCGCTGTAGCGCGTTAGAATGAGCGCCCACCCTGAATAAAGACAGAGAATCATGAGCGATCCTTTTTCCGCTGCGGACCATACGCTTGATGCGCTTGGGCTGCGCTGCCCGGAGCCGGTGATGATGGTGCGCAAAACCGTGCGTACCATGCAGGCGGGCGAAACGTTGCTGATCATCGCCGACGATCCGGCGACCACGCGTGATATTCCCGGCTTCTGCCGCTTTATGGAGCATCAGCTGCTGGCACAGCAGACCGAGAGCCTGCCGTACCAGTATCTGATCCAGAAAGGCGCGGATGCCTGATCGCGGCATCCGCCCGCCTCAGCGCTGACGCAGCAGGCGCAGCGCGTTGGCGGTGACCAGCGCGGTGGCACCCGAATCGGCCAGCACCGCCAGCCAAAGGCCGGTAAAGCCGAGCAGCGTGGTGACGAGGAAAATCGCCTTCAGCCCCAGCGCCAGCGCAATATTCTGACGGATAATGGCGCGCGTGCGGCGTGCCAGCTGCACGGTGCGCGGCAGAATCGCCAGGTTATTCTGCGTCAGAGCCGCATCGGCCGCTTCCAGCGCCACATCGGTGCCGCTGCCCATGGCAATCCCCAGCGTCGCGGCCTTCATGGCTGGCGCATCGTTGATGCCATCGCCGACCATCGCCAGCGGCTGCTGTTCGCCCAGTTCACGTACGGCGGCTACCTTATCCGCAGGCAACAGACCGGCGCGATAGCTGATGCCGAGTTCGGCGGCTATCGCGGCGGCGGCGCGCGGATTATCGCCGGTCAGCATCACGCTGCGAATTCCCAGCGCCTGCAGCGCCGCCAGCGCACTGCGGGCCTCCTCGCGCAGCAAATCCTGCAGCGCCAGCAGCCCGAGCGGCTGTGCTTCGCGCAACAGCACCACCACGGTTTTGCCCTGTGCCTCCAGCTGCGCAATCTGCTGCTGCTGCGCGTCACTCAGCGCCGCCGCATCACGCGGTGCCAGCAGTTGATGCATCACGCCGTCGATTTGTGCGCGAATGCCGCTGCCGGCCAGCGTTTGCTGATGCTGCGCCGGTGGAATCACCTGCTGCTGGCGCTGCGCTTCCGCGACTATCGCCCGCGCCAGCGGATGGCCGGAGCCCTGCTCGATAGCGGCCGCGAGGCTGAGCAGCTGCTGCTGTGTATCCGCGCCAAACGGTTGCACGTCGGTGACCTGCGGTTTACCGGCGGTCAGGGTGCCGGTTTTATCAAACGCCAGCGCCTGCACCCGGCTGAGGCGTTCGAGCGCCGCACCGCCTTTAATCAGCGCGCCCTGGCGAGCCGCCGCCGCCAGGCCGGAAGTGATAGCGGCAGGCGTGGAGATCACCAGTGCGCACGGGCAGCCAATCAGCAGCAGCGTCAGCCCTTTGTAGATCCACGGCAGCCAGTCGCCTAATCCGAGCAGCGGCGGCAGCACCATCACCAGCAGTGCCAGCAGCATGATGGCCGGCGTGTAGAGGCGGCTGAAGCGATCGATAAAACGCTCCACCGGCGCGCGGTGACTTTCAGCTTCTTCTATCAGCTGCAGAATGCGGTCGATAGCGCTGTGGCCCGGCTGTGAGGTCACGCGCAGCGTCACCAGCCGATCCACGCTGGTTGCGCCTGCCATCACGGCATCGCCCGGCTGATGGGCCACCGGTAGCGATTCGCCGGTCAGCGCGCTTTCATCAAAGCTGGCGCTGGCGTGCAGCAGCTCGGCATCGGCGGGCAGACGACCGCCTGCCGCCACTTCAATCACATCGCCAGGCTGCAGCGCCGCCAGTGCCACCTGCTCACGCTGTGTGCCATTGACGCGCGTGGCGGTGTCCGGACGCAGCGCCATCAGCGCGGTGACGCCACGGCGCGCCCGCGCGGCGGCATAGGCTTCCAGCCGTTCTCCCAGCTGGAACAGCAGCAGCACCATGGCAGCTTCGGCATGGGCGCCAATCACCAGCGCGCCCGCGGCGGCGAGGGTCATCAGGGTTTCAATGCTGAACGGTGAGCCGCTGCGTATGGCCTGCCACGCGCTGCGGGCTACTGGCACCAGACCAACCAGCGTGGTAAGCACAAACAGGCGATCGCCCCACAGCGGCGTGAGCTGGCTCAGCAGCCAGCTGGCGATCATCAACAGCGTGAGCAGTATGAGCGAGGCATTATCGCGCCAGCGGCGCGCCGCCGGTGCGGGGTTCTCAGTGGATTTCAGGCTAAAGCCGGCGTGGTTAACGGCCTGTTCGATAGCCGGACGAATATCGCTGTGCGCCTCCACCAGCAGATTTTCACTGGCGAATATCACCCGCGCGCTGGCGACCTGCGGCAGCTTTTGCACGGCGGTTTCGATTTTGCGGGCGCAGCTCGGGCAGTCCATGCCGGCAATCTGCCAGCGGAACTGATAGGGCGCGGATGCGCGCCTGTCGCTGTCGGCGGCGTCGCCGCCGGGACTGTCGTCATCGCTGGCGCAGCAGCCGCAATCGCTGGACGCGGCCACCGGTTGCGCGGCGGAAATCTTCAGGGATGCAGGCTGAACGCTGCGTACCGCGCACAGCGGTTTTGGCTGACGGTGTGATTTGCCACAGCGGCAAGAGTGGGCATGTTGATGCATGTGACCTCCGGTTGCAGAAGCGGGCCGATGCCCGCAGTCTGCATGCTACACTCTGGAGTGGACTCCAGAGTCAAGCGGTGAGGTCACTTTTTTCAGTACAGCCACAGTGAACGCACAATCATGAAGTGACCGGCGAAGTAGCAGGCGGCAACGATGGCGCTGTCAGCGCTGAAGCGGCGGCGATAGTGCGAGATAAACCACACGATATTAGCCAGCAACAGTAGCACGGCCCCCACTAGCAGCGAGAAGCTGTAATCGGTCGGACGGAAGAAGTAGTTTTCCGCCGCCATCCAGTTCATCACCAGCGTCATGCCAATCAGCGTACAGATCGGCCAGCGCAGCGTATCCAGTTTTGACCAGATAATGGCGATCACGATGATACCAATCACCAGGAAGGTGAGCGGAATCGGCCAGAAGAAGCTCATGGTCATGTGCGCGGCAAAGCTGATGGTGTACAGCAGATGCGAAAGGAAAAAGGCGCCGAGCGCATACAGCATCTGCTGACGCGGCAGCAGGGTTAACGCATCGCCCACCAGCGTGGCGACCAGGCCAGCCAGAATCAGGTAGTCGGTGGTGTTAAGCGTGGGAGCCTGCCACGCCCAGGCAACCAGCAACAGCAGCGTAACGGGTTTGAACAGCCAGCGCTGCCACTGCGGGCCGCGGTAGGAGGCATCGACATACAGCCAACCGGAAAAAAGGACTGCAAGGAAAGACCAAAGCATTTTTTCTCCCTTTTGTGAACGTGTCGCCCACATTGATGAATTTTCCCAAAATCGCGATCTCAGTTTAAGTTACTGGCGGCAAATGTGACAATCGGGCAACTCTGGTTGTATGCTTTGGCGTCTTTTATCTGTTAACCCCCGACGTAAAGTGCGAGAGAAAACATGAGCAAACCACCGCTAATCTTTTTTATCGTCCTGGCTGTAATTGCCATCCTGGCAACCCGTCAGTTTATCAAGCAGCGCCGCGAAGCCGCGGTCAACGACGCTTCACCGGTGCGCTCAATGAGTGTGGAAGTGAAAACCAAGCGAGAGTTTCCGGCCCCCAATCGCCGTTCGCGTCAGCGCGAAGAGATTGTGGCGGAAGAGATGAAGTATGAAGCCTGGTTCCATCCGCTGAACGGCGCCGGTGATTTTAAGGTCAACGTCAGCGCCAGCGATTATCACCAGATGGACAAAGGCGTGAAGGGCGAGCTGAAAATGCAGGGCACGCGCTTTGTCAGCTTTACCCCGGCGCAATAGGCACTAAAGCGCACGGGGCTGAAGCCGCGCGCGCTGTCTTGAGTTACGACGGATAGTGCTTTTTCTGCCACGCCAGCAGTTCAAATACGCCAAAGAAGAAGATTTTCGCCTGCGTGGCGCGGCTCAGCTTTGGCGCTTCCTTTGGTTGCGTGGCACGCAGCAGCACCAGCTGCAGGCCGTGCATCACCACCATAAAGAACAGCGCAACATGGACAAAGTAGCGCAGCGGCGTCGGGAAGGGGTGCACCAGGTTAAGCAGCAGAAATGCCCAGACGCAAATCATCAGCAAACGTCCCAGATTAAGCCACATCATCGGTCTCCTGTTGGCGTTGATAGAGGCGATAGGCCACCTGACCGGCAATCTTCTCGCGATACAGATCCCAGTTAGCCGGTGCCAGCGGGGTGCCGTGCTCCACTTCGCTCTCAACATAAATCAGCGCGTGGGCGGCGAGCCAGCCATTGTTCTCCAGCAGCGTTAGTGTCTCCTGCAGCAGGCCTTTGCGGAACGGCGGATCAACAAACACCACGTCGAATGGCTCGCCAGGCTGGCTTAGCCACTGCAGCGTATTGGTCTGGACGACGCTGGCGTTACTGGCGCGCAGCGTGTGCAGGTTTTGCGTCAGCTGCTGCGCCACGTGACGTTCCAGTTCCAGCAGGATCGCGGAGGCGGCATAGCGCGATAGCGCTTCTAAGCCCAGCGCGCCGCTGCCGGCATAGCAATCGAGGCAGCGCGCCTGCTGGATATCCGGCGCCAGCCAGTTGAATAGCGTTTCACGCACGCGATCGGTGGTCGGGCGCAGGCCGGCGCTGTCCGGCACCGGCAATTTGCGGCCGCGCCACTGTCCGCCAATCAGGCGAATCTGGCCTGCCGCGCCGCTGTTGCGGGGGGATTTACTCATTTCGCTCACAACTCGTCATAATTTGTTGCGTAGTTTAACGGGCGTAGCAGGCAGAAGAAACGTTAAAAAAGGGTGCTGTGGTGCGCTGGCAGGAAAGTGTTAGACTACTAAGTTGATAAAGCGGACGTAATTGCCTGATTTTTACGCCGCTCACGCGCGAAAAAGTGAATTTTTTATCCCCTGGGAACAGCGTGCTACCGGGAATAAGCCATCGAGGAGTGTGGTCACACAATGGCAAAAGAGAAAAAACGCGGCTTTTTTTCCTGGCTGGGCTTTGGCAAAGAAGAGCAGCAGCCAGCGGAAGAGCAGGCGCAGCAGCAGCCGACCGATCAACCGGCACCCGCCGCTGAAGAGAGCGCGTTAGCAAGCGCCGAAGCGCAGGCCGCCGAAACCGTGATCGTCACTGAGCAGGTGGCAGAACAGCAGGCCGAATCGTCGGTTCACGCCGACGCTGAAATGCATCCCGTTGCGGAAGCAGAAACCGCAGCCGAATCCAATGCTAACGCTGATGACGCAGAAACCACTGCCGTCAGCGCGATTGAAGAAGAGGTACTGCCGGAAGATCATCCGCAGCCGGAGCTGATGCCGGTTGAAGAGGAGCCGCAGGCTGAAGAACTGATTATTGAAGCACCGGTTTTCTCTGAGGAGCCTCAGCCAGAGGACGCAGAGGACGCAGACGCACCGCTGAGCGATGAAGAGCTGGAAGCGCTGGCGTTAGCGGAAACCTATGCCGAAGACGCGGCAGAAGAGCGCGTGGCGACAGACACCGTGAGCGATCTGCCGCTGGCGGCCGCGCCGATTGTGGCCCAGGAGCAGGAGCGCCCCACCAAAGAGGGCTTCTTTGCCCGCCTGAAACGCAGCCTGGTCAAAACGCGTGAAAACCTCGGATCCGGCTTTATCAGCCTGTTCCGCGGCAAAAAAATCGATGACGAGCTGTTTGAAGAGCTGGAAGAGCAGCTGCTGATTGCCGATGTCGGCGTGGAAACCACGCGCCGCATCATCACCAGCCTGACGCAACAGGCCAGCCGTAAGCAGCTGCGCGATGCCGAAGCGCTGTATGGCCTGCTGAAGGCTGAAATGGCCGGCATTCTGGAAAAGGTCGATGCTCCGCTGGACGTGGCGGGCAAAACACCGTTCGTTATCCTGATGGTCGGCGTTAACGGCGTGGGTAAAACCACCACCATCGGTAAGCTGGCGCGTCAGTATCAGGCGCAGGGCAAGTCCGTCATGCTGGCGGCGGGGGACACCTTCCGCGCGGCGGCAGTAGAGCAGCTGCAGGTCTGGGGCCAGCGCAACAATATTCCGGTGGTCGCGCAGCATACGGGCGCGGATTCCGCGTCGGTCATTTTTGACGCCATCCAGGCGGCGAAATCGCGCCACGTTGACGTGCTGATCGCCGATACCGCCGGCCGCCTGCAGAATAAAGCGCACCTGATGGAAGAGCTGAAGAAAATCACCCGCGTGATGAAGAAGCTGGACGAAGAGGCACCGCATGAGGTGATGCTGACGATTGACGCCAGCACCGGCCAGAACGCCATCAGCCAGGCGAAGCTGTTCCACGAAGCGGTCGGCCTGACCGGTATCACCCTGACCAAGCTCGACGGCACTGCAAAAGGTGGCGTGATCTTCTCGGTGGCCGATCAGTTTGGCATTCCGATTCGTTATATCGGTGTCGGGGAAGGCATCGAAGATTTACGGCCGTTTAAGGCCGCCGACTTTATTGAGGCACTGTTTGCCCGAGAGGAATAATTGGCATGATTCGCTTTGAAGAGGTCAGTAAGGCTTATCTGGGAGGACGCCAGGCGCTGCAGGGCGTGGATTTCCATTTGCGTCCCGGTGAGATGGCGTTTCTGACCGGCCACTCAGGCGCGGGGAAAAGTACCTTACTGAAGCTGATTTGTGGCATTGAGCGCCCGAGCGCCGGGCAAATCTGGTTCAGCGGTCACGATATTTCCCGGCTGCGTCACAGCGAAGTGCCTTTCCTGCGCCGCCAGATCGGCATGATTTTCCAGGATCACCATTTGCTGATGGATCGTTCGGTCTACGACAACGTAGCGATTCCGCTGATTATTTCCGGGGCCAGCGGCGAGGATATTCGCCGTCGCGTGTCGGCGGCGCTGGACAAAGTCGGCCTGCTCGACAAAGCAAAAAGTTATCCGATTCAGCTCTCTGGCGGTGAACAGCAGCGCGTCGGCATTGCCCGCGCGGTAGTGAATAAACCGGCCGTGCTACTGGCGGATGAACCGACCGGTAACCTCGATAACGCGCTGTCGGAAGATATTTTGCGCCTGTTTGAAGAGTTCAACCGCGTGGGCGTTACGGTACTGATGGCGACGCACGACATCGGGCTGATCGCACGCCGCAATTATCGCGTGATGACGCTTAATCAGGGACGTCTGCACGGAGGCCACGATGGTCAATAAACGTAACAAGCGTCCGGCTGCGCCGAAAGCGGCGAAGCAGCCGTCAAAGAGCAAAGCGCTGAAGGGCGGCTGGCAGGAGCAGTGGCGCTACGCGTGGCGCGGTACCCTGTCCGACATGTATCGTCAGCCGCTGGCGACGCTGCTGACGGTAATGGTGATCGCGATTTCGCTGACGCTGCCCAGCGTGTGCTACATGGTGTGGAAAAACGTCAGCCAGGCCGCCGCACAGTGGTACCCGGCGCCGCAGCTGACGGTTTACCTCGACAAAGCGCTGGATGACACGGCGGCAGAGAACGTGACCGCCGAGCTGAAAAAGCTCGATGGCGTGGACAAGGTGAACTACCTGACGCGTGAAGAGGCGCAAAGCGAGTTCCGCAACTGGTCCGGCTTTGGTGGTGCGATGGATATGCTGGAGCAGAACCCGCTGCCGGCGGTGGCGATCATCACGCCGAAGCTGAACTTCCAGAACTCCGATACCATGGCCAATCTGCGCGATCGCGTGGCGAAAGTGCAGGGCGTGGATGAAGTGCGCATGGATGACAGCTGGTTTGCGCGTTTAGCCGCACTCACCGGGTTGGTGGGGCAGGTGGCGTCAATGATCGGCCTGCTGATGGTGGTGGCGGTGTTCCTGGTGATTGGCAACAGCGTGCGCCTGAGCATTTTTGCCCGGCGTGACACCATCAACGTACAGAAGCTGATTGGCGCGACCGATGGCTTTATTCTGCGGCCTTTCCTCTACGGCGGCGCGCTGCTAGGTTTCAGCGGTGCGGTGCTGTCGCTGATTCTGTCGGAAGTGCTGGTACTGCGCCTGCAGTCGGTGGTGGCGCAGGTCGCCTCCGTCTTCGGCACCAGCTTCGCGCTGGAGGGCTTTTCATGGGATGAAGGTCTGCTGCTGCTGTTAATCGCGGCCATCATCGGCTGGATTGCCGCGTGGCTGGCAACGGTGCAACATTTACGTCGTTTTACGCCGCAGTAACCCATAGCAACGATTTTTTGATATACTCTTCCTCTGCTGCCGACGACCTGGGAGCAGAGGATTTCTCCGATTTCCCCCGCCGTCATCTGTGTGTAAAATATTCACTGCTATAATTGAACTTGTGGATAACTTTGACGTCCAAGTAGCACAGATTGCTTTTGGTTTTCACGCGTCGTTGACATAATGTAACGGCTGCGCAGGGAAACGAGCAGCAAGTCCATTGAATTTGTGAGGGTTTGAATGACCAAAGAAATGCAAACTTTAGCGATTGCTCCTCTGGGCAACCTGGAATCTTACGTCCGGGCTGCTAACAACTGGCCGGTATTAACGGCAGAAGAGGAAAAAGCACTGGCTGAGCGGCTGCATTACCAGGGCGATCTGGATGCAGCTAAGACGCTGATCCTGTCTCACCTGCGCTTTGTTGTTCATATCGCTCGTAACTATTCCGGTTACGGCCTGCCGCAGGCGGACCTGATCCAGGAAGGTAACATCGGCCTGATGAAGGCGGTGCGTCGCTTCAACCCGGAAGTCGGGGTGCGTCTGGTGTCGTTTGCCGTGCACTGGATCAAAGCGGAGATTCACGAGTACGTGCTGCGTAACTGGCGTATCGTGAAAGTTGCCACCACCAAAGCACAGCGCAAACTGTTCTTTAACCTGCGTAAAACCAAGCAGCGTCTCGGCTGGTTCAATCAGGATGAAGTCGAAATGGTGGCGCGCGAGCTGGGTGTCAGCAGCAAAGACGTGCTGGAAATGGAGTCGCGCATGGCGGCCCAGGATATGACCTTCGACATGTCATCTGATGACGATGCGGGCGAAGGCAAGCCGATGGCACCGGTGCTGTATCTGCAGGATAAAACCTCTGACTTTGCCGACGGCATTGAAGAGGATAACTGGGATGCGCACGCTGCTGACAAGCTGAGCGATGCAATGCTGAGCCTTGATGAGCGTAGCCAGCACATTATCCGTGCTCGCTGGCTGGATGATGACAACAAAACCACGCTGCAGGAGCTGGCCGACCAGTACGGTGTGTCTGCCGAGCGCGTGCGTCAGCTGGAAAAGAACGCCATGAAGAAACTGCGTATGGCGATTGAAGCCTGATTAACGGCTGACAGATAAATGGGGCGACCACCGGGTCGCCCTTTTTTATGCGCGCAATAACCTGCGATGACTTATGACCTGTGCGGATTACAGCACGGTCGCCATGAATGGCGACTCTTCAGGACGCGCATTCATAGGCATCGTTAATCACGATCCCACGCAATCTGTACGCTCGTTCGCAATCCCCGTAGGGTGCGCATTCATGCGCACCGTTAATCACGCTCCTGCGCCACATACGTATTCATGCGCACCGCTCTGCACGGCGTAAATTCGCCGCTTAACGCACCCACCCGTCGCTCTGCGCGCGAAAGCCACACGCCTGCATAAACGCCGCGCGCACGCGCTGATCGTCTTCGCCGTCATCGGCAACCCACCAGTGATCCAGCGCGCTGTTCTGCGCTATCGTCTCTTCCAGCAGATATTGCCCTACGCCGCGCCGCCGCGTGACTTCACGCACTTCCAGCTGCGTAATCTTGCCCAGCGTGCCGCGAATCTCCAGCCGCAGCGCCCCAAGCAGGCGATCGTTAAAGCGCGCCGCATACAGCCGCTGCGCTTCACTGAGGCTGGCTTCCAGCTGCGCGATATCCTGCTGCGGCCAGACTTTGGCTAAATCCAGTCGATCCTGCGGCGTCAGCGTGTTGATGCGCTGAATAGTGAGCTTCATAACCCTTACCTGTACTGGCAGAAAGGCCTTAGTGTAGCGAATTTAGACAGTCAGAGCGCTGTCACTTTTTTGCGATGAAAAGAGGTCAAATGCCAGCCACTTTGCCAGGATTGTGGAGTAAGCCAGCATCGATCGCTGAAAAAGCCAGCATAACGCGCTGGCCTGGTGGTGAAAAACCGGCCATAAAAACCAGAGTAATCTGCTGTTCCCGTCAGCTTTTACTGAATATGTCAGTTGATTTACAGAAGAAAGTTCCTGTTTAATAACCTGAAAAATAAAGCCTTCTTAACAAAAAATGCCAGAAAAGAGCGCTAACTCATTATTCTCAAATCAGTTTTGCTCTTTGACTGGCAGATAAATAACCAATCACAACAGACACGACACAACAGATGGGGAAGTTCGCATGAAAATGAGTAAAGGACGCGCATTACTGGCGGGTTGCGTAGCGCTGGCGATGAGCCATGCGGTACTGGCGAAAGACATCAAAATTGCGATTGTCGGTGCGGCAACCGGCCCGGTGGCGCAGTACGGTGACATGCAGTTCACCGGTGCGGCCCAGGCGATCAAGGACATCAACGCCAAAGGCGGCGTAAACGGCGACAAGCTGGTCGGCGTAGAATATGACGACGCCTGTGACCCGAAACAGGCGGTTGCGGTGGCCAACAAAGTGGTCAATGACGGTATCAAATACGTTATCGGCCACCTGTGCTCCTCCTCCACTCAGCCAGCATCAGACATTTATAACGATGAAGGCATTCTGATGATCACCCCGGCGGCTACTGCGCCTGAACTGACCGCGCGCGGCTATGCCGACGTGATGCGTACCACCGGTCTGGATTCCGATCAGGGCCCGACCGCTGCCAACTACATCCTCGATCAGATCAAACCAAAACGTATTGCCGTGGTGCATGACAAGCAGCAGTACGGTCAGGGCCTGGCGGAATCCGTGCAGAAAACCCTGAAGGCGAAAGGCGGCAACGTGGTGCTGTTCGAAGGGATCACCGCTGGCGATAAAGACTTCTCCACGCTGATTGCGCGCCTGAAGAAAGAGAACGTCGACTTCGTTTACTACGGCGGTTACTACCCGGAACTGGGCCAGATTCTGCGTCAGGCCAAAACCGCCGGTCTGAAAGCCGGCTTTATGGGACCAGAAGGGGTCGGCAACGCTTCCCTGTCTAACATCGCGGGTGACGCCTCTGAAGGCCTGTACGTGACGCTGCCGAAGCGCTACGACCAGCTGCCAGACAACAAAGCGATTGTGGACGCGATCAAAGCCAACAGCGCATCAAACCGCAAAGATCCAACCGGCCCGTTCGTCTGGACCACCTATGCGGCTATTCAGTCACTGGTGGCGGGCATTGAGCGCAGCAAAAGCGATGAGCCTGATGCGATTGCTAAAAACCTGAAAGAGGGTGCGCCGGTACCCACCGTGATGGGTAACCTGAGCTGGGACCAGAAGGGCGATCTGAAGGGCTTCGAATTTGGCGTCTTCAAATGGCACAAAGACGGTTCTTCTACCGCAGTTAAGTAAGCACGCTCCTGAATTGTCCCTCTCCCGATGGGCGAGGGCAGGGTGTGGCACCGCGCGCACGCGCTGAATGAGGCGCTGCGACGCGGTGCTCTCACCCTAACCCGGTGCCGAACGCACCGGGGATTTCCCGTTTACATGCAGGTCCTCACTATGTCCGAGCAGTTTCTCTATTTCATTCAGCAGATGTTCAACGGGGTCACCCTCGGGAGCACCTACGCGCTGATCGCCATCGGTTACACCATGGTTTACGGCATCATCGGCATGATCAACTTCGCCCACGGCGAGGTATACATGATCGGCAGCTATGTCTCCTTTATCGTGATCGCCGCCCTGATGATGATGGGTATCGACACCTCGTGGCTGATGATTGCCGCCGGGTTCGTGATGGCGGTGATTATCTCCAGCGCCTACGGCTGGAGCATTGAGCGCGTGGCGTATAAGCCAGTGCGCTCCTCCAAACGCCTGATCGCGCTGATCTCGGCGATTGGTATGTCGATCTTTCTGCAGAACTACGTCAGCCTGACGCAGGGCTCGCGCGATCTGGCGCTGCCCAGCCTGATCACCGGCCAGTGGACGCTGGGTGAGAGCAACGGCTTTGCCGCCACGCTCACCACCATGCAGCTGGTTATCTGGGTCGTCACCTTCCTCGCGATGCTGGCGCTGACGCTGTTCATCCGCTATTCGCGCATGGGCCGCGCCTGCCGTGCCTGCGCTGAAGATCTGAAAATGGCCAGCCTGCTGGGCATCAACACCGACCGCGTCATCTCACTGACCTTTGTGATCGGCGCAGCGATGGCGGCCGTGGCTGGCGTGCTGCTGGGGCAGTTTTACGGCTCCATTAACCCGTTCATCGGCTTTATGGCCGGCATGAAAGCCTTTACCGCGGCGGTACTGGGCGGCATCGGCAGCATTCCGGGCGCGATGATTGGCGGCCTGGTGCTGGGCATTGCGGAAGCGCTGACATCAGCCTATCTGTCGACCGAATATAAAGACGTGGTGTCGTTCGCGCTGCTGATCGTGGTGCTGCTGGTGATGCCAACCGGTATCCTTGGCCGTCCGGAGGTGGAGAAAGTATGAAACGCCTCGGTCTGGTTAACGCCGTGGTCTCCACGGTGATGCTGCTGGTACTCGCCAGCTTCTTTATGGGTATGCGCCTCGATCTCGACGGCACCAAACTGGTGGTGGCGAATGCGGGCACCGTGCGCTGGAACTGGATCTTCCTCGGCTGCGCAGTGGTGTTTGTATTCCAGCTGCTGCGTCCGCTGTTGCAGGGCAAGCTCAAACGCAGTGGCAAAGGGCTGGTGCTGCCGGGTTTTGACGGTTCGACACCAAAGCAAAAACTGCTGATGCTGCTGGTGATTGTTGCCGCCGTCGCCTGGCCCTTCTTCGTGTCGCGCGGCAGCGTGGATATCGCCACCCTGACGCTGATCTACGTGATGCTCGGCCTCGGCCTGAATGTGGTAGTGGGCCTGTCCGGCCTGCTGGTGCTGGGCTACGGCGGCTTTTACGCCATCGGTGCTTATACCTTTGCGCTGCTGAATCACTATTACGGCTTTGGCTTCTGGGAGAGTCTGCCGCTGGCGGGTATTGTCGCCGGTGCCTTTGGCCTGCTGCTGGGCTTCCCGGTGCTGCGGCTGCGCGGTGACTATCTGGCGATTGTGACGCTCGGCTTTGGTGAGATCGTGCGTATTCTGCTGCTGAACAGCACATCAATCACTGGCGGTCCCAATGGAATCGCGCAGATCCCCAAGCCGAGCCTGTTTGGTATTGAATTTGGCCGGCGCGTCAGTGAAGGCGGCTGGACCACCTTCCACGAGCTGACGGGCCTGGCGTACGATCCCAATCATCGCGTAATTTTCCTTTATCTGGTGGCGCTGCTGCTGGTGGTGCTGACGCTGTTCGTCATCAATCGTCTGCTGCGCATGCCGCTGGGGCGCGCGTGGGAAGCGCTGCGTGAAGATGAGATCGCCTGCCGTTCGCTCGGTCTCAGTCCGACGCGCATCAAGCTGACGGCCTTTACCATCAGCGCGGTGTTCGCCGGTTTCGCCGGTACGCTGTTTGCCGCGCGTCAGGGCTTTGTCAGCCCGGAATCTTTCACCTTTGTCGAGTCCGCGTTTGTGCTGGCGATTGTGGTGCTGGGCGGCATGGGTTCGCAGCTGGCGGTGATCCTGGCCGCGATTCTGCTGGTGGTGTCGCGCGAGCTGATGCGTGATTTGAACGAGTACAGCATGCTGGTGCTCGGTGGGTTGATGGTACTGATGATGATCTGGCGTCCGCAGGGGCTGCTGCCGATGAAGCGTCCGCACCTGAAGCTGAAACAGGCAAAACAAGGAGAGCAGGCATGAGTCAGCCTTTATTAGCCGTTGAAGGCCTGATGATGCGCTTCGGCGGCCTGCTGGCCGTCAACAACGTGGCGCTGGAACTGCATCCGCAGGAGATCGTCTCGCTGATTGGCCCGAACGGGGCGGGGAAAACCACGGTATTCAACTGCCTGACCGGTTTCTATAAGCCAACGGGCGGCACCATCAAACTGCGCGATCAGCCATTGCAGGGCCTGCCGGGGCAGAAGATCGCGCGCATGGGCGTGGTGCGAACTTTCCAGCACGTGCGCCTGTTCCGTGAGATGACGGTGATTGAAAACCTGTTGGTGGCGCAGCATCAGCATCTGAAAAGCGGCGTGTTCTCCGGGCTGTTTAAAACCCCGGCGTTCCGGCGCGGCGAGAGCGAAGCGCTGGACTGCGCGGCCAGCTGGCTGGAGCGCATTGGTCTGCTGGAGCTGGCTAACCGCCAGGCCGGCAACCTGGCTTACGGCCAGCAGCGCCGGCTGGAGATCGCCCGCTGCATGGTGACGCGTCCGGAAATCCTGATGCTCGACGAACCGGCCGCCGGCCTCAATCCGCGTGAAACGCACGAGCTGGATGAGCTGATCGCTGAACTGCGCGGCGAACACAAGGTGACGGTGTTGCTGATTGAACACGATATGAAACTGGTGATGGGCATTTCTGACCGCATTTATGTGGTGAATCAGGGAACGCCGCTGGCCAACGGTACGCCGGAAGAAGTGCGTAACAACCCGGATGTGATCCGTGCTTATTTAGGTGAGGCGTAACATGGCGAACCCGATTTTAACTTTACAGGGTGTCAGTGCGCACTATGGCCCGATCCAGGCACTGCATAACATTAATCTGCACATCAGCCAGGGCGAAATCGTGACGCTGATTGGCGCTAACGGCGCAGGCAAAACCACGCTGCTCGGTACGCTGTGTGGCGAACCGCGCGCCACCAGTGGCACCATCACCTTTGATGGCAAAACCATTACCGACTGGCAGACGGCAAAAATCATGCGTGAAGCGATTGCCATCGTACCGGAAGGCCGGCGCGTGTTTTCGCGCATGACGGTGGAAGAGAACCTGGCGATGGGCGGTTTCTTCGCGACGCGTCAGCAGTATCAGGAGCGCATTGAGCGCGTTTATCAGCTGTTCCCCCGGCTGGCGGAGCGCAAAGTGCAGCGCGCCGGCACCATGTCCGGCGGTGAGCAGCAGATGCTGGCGATTGGCCGCGCGCTCATGAGCCAGCCGCGCCTGCTGCTGCTGGACGAGCCGTCGCTGGGTCTGGCGCCGATCATTATCCAGCAGATTTTCGACACCATCGAACAGCTGCGTAAAGAGGGCATGACCATCTTCCTCGTCGAGCAGAACGCCAACCAGGCGCTGAAGCTGGCCGATCGCGGCTACGTGCTGGAGAACGGCCACGTGGTGCTGGAGGATAGCGGTGAAGCGTTGTTATCCAATGAAGCGGTGAGAAGCGCGTATTTAGGCGCCTGACCTGGCTTACTTGTCAGATTGCGGTTGGGCAGTGCTCGCCATCCTCACGTACTAGATGTACGCTGCGGTGGCTGCGCGCTGTCCGCCCGTCATCTGACTGCGCCGCCGACGGTCATTAACCGGAGTGCGGAATAACCAATAATTCCCACCCACTTACACTCCATCGCCCCTGCGCTTATCCCGTCACACTCCCGTCATAATCCTGTTATTTTTCCGTCATTTCCTCGTGTCATGTTACTTCGCGAACAAAAAATGCGTGATATCGCGCGCGCCACAAGCACAGGAAACCCTTATGTCCGCTTTTACGCTTCGTCCCCGCCTGATGAGTCTGCTGCTCGGTCTGGCGATCAGCGGTAATGCGCTGGCTGCTACCGAAATCCCTTTCTGGCACTCAATGGAAGGCGAGTTAGGCAAAGAAGTCGATTCTCTGGCACAGCGTTTTAACCAGGCTCACCCGGATTACAAAATCGTTCCGACCTATAAAGGCAACTACGAGCAGAGCCTGGCCGCGGGTATCGCTGCGGTGCGCAGCGGTAAGGCACCGGCCATTCTGCAGGTTTACGAAGTGGGCACCGCCACCATGATGGCCTCTAAAGCCATCGTGCCGGTGCATGAAGTGTTTAAAGACGCCGGCGTGCCGATGGACCCGAAACAGTTTGTTCCTGCCGTTGCCGGTTACTACAGCGACAGCAACGGCCAGCTGATCTCACAGCCGTTTAACAGCTCCACGCCGGTGCTGTACTACAACAAAGACGCGTTCAAAAAAGCCGGTCTTAACCCGGATCAGCCACCGAAAACCTGGCAGGCGCTGGCACAGGATGCCGCCGCGCTGCGTAAAGCCGGCATGAGCTGCGGCTATGCCAGCGGCTGGCAGGGCTGGATTCAGATCGAAAACTTCAGCGCCTGGCATGGCCTGCCGGTTGCCACCAAAAACAACGGCTTTGACGGTACCGACGCGGTGCTGGAGTTCAACAAACCCGTGCAGGTGCGCCACATCCAGCTGCTGGAAGAGATGAATAAGAAAGGTGATTTCACCTACTTTGGCCGTAAAGACGAGTCGACGTCCAAGTTCTATAACGGCGACTGCGGTATCACCACCGCCTCATCCGGTTCGCTGGCCGACATTAAGCATTACGCCAAATTCAACTTTGGCGTGGGCATGATGCCGTACGATGACACCGTGCCGAACGCACCGCAGAACGCCATTATCGGTGGCGCCAGCCTGTGGGTGATGAAAGGCAAAGATGCAGCGACTTACAAAGGCGCGGCGGAGTTCATGAAGTTCCTCGCCCAGCCGGATATCGCGGCAGAATGGCACCAGAAAACCGGTTATCTGCCGATCACCACCGCGGCTTATGAGCTGACCAAACAGCAGGGCTTCTATGACAAAAACCCGGGCGCGGACATCGCCACGCGGCAGATGCTGAATAAAGATCCGCTGCCGTTCACCAAAGGGATGCGTCTGGGCAACATGCCGCAGATTCGTACCATCGTCGACGAAGAGCTGGAAGGCGTGTGGACCGGGAAACAGTCGCCACAGGCAGCGCTGGACAACGCGGTGAAACGCGGCAACGAACTGCTGCGTCGCTTTGAACAGCAAGTGAAGTAACTCCGTAATGGCGGGATGGACGGGTATGTCCGTCCCGCTGTCTCTTTCTGACGAGCCTGCTATGTCCTCATCATCACGTCCGGTTTTCCGCGCCCGTTTGTTGCCGTATCTGCTGGTGGCCCCGCAGCTGGCGATCACCGCGATCTTTTTTCTCTGGCCCGCCGGAGAGGCGCTGTGGTACTCGCTGCAAAGCATCGATCCGTTTGGCATCTCCAGCACCTTTGTTGGCCTTGATAACTTCCGCCGCCTGTTCAGTGACGACTACTACCTTGATTCGTTCTGGACCACCCTCGTGTTTAGCGCGCTGGTGACGGTATGCGGCATGACATTCTCGCTGCTGCTGGCGGCGCTGGTGGATTACGTTATCCGGCTGAAAAAGCTCTATCAGACGCTGCTGCTGCTGCCGTATGCGGTAGCGCCGGTGGTTGCGGCAGTACTGTGGATGTTCCTGTTCAATCCGGGGCTGGGGCTGTTCAGCCATCTGCTGAACCAGTTTGGCTACAACTGGAACTATGCGCAGAACAGCGGTCAGGCGATGTTCCTGATTGTATTAGCGTCGATCTGGCAGCAAATGAGCTACAACTTCCTGTTTTTCTTTGCCGCGCTGCAGTCCATTCCTAAATCGCTGGTGGAAGCCGCGGCGATTGACGGTGCCGGACCGGTGCGCCGTTTCTTTCATCTGTCGCTGCCGCTGATTACGCCGGTCAGCTTTTTCCTGCTGGTGGTGAATCTGGTTTACGCCTTTTTCGACACCTTCCCGGTGATCGATGCCGCTACCGGCGGCGGGCCGGTCCAGGCCACCACCACGCTGATCTACAAAATCTATCGCGAAGGCTTCACCGGACTCGATCTCTCGTCGTCCGCCGCGCAGTCGGTGGTGCTGATGCTGCTGGTTATCGGCCTGACCATTCTGCAATTCCGCTTTGTCGAGCGTAAGGTGCAATACCAATGATTGAAAACCGACGCGGGCTGGATATCTTCGCCCACACGCTGCTGGCGCTGGGGGTGCTGACCATTCTGTTCCCGCTGTACGTGGCGTTTGTCGCCGCGACGCTGGATAACAACGCGGTGTATCAGGTGCCGATGACGCTGGTGCCGGGCCCGCATCTCATCGACAACATCACCCACATCTGGCGCGATGGCGTCAACGGCAGCGCGGCGTTTGGCCTGATGATGCTGAACAGCCTGATCATGGCGCTGGGCATCACCGTGGGCAAAATCACGGTGTCGATGCTCTCGGCGTTTGCGCTGGTGTGGTTTCGCTTTCCGCTGCGCACGCTGTTTTTCTGGCTGATCTTTATCACCCTGATGCTGCCGGTAGAAGTGCGTATTTTCCCGACGGTGGAGGTGATCTCCACGCTGCACATGCTGGACAGTTACAGCGGTCTGACATTGCCGCTGATGGCCTCCGCGACCGCCACGTTCCTGTTCCGCCAGTTTTTTATGTCGCTGCCGGATGAGCTGATTGAAGCGGCGCGCATTGACGGCGCCAGTCCGATGCGTTTTTTCTGGGATATCGTGCTGCCGCTGTCAAAAACCAATCTCGCCGCGCTGTTTGTCATCACCTTTATTTACGGCTGGAACCAGTATCTGTGGCCGCTGCTGATCATCAACGATGCCGACCTGAGCACTGCCGTGGCGGGGGTGAAAAGTATGATCAACACCAGCGGCGGTCCGACGCAGTGGAACGAAGTGATGGCGGCGATGTTATTAACCCTGATCCCACCGGTGGTGGTGGTGCTTGTGATGCAGCGCGCTTTTGTGCGTGGCCTGGTGGAGAGTGAGAAATAGATGGCAGCGGTAACCCTTCAGACCGTTACGAAATCGTATGACGGCAAAAACCAAATCATTCAGCCGCTGAACATCACCATCAATGACGGTGAGTTTATGGTGATGGTCGGCCCGTCCGGCTGCGGGAAATCGACGCTGCTGCGCATGGTGGCCGGGCTGGAGCGCGTCACGTCGGGCGATATCTACATTGATGATCGGCGCGTCACCGACATGGAGCCGAAAGATCGCGGCATCGCCATGGTATTCCAGAATTACGCGCTCTACCCGCACATGACGGTGGGAGAAAACATGGCTTACGGCCTGAAGATCCGCGGCATGGGCAAGGAACAGATTACCCAGCGGGTGATGGATGCGGCGCGCAGTCTGGAGCTTGATCACCTGTTGCAGCGCCGTCCGCGCGAGCTCTCCGGCGGCCAGCGTCAGCGCGTGGCCATGGGCCGCGCCATCGTGCGGGAACCGGCAGTGTTTCTGTTTGATGAGCCGCTGTCGAACCTGGATGCGCGCCTGCGCGTGCAGATGCGTCTGGAGCTGCAGCAACTGCACCGCCGGCTGAAAACCACCAGCCTGTACGTCACGCACGATCAGGTTGAAGCCATGACGCTGGCGCAGCGCGTGATGGTGATGAATAAAGGCGTGGTGGAGCAGGTGGGCACGCCGGTGGAGGTGTATGAGCGTCCGGCCAGTCAGTTTGTTGCGTCGTTCATCGGCGCGCCGGCGATGAACCTGCTACCCGGTCAGATCAATAGCGATGGCTCGCGCTTTACGCTCGACGCGCTCAACAGCCTGCCGCTCGGCGCCGGCAAAGCGCGATGGGCCAACCGTCCGCTGACACTCGGCATTCGTCCCGAGCATATTCAGCTCAGCAGCCGTGAGGCCGGCGGTGTGCCGCTGGTGGTGGATACGCTGGAGATCCTCGGCGCGGACAATCTTGCGCATGGCCACATTGGCAACACGCGGCTGGTGGTGCGTTTGCCGCACAGCGAGCGGCCACAGGCTGGCAGCAGCCTGTGGCTACAACTGCCGCCAGATGCGTTACACTTCTTCGATTCTACCCATGGAAAGCGTCTGGAATGAGTGTAAAAAACTGGCCCTATCCGCACATTGTTGCGCATCGCGGCGGCGGCAAGCTGGCCCCGGAAAACACCCTGGCGGCGATTGATGTCGGCGCGCACTACGGTCATACCATGATCGAATTCGACGCCAAACTGTCACAGGATAAGCAGATTTTCCTGCTGCACGATGACACGCTGGACCGCACCAGCAACGGCTGGGGCGTGGCGGGCGATCTGCCGTGGCAGCAGCTGGCGCAGCTGGATGCCGGCAGCTGGTTTAGCCGTGAATTTGACGGTGAACCGCTGGCATTGCTGAGCGAGGTGGCGGCGCGCTGCCGCCAGCATCAGATGATGGCCAACATTGAGATCAAACCCAGCAGCGGTACAGAGGTAGAGACCGGACGTGATGTGGCGCTGGCCGCACGAACGCTGTGGCAGGGACAAACGGCACCGCTGCTGTCCTCGTTCTCGTACGCGGCGCTGGAAGCGGCGATGCAGGCCGCGCCGGAGCTGCCGCGCGGCCTGCTGCTGGATGAGTGGCACGACGACTGGCAGGCGCTGACCGCCGCGCTCGACTGCGTCTCAATCCATTTAAATCATCGCTTGCTGGACGCCGGACGCACCGCCGCGCTTAAAGCCGCCGGTCTGCGTATTCTGGTGTATACCGTGAATCAGCCCGCGCGGGCGCGCGAGCTGCTGAGCTGGGGCGTGGATGCCATCTGTACCGATCGCATTGATGCTATCGGCCCGGACTTCCGTTAATTGCCGTACTGCGTCTGCGCATTGCTGTTCTGCTGGCCCGGCTGCGACTGAATCACGCGCTGCCGGGCGCTATCGCGCCGCTCCTGCAGCTTACGCTGCATCTCCTGATTTTGCTGCTGCTGATCCTGACGCAACTGCTGCTGCTGTTGCTGCTGCTGGACCTGCATGCGCGTCTGCATCCGCTGCTGGCTTGGGTTATAGCCGGGTTGATTCGGTTGGTTAGTGTTGTTCAGCATGTTCGCCATGCCGCTCAGCGGCATCAGTGCCGCGATAACAATCAGCCATTTTTTCATGGTGTTCCTCCATCAGTGCGGCCTGCTGTGTGAGGTTGCTCGCCACCCGGCAGCAACCGCCGCAACCATAAGTTTATGCGATATCACAAACCCCAAAACCAGGAGTGCACCTAATTTGGCTTAACTGCTATCTTTTTTACAGTATTTGCAAACACTTGCAGCAATCAATAACAAATGTAAACAACTGAAAGGATGGTGGCGGGATGAGGATACATAACGGTGTGCGCCAGTTCGGCTGGGCGCTGTTAATGAGTTTTACCGTGGTGCAGGGGGCGCAGGCAGCGCCAGCCAGCGCACCGCCGGTGTCATATGGCGTCGACAGCGACACCTTTCACCCGGTGAAAGCGCAGCACGGAATGGTTGCGTCAGTGGACGCCATGGCAACCCGGGTGGGCGTCGATATCCTCAAACAAGGGGGTAACGCGGTAGATGCAGCGATTGCGGTGGGCTTTGCGCTGGCGGTCACTCACCCGCAGGCGGGCAACCTGGGCGGTGGCGGCTTTATGCTGCTGCGCACCGCTGCCGGCCGCACCACCGCCATCGATTTCCGCGAGATGGCGCCGGCGCGTGCCTCGCGCGATATGTTCCTGGATAAGCAGGGCAATGCGGATAGTAAGTTATCACTCACTTCTCATCTGGCGTCCGGCACGCCGGGAACCGTAGCCGGTTTTGCCCTGGCGGCGCAAAAGTATGGCACGCTGCCGCTCAGCACGCTGCTGGCGCCGGCGATCAAGCTGGCGCGCGACGGCATCATCGTTAACGATGCGCTGGCTGACGATCTCGCTACCTACGGTAAAGAGAACCTGATCAACCACGACAACAGTCGCGCCATTTTCTACAAAGTCGACGGTCAGCCTTACCAGAAGGGCGATCGCCTGGTGCAGAAAAACCTCGCGCACAGCCTGCAGCTGATTGCCCAACAGGGGCCGGATGCTTTCTACAAAGGCAAAATTGCCGATGAGATCGCTGCCGAAATGGCGCAGCACGGCGGACTGATTGGCAAGGCGGATCTGGCGGCCTACCGCGCAGTGGAACGCAAGCCGGTAAGCGGCAGCTACCGTGGCTACGAGGTGTTCTCCATGCCGCCACCGTCGTCCGGCGGCATTCATATCGTGCAGATCCTCAATATCCTGGAAAACTTCGACCTGGCGAAATGGGGCTTCGGCAGCGCGGACGCGATGCAGGTTATGGCCGAAGCGGAAAAATATGCCTACGCCGACCGCTCCGAGTATCTCGGCGATCCCGACTTCGTTAAAGTGCCGCAGCAGGCGCTGACCAGCAAAGCCTACGCCAAAACGCTGGCCCAGCAGATTGATGTCAACAAGGCGCGCCCCTCAGCCGACATCAAGCCCGGCAAGCTGGCACCGTACGAGAGCAATCAAACCACCCACTTCTCGGTGGTGGATAAAGACGGCAACGCGGTGGCGGTGACCTATACGCTGAATACCTACTTTGGCAGCGGCGTGGTGGCCGGTAACAGCGGCATTCTGATGAACAATGAAATGGATGATTTCTCTGCCAAGCCGGGCACGCCAAACGTCTATGGCCTGGTGGGCGGTGAGGCGAACGCGATCCAGCCGGCCAAACGTCCGCTGTCATCGATGTCGCCAACCATTGTGGCGAAAGACGGTAAAACCTGGCTGGTGACCGGCAGCCCGGGCGGCAGTCGGATTATCACTACCGTGCTGCAAATGGTGGTGAACAGTATCGATTTCGGTATGAACGTGGCGGAATCCACCAATGCGCCGCGCTTCCACCATCAGTGGCTGCCGGATCAGCTGCGCGTCGAGAAGGGCTTCAGCCCGGATACGCTGCGTCTGCTGGAAGCAAAAGGTCAGCATGTCAAAGTGCTGCCAGCGATGGGCAGCACGCAGAGCATCATGATTGGCCCGGACGGCATGCGCTACGGCGCGTCCGACCCACGCTCGGTGGATGATTTGAGTGCCGGGTATTAACGTCGCGCAATAAATTGCGCCGCTACCTCACCGTGCACCGGCCGGTAGCGGCGCGATTCATCGCGCATTCCCTTTCAGACGCGCCATGTAGTGCGTATCGATCATCTGGCCGTCGCGGACCGCGAAACCTCTGGCGGTACCTTCAATCTCAAAACCAAACTGCTGATACAAACCCATGGCCTGGTGGTTATCCGCAAACACCGTCAGTTCAATCCGCGTGACCTGCAGCCAGTTGTCGCACAGATCCACCATCGCCGCCATCAGCGCTTTACCCACGCCGCGCCGATGGAATGCCGGATCAACGCCCATGCCGATAGTGGCGCAGTGACGGCGGCGTGCCACCGCCATAACTTCCAGCGTCAGCTGACCGACAACCTGCCCGTCAATACAGGCCACCAGCATGGTGACATGGGGACGGGGATTCGCGAGCCGCTCCTGCCAGAGTGACGGTGACTGATACGGCAGATGCAGCGTGCCCGCCTGTGTTTCCGGCTGGCTATAGATACGCGTCAGAACGGCGGCATCTTCGGGCGTTGCGTGACGAACAGTAACCTGACTCATAAAGCAGCTCCTTGCACTCAGTGAATGAAATCCCCTTTAACATCAGGGAATTCGCGCGCAACGTCAACGGTAAAAAAATCGGGAAAGGGCTTTACAGACGCGAATGATAATGATTATTATTGTCAACGCGAATCCGGCTGCGTCTCCTGACAAACCGGGTAAGCACGACATTGCTCACATTGCTTCCAGTGTTTCTTAGCCAGCTCGGGTGCTGGCTTTTTTTTGCCTGCGCCTCAGCCGAACGCCGTCCTCAGCATTTTATCCCTCTTCTCCTTCCGTGGCCGCAACGGCATAACATGACAAAAAAATGATAAACTCAGCGTATCTCTGACCTCAGGCGCACACGATGAAGAAGAAAAGACCGGTATTACAGGATGTTGCCGATCGCGTCGGCATCACAAAAATGACCGTCAGCCGCTACCTGCGGAACCCCGATCAGGTCTCTGCGGCGCTGCGCGACAAAATCGCCGTGGCGCTGGATGAACTCGGCTATATCCCCAACCGTGCGCCCGACATGCTCTCTAACGCCACCAGCCGCGCGATTGGCGTGCTGCTGCCCTCGCTCACCAACCAGGTGTTTGCCGACGTGCTGCGCGGCATTGAAACCGTGACCGATGAAGCGGGCTATCAGACGCTGGTGGCGCACTTCGGCTATAACCCGCACAAAGAGGAGCTGCAGCTGCGTTCGCTGCTGGGCTGGAACATTGATGGCGTGATCCTGACCGAACGTTCCCACACGCCGGGCACGCTGCGCATGCTGGAAGTGGCGGGCATTCCGGTGATCGAAATGATGGATTGCGTCACGCCGTGTCTTGATATGGCCGTGGGCTTCGACAACGTCGAGGCGGCGCGGCAGATGACGCATGCTATCCTCAGGAAAGGCCATCGTCACACCGTCTATCTGGGCGCGCGCCTCGATGAGCGTACGCTGCAAAAGCAGCAGGGCTACGAACAGGCGATGCGCGAAGCCGGGCTGACGCCACACAGCGTCATGATGGAAGATGCCTCCTCCTTCAGCGCCGGTGCCCAGTTGCTGCGCGAGGCGCAGAAGCGCTATCCGCACACTGACAGCCTGTTCTGTACCAATGATGACCTGGCGGTAGGCGCGATGTTTGAGTGCCAGCGCCAGGGGTTGCGCGTGCCGGAGCAGATGGCGATCGCCGGCTTTCACGGCCACGACATCACGCAGGTGGTCAATCCGCGGCTGGCTACGGTGCTGACGCCACGCGAACGCATGGGGCGTGAATCAGCCGCCATGCTGCTGGCGCGGATTGGCGGCGATCGCAGCGTGACCGCGCCGCTGGATGTCGGTTTTGAGATTGCCGAAGGTGGCAGCATCTGATTTTGGCGATTTTTTGAGTCAGTTCACACTTTCGTGCTTTTCCGCCTGACAAGGGTTGCCAGCGTCTGAGCGCGCTCGGACAATGGCAATCAAAATTGTTATCGGTAACATTGGCAGCTTAACCTGCCGGAGCGCAAAACCATGACCACGCCATCTCCATCGCACCACGTCTTTATCCTGATGGGTGTTTCCGGCAGCGGAAAGTCTGCCGTCGCCAATCAGGTGTCTCATCAGCTCAGCACCGCGTTTCTGGATGGTGACTTCCTGCATCCGCGCAGCAACATTACCAAAATGGCGGAAGGCCATCCGCTGAACGACGACGATCGCCAGCCGTGGCTGCAGGCGCTGAATGATGCGGCGTTCGCGATGCAGCGTACCCAGGCGATCTCGATCATCGTCTGTTCAGCGCTGAAAAAGTCCTATCGTGACATCCTGCGTCAGGGCAATCACAACCTGAAATTCATCTATCTGAAGGGTGATTTTGCCACCATTGAGTCTCGTCTCAAGGCGCGCAAAGGCCACTTCTTCAAACCGCAGATGCTGGTGACACAGTTTGAAACCCTGCAGGAACCGGGTGCCGACGAGCCGGATGTACTGGTTGTCGATATCAATCACTCACTGGATGAGGTAGTTGCGGCCACGGTTGCGACCATCGAGGGCGCAATCAACAAGGGCTAGTCATGAGTACCGCAACGCTGGTGTTAACCGCAGCAGGCTCTGTCCTGCTGCTGCTGTTTTTGGTGATGAAAGCGCGGATGCACGCCTTTGTCGCCCTGATGTTAGTATCGATGGGTGCCGGTCTGTTCTCCGGTATGCCGCTGGATAAAATTGCCGAGACCATGCAAAAAGGCATGGGCGGCACGCTCGGCTTTCTCGCCATTGTGGTGGCGCTGGGCGCCATGTTCGGCAAAATTCTGCATGAAACCGGTGCGGTCGATCAGATCGCCATTCGCATGCTGAAAACCTTTGGCGAGCGGCGCGCGCACTATGCGATGGGCATTGCCGGGCTGATCTGTGCGCTGCCGCTGTTCTTTGAAGTGGCCGTGGTGTTGTTGATCAGCATCGCCTTCGCGGTGGCACGTCGTACCCACGATAATCTGGTTAAACTGGTGATCCCGCTGTTTGCCGGTGTCGCCGCCGCGGCGGCCTTTTTGCTGCCCGGACCGGCACCGATGCTGCTGGCGGCGCAGATGCACGCTGACTTTGGCTGGATGATCCTGCTGGGGCTGTGCGCGGCGATCCCCGGCATGCTGATTGCCGGTCCGCTGTTCGGCAACCTGATTGCGCGCCATGTGACGTTCAGCGCGCCGCCGGAAGATCATCAGCCGGACGTCAGCGAGGGCCAGCTGCCGTCGTTTGGCTTTAGCCTGTCGCTGATTCTGTTCCCGCTGCTGCTGGTCGGGCTGAAAACCATCGGCGCGCGCTTTACCACACCGGATTCACGTCTGTATGCATGGCTGGAGTTTATCGGCCATCCGTTTACCGCCATCCTGCTGGCGCTGCTGGTAGCGATTTACGGCCTGGCTTACCGTCAGGGCATGGATAAAGAGAAGGTGATGCAGGTATGCGGCAGCGCGCTGCAGCCGGCGGGGATTATCCTGCTGGTGATTGGTGCGGGCGGCGTGTTCAAGCAGGTGCTGGTGGATTCCGGCGTTGGCCCGGTGCTGGGCCACGCGCTGACCGGTGCCGGCATGCCGATTGCGCTGGCCTGTTTTATTCTCTCCGGCGCGATTCGGGTGATTCAGGGCTCGGCCACGGTGGCCTGTTTAACCACCGTCGGTCTGGTGATGCCGGTGATTGAACCGTTGCATTACAGCGGTGCGCAGCTGGCGGCGCTGTCGATCTGCATCGGCGGCGGCTCGATTATTATCAGCCACGTCAACGATGCCGGTTTCTGGCTGTTTGGTCGCTTCACCGGTGCCACCGAAGGCGAGACGCTGAAGACCTGGACGCTGATGGAGACGATTCTCGGCACCACCGGCGCCATCGTCGGGATGATCGCGTTTAGTTTGTTGTCGTAATGGCAATGCGCAATAAATTGCGCCGTTACAGATTAATGCACAGCCTGTAGCGGCGCGATTTATCGCGCGTTGTAAAAATGATCAATCCACCTCGCGCTCATCGTCCGGCTGGTCCAGCACAGTGTACGCCACCGCGCAGAACAGCGAATTCAGGCGCTTCATATCTCCCAGCAAACCTAAATGCAGCGAACTGGTTTCGATGCTTTGCACATTCTGCCGGTGCAGGCGCTCGACGTGGGCGTGGGAATAACGGCGAATCAGGATGCGGAAACGGTGCTTGGCACGGCGCAGGCGCTTGGCGCTGGTGACGTCGTGTGACAGAAACACCGACAGGCTCAGGCGCAGGTTGCTTAACACCTGCTCCTGCAGCGAATTCAGCTCTTCCAGCCCTTCCGGCGAAAACGCCCGGCGCGCCTGCAGCGATTTGTCCGCTACGTCGGCGCTCATGCGTTCGATAATGTCGCCTGCCTGCTCCAGATTCAGCGCCATCTCAATCACCTCGGCCCAGCGGCGTGAATCCTCTTCCGCCAGATCCTCCTTCGGCATGCGCGCCAGATAGAGCTTAATGGCGGTGTACAGCACGTCCACATCATCATCCAGCCGCCGCACTGCGCGCTCCTCGCGCAGTTCGCCCATCACCACCTTGTTGAAGCTCTCCAGCATCTGCTCCACCACATCGCCAATGCGCAGCGTTTCCCGCGCCGCGTTGGCCAGCGCCAGCGCCGGGGTATCCAGCGCGCTGCTGTCGAGGTGCTTAGGCTTGAGATGGGTCTGGTTTTCCGCATCGTCGGCGATCATGCGGCGGCACAGGCGCGCCATCGGTTCGGCAAACGGCACCATCACCAGACAGCGCACCAGGTTGTAGAACACGTGGAAGAAGATCACCATCTCTTCATCGTTAACCGGCAGCTTATCCAGCAGGTCGGCGATGTAATCGACAAACGGCAAAATAACGATGCTGCCAATCAGCTTGAACAACAGGCTACCGAGCGCCACCCGCTTGCCGGCAGCATTCGATCCGCTGGCGTTGATCATCGCCAGCAAGCCGCTGCCGAGGTTAGCGCCAATCACCAGACACAGCGCCACTTTGAACGAGATAACGCCGGTGGCGGTCAGCGTGGCGGTAATCAGCACCGCGGCCAGGCTGGAGTAGCTGATTATGGCGAATACCGCGCCAATCAGCGCATCCAGCATGATATCGCCGGTCAGCGTGGAGAACAGCACCTGTACGCCAGCGGCCTGCGTAATGGGTTTGGCGGCGGCGACAATCAGCTGCAGCGCCAGCAGAATCAGCCCGAGGCCGATGGCCGCGCGTCCGATCTGACCGGCGCGCGTCTGTTTGCGGCTGAGGAAAAATACCACGCCAAAAAAGATAAACAGCGGCGACAGCCAGGAGAGATCGAAGGTCAGGATACGCGCCATGATGGCGGTCCCGACGTCAGCTCCCAGCACCACCACCAGCGCGGGCGTCAGGCTGACCAGATTCTGCGCCACAAACGAGGTGACTAATAACGTGGTGGCGTTACTGCTCTGCACCAGCGCGGTAACGCCAATCCCGGCAAGAAACGCCATCGGTTTTTTTTCCACGCTGCGGCTTAACACGCGACGCAGATCGGCACCGTATACGCGCATCACGCCGGTGCGGACAATGTGGGTGCCCCATACCAGCAGGGCGACGGCGGAGAGAAGGTTAAGCAGGGTTAGCACGAATAAAGGCTCCTATGCGCCAGGCAGAAAACAGGCGGCTGCCTGCCTGGCGATAAGCACAGCCGATAAATACCTGCGTCGCGCTGCGTTGCCAATTTTTCGTTTAATTTAAGCGACCTGGCGCAACGTCGACATCTCTAACTGTAGTCCAATCTGCATGCCGGCGGGGTGTAAATCTGCCACGCTGCGGTTGAGCACATCCACCGACAACTCGACCTGATTCGCCAGCACGCGATAGCGGATCACGTTCCCGAGCAGGCTATGGCTGAGAATGGTGGCCGCGATGCCTGCCTGCGGTGCGCACAGCTGGATGGATTCCGGACGAATCGCCACCTGGCTGCTGAACGGCTGGCCGGTCAGCTGCGTTGCCTGTTCGGCGCTCAGCAGGTTGTAGTTACCAATAAAGCCCGCGGCGAACAGATCCACCGGCTGGGTATAGAGCGTTTCCGCGTTGCCGTTTTGCACAATGCGACCGCGATTCATCAGCACAATACGGTCCGACAGCGTCAGCGCCTCTTCCTGATCGTGGGTGACAAAAATGGTGGTCAGCTTCAGCTCCTGCTGAATGTGGCGAATCTGCTCGCGCAGATGGCGGCGAATGCGGGCGTCCAGCGCCGACAGCGGTTCATCCAGCAGCAGCAGGCGCGGCCGCGTCACCAGCGAACGCGCCAGCGCCACGCGCTGACACTGGCCGCCCGACAACTGGTGCGGATAGCGGCGCGCGAAGTCGGTCAGTTCCACCAGCGCCAGCGCTTCCATCACGCGTTGCTGAATCTCGCCGGCGGGCAGTTTCTGCATCTTCAGGCCAAACGCGACGTTCTTCTCCACCGTCATATTGGGAAACAGCGCATAGCTCTGGAACACCATGCCAATGGTGCGCTTTTGTGGCGGCAGCGGCACCAGATCCTGGCCCTGCAGCAGAATGGTGCCGCTGTCGACATCGGTCAGGCCGGCGATGCAGCGCAGCAGTGTTGACTTGCCGCAGCCGCTCGGGCCGAGCAGGGTGACAAACTCACCTTCGTCGGCGCTGAAATCGATGTTTTCAAAAATGGTGGTGGGGCCGTAGCTTTTATTCAGTTGGGTAACGTTCAGGTAACTCATGGTCAGCCTCGTTCAGGATTGAGGGCATTGGCCAGCCAGGTGACCAGCAGGACAACCGCAAAATAAGAGATCACCAGCGCGCTGGTGAAATGCCCGCTGCCGTTGCGCATGTTGTAGAGATAAACCTGCAGCGTTTCATAGCGGGTGCCGACCAGCAGGTTAGCAAAGACAAACTCACCAATCAGAAACGAGAAGGAGAGCAGCACGGCAATAAACACCCCTTTGCGCAGATTTGGCAGCACCACAAACAGGGCTGCCTGCCAGGTGCTGGCGCCCAGCAGATGAGCCGCGTCAATCAGCTCTTTCAGGTTGATGGCCTGCATATTGTTGGCAATGGCGCGGTAGATAAACGGCAACGCAATGGTGAAGTAACAGCCGATGAGAATCCACGGCGTGCCGGTCAGCATCAGCGGGCCCGAGGAGTAGAGCTGCAGCAGCCCGACCGACGAGACTACCGGCGGCACGGCAAACGGCATCAGAATCAGCACGTTCATCACCGCGTCCAGTTTTGGATAGTAGTAAGCGATTACAAACATCGCAGGCAGCACCAGCAGCAGGGAGAACAGCAGCGCACCCACGCAGATCAGCAGCGAATGACCGAGCGCGGTGAGGAAGCGCGGATCGCTCCACAACTGCGTCAGCCACTTCAAGGTAAAGCCCTGCGGCAGAATGGTATCGCTCCACTCGCTGGAGATGCCGTACAGCAGCGTCGCCAGCAGCGGTGCGGCGAGCACGATCAGCAGCAGCCAGACAATCAGGCGATGGTAGAGTTTTTCGACGCGAGACATGTCAGGACTCCTGTACGCGGGCATGCAGATAGCTGCGACGCACCAGATACTGCTGCACCACGGTAATCAGCGCCATAATCAGCACCAGCAGCATCGCCAGCGCGCCGCCGGTATTGGGATCGAGCGAGATATCGCCTGACACCAGCGCGGCGATGCGCACTGGCACCACGTTGAAGTTGCCGGTGGTCAGCGCGTAAATGGTGGCGTAGGCGCCCAGCGCGTTGGCCAGCAAAATCACAAAGGTGCCGAGCAGCGCCGGAAACAGAATCGGCAGGCCGATGTGCCACCAGTAGCGCCAGCGGCTGGCACCGAGCAGTGCCGCCGACTCTTCCCAGTCTTTCCGCAGCCCGTCAAACGCCGGGTAGAGCAGCAGAATACCGAGCGGAATCTGGAACCAGGTGTAAACCAGCACCATGCCGTCGCGCGAAAACAGTTTAAAGCTGTCCAGCCAGCCGTAGTGGCGCAGCAGCAGCGTCAGGCAGCCGTTCAGTCCAAGCAGGATGACAAAGGCGAAGGCCAGCGGCACGCCGGCGAAGTTGCTGGTCATATTGGTGAACGACAGCAAAAAGCGCTGAAAACGCCCGGTGCCGAGCTTGTGCAGCGAATAACCGGCAAGCAGCGCGATCAGCAGACCGTAAACGCTCGACCACAGTGAAATATCCAGCGACAGGCGAAAGGCCTGCAGGTAGAACGGTGAAGTGAGGATATCGCTGTAGTTATCGATGCCCCAGCGCTCATTGATATCGCTCCAGAAGCTGTTGATGGCAATCCACAGCAGCGGCGCGAGCTGGAAGGCGATCCAGAACAGCACGAACGGCAGCAGCAACAGCGAGGCCAGGGTTTTGCCCTTCATCAGCGCGGCTCCGCCAGCAGACCACGACACAGCGGTTTGTCGTGCGTGACGCCGAGCAGGGTGCAGACGGTGCCGCACAGGTCGGTTTGCTGCGGTTCCAGGTCGGGCTGCAGCGAGAAGCCGCGGCCAAAAACAAACAGCGGCACCTGCGTCTCTTCCGGCAGAATACCGCCGTGCGAGCGATCGTCGTTCATGCCGTGGTCGGCGGTGACAATCACCTGATAACCGGCGGCCAGCCAGCCGGGCATCCACTGCGATAGATAGCCATCCGCCATTCGTGCCCGGTTACGGTACTGCGGTGATGACAGGCTGTGCTTGTGCCCGGCATCGTCGATGTTCATTGGGTGAATCAGCAGGAAATCGGGATCGTGCTGCAGGCGCAGGCTTTCGGCATCCTCAAACAGATGCGAGTCGGGGTAACCGTCGTCCCAGTAGAAATGGCCGTACTGGATCGGCAGGTCGGGCGCGTTAGTGTGGCGGTCGCGCGCGGCGTTAAACGGCGAGCGGTTATACAGTTCGCTCACCCAGTGATAAGCGGCAGCGGCGGTAGTGAGTCCGGCGTCGCGCGCGTAGTGGAAGATACTGCGCTGAGTGCTCAGGCGATTGACGCCGTTGTGAATGATGCCGCTGCGCACCGGCGGAATGCCGGTCAGAATGCATTCGTACAGCGGACGCGACAGCGACGGCAGTTCGCAGGTCAGCGTGTAATAGTGACCGTTGCCCTGTTTGCATTCGGCAAACAGATAGCCCATGGCGTGCTGCGCCACCTGATTACTCAGCCCATCGAGTACCACCAGGATTGTTTTCATCCCCGCTCCCTCAGGTGCGCATGAATGCGCACCCTGTAAAAATTGGTGATAGGTACCGGCGCAATGTATTGCGCATTGCCGGAAAACGGATGCGCGATACATCGCGCCGCTACGGTATGTGCGACTGGCAAAACGTCTGCGTTACTGCTTCATGTTAATCACTACATTCTCCTGCCACAGACGCGGCAGCAGTTTTGAGGTCTTATCCCAGGCAGCCTGATCTTTGATCGGGCGGGCATTTTTGTATTCGGACTGTGGCAGCAGCTTGGCCTGCACGTCTGCCGGCAGCGTTAAATGCTCGGCGCGAATCGGGCGCGCATAGCCTTTCGCCAGGTTGATCTGGCCCTCATCCGACAGAATGTATTCACGCGCCAGCTTCGCCGCGTTCGGGTGGCGGGCGTATTTGTTGATAATGGTGGTGTAGCCAGAAGTCACGGACCCGTCCGACGGAATCACCACTTCGTAGCGATTTTTATCAATCTGATCGCGGTAGTTCAGGCCGTTGAAGTCCCACACCACGGCGACCTGAATCTCACCTTTTTCGATGTTGGCGATCACCGGATCGGTCACGCCAAGGCGGCCCTGTTTCGCCAGCTCGCCAAAGAACGCCAGCGCCGGCTTGATGTTCTTCTCGTCACCGCCCAGCGCATAGCTGGCGGCGAGGACGCCGTTTGCCGCCTGAGCTGCCGTGCCGACGTCGCCGATAGTGACCACATACTTACCTTTTTTCAGATCGGCCCAGCTGTGCGGTGCGTCTTTCACCTGCTGCTTGTCGATCAGGAAAGCGATGGTGCCGGTGTAGGCCAGCATCCAGTTGCCATCGGCGTCTTTCGCCCATGCCGGAATCTGATCCCAGTGCGTCGGTTTATAGGGTTGCGCCACGCCTTTGGCGACGGCAATCGGACCGAAAGCGGCGCCCACGTCGCCGATATCGGCGCTGGCGTTATCCTGCTCGGCGGCAAACTTCGCCAGCTCCTGCGCCGAAGACATATCGGTATCGCTGTGCTTCAGACCATATTTGGTGCTGAGATCGTTCCAGGTATCTTTCCAGTTAGCCCAGGTGTCAGGCATACCGACGCTGTTAACCTGGCCTTCGGCGCGCGCGGCTTTTTCCAGTGCGGCAACATCGTTATCGGCGGCATGCGCGGCGGGCAGCGCAAGCAGAACAGCACTGGCTACTACAGAAGAGATAAACGCTTTCATCTCGATTGCTCCGGGTGTAAGTTGTGGGTCGTCGTGGTCTAGTCCAGCAAGAACCGAGCCAATGTAGCCCGGATAGATGAAGGTTTTATGACCGGGGTGTTGAAATGGGATGTGGCGCGTCGTTCCACATGCGGTTACAGCGCGCTAAAGCGTGGGATGTGCCTTGTCACATTGTAGTCATCGAACTGTCATAGTGCAGATTTGCCCCAAAATGAGGCTGAAAAAAATGTCGTCGAAAACCGCAGATGTGATCGCCGCCGCACTATGCGAACGGATTGAAAACGGAGAGTTTGTCACCAGACGATTGCCGGCCGAGCGCGCGTTGAGCGAACAATATTCCACCACGCGCATCACGCTGCGTGAAGCGCTTGGCCTGCTGGAAGCGCAGGGCGTCATCTACCGCGAATTACGGCGCGGCTGGTTTATTGCGCCGCCGCGTCTCATCTATAACCCGGCACATCACAGCCACTTTCACGCCATGGCGCTGCAGCAGGGGCGCATTGCCAGCACTGAGGTGATGGAGGCGCGCGAGGTGCCGGCGCAGCTGGCAATTGCGCGTCATCTGCAACTGCTGGAAGGCGATCAGGTGTACCGCATTCGCCGCCTGCGCCGCATTGATGGCCGCGCGGTGCTATACGTCGAGCATTACCTCAATCCGGCCTTCTTTCCCGGTCTGCTGCGTGAAGATCTCACCCGCTCGCTGACCGATCTGTATGACCAGCGCTACGGCATTCACTACGGCGGCGCACGGTTTACCATTGTGCCCGGTCCGCTTCCGGCGCGGGCGGCGCCCGCACTGAACGTGGCGAGCGGTACGCCCGGCCTGCTGATTACGCGTATCAACCGTGACCAGCATAAGCGGGTGATTGACTGCGACTGCGAGTACTGGCGTTATGACGCGCTGTGCGTTGATGTTGAGGTGTGATGTATTGTGATTTAGATCACATTACAGCATGATAGCGCCAGAAGAATCTCGTCATCTGAGGCGCAAAATAATGACAACAAAACCAGCGGCGGGGCAGCTTATTGCTTCGGTATTACAGTGGGTACTGAACATTGGCCTGGTGATTCTGGCCGTTATTCTGGTGGTGTTTCTCGGTAAAGAGACCATTCACCTGGCGAATGTGCTGTTCAGCACCGGTGAGCAGGCGTCTTCGTATCTGCTGATCGAAGGCATTGTGATCTACTTTCTCTATTTCGAGTTTATCGCGCTGATTGTGAAGTACTTTCAGTCCGGCTATCACTTTCCGCTGCGCTACTTCGTCTATATCGGCATCACGGCGATTATTCGTCTGATCATTGTCGATCATAAAAATCCTTTCGATACGCTGTGCTACTCGGCGGCCATTTTGATTCTGGTGGTGACGCTGTGGCTGGCCAACAGTAACCGCCTGAAACGCGAGTAATTCCTCCCGCGACGCCAGCGTGGCACAAGCAGATGTGTCACGCTGAGCGCGGTGCGCTACACTAGGGCAACTTTTTTACCGGAGATGTCCTGATGTCGCATGACGCGCTGCGCCAGTTACGCGCACTGCACTGGCTGCCAGCCTCTTCCCCGTTACTTTCACCGCCGCTGCTTGACTGGCTGCTGGAAGAAGACTCAATGACGCGCCGCTTTGAGCAGCACTGCCAGCAGGTTACCGTACAACTGCTGCGGGAAGCGTTCATTACCGCCGATGAGATGCCGCAGGAAGCGGCGTTTCTGCCTGCCGACACGCGCTTCTGGCTGCGTGAAATCGTGCTGTGCGGTGACAATGAACCCTGGCTGATTGGCCGAACCGTGGTGCCGGAGAGCACGCTGAACGGCCCGGAACAGATGCTGCAAAATCTCGGCACGCGGCCACTGGGACGCTACCTGTTTTCCTCCTCGACGCTGAGCCGCGATTTTATCGATCCGGGCCAGATTGATGACCTGTGGGGACGCCGCTCGCGGCTGCGCCTGTCCGGCAAACCGCTGCTGTTAACTGAACTGTTTTTACCGGCGTCGCCGCTGTACCGCGCGCTGAAGCAAGGATAACGCCCCGTGCAAAAGACTTTAACCATGAGCAAATGGCAGGCCTATAGTCGCCTGATGCGTATTGATAAACCGATTGGCACGCTGCTGCTGCTGTGGCCGACGCTGTGGGCGTTGTGGCTGTCCGGCATGGCGATTCCGCCGCTATCGGTGCTGCTGGTGTTCGTACTGGGGGTGTTTGTGATGCGCGCGGCGGGCTGCGTGATTAATGATTACGCCGACCGTAACCTCGACGGCCACGTGAAACGCACCGCCGCGCGACCGTTAGCCAGCGGCGCGGTAACGGAGAAAGAGGCGAAGCTGCTGTTTACCGGCCTCGGTCTGCTGGCGTTCCTGCTGGTGCTGACCATGAACCGCATGACCATTCTGCTGTCGTTTGGCGGGCTGGCGCTGGCGTGGGTTTATCCCTTTATGAAGCGCTATACCCATCTGCCGCAGGTAGTGCTGGGCGCGGCGTTTGGCTGGGCGATTCCGATGGGCTGGGCGGCGGTTAGTGAGTCCTTACCCTTTGTCTGCTGGCTGGTGTTTCTTGCCAATATTTGCTGGACGGTGGCTTATGACACCCAGTACGCCATGGTTGACCGCGACGACGATCTGAAGATTGGCGTGAAATCGACGGCGATTCTGTTTGGGCGTTACGACAAGCTGATTATCGGGCTGTTACAGCTGGCCGCGCTGGGCCTGATGGCGCTGGTGGGCATTTTACTGCATCTGAACGGTGCGTTTTACTGGTCGCTGCTGCTGGCGGGCGGGCTGTTTGTGCATCAGCAGAAACTGATCGCCGGGCGTGAACGTGAGCTGTGCTTCCAGGCATTCCTCAACAACAACTACGTTGGCCTGGTGCTGTTTATTGGCGTGCTGCTCAATACCCAGCCGTTTGTCGCGCTGTTTTGATGGTGGGGTGATTAACCCCGGCGGTGCGTCGGTCGCCGCAGTGGGAAGCGCGTTCTTTCCGCGTCTGAATTCTGACAACGAAAACCGCGGCGCAATCTGGCGTGTGACAGATGCGCCGCGGTTTCCAGTCGTCCATTAGTCGTGCGCCACGGCACTCTCAATGGTCAGACGGACATCGCTGGTGACCAGTTCGGCCAGCATCTGCCACATCATATTGGTACGTTCAGCATCCGCATCACCGGAATCACTGATATAGCCTTCATCACGCAGCGACAGCACCAGCGCGGTAAAGACCGCCTTATCAAAGAACTCCGGCGCATTGATACCGTGCAGCACTGACAGACGCTGAGCCAGCGTGCGGCTCTCTTTCTCCAGCGTGCCACGGTTAATGGTCGGCTTGGCGCTGAGAATGGCGAAGGTAATGGCGAAACGCTGCAGCGTTTCACGAATCCCGGCCGCCAGCAGCTGCAGCGTACGGTAACGCGCCGCACTCATTTTCAGCTGGCCTTCCTGTACGGTAATCAGCCCCTGCCGCGCCATTTCGGCGCAGAGCGCATTCAGCAGGGCCGGCAGTTCGGCACTGTCCCAGCGCAGGAACAGTTCGCTCTTCAGCATCGGATAGACCAGGCTGACCTGACGCAGCAGTTCCGCCTCGCTGATCTCCCGATGCTGCTGCACGATAGCGGCAATCAGCGACGGCATCACCAGCATATGGTGGATGTTGTTGCGATAGTAGGTCATCAGCACCGCCTGCTCGCGCGGCAGAATGATGATCTCGCCAATACTGTCCTGCTCGGTCTCGAACTTGTTCATGCCCATGGCGTGATCGAGCAGCGCTTCAGCGCTGAGATCCGGCACGGTTGACTCGGGTGAGTACGGCACATTGCGCAGCAGCTGGGTATAGCACTCCAGCTGTTCCGTCAGCTGTTCACGCGTCAGCGAGCGCTGGCGCGATGCCAGCAGCGCGGTCACGCACAGGTTCATGGCGTTGGCCGCGCCGGCTTCGTTGATGCGAACCATCAGACGTGCCGCGATATCGTTCACTACCGGCGTCATCCACGCCGGACGCTGAGGATCGATAGGGTCAATCGCGTCGCGCCACTCCGGAACCTGTTTATTGAGATAGTTAACCAGCGACAGCGGCTCACCGAAGTTCACATAGCCCTGGCCGAGGTTACGCAGCTTGCGCAGGCCGCGCACCATCTGCATGAAGCCCTCTTTCTCTTTCGCGGCACCGCGCAGCTCTTTGGCATAAGTGCCGACTTCCATCACGTGCTCATAACCGATGTAGATCGGCACAAAGGTGATAGGACGGCTGCCGCCGCGCAGCAGCGCCTGTAACGTCATCGACAGCGTGCCGGTTTTCGGGTCGAGCAGACGGCCAGTACGTGAGCGCCCGCCCTCAACAAAATACTCAACCGAATAGCCGCGGCTGAACAGCTCGCCCAGATACTCGCGGAACACCGTGGAGTAGAGCTTGTTGCCTTTAAAGGTACGACGAATAAAGAAGGCACCGAGGCGACGGAAAATCGGTCCGGCTGGCCAGAAGTTGAGATTGATACCGGCAGCAATGTGCGGCGGCACCAGGCCCTGATGATAGAGCACGTAGGACAGCAGCAGATAATCCATGTGGCTGCGGTGGCAGGGCACGTAAACAATTTCGTGACCATCCTGCGCCAGCTGGCGCACGCGTTCGCCGCCGTGCACGTTAATGCCCTGATATAGCCGACTCCACAGCCAGCCCATCACACGGTCAGTCACGCGGATCGCTTCGTACGAGAAATCCGCCGCCACTTCTTCCATCATTTCGATGGCATTCTGCTGCGCTTTTTCATGCGAAATCTTCTTGCTGCGCGCTTCGTCTTCAACCGCTTTCTCAATCGCTTTGGATTGCAGCAGCTTGTTGAACAGATCCTGGCGTGCCGGCAGACGCGGGCCGACGGCTGCCAGCCGCTGGCGGGCAAAATGAATGCGCGCGACACGTGCCAGTTTCTGCGCGATCGACTGATCGGTACCGTGTTCGGTGGCCATCTGACGCAGCGAAACCGTGGGCGAGAAACGGACAAAGCTGTCGCGACCGTGCCACAGGATGGCAAAGAACTTCTGTATGCCGTTAAGAATACGCAGATGTGGCGTCGGTTCGCCCTGAATTTCACGGCCTGGCGCACGGCCAAACATCACGGAAACCGGCAGCATCTGTACGTCCAGCGCCGCATTATTGCGGTGCAGATCGAGGTAGTCATGGAAAAGCTTGACCGACTCCGGGTTCGCCACGAAATAGGGGAAGACGCGCGGCCCATCGTGAATAAATACGTGGCGCGGCAGCAGGGTGCCGTCAATCTCCAGCGGCGCCAGCGGATCCGGCAGATCGTGCTTCAGGCACTGTGCGCGTAGCGTGAGCAGGTCCGCCTTTGAATCATAAGGCAAAACATACATCACCGGACGGGTCGGATCGATACCGTGTTCCGAGATCGGATCGGTCGGAATGACCTTACTTTTTACCAAAATAGAGAGTGGTAAATTCAACAATTTGTAATAGAGTTTACGCCAACCTGACATAGACAACTTGAAGCCTCTTGTTAGCAAAGCGCGGCAAGCATACCAGAAAGTGCGGCGAAGATCTGTGGCTGTGCCACCTCGCGCGCCCAGACATTGACGTCAAAAACAGTTAAGGGTTCCACAACATGGCAAATAACGTCACCGGTTTCCTGAGAATCATTAAAGCCGCCGGTTATTCCTGGCAGGGGCTGCGCGCTGCCTGGCAGCATGAAGCCGCTTTTCGCCAGGAGGCGATTGCCGCACTGGTCGCGGTTGCCATCGCCTGCTGGCTGGATGTCGATATCATCACGCGTGTGTTGCTGATTGGCTCGGTGGTGCTGGTAGTCATTGTTGAGATCCTTAATAGTGCCATCGAAGCCGTGGTGGACCGTATTGGTCAGGAACGCCATCCGCTGGCGGGACGCGCCAAAGACATGGGCTCGGCGGCGGTACTGCTGGCTATCTTACTGGCTCTGTTTGTCTGGATCGCGCTGCTTTGGTCGCATTTGCGATAAACATTCCACATTCATCAAGCCGCTGATTTTTCCCTCTGTTTCGGTTTTCATTTCGCCAATACCTGTATATACTCACAGCGACTGTATAAACAACCAGGGGGCGGGATGAAAGCGTTAACCAGCAGGCAGCAACAGGTCTATGACCTGATTCGCGACCATATTAATCAGACCGGCATGCCGCCAACGCGTGCTGAAATTGCTTCGCAACTGGGCTTCCGCTCGCCTAACGCTGCTGAAGAGCACCTGAAAGCGCTGGCGCGTAAAGGTGTCATTGAAATCGTCTCCGGTGCATCGCGCGGTATCCGCCTGCTGATGGAAGAAGAGGCGAGTGAAGGGCTGCCACTGATCGGTCGCGTCGCCGCCGGTGAACCGCTGCTGGCACAGGAACATATCGAAGCCCACTATCAGGTCGACGCCAACCTGTTCAAACCCTCTGCCGATTTCCTGCTGCGCGTCAGCGGTATGTCGATGAAAGATATCGGCATTATGGACGGCGATCTGCTCGCGGTGCATAAAACGCAGGAAGTGCGCAATGGCCAGGTGGTGGTTGCGCGTATTGATGATGAAGTCACGGTGAAACGCTGGAAGAAGCAGGGCGCGATTGTGCAGCTGCTGCCGGAAAACAATGATTTCCAGCCGATTGTCGTGGATACCCGTGAACAGTCGCTAACCGTGGAAGGGCTGGCCGTAGGCATCGTGCGCAACGGCGAGTGGCTCTGAAACCCGGTTGATCTCCCCCGCTGCGGCGGCGCACGCGCGCTGGCCGCAGTCTGCTTTAATCATACTTTTGTTCCCGGCCCGTAAGGCGCTCGCTCAGGCCGACTACCGTAACCCTCGGGATGGGGCTGATGCAGCTATTTTCCTCTTCTGATAAAGCGCTGTGGCGACTGGCGTTGCCAATGATCCTCTCCAATATCACCGTGCCGCTGCTCGGCGTGGTCGATACCGCCGTGATTGGCCATCTTGATAGCCCGATCTACCTCGGTGGCGTGGCCGTAGGCACCACGGCAACCAGCTTCATCTTTATGCTGCTGCTGTTTCTGCGTATGAGCACCACCGGTTTAACCGCGCAGGCATTCGGGGCCGGCGATAAACAGGCACTGGCGCGCGCACTGATGCAGCCGCTGCTGATCGCCCTCGCCGCCGGGTTGTTGCTGGCGCTGCTGCGTTCTCCTGCCAGTAGCCTGGCGGCAACGCTGATGGGCGGCAGCGCGGAAGTCCAGCAGCAGGCGCAGATCTTCATTGAAATCCGCTGGCTGAGCGCACCAGCTACGCTGGCTAACCTGGTGATTCTCGGCTGGCTGCTGGGCGTGCAGTATGCGCGTGCGCCGATGGTTCTGCTGATTGTCGGAAACCTGGTCAACATCCTGCTCGATCTGCTGCTGGTGCTGAAACTGCACTGGGGCGTTGCCGGTGCTGCCGCCGCCACAGCGCTGGCCGAATACGTGACGCTGGCTGTGGGATTATGGATGGTGGCGCGCGTGCTGAAACTGCGCGGCATTGATTTCAAGCTGCTGAAAAACAGCTGGCGCGGTGACGCGGCGCGGTTATTTCGCCTTAATCGCGACATCATGCTGCGCTCGCTCATGCTGCAGATCTGCTTCGCCTCGCTGACCCTGATGGGTGCACGCATCGGACCGGATGTGGTTGCGGTCAATGCGGTGCTGTTGATGTTCCTGACGTTTACTGCCTATGCGCTGGACGGCTTTGCTTACGCGGTGGAAGCCTGCTCGGGTGAAGCGGTAGGGGCAAAAGATCGCAGCCGGCTGCTGCTGATCTGGCATGCCGCCTGTCGCCAGGCGGGTATCGTTGCGCTGCTGTTTGCGCTTATTTATGCGCTTAGCGGCGCGCACATTGTTGCACTGCTTACCTCGCTGCAGCCGCTGCGTGAGATGGCCGATCGCTTTCTGCTGTGGCAGGTAATTTTACCGCTGGTTGGCGTCTGGTGTTATCTGCTGGACGGCATGTTCATCGGCGCGACACGCGGCCGCGAAATGCGTAACAGCATGATAATGGCAGCAGCCGGTTTCGGTATCACTTTGCTAACGCTGCCGTGGTTAGGGAATCACGGTTTATGGCTGGCGATCACGGTGTTTCTGGCGCTGCGTGGCCTGACGCTGGGATGGATGTGGCGCCGCCACTGGCAGCGTGACAGCTGGTTCAGTCAGCCATAAGCGCAGCGCAGGTGTCAGAATAATCTGTAATTCCGTGCACAATCCGAAGCGGCTACTATAATTATCTCAAACGGCGCAGATAAGTAGCGCGTTATATGGTTATTTCCGGCATTACATGAGAAATACACCATCTCACTCAGGAAGACGTGGAGGATTGTTATGAACAAAGACGAAGCGAGCGGAAACTGGAAGCAGTTTAAAGGGAAGTTTAAAGAGAAATGGGGCAAGTTAACCGATGACGATTTGACCGTGATCGAAGGGAAACGCGATCAGCTGGTGGGTAAAATTCAGGAACGTTACGGTTACGCCAAAGATGAAGCTGAACGTGAATTGAAAGACTGGGAAAGTCAAAACAAAGATTACCGCTGGTAAGTCTCCCGCTTTAAGGATGATGCTCCTACCCGCTGATCGTTACGATCGGCCTGGCACACGGAGGTGCCAGTTACCCTTTACGCACCTTCTTCTTACTTTCCACTTCATGATCGTGCTGACAGCTACCCGGCTGCGTGCAGGCCGCCACTTCGGCACAGTTTTCACACAGGCCGTGCGCCTCAATAACGCTATGACGTAAGGTAAAACCTGCCTGATCGGCCAACCCGGCAATGATCTTTTCCACGCCGTGCGCGTGCTTCTCACTGACGGCGGCACAGTTGTCGCACACCAGCATCACCGATGTGTGCGCCGGCTCGTCGAAATGGTGGCACACCACATAACTGTTATTTGACTCCACCCGATGAATAAATCCCTGCTCCAGCAGGAAATCCAGCGCGCGATAAATAGTCGGTGGTTTCGCCTGGGGTTCACTGATGCGCAGCTGGTCCAGCAAATCGTAAGCGCTAATGGAACCGTTCTGCTCCGCCATCAGGCGCAGCACTTCTGCGCGCTGCGTAGTGAGGCGCACGCCACGGTCAAGGCACAAAGATTCAGCCTGCGTGAGCAGTTGTTCGGGCGTGAGGTTTGGCATAAGCATTCTCCAGGTGATGGGTGATGTTATTTTATCACACAAACTTTTACGCTGCTGCCATTGCTTTTTTACCTTATATCATCCAGGAAATGTCTGGCTTTCAGCCACTTATCTGCCGCGTTGCGTCCTGGTACTTCCTTCTGTTAAGCCATGCTTTTCCTTCCTGAGTTTTTTCTCACAGGTTAACCCATCTTTTTGCTTTGCAACTCACTGACTTAGTGGCTATGGTTCAAAAGGTTTTAAGTAATTTCTGGCATCAATTTAGCTGACGTTCATATTTCTGCATAAAACAACAGCAGAATGGTGCGGGCGTGACCAATTCTGCGAATAGCAATGCTAATTCCTTTCAATTCACAGCAATAAAGCGTTAGCCAGCGTTCAGAATAGGGCTAATAAACTATTCCGTCGTAGAGACAGTCCACGACAATTAAAAGGTGATGGCAGACTCATGGTGAAGACATTATTCAGACGCAAGAAAATTGCTTATGTTGTTGGTTTTAATGCGGTATTTGTTACCACATCAGCATTTGCTGCTGGCACCTGGTACGATGCGCGTAACGATGCCATGGGGGGAACCGGTGTCGCTTCCTCAACCTGGAGCTCGGCAGTGCTGGCTAACCCGGCATTGATGACCAAAGCGCAGCCTGAAGATAACGTCAGCATCATTTTTCCTTCAGCCGGTGTGCAGATTACTGACAAAGACAAATTAGTGGATCGCGTAGACGAAATTACTGATACGGTGGACCGCTATCGTGACGTGATCAACAACATCACGCTGCCGGAGATCATCAATGGCGCGCCTCAGGTCAGAGCGGCGGCAGGTGATATGGCTAATCAGCTGCGCGATCTGCGCGGTGATAAAGCAAATGGCACCGCAGGCGTGGCGTTAGCCGTCAGCATTCCCAACGAGACCCTTCCTTTCGCCTTCATCACTAAAGCCTACGGCACGGCGCACATCCGCGCTAACGTGGTACAGAGCGATATCGATTATCTGGATCAGGTCGCAAATGGCCGCATTCCCTTGCCGGGCGACCAAAATAATCTGCGCTCCAGTGCCAACGGCCTGGCTGCCCTGATCACCGATTACGGCGTCGCAATGGCGCACGAGTTCACCATCGCCGGTCACCCGGTCTCCGTTGGCGTCACGCCAAAGCTGCAGAAAACCTGGCTGTATAACTACACCGCCAGCGTTTATAACTACGACAAGAATGATATTAACGACAGCCGCTATCGCAGCACCGATACCGGTTTCAACGTCGATGCCGGTATCGCTACCGACTTCGCGGAGAACTGGACCTTCGGCGTGACCGGGCAGAACCTGGTATCGCGCGATATCGACACCAAAGAGGTTAACGGCTATCGCGATACGTATCAGATTCGCCCGCTGGTAACTACCGGACTGGCGTGGAATCGCGGACCCTTTACCCTGACTGGCGATGTCGATCTGACGGAAACCAAACGTTTTAAATCGCAGGAGAGCAGTCAGTACGCTGGCGTGGGTGGTGAATATCGCGTGCTGGACTGGCTGGCGCTGCGTGCCGGCTATCGCGCGGATATGAAGTCGAATGACACCGATGTGTTTACGGCCGGTCTCGGCGTGTCGCCGTTCAACAACGCGGTGCATCTGGACCTGGCCGGTTCGGTCGGCAAAGACAATACCTGGGGCGCCATGGTGCAGCTCGGGTTTAACTTCTGACCACACGGTGACGGGCGGCTGTGTCGCCCGTCACAGCTGTGATATCATTGCGCAGTTTCTCATCACTTAACTGCGGATTTACTGCGTTTCATGACCGATACATTCTCTTCGCAACGTTTCTCCATCGCCCCGATGCTGGACTGGACCGACCGTCACTGTCGCTATTTTCACCGTCAGCTGAGCGGCGACACGCTGCTGTACACCGAAATGGTGACCACCGGCGCCATCATCCACGGCAAAGGCGACTATCTGGCCTATAGCGAGGCGGAGCATCCGCTGGCGCTGCAGCTGGGCGGTAGCGATCCGGCCGCGCTGGCAACCTGTGCAAAGCTGGCTGAAGCGCGCGGATACGATGAGATCAACCTGAACGTCGGTTGTCCGTCCGATCGGGTACAGAATGGCCGTTTTGGCGCGTGCCTGATGGGTGAGACGGCACTGGTCGCGGACTGTATCAAAGCGATGCGCGATGTGGTCAGCATTCCGGTCACGGTGAAAACCCGCATCGGTATTGACGACCAGGATAGCTACGCCTTCCTGTGCGATTTTGTCGGCACCGTGGCGCAGCAGGGCGGTTGTGATACGTTCATTATTCATGCGCGTAAAGCGTGGCTATCGGGCCTCAGCCCGAAAGAGAACCGTGAAATTCCACCGCTCGATTATCCGCGCGTGTATCAGCTGAAGCGGGATTTCCCGGCGCTGACCATAGCCATTAACGGCGGCGTTAAGACGCTCGATGAGGCCAAAGCGCATCTGCAGCACCTGGACGGCGTGATGATGGGGCGCGAGGCCTATCAAAATCCCGGCATTCTGGCGCAGGTTGATCGCCAGCTGTTTGGCCGCGAGACACCAGTGGCCGAGCCGGTCGCCGTGGTGCGTTCCATGTACCCTTACATCGAAGCCGAACTGGCACAGGGCACCTATCTGGGACACATTACGCGCCACATGCTGGGCCTGTTCCAGGGCATCCCCGGCGCGCGCCAGTGGCGCCGTCACCTGAGCGAAAATGCCCACAAACCGGGCGCCGACGTCCGCGTGCTGGAAGCGGCGCTGGCGCTGGTGGCCGACCGCATCGTGCAGGAAGCCTGATCCCGCGAGCCGGCCTGGTCAGGCTGGCAGGACGGTTTAAACCGCACGGTTTCGTCGTGCGGTTTTTAATTCACCAGCAGTTAGTCAATTTCACCAAATCAACGTCCCCTCTGTCCTGCATCTAAGCGATAATTCAATGGCTTAGCGCTCGTTACGACCTGGCACGTATCTTGTAATACCTTCTGCATTACTGATACAGGAGAGCGCTCGTGGAAATATTATTCGTTATCGGCTTTTTTATGATGCTGCTGCTGACAGGCGTATCGCTGCTGGGCGTGATCGCCGCGCTGCTGGTGGCCACCGTGGTGATGTTTCTCGGCGGGCTGTTTGCGCTTGTTATAAAATTGTTGCCGTGGCTGGTGCTGGCGGTGGTCGCCGTGTGGCTGTATCGCGCATTTACCACACCGCAGGGAGAGGTGAAACTTAACCGGCTGAAAAGGAAAATCAGCGACTTAGAGAAGAGAAGCTGGCGCTAAATGCGGTTACGATCACAGAGTTGGTGATTGCTTAGTACGAATTCGCAATTAAACATATTTTTTACTTATGTTTTCTGTCAGGATAGGTAAAGAAATTCAGACGAATTCATCGCCGCTGTCCCTACACCAGCGCGAACTATAAAAAAGAAAGAAAAGGGCTTCCTTCGGGAAGCCCTTCATCATTTCTGCTATCAGGGAATTAACAGGCTGGAACCCTGAGTGGCACGACTCTCCAGCACCTGATGCGCACGTACCGCATCGCTCAGGGCAAATTTCTGCTGCTCCGGCACGTTAAGCTGAATAGCGCGGCTGGCGATAAGCGAAAACAGTTCGCCGCTGGCGCGATCGAGCTCTTCACGGTTGGTGATATAGCCAAACAGGGAAGGGCGGGTGACAAACAGCGAGCCTTTCTTGTTGAGAATGCCGAGGTCAACGCCGGTCACCGGGCCGGAGGCATTACCAAAGCTCACCATCAGGCCGTGGCGGCGCAGGCTGTCGAGGGAGGGTTCCCAGGTATCTTTGCCCACTGAGTCGTAGACTACCGCCACTTTTTCACCGTTGGTCAGTTCGCTGACGCGCTGGGCGATATCCTCTTCGCGATAATTGATGGTGGCCCAGGCGCCGGCATCTTTGGCGATCTGCGCTTTCTCCGCAGAACCGACGGTGCCAATCAAATGCGCGCCCAGCGCTTTCGCCCACTGGCAGGCAATCAGGCCCACGCCGCCCGCGGCGGCATGAAACAGGAAAATTTCATCGGCTTTTACTTTGTACGTCTGACGCAGCAGATACTGCACCGTCAGGCCCTTGAGGAAAGAGGCCGCAGCCTGCTCAAAGCTGATGCTGTCCGGCAGAATCACCAGCCGATCTTCCGCCACATTGTGCAGCTCGCTGTAGGCACCCAGCGCGGCCTGGCAATACACCACGCGATCGCCCGGCTTGAAACGCGAAACCGCGCTGCCCACTTTTTTCACGATGCCTGCCGCTTCAGTGCCGAGGCCGGACGGCAGCGAGGAGACCGGATACAATCCGCTGCGCACGTAGGTATCGATGTAGTTAATACCAATCGCCTTGTTCTCCACCTGAACTTCATGGTCGGTGGGATCGGCTGGTGTGAAATCGACCCATTGCAATACTTCCGGGCCGCCGTGCTGGTTGAACTGAATTCGCTTTGCCATTCTGACTCCTGTGATTGTTCATCCTGGGACGGTATACTTGCGCGTCCCTTTCACGATCGGTAATGCATTCACTATGGCAGGAAATAAACCCACCAACAAATCGAACGAACCCCGCGATCGGCAGCTCGAAGGCGTGAAAATGCCGCCGCACTCTCTCGAAGCGGAGCAGTCGGTGCTCGGTGGGTTGATGCTGGATAACGAACGCTGGGATAACGTCTCCGAGCGCGTGGTCGCGGAAGACTTCTTCAACCGCTCGCACCGCATGATTTTCTCTGAAATGCAGCGCCTGCTGGAAGCCGGTCAGCCCATTGATCTGATCACCCTGTCAGAGTCGCTGGAAACGCGCGGTGAGCTGGAGATGGCGGGCGGCTTTGCCTATCTGGCCGAGCTGGCAAAAAATACCCCAAGTGCGGCAAACCTCGGTGCTTATGCCGACATCGTGCGTGAACGTGCGGTGGTGCGTGAGATGATTTCGGTGGCTAACCAGATCGCTGATGCCGGTTACGATCCGCAGGGCCGCAGCAGCGAAGAGCTGCTGGATTTCGCTGAATCCAACGTCTTTAAAATTGCCGAACAGCGCGCCAATAAGGATGAAGGCCCGCAAAATATCGAACAGATCCTCGAAGCGACGGTATCGCGCATTGAAGCGCTGGTGTCAACGCCGCACGATGGCGTGACCGGCGTCGATACCGGCTATCAGGATCTCAACAAGAAAACCGCCGGTCTGCAGGGTTCAGATCTGATCATTGTCGCGGCGCGTCCGTCGATGGGTAAAACCACTTTCGCCATGAACCTGTGTGAAAACGCCGCCATGCTGACAGACAAACCGGTGCTGATTTTCAGTCTCGAGATGCCCAGCGAACAGCTGATGATGCGTATGCTGGCCTCGCTGTCGCGCGTTGATCAGACGCGTATCCGTACCGGTCAGCTGGAGGATGAAGACTGGGCGCGCATCTCGGCCACCATGGGCATCCTGTTAGAAAAGAAGAACATGTTCATTGATGACTCGTCCGGCCTGACGCCTACCGAAGTGCGTTCACGCGCGCGCCGCGTGTTCCGTGAAAACGGCGGCCTGAGCATGATCATGATCGACTACCTGCAGCTGATGCGCGTACCGGCGCTCTCCGACAACCGTACGCTGGAGATTGCCGAGATCTCACGCTCGCTTAAAGCGCTGGCGAAAGAGCTTAATGTACCGGTGGTGGCGCTGTCGCAGCTTAACCGCTCGCTGGAGCAGCGCGCCGATAAGCGTCCGGTTAACTCGGATCTGCGTGAATCGGGCTCGATCGAGCAGGATGCGGACCTGATCATGTTCATCTATCGTGACGAGGTATATCACGAAAACAGCGATCTGAAAGGCATCGCCGAGATCATCATTGGTAAACAGCGTAACGGTCCGATCGGCACAGTACGTCTGACGTTCAACGGCCAGTGGTCACGCTTTGATAACTACGCCGGACCGCAATACGACGACGAATAATCGCGCTTCCACAGTTGCATGCACGATTTGTGCATGCATTTCACGTCATCAGAAAATAGTGTTGGACAACCTCGTCAATTATCAGGTTATCTGTAGCAAAGCGAATCCTATAACGCTGTGGACACAGAATGACTCAGGTAGACGATTACGACCTTAAGATACTGACACTACTACAATCTAACGGCCGCCTTACCAACCAGGAACTCAGTGATTTAGTCGGACTTTCGGCGTCGCAATGTTCACGCCGGCGCATTAATCTCGAACAGGCAAATCTTATTCTTGGCTATCACGCGCGGCTCTCGCCGGACGCGGTAGGGCTGGGCATGGTCGGCTTGATCGAGGTGCGACTGAAAAATCACACGCCCGATTACGAAGAGAGTTTTCACCGCATGGTGGAGCAGGAAGCGGCGATTGTCGACGCGTTCAAAACCACTGGTGACGCCGACTATCTGTTAAAAGTCGCGGTGGCCGATTTAGCGGCGCTGAGCGCGCTGATCAGTCAGCTCGTCGCTGGCCATCAAAGCGTGGCGCATGTGAAAACCTCGGTGGTACTCAACCGTTTAAAAGAGAACGGCTTGATGATGATCCCCGAGCACAAAGTGCGCCAAAAGAGTGCATGATGTGCCAGTGTGGTGCAGATTTGTGCCGTTTTTCGCGCAAAGCGCGCACCAGAAACCGAATTTGTGCATGAATCGATTATTTTACGGCAGATTGATGCACATAAACCTGCAATAAAGCGCCTTAGTTATCAATTGGATAATCGCTGGCACCCATCGGCGGCGACAGGAAGCCGCCGATGTGGTGCGTTTTTTGCAAATGAACGCCATCATTTGCAAAGAGATCGCGCCATGGATAACGCTGTACAATCTTCCCGCATTCCCCACACCCGTACAGAAGATGCGCTGGCTATCGTGCTTGGCACGCTGATGGTGTCGTTTGGCGTCATTTTGCTGAAACAGGCGGGCGCGCTGACCGGCGGTACGGCGGGCGTGGCTTTTCTCATCAGCTACCTGTCGCCGCTCTCGTTCGGCAGCGCCTTCTTTCTGATTAACCTGCCGTTTTACTGGCTGGCCATTCGTCGCATGGGCTGGGAATTTACCCTGAAAACCTTCTGTGCGGTGGGGCTGGTATCGCTGTTCACCCATTTGCACCCGCTGTTTATCCATTTTTCTGCGCTAAATCCGTTTTATGCGACATTGTTCGGTAACGTGGTGATGGGGATTGGGTTTATAGTGTTGTTTCGTCACAAAGCCAGCCTCGGTGGTATCAATATTCTGGCGCTCTGGCTGCAGGATCGCTCTGGTCTGCGCGCCGGCAAACTGCAAATGGCGCTGGATACCTGTGTGGTACTGGCCTCGCTTTTTGTGGTATCGCTGCCGATGCTGCTGGCCTCCATCGCCGGCGCGGTGATGCTCAATCTCATCATCGCCATGAATCACCGTCCCGGCCGCTATTTTGTTTGATGACGTCGACCCACACATTTATGAATAATCATGGAGATCTGCACCGTGTTTCAAAACGTTGATGCCTATGCTGGCGATCCGATTCTGTCGCTGATGGAAACCTTCAAACAGGACCCGCGTGACCACAAGGTGAATCTGAGCATCGGCCTCTATTACAACGAAGCCGGCATCATTCCTCAGCTGCAGGCGGTGGCCGCCGCGGAAGAGCGTTTGCAGGCGCAGCCACATCAGGCTTCGCTCTATCTGCCAATGGAAGGGCTGGGTCCGTATCGTAACGCCATTGCGCCGCTGTTGTTTGGTAAAGAGCACCCGATGCTGCAGGCGGGGCGCATTGCTTCCATCCAGACGCTGGGCGGATCCGGCGCGCTGAAAGTGGGCGCAGATTTCCTGAAGCGTTACTTCCCGGACGCCAGCGTATGGGTCAGCGATCCGACATGGGAAAACCATGTGGCGATCTTTAACGGTGCCGGTTTTAACGTTAACACCTACCCATGGTACGACGACGCCACCAACGGCGTGAAGTTCGATGCCTTCATCACCAAACTGAAAACGCTGCCGAAGCAATCCATCGTGTTGCTGCATCCGTGCTGCCACAACCCGACCGGTGCGGATCTGACCAACGCGCAGTGGGATCAAACCGTTGAGGTCCTGAAAGCGCAGGAGCTGATTCCGTTCCTCGATATCGCCTACCAGGGCTTTGGTGCCGGCATGGAAGAGGACGCTTACGCGATTCGCGTGATTGCCGCGGCGGGCCTGCCGGCGCTGGTGAGCAACTCCTTCTCGAAAATCTTCTCGCTGTACGGTGAGCGCGTTGGCGGCCTGTCAATTGTCTGCGACAGCGCAGAAGAGTCGGCACGCGTGCTGGGTCAGCTGAAAGCGACCGTGCGTCGCAACTACTCCAGCCCGCCGAACTTCGGTGCTCAGGTGGTTTCCTGCGTGCTGAACGACGAAGCGCTGCTGAACAACTGGCTGGCGGAAGTGGAAGCGATGCGCCTGCGCATCATCGAAATGCGCCAGGTGCTGGTCAATGTGCTGAACAGTAAACTGCCCGGCAAAAACTTTGATTATCTGCTGAAGCAGCGCGGCATGTTCAGCTATACCGGCCTGAGCGCACAGCAGGTGGACCGCCTGCGCGAAGAGTTCGGTGTGTACCTGATCGCCAGCGGCCGCATGTGTGTCGCCGGTCTCAACAGCCGCAACGTCAATCAGGTAGCTGAGGCGTTTGCTGCCGTAATGTAATTGACGCGATGCCTGTCAGCCGCGCGGCTGGCAGGCACCCGTTTCAGTCATCCACGCATTGTCTGTTCCCGCTGTACCTTCGCCGCACCCCGCTTTTCCACGCTTCTCTTTGCCAACCATGTTGGCTGGCGGCCGCATTCCGCATGGCTATAACACCTTAACCCCGGGTAATCGGGACGGGTCTTGTGTGTTCCTGTTAGTGAGGGCGCTATTTTTTGCCGGCGCGCTTTGGCGCACTGCCAGAGCGCTCGCCAATCACAATAAGGAACCGCCCATGAGCTATTTCCCTTCCGCACTGAAACCCCTCTGCATTGCCATGACGCTGGCGCTCGCACTGCCTGCTGCGGCCGTTGAGCTGACGCGTGATAACGGCGCGCCGGTCGGCGATAACCAGAATTCACAAACTGCCGGCGCCAATGGCCCGGTGCTGTTACAGGACGTGCAGCTGATTCAAAAGCTGCAACGCTTTGATCGTGAACGTATTCCGGAACGTGTGGTGCACGCACGTGGCACCGGCGCGCACGGTGAATTTCGCGCCAGCAAAGATATCAGCGATCTGACTATCGCTGAGGTGTTTAAACCGGGAACGGTGACGCCGGTCTTTGTGCGCTTCTCCAGCGTGGTGCACAGCAAGCATTCGCCGGAAACGCTGCGCGACCCGCGTGGTTTTGCCACCAAATTCTATACCAGCCAGGGCAACTGGGATCTGGTGGGCAACAACCTGCCGGTGTTCTTCATCCGCGATGCGATCAAGTTCCCTGATATGGTGCACGCGTTTAAACCGGATCCGCGCACTAACCTCGATAACGATGCGCGCACCTTCGATTTCTTCTCCCACGTACCGGAAGCCACGCACGCGCTCACCATGCTGTTCTCCAACATGGGCACGCCGGCAACCTATCGGGAAATGGACGGTAACAGCGTGCACGCCTACAAATTTGTGAACAGCAAAGGCGAAGTGCACTACGTGAAGTTTCACTGGAAAACGTTACAGGGCGAACGCAACCTCGATCCGGCTGAATCGGCAGCGATCCAGGGGCGCAGCTACAGCCACATGACAGAAGATCTGGTGGCGGCGATTAACCGCAAAGCGTTTCCGAAGTGGGATCTTTACATTCAGACCATTAAAGCCAGCGAAGTGGATAAGTTCGATTTCAATCCGCTCGACTCCACCAAAATCTGGCCGAACGTGCCCGAGGTGAAAGTCGGGCAGATGGTGCTGAATCGCAACGTCGACAACTTCTTCCAGCAAACCGAGCAGGTGGCGATGGCGCCGTCCAATCTGGTGCCGGGCATTGAGCCGTCTGAAGATCGCCTGCTGCAGGGCCGCCTGTTCTCCTATGCTGATACCCAGCTGTACCGCGTGGGCGCGAATGGCCTTAGCCTGCCGGTCAACGCGCCGCGCGTACCGGTCAGCAACGGCAATCAGGATGGCCTGATGGACAGCGGTAACGCCGATGACAAGGGTGTTAATTACCAGCCAAGCCGCATCTATCCGCGTGAAGAGCTGCAAAACGCGCGTTACAGCCATACGCCGCTTAGCGGCAGTACGCAGCAGGCGATGATCGCCAAACCGCAGAATTTCCGCCAGGCAGGGGAGCTGTATCGTTCCTTTAACGCGAAAGAGCGGGGCGATCTGATCACCTCTCTCGGTGGCGCGCTGAAAAGCGCCGACGCGCAAAGCCGGCTGGCGATGCTCTCGTTCTTTTATAAGGCCGATAGCGAGTACGGCACGCGTCTGGCGGCGGTAACGCAGGACGATATCACCACGGTAAAAGCGCTGGCTGACAAGCTGAGCGACTGATGCGCCGGCGGCAGAGCAAGCGCTCTGCCGCTTTTTCCCGCTGAAGGGTTTACCTTTCGCCGACATGCTGCACACTTAAGTAAACGGTTTAACCCAGGAATGTGGCATGTGGCAGCAACAAACTCTCACGCTGAGCGCGAAGGCGCGCGGCTTTCATCTGATCACCGACGAGATTGTCGGCCAGCTTAATGGCTTAACGGACCTGCGCATCGGCCAGCTGCATCTGCTGTTGCAGCACACCTCAGCGTCGCTGACGCTTAATGAAAATTGCGATCCTACGGTACGCAGCGACATGGAGCAGCACTTTCTGCGGTGCGTTCCAGAGGATGCGCCCTACCAGCACGACTATGAAGGCGCTGACGATATGCCGGCGCACATCAAATCGTCACTGCTTGGCGTATCGCTGCTGATCCCGGTCAGCCGCGGCAAACTGCTGCTCGGCACCTGGCAGGGGATCTGGCTGGGCGAACATCGGGTACACGGCGGCGCGCGGCGCATCGTCGCCACCTTACAAGGGGAATAAAACATGAACACGTCGGATTTACTGACCTACTGCATGAGCAAACCGGGCGCTTCACAAAGTTATAAAGATGAGTGGGACGCAACCCAGGTGAAAAGCGATGGCGTGCTGTTTGCCATGGTGCATGACGTTGAAGGGCGGCCGGCGTTGTCGCTGAAAACCTCGCCCGCGCTGGCGGAGTTGTTGCGCGATGAACACCACGATGTGTTTCCCAGTGAACATCTCAATAAGTCGCACTGGAGCACGCTGTGGCTGGATGGATCGCTGAAGGATTCGCAGATTTACTATCTGGTTGATGCGTCATGGCAACAGGCTGACGCCACGCGCGCGGCGGGCGTCAGCCATGATGATGAGATGCGCTGATTAAGCCGCAGACTCTTCACGCAGAGTGTTGATATCAATCACGAAGCGATACTTCACGTCGCTTTTCAGCATGCGCTCGTAGGCGTCGTTGATTTGGTTCATGGCGATCAGCTCGATATCCGAAGTGATACCGTGCTTGCCGCAGAAATCCAGCATCTCCTGGGTTTCGGCGATACCGCCAATCAGTGAACCGGCAATGCTGCGACGCTTGAGGATCAGGTTAAACACCTGCGGTGCCGGGTGATCGTGCTCCGGCGCGCCGACCAGCGTCATGTTGCCGTCGCGCTTCAGCAGGGCGATAAACGGGTTGAGATCGTGCTGCGCGGCGACGGTATTTAAGATGAAGTCGAAGCTGTTGGCGTGCTGCGCCATCTGGTCAGCCTCTTTCGAAATCACCACTTCGTCAGCGCCGAGGCGTTTGCCATCTTCAATTTTTGACGGTGAGGTAGTGAACAGCACCACGTGCGCGCCCATCGCATGCGCGATCTTCACGCCCATATGGCCGAGGCCGCCCAGACCAACGATACCGACTTTTTTGCCGGGACCGACATTCCAGTGACGCAGCGGGGAATAGGTGGTGATACCGGCGCACAGCAGCGGCGCAACGCCCGCCAGATCGAGGTTTTCCGGTACGCGCAGCACAAAGCTTTCATCAACCACCATGCTGGTGGAGTAGCCGCCGTAGGTGATGGCGCCGGTTTCACGATCCTGGCCGTTGTAAGTGCCAACAAAGCCGTTTTCACAGTACTGCTCGAGTCCTTCCTGACAGCTTGGGCAGCTGCGGCAGGAGTCGACCATACAGCCGACGCCGACTAAATCGCCCACTTTATATTTGTGCGTGTGCGCGCCAACGGCGGTGACGCGACCCACGATTTCATGGCCTGGCACCACCGGGAATACGGTGTTGCGCCATTCGTTGCGCGCCTGGTGCAGGTCCGAGTGGCAGACGCCACAGTACAACACTTCAATCTGCACATCATGAGCGCGCAGTTCGCGCGGCTTATAATCGAACGGGGCGAGTTTGGCTTTCGCGTCCTGTGCGGCATAGGCATGCGTAATATTCATGGTGTCTCCAGTCAGATGTGTCGTGAGTATTTGCGAGGGGTCCGTTCAGTGATGACACTGAAGGACAGAGGCGCGTCAGCGGCGCCAAAAAGGAACGCAGTAAGAATAGTCAGCGGGACGCGATGCGTATATGCCTGAAGTTGTCTGTTTCTTGCCTGTTTCTGCATTTGCTAAGGCATTCAGACAATGGCACCGGCTGGCGAGTAACCGGAGCGGTGAGCCGTGGCGAGATCAGAAAAAACGCGCCGCAACAGCGGGTGCGGCGCGTTAAACCTACTTTTTCAGCATCGGCTTGAGGAAGCGTGCAGTATGCGATTTTTCGCACTGTGCAACGGTTTCCGGCGTACCGGCCACCAGGATTTCACCACCGCCGCTGCCGCCTTCCGGACCGAGATCGACAATCCAGTCAGCGGTTTTGATCACGTCAAGGTTGTGCTCAATCACCACGATGGTATTGCCCTGATCGCGCAGCTGATGCAGTACTTCCAGCAGCTGCTGGATGTCGGCAAAATGCAGGCCGGTGGTCGGTTCATCAAGAATGTACAGCGTCTGACCGGTACCGCGCTTCGACAGCTCACGCGCCAGCTTAACGCGCTGCGCTTCACCGCCGGACAGCGTGGTTGCCGACTGGCCAAGACGAATATACGACAGGCCGACATCAATCAGCGTCTGCAGCTTACGCGCCAGTGCAGGTACCGCATCAAAGAACTCACGCGCCTCTTCGATGGTCATCTCCAGCACTTCGTGAATGCTCTTGCCTTTGTATTTAATCTCCAGCGTTTCGCGGTTATAGCGTTTGCCTTTGCACTGATCGCACGGTACATAAATGTCCGGCAGGAAGTGCATTTCGACCTTGATTACGCCGTCGCCCTGACAGGCTTCACAGCGGCCGCCGCGCACGTTAAAGCTGAAGCGGCCCGGATTGTAGCCGCGCGAACGCGCTTCCGGCACGCCGGCAAACAGTTCACGCACCGGGGTAAAAATCCCGGTGTAGGTGGCCGGGTTTGAGCGCGGCGTCCGGCCGATCGGGCTCTGATCGATGTCGATCACTTTATCGAAGTGCTCCAGCCCGGCGATCTCGCGATACGGCGCAGCTTCACCGCTGGTAGCACCATTCAGCTGGCGCTGCGCAATCGGGAACAGCGTATCGTTAATCAGCGTTGATTTGCCGGAACCGGACACGCCGGTGATACAGGTAAACAGCCCAACCGGAACCGTCAGCGTGACATCCTTCAGGTTATTACCGCGCGCGCCGCTCAGTTTCAGTACTTTGGACGGATCGCCTTTCACCCGCTCTGCCGGCACCGCGATTTCACGCTTGCCGCTGAGGAACTGACCGGTGAGAGAATCTTCGTGCGCCATGATGGCATGCACATCGCCCTCGGCTACCACCTGGCCGCCGTGCACGCCAGCGCCCGGACCGATATCAATAATATGGTCAGCGGCGCGAATCGCGTCTTCATCATGCTCAACCACGATCACGGTATTACCGAGATCGCGCAGGTGAATCAGCGTCGACAGCAGGCGCTCGTTGTCGCGCTGATGCAGACCGATGGACGGTTCATCCAGTACGTACATGACGCCAACCAGACCGGCACCAATCTGGCTCGCCAGACGAATACGCTGTGCTTCACCGCCGGACAGCGTTTCCGCTGAACGCGACATCGACAGATAATTCAGGCCGACGTTGACCAGGAAGCTCAGACGGTCGCCAATTTCCTTCAGCACTTTCTCGGCGATTTTGGCGCGCTGGCCGCTCAGCTTCAGATTGCGGAAGAAGTCCATGGCGTGGCCGATGCTCATATCCGAGATGGTCGGCAGGTTGGTATCTTCCACGAACACATGGCGCGCTTCACGACGCAGGCGCGTCCCTTCGCAGCTGGCGCAGGCGCGGTTGCTGATAAACTTCGCCAGCTCTTCGCGCACCGCGTTGGATTCCGTCTCTTTGTAGCGGCGCTCCATGTTATGCAGCACGCCTTCGAACGGATGACGACGCACCGAGGTATCGCCGCGATCGTTGATATATTTGAACTCAATGTTCTCTTTGCCGGAGCCGTACAGAATCACTTCGCGCGCTTTGTCGCTCAGGCTATTGAACGGCGCTTCAACATCGAAATCCAGATGTTCCGCCAGCGAGCGCAGCATCTGGAAATAGTAGAAGTTACGGCGATCCCAGCCGCGAATGGCGCCACCGGCCAGCGACAGCTCCGGATTTTGTACCACGCGATCGGGATCGAAATATTGCTGAACGCCGAGGCCGTCACAGGTCGGGCAGGCACCGGCCGGGTTATTGAACGAGAACAGGCGCGGCTCCAGCTCACGCATGCTATAACCGCATACCGGGCAGGCAAAGTTAGCCGAGAACAGCATCTCTTCGGTATCGGGATCGTCCATATCCGCGACGATCGCCGTGCCGCCACTCAGTTCCAGCGTCGTTTCAAAGGATTCGGCCAGACGCGTCGCCAGATCGTCACGCACGCGGAAACGATCGATCACCACCTCAATGGTGTGTTTCTTCTGCAGCTCCAGCTTGGGTGGATCCGATAGATCGCACACTTCGCCATCAATACGTGCGCGGATGTAGCCCTGCGCCGCCAGATTTTCCAGCGTTTTGGTGTGCTCGCCTTTGCGATCTTTTACCACCGGCGCCAGCAGCATCAGGCGCCGACCCTCTTCCTGCGCCAGGACCTGATCGACCATCTGGCTGACGGTTTGTGCCGCCAGCGTGACGTTATGATCCGGACAGCGCGGCTCACCCACGCGGGCAAACAGCAGACGCAGGTAGTCATGAATTTCAGTGATGGTGCCGACGGTCGAGCGCGGGTTGTGCGACGTCGATTTCTGCTCAATGGAAATGGCAGGCGACAGCCCCTCGATGTGGTCTACGTCCGGTTTCTCCATTAAGGAAAGAAACTGGCGCGCATAGGCAGAAAGCGATTCAACATAGCGGCGCTGGCCTTCGGCATACAGCGTATCAAACGCCAGCGAAGACTTACCGGAACCCGACAGACCGGTCACTACAATGAGCTTGTCGCGTGGGATGATCAGGTTGATATTCTTCAAATTATGGGTGCGAGCACCGCGGACTTCAATCTTATCCATTCACCTTTCCCGGATTAGGCAACGCTCGCCATGCCTTGCCAGCACGACCAGCAGAAACGCATCATTATGGCACAAAAAATAAACTGAATAAATATCCAGTGTTTTTGCTATCCTGTCACGGTCGAAAAACTGGAATCCCGCTCGAAAGTGGGAAGCGTCATTGTGACGTGATACAATTTTTCGCTTAGACTTTTAGCATCAACTCATCGGGAGACAGCAACATGGCCAGTCGTGGCGTAAACAAAGTGATTCTTGTCGGGAATCTGGGTCAGGATCCGGAAGTGCGCTACATGCCGAATGGTGGCGCGGTAGCCAACATTACGCTGGCCACGTCAGAGAGCTGGCGCGACAAGCAAACCGGTGAAAACAAAGAGATCACCGAGTGGCACCGCGTCGTGCTGTTCGGCAAGCTGGCTGAAGTCGCCGGCGAATATCTGCGTAAAGGTTCGCAGGTCTACATTGAAGGCCAGCTGCGCACCCGTAAATGGCAGGACCAGAGCGGTCAGGATAAATACACCACCGAAGTGGTGGTGAACGTGGGCGGCACCATGCAGATGCTGGGCGGCCGTCAGCAGGGCGGCAACGGCGGTGGCGCACCGATGGGCGGCCAGGGCGGCGGCAACAATAACGGCTGGGGCCAGCCGCAGCAGCCACAGGGTGGGGGCAACCAGTTCAGCGGCGGCGCGCAGCAGCGTCCACAGCAGCAGAGCGCACCGGCGAACAACGAACCACCAATGGATTTCGACGACGATATCCCGTTCTGATTGGCGTACCGATCACCGCGTTATCCAGCCCTCGCTTCTGCGAGGGCTCCATTTCAAAAGCTCTTGTCCAACAAGACTTTTCTCTCCGCACGTTCATACAACGACGTTAATGCGCGCGCCACTCCCGCAGTAATTCTTCCGTGGTTTTAACCCGCACCGGATTGCCCGGCATGATCAAATCCGCCCACACCTCGTTGTGCTGATTAATGAGCTGCTGCGCCGACACATAAGTGCGATCGGCGGTGGTGTGCGCGTCGGCCGCCACGGTGATGTGATAGCCAAGGCTGGCCCCGACTTTGATGGTGGTATCGACACAATAATCGGTGGCGCAGCCGCAAATGACAAAGCTTTCAATCTGATGCTGTTCAAGCTGCGCCGCGAGCCCGGTTTGCCAGAAGCTGTCGCAGGCGGTTTTGGTGATGTAAAGCGCGTCGGCGGGTTGTTCCAATTCGGCGACTATGTGCCAGTCTGCGGAGTCAACGGCTAAATCCGGCCCGCTATGCTGAATAAAAATGACCTGATCGGCGGCGGCCATCAGCTGATTAATGCGCGCGCAGCGTCCGGCGCGGTCGTAACGCGGCGTTGCCAGCACGCCATTTTGCATATCCACTACCATTACCACCCGTTGTGCCATTGTCGCCTCCTTTATAGGTCAGGCCCCAGTGTCGCGCTGAAGGGGTAGGCGCGTAAAGCGATTGGGCTTTGCTTTTTTTGTGCGCGCCGCGCATGCTTACTGCCTGATAGCGTATGGAGGTGTGTGGTGACGGTGGTTCCCGAAGTCTTTCCCTGTGAGCAGGATCGTGCGCAGTTTCAGCACTTTGCTGAGCTGCCGGGCATTGAGCTTTATCAGGCGCACATCTCCCGCTACGCTTTTGAGCCCCATACCCACGAAGCCTTCGGGATTGGCACCATTGAATCCGGCGCGCAGCGCTTTCGCTACCGCGGCACCAATTATGTCGCGCCGGTGCATTCGCTGGTGATGATGAATCCCGATGAACTGCACACCGGTGAATCGGCCTGCGCCGAAGGCTGGCGTTATCGCATGATCTATATCGATCCGGCGGAGATGGATCGGCTGACCGGCGATCGCAACTGGTGGTTCAGTGATGCGCTGCGCACCGATGCGCGCCTGGCGCAACCTTTCTCCCACGCGCTGGCACAGATGTGGCAGGCGCAAAGTGCGCTGGAGCGGCAGGGCGCGCTGCTGGATCTGCTGGAATGGCTGCGTCCGCTGGCGCAGCAGGGCGTCGCGCGGCCGCGCGAAGGCGCCCACCGGTTTGATGTGGTAAAAGCCTGGCTGCGCGATAACCTGGCAGAGCCGGTGCGGCTGGAGGAGCTGGCGGCGCTGGTATCGCTGTCGCCGTGGCATTTTCTGCGCAGTTTCAAACAACACTTTCACGTCACTCCCCATCAAATGCTGATGGCCTTCCGCCTGTTCGAAGCCAAACAGCGGCTGGCGCAGGGCGAGAGCGCCGCCAGTGTGGCGGCGGCGGTTGGCCTCACCGACCAGGCGCATCTGACGCGGGCGTTTGCCCATCGCTACGGCATCACGCCGGGACGCTATCAAAAGCAGGTGTTCAGCGGACGTTAACCGCAATCTGCTACAAGCCTTTCACCTTTTCCTGCGCCACACTGTGGCGGATTAAAGATAAAGGAAAGGTGTATGTTTGCAGGAATAGTGTTTGCCCTCGCGGCGGGGCTGATGTGGGGCATGATTTTTGTCGGGCCGCTGCTGATACCCGATTATCCGGGCACGTTGCAATCGGCGGGTCGCTATGTTGCCTTTGGTCTGGTGGTGCTGCCGCTGGCGTGGCTCAGCCGGCGCCGGCTAAAACAGCTGACGCGCCCGGACTGGACGGAGGCGGTGAAGCTGTCGCTGGTGGGCAATCTGCTCTATTACGCCTGCCTCGCCAGCGCGATTCAGCGCACCGGCGCACCGGTCTCCACCATGATCATCGGCACGCTGCCGGTGGTGATCACCGTCACCGCTAACCTCTGTTACGGCCATCTCGAAGGGCGCCTGCCATGGCGCCGGCTGATGCCCGCGCTGGTCATCATTGCTGCCGGTCTAGGCTGCGTTAACGCGGCGGAACTGCACGGGCAGGGGCCGGCATTTGATCTCTGGGGCTACCTGAGTGGCCTGCTGCTGGCGGTGCTGGCAGTGGTGTGCTGGACCTGGTATCCGTTGCGCAATGCGCGCTGGCTGCGCGAACATCCTCAGCACAAACCGTCGAGCTGGGCCACCGCGCAGGGACTGGTGACATTGCCGCTGGCGCTGGTGTTTTATGGGCTGGTGAGCCTGCAGATTCACTGGCAGCAGCCCGATTTCGCTTTACCGTTCGGCCCGCAGCCGGCGCGCTTTATCTGGCTGATGCTGGCGATTGGTTTGTTCTGCTCATGGCTGGCGGCGCTGTGCTGGAATGCCGCCAGTCAGCGTTTGCCAACGGTAGTGATGGGGCCGCTCATCGTATTCGAAACGCTCTCTGGCCTGCTGTGGACCTTTATTTACCGCCAGAGCTGGCCACCGCTGCTCACCAGCATCGGTATCGGCTGTCTGATTGTTGGCGTGATCTATGCCATGCGCATTAAACCGCAGCGGCTGACCGCACTTTCTTAACTCTGCCTCGCTGCTGAGTCATCCACTCAGCAGCGCTTTCCCCTGATATTTTAGGAATTTGACCAGCCGATAATTCCGCCTCAGTGACCTGATGCTGGCCGGCACGCGCATGCTATATAACCGACCAGCGCTACGGCCGCCCGGTTTTCATTCTCTTCCGCTATAAAACTCCCTGCTGTCAGCACGGTAAAAGGCTGACTCTCGCTGCCTTTTAGCGTTCCGGAGGGATAAAAAAAGCGCATATCGGGCAACAATTCGCCGGTTTAGCGCGTGAAAAACTCTTCGCCAGTCGGATTTTTACCCGGCTGTGGCACTGAAATTCCAGCGTGAGAAGCCACCTTAGCCTTAAGCGTTACCGGCATTGTTAAGAATGATTCCCAATAGCTGCCAGAAAAAAAGATTAAAGATGACGATGGATTTAAGCGCAGTATTTACCATGGATAACCGTTTTTCGGCTTTATAGTTTAAACATCATAACGTTTTTGAACCGGAGTATTCCTGGTGTGGTTTAAGAGTTAGCCGACTAGCGCTGATCGCCAAAGCGATCATAAACGCAGCGGCCAGATCCAGTTTAAAACTGAGCCAATGTGTGAGCGGTTACACCGTGTTGTTCATTAACGCTTAACAGAATTGTCTGTGATCAGGCCTGATTATTAGTAATCGTGAAGTAATAGACTAAGCACCAATCTCACCAAAATGAGATTGGGCTAAGTCTAAATGGCTTGAAACGCGAGGCTTTTGCTGGTGTGAATCAATTTTACCGCAAAAAAGGAAGTGATTCCGTGATGGCATTCATCAGGAAAAAGTGGTTCGAATTGTTATGTAGAGAATGCCGAATTTAATGATCTTCATCTCTTCTGGTAAGAACAAATCTCAGCATTAAGTCATATAACATCGGCCTCAATGGTATTAGCGATTATCGGAACCGGAAGGGTAATGATAAACGCTACGGCTAATATCCAGTAAACGACAGCTGCGACGGGTACCGATGTCGAAAGTGGTTTGCAGGAAGTTGACCGCCTGACGCTTTTCATTCGTAGTGAAGAAGTTTTTCAGCACGCTTTGCAGCATCTCCTTGTCGGAGCTCAGGGTCTGCAGCTCGCGCGTAAGGTTCTGCAGTTTATCCTCCAACTCCTTGATTTTTCGACCCTCCTCTGAAGAAAGCCCGGAGAACTTCTTCTTCCAACTATAGAAGGTGGCCTCGGAAATGCCCAGCTCCTCACAAATCTCCCTGACTTTCACTCCCGTTTCAGAAGCTTTAATGGCATTTGTGATTTGCTCTTCGCTATATCGTGACTTTCTCATAAATGCTCTTACCTTTCTTATCAATTAATGGATGAGAATTACTGTATTAATATCTGGTACTGCAAAAACGGTATTAATGCAGTATTAAAGTGCGCGATTAGAATTGCGAGGGTTAAATTAAGTTATTTAGAATAAATATCATCATGGGATAAATCTTATTTTATTCTGAATGCCATTGAACGCCTTCCTGGTGCTGGGTTTTTGATATAGATTCATTCCATCCCAAATGCAGAAAAATACGACAATCATTGGAAATTCGGCATAGCCTGCTTGCAAAAAACTCAGGATATGCCTGTGAACTTTTGTCCTGAATTCGGGTTGAAATCGTTTACATCCATCGGGCTTCGCACCAGGTTTAATCGGAATTTTCCTGAATTTAATCGCTAAACTCTGACGCGAGTCTCATTTTTCGGACCAGCCTGGTTTGAAGTTATTAAATTGTGTCAGGCCCACTGAGCGCTTGTTAATTCATTTCAAGGACGTTGTACCGAAAAGCAGTTGCTGTACGTAATACTAAGGACCAGTCAATGAAATTGAGCGTAATGTCTAATGCCGCCTGGATGATGTCTGAGAAGATCGTCTCGGTATTCGGCGTCATATTTGTGACCTCCTACGTGGCAAAATCCTTTGGCCCAACGGTGTTTGGCCAAATGGCATTTTCGACCTCGCTGTTCTCCATGGTGCAAACCGTGGCGATTTTTGGTACCGAAACCATCCTGTTCAAGCGCATCAGTAAAAGTGCGCCGAAAGGCCTGCGGCTGATGACCGTGGCGCGGACCATGCGCCTGGTGCTGCTGTTGCTAACATCAATCCCGGTGTTGATTTGGGTCTGGTACAACATGCAGGAAAACTTCCTTGCGTTTGCACTGGCCTCGTTTATCTCGTCGGTGTTTGTCACCCAGGACACGTTCAGCGTTTATAACAATGCGCGGCTGGCGTCGCGGCTCAATACCATTGCTAACTCGGCCGGCTTGCTGCTGGGCTTTGCCATGAGCTTCACCATCGCCTGGCTGCACCTCAATCCACTGTGGCTCACCGCCTCGATTGTGGCCGTCACGCTGGTGCCGTACGCCATCAAGCGCGTCAATTTCTATCGCGAACATCAGGATCTGGCGCCGCCGCAGGACAAGCGCACCACCTACCTGCGCTACCTGATGTATGCCGGCCTGCCGCTGGCCATCTCCAGCATCTTTATCTCGGTGCAGGTGAAAGCCGCACAGATGTTCCTCGCGGGCATCGCCTCAGCGCGCGACCTTGGCCTGTTCGCCGCCGCGAATACCATTTCGGCTTCCTGGATTTTTATCCCGGTTGCCATCATCACTTCCTGCTTCTCGGAGATTTTCCGCGAGCGTGGAGCAGCCGCGATCAAGCTCACCGCGCGGCTGAACGGCTATGTCATGGGAGTTTCATTGCTGTTATTAGCGGTGATCGCCTTGTACGGCGAAAAAATCATCATCGCTTTATATGGTCACGAGTACACACAGTCCGGAAGTCTCATTACGTTACTGTCGTTAGCAACCTGCTTTTCGGCAATGGGGACCGTCGCTTATCGCTACATGGTGAAAGAGGGCGGGTTTAACTATCTGTTGAAGAAGATCATTTGTCTGATGGTCATCAGCCTGCCGCTGTCGTGGTGGCTGATCCAGGGCTACGGCATCATGGGTGCCGCCTGGAGCGTCTTCATCACGGAGTTACTGTCCCTGACCGTAATGAATTACTTCTTCAAAAACGGCGTCATCCAAAAAATTCAGGTTTCCTCACTCAACTACAAAACCTACAAATGAGGTCAGATATGATCAGGTTGAAAGACGAACTCAGAAGAAGCGTACAGTATTTCATCAAAAAGATGCCCTGGGCTTACCAGGATCGCATCTACTACTTTCACAAATTCCGTAAGCTGCCGAACCTGCGTCAGCCGAAGGTGTTCAATGAGAAAGTGCTGTATCGCAAATTCGTCTACGGCGACTACCAGTGCTATGGCCGCCTGTCGGACAAGTTTTCGGTGCGTGAGTACATTGCCGAAAAGGTGGGCAGTGAGTATCTGATTCCGCTGGTTTATGAGACCAGCGATCCGCACTCACTGCATACGCTGCCGAGCTGGAAGAACACGGTTATCAAGCCGAATCACGGCTCCAACATGGTCGAGATCCTGCTGGAAGAACCGGATGCGCTGAAAAAACAGCAGATTATCAGCGACTGCCAGCGCTGGCTGAAGACCGATTTCGCCAACGAGGCGCGCGAGATTCACTATCGCTATATTAAGCCGCGCATTCTGGTAGAGAAGTACATCGGCGATGGCAAAACCGCGCCCATCGATTACAAGTTTCACATGTTCAACAAGCGCGACGGCAATTTTGAATATGTGCTGCAGGTGATCTACAACCGCTGTAATCCGCTGCTGTCGATGAACTTTTACGTCAACAATCTTAACGAGGCGTATCACAAAATCCGTGATACCGGGCTGGATGTGTCACCGCTGCTGCCACAGCTGCAGCACGCGCTGGCGCTGAGTAAAACGCTGGCCAGCGACTTCGATTATGTGCGCGTGGACTGGTATATCGATGGCGAACAGATCTACTTCGGTGAGCTGACGTTCACGCCAGGCGCCGGGCTGGTCACCGGGTTGGATCGGGGGCTTAATCAGATGATGGGTGATATGTGGATTCAGGATCGTCGCGATACGCAGAGATCGGACGTCACGGTGCCGGAAGTACCACTTCCAGCCGTATTGAAGAAAATTTGAAATCACACAGCAAAATAAAAAACCCCGCTTAGCGGGGTTTTTTATGCGCCGCGTTTACGGCATTGGCCAGTCGGCTGGTGTCTGGCTCATCACCTGAATAAACGCTTCTTTGGTGATGGACATAAAGTTATGCACGTTTTCCATGCTCAGCGTAATGCCGAGCAGACCGGTAACGAACCAGCATGACATCGCTACGCCCACGCCGCCGCACATCAGCGCCATCACGTGGTGGCTGTTCTGACGCAATTTAATTTTCATGGTGCTGGCGAAGAACATCATTACCGCGCTGAGCAGTTCCCAACGCATGACGATCAGACTGGTAGTTAACGTAGCCATCGGCGAAAAACCTCTTGAGATCAGTAATATCCCTGACATTCATCGGACATCACTGGCGGCAGACAAGGGAGGTCAGGGAAGCCCTTCTGTCGTCTTAATACAGCTTGAATCTGTGACTTGGGTCACATTATATCACTGGATTTGAAAATTTGAACAAAATTTAGACCTGGTATGGCAGGCAAAGAAAGGGCTGGAGGAAGGTGAAGAGGAGGGGAAAGGCGCGCCCGCGCGGGGCGCACTGACTTCAGCGTACCGGGCAGCACTCGCCGGTGGTGCGCTGGGCAAAGCTGTTCATGCCTTCGCTGCAGTCAAAGTTGACCAGACGCGGACGCTGCACCATCGCCTGGCGACGCATGCTGTGACGATAAGCGGTAGGGGTTTGCGAGAACTGACGGCGGAACACGCGCGAAAACGTCTGCTGCGAGTCGTAGCCGTACTGCATCGCAATGTCGAATACCGGACGCTGCGTCTGACGCAAGGCTTCGGCGGCCAGCGTGAGACGGCGTTCACGAATATAACCACCCAGCGTTTGTTTCGTAACCGTACGGAACATACGCTGCAGGTGCCATTTCGAGTAACCCGATTTTGCCGCCACTTCATCAATCGACAATGTTTTATCCAGATTCTGATCGATCCAGTTAGTCAGTGAATGGATGATTTCCTGTTGCATCATAGCCTGTTCCTTCTGCAAGGTTATCGCCTGGTTTGAAATTCGCTGTTTTGCTGGGGTGCGAGTATAATTCCTCAAGTTAACTTGAGGTAAAGGCCCTAAATGAAAAAAGAACGCAATTACCCGAAACCGGTGCTGACGCCGGGCGAAGTGGCGAAACGCAGCGGCGTGGCGGTATCGGCGCTGCACTTTTATGAAAGCAAAGGCTTGATCAGCAGCACGCGCAATGGCGGTAATCAGCGCCGCTACAGCCGTGATGTGCTGCGCCGCGTGGCGATTATCAAAATTGCCCAGCGCATCGGAATTCCGCTGGCGACGGTCAGCGACAGCCTGATGCATGTGCCGGCGAATAAGCGCATGTCGACGCAGGAGTGGGACGCGCTGACGCAGCACTGGCGCGAAGAACTGGATAAACGCATCGAAACCCTGACGCGTCTGCGCAACGATCTTGACGGCTGCATTGGTTGCGGCTGCCTGTCGATGCGCGACTGCCCGCTGCGCAATCCGGGTGACCGTCTGGGGCAGCAGGGCTCCGGAGCGGTCCTGCTCGATCCGCAACAGGACGAGCCGCAGCGTTAATCCGCTATACTAGATGCCAACCCTTAGCAGCAAGGAATCGCGCATGATTACCGTTCACCATCTGGAAAACTCCCGTTCTCATCGGGTGCTGTGGCTGCTGGAAGAGCTGGCGGTGCCGTATCAAATCAAACGCTATCAGCGGGAAAATACCCTGCTGGCGCCGGACGAATTAAAGAAAGTGCACCCGCTGGGTAAATCGCCGGTGATTACCGATGGCAATCGGGTGATCGCCGAATCGGGCGCCATCCTCGAATATCTGCAGCTAAAGTATGACAGCGAGCATCTGCTGGCGCTGCATGAGGAAGAGGAGCAAATTCAGGCGCGTTACTGGCTGCACTATGCTGAAGGTTCGCTGATGCCGCTGCTGGTGATGAAGCTGGTGTTTGCTCAGCTTGGTAAAAAGCCGGTGCCGTGGCTGCTGCGCCCGGCCGGCGTGGCGCTGAGTAAAGGCATTCAGAAAGCGTGGCTGAACAAGCAGCTGGCGCTCCACGGGCGCGTGATTGAGCAGCATCTGAGCCAGCAGCGCTTTTTTGCCGGTTCACGCTTCAGCATTGCCGATGTGCAGATGAGTTTTCCGCTGCTGGCGTTGCAGATGCGTGGCGCGCTGGGTGAGATGCCCGCCACGGCGCGCTGGCTGGAGAATATGCAGCAGCGGGCCGCGTGGCAGCGCGCGCTGGAGCAGGGCGGCCCGATTCAGTTCAATAACGGCTGAGGCGCAGCGGTAACGCAACGAAACAGGAGGCCGCGACGCGCTGTCGCGGCATCGCAGCAAACCACCTGAAATGCCAGCCTTTTTCCTCCGTGATTTCCTGCTCCCGCTAGCGTAACGCCAGCCATAATGGCGCCAGAGCTGCGCATTATCCTGCCTGCCAGGTGATTAGCAGTTGAAAACGCCACCCCAAACGCCAGATAATCGTTTGCCTTTTTTCCGCGTCACCCCTTTTTGACCTGGAATACGCGGCCACGTAATCGTTTGCCTGCTTTTCTCTCTGAGACATCTTCACCAGGATGATGCGCAAACGCGAGCCGCGCGGTGACCTATATCTTAAAAAACACAGAGGAATAACTATGTCTGGCGAATCACGCCCGGCCAGGGGAAAACTGGACGCCTGGTTCCACATTTCAGCACGCGGCAGCAGCGTGCGGCAGGAAGTGCTGGCTGGCCTCACCACCTTTTTAGCGATGGTTTATTCAGTCATCGTGGTGCCTGGCATGCTCGGTAAAGCGGGCTTCTCACCGACGGCGGTGTTTGTCGCTACCTGTCTGGTGGCCAGCTTTGGCTCCCTCATCATGGGACTGTGGGCCAACCTGCCGATGGCGATTGGCTGCGCCATCTCCCTGACCGCCTTCACCGCGTTCAGCCTGGTACTGGGCCAGCACATTAGCGTGCCGGTGGCGCTGGGCGCGGTCTTCCTGATGGGCCTGCTGTTCACGCTGATTTCCGTGACCGGCATTCGCGCGTGGATTCTGCGTAACCTGCCGATGGGCGTGGCGCACGGTACCGGCGTCGGTATCGGCCTGTTTCTGCTGCTGATTGCCGCCGATGGCATTGGTCTGGTGGTAAAAAACCCGGCGGCAGGCCTGCCGGTGGCGCTTGGTCACTTCACCTCTTTCCCGGTGATCATGGCGCTGATCGGGCTGGCGGCGATTTTTGGTCTGGAAAAACGGCGGGTACCGGGCGGCATTCTGCTGACCATCATTGCGATTTCGCTGCTTGGGCTGATTTTCGACCCGGCGGTAAAGTGGCAGGGGCTGTTTGCCATGCCGAGCCTGCGTGATGCCAGCGGCCAGTCGGCAATGTTTAGCCTGGATATCATGGGCGCGCTGCAGCCGGTGGTGTTACCGAGCGTGCTGGCGCTGGTGATGACCGCGGTGTTTGACGCCACCGGCACCATTCGTGCGGTGGCCGGGCAGGCGAACCTGCTGGATAAAGAGGGCCAGATTATCAACGGTGGTCGCGCGCTGACCACCGACTCTATCAGCAGCCTGTTTGCCGGACTGGTGGGTGCTTCGCCCGCCGCAGTGTATATCGAGTCCGCTGCGGGTACTGCCGCCGGCGGTAAAACCGGCCTGACGGCGATTGTCGTGGGTCTGTTGTTCCTGCTGATTCTGTTTATGTCGCCGCTGGCTTATCTGGTTCCGGCCTATGCCACCGCACCCGCGCTGATGTATGTCGGCCTGCTGATGCTGAGCAACGTGGCCAAAATCGACTTCAATGATTTCGTCGATGCGATGTCTGGCCTGCTGACGGCGGTATTCATCGTACTGACCTGCAACATCGTCACCGGCATCATGCTCGGCTTTGCCGCGCTGGTAATTGGCCGCCTGTTTGCCGGCGAGTGGCGCAAGCTCAACGCTGGCACGGTGGTGATTGCTGTGGCGCTGGTGGCGTTCTACGCGGGCGGCTGGGCTATCTGACCGCAATCCGGGCGTCAGTCCGGATTATTCTCTTTATCGCACACGCCGCACATCGGGTAGCCCCGCCGGGCGGCGTTTTGTTTTACACTTTCCGACGCAACATCGCTTCGATTAATATGATTCGCCTAAGGAAAGCATGGAAATCTTCTTTACTATTCTCATCATGACGCTGGTGGTTTCGCTGTCCGGCGTTGCGGCACGTATCCTGCCGTTTCAGATCCCGCTCCCGCTGGTACAGATCGCGGCCGGCGCGCTGCTGGCCTGGCCAACCTTTGGTCTGCACGTCGATTTTGACCCTGAACTGTTCCTCGTGCTGTTTATTCCGCCGCTGCTGTTTGCCGATGGCTGGAAAACGCCGATCAACGAGTTTCTGCATCACGGCCGTGAAATTATCGGCCTGGCGCTGGTGCTGGTGCTGATTACCGTGGTCGGTATCGGCTACCTGATTTACTGGCTGGTGCCGGGTATTCCGCTAATTCCGGCGTTCGCGCTGGCGGCGGTGCTGTCACCGACCGATGCGGTGGCGCTCTCCGGCATCGTCGGCGAAGGGCGCATCCCGAAAAAGATCATGTCGATTGTCCAGGGCGAGGCGCTGATGAATGACGCGTCGGGCCTGGTGTCACTCAAGTTTGCCGTCGCGGTGGCGATGGGCACCATGGTGTTCACCTGGGGCGGCGCCAGCGTCGAATTCCTTAAAGTGGCGATTGGCGGCCTGGTGGCCGGTGTCGCCGTTTGCTGGCTGTATGGCCGTTCGCTGCGCCTGCTCAGCCGCTGGAGCGGTGACGATCCGGCAACGCAAACCGTACTGCTGCTGCTGCTGCCGTTCGCCTCTTATCTGATTGCTGAACACCTCGGCGTCTCCGGCATTCTGGCGGCGGTGGCGGCCGGTATGACCATCACCCGTTCCGGCATCATCCGTCAGGCACCGCTGGCAATGCGCCTGCGCGCCAACAGCGTATGGCAGATGCTGGAGTTTGTGTTCAACGGCATGGTGTTCCTGATGCTGGGCCTGCAGCTGCCGGACATTCTCTCTACCTCGATTGCTCAGGCGAACGCCGATCCTAACGTCGAGCTGTGGATGCTGTTCGCCGACGTCGGGCTGGTCTATGCGGCGCTGATGATCGTGCGCTTCGGCTGGCTGTGGATCATGAAGCGCACCAGCCTGCGCCTGCTGAAGAAGAAGCCGCTGGAGTTCTCCAGCTACTCGCTGCGTGAACTGCTGATCGCCTCTTTTGCCGGCGTGCGCGGTGCTATCACGCTGGCCGGTGTGCTGTCGATTCCGCTGTTCCTCAGCAACGGCGAACCTTTTCCGGCGCGCTACGAACTGGTGTTTATCGCCACCGGCGTGATTCTGTTCTCGCTGTTTGTCGGCGTGATTCTGCTGCCGATTCTGCTGCGTGGCATGGAGAGCCACGACAAAGTGGGACACCGTCGCGAAATCCAGAGCGCGCGTGCTGCGATGGCCGGCGTGGCGATCGAAAGCCTGCACAAAATGGAGCAGCGGCTGGAAAACGACGCTGAAGAGAACATCGATCCTGAGCTGCTGAAAGAGGTCAGCCTGCGGGTGATTGGTAATCTGCGTCGTCGCGTCGATGGCAAAGATGATATGGAGCAGGCGCTGTTTGCGGAAAATCTGGAGCGCCGTTTCCGCCTGACCGCGCTGCGCGCCGAGCGTGCCGAGGTTTATCATCTGCGCGCCACTCAGCAGATCTCCAACGAGACCATGCAGCGCCTGCTGCGCGATCTCGACCTGCTGGAAGCGTTGCTGATAGAGAAAGAGGAATAGCCGCCGCGTTTTGCTGCTCTCCGATCCCGCGGCCGCCTGACCTACAGGGCGGCCGCTTTGTTACAGCGATAGCCGCGGCGCGTTATCCGGCCAGTGTTCGCGGCAGCAGGCAATCCACGCCTGCGCGCTGCGCGACAGATAACTGCCTTCGCGCCAGATTAGCCCCAGACGCCACTGCAGCTCCGACTCCAGCGGCAGCCACAGCAAGGCCTGTTTATCCAGCCGCTGGCAAATCGGCTCCGGCAGGATCGCCAGCCCAATATCCGCCTGCACCATCGCGGCAAGAAAATCCCACTGCGCGCTGCGCAGCGCGATATCCGGCATCACTCCCTGGCGCTGAAACGCTTTCATCAGCTGGCGGTTAAGCGAAAACTCTTCGTTGAGGATCAGCAGGGGATGCTGAGCCAGCTCGGCCAGCGTCAGGCTGGTGCGGTTGAGCCAGCGCGCGCTGCGCGGCAGCAGTACGCACAGCGGATGGCGCATCAGTTCCAGCGTATTCAGCGGTAGTTCCGCATCAATCGGCAGGGCGGTCAGCGCAATATCCAGCCCGCCGCTCAGCACCGCCTGCTGCACCGTCAGGCCACCAAATTCGGAGATTTTCAGCTGTACGCCGGGATAGCGGCGGCGGAACGCGGAGATCGATCCGGCAATCTGCATGCCGACCATCGGCGGAATGCCCAGCCGCAGCTCACCGGTTTTCAGCTGGTTGATGTCACTGATTTGCGCCTCCAGCTGATGAAACTCCTGCAAAATCGCCAGGCCGCGCTGATATACCGCCTGGCCGCTGTCGGTGAGATGCAGCTTGCGTCCCTCGCGCAGCAGCAGCGTACAGCCCAGCTCTTCTTCCAGCTGGCGCAGCATTTTGCTGATGGTGGGTTGCGTCACGAACAGCTTCTCCGCCGCGCGGGTAAAGCTCTGCTGACGCACCACTTCGGTGAAGTAACGCAGGGCACGCACGTCCATAAACATTCCTTTTTGGCATAGTTTGAATAATTTTAATTCATTTCTTTCACACTCTGGCGCGGATTTATACTGCAACCCTGAATTTTTGAGGGGAAGAGAGAAATGGCGTCCGCGCTTCGTCCGCGCACCACGGATATCCTGCAACGCGTCACGGTGCCGCTGCAGCTGGTGCTGTATATCGCCCTGTTCGTTGCCAGTGGTCAGCTGGTGAGCTGGCTGCATCTGCCGTTACCGGCCAACGTCGTGGGTATGGTGTTGCTGTTACTGTTGATCGTCAGCGGTATCGTGCCGCTGCGCTGGGTTAAAGCCGGGGCCAACTGGCTGCTGGCCGAAATGCTGCTGTTTTTTATTCCGGCGGTGGTGGCGGTGGTGAATTACAGCGACCTGCTGCGCAGTGAAGGCTGGCGCATCTGTGTGGTGATCGCCGTCAGTACGCTGATGGTGCTGGCGGCCACCTCGCTGGTGGTTGATCGCTTATACCGCTTCGAACTGGCGCGCGCGGCGCGTAAGCAGGGCGATCGTGACTGACTTTATCATTAGCCTGTTATGTCTGGCGCTGACGCTGCTGGTTTACTACCTCAATAAACGCCTGTACCGGCGCAGGCCCACGCTGCTGCTGATGCCGCTGGTGTTAACGCCGCTGGTGCTGGTGGCGCTGCTGCTGCTGACGCACGTCAGCTGGCAGAATTACATCGCCGAAAGCCACTGGCTGCTGTGGCTGCTGGGGCCGGCGACGCTGGCTTTTGCGGTGCCGGTTTACGAAAACCTGCACATTATCCGCCGCCACTGGCTGTCGCTGAGCGTGGGCGTGATCACCGCCACGCTGGTGGCCGTGTGCAGTTCGGTATGGCTGGCGCGGCTGCTGACGCTACCGGAGAGCATCCAGCGCAGCCTGGCGGTGCGCTCCATCACCACGCCTTTTGCGCTGGCAGCGGCCCAGCCGATTGGCGGCCAGCCCGATTTGGTCGCGCTATTCGTGGTGATTACCGGAGTGTTTGGCATGGCGGTGGGCGACGTGCTGTTTTTACGCATCGCGATTAAGCAGGGCGTGGCGAAGGGCGCCGGCTTTGGCGCGGCCTCGCACGGAGCCGGCACGGCACGCGCCTATCAACTCGGCCAGCAGGAGGGCGTGGTCTCCAGCCTGGTAATGATGCTCTCCGGCGTGCTCACGGTGTTGCTGGCCCCGCTGCTGGGTCAGCTGTTGTGGCATGCCTGACGGGCAAATTTGAGCCTGGGCTCATATCAGAGTTTCCTCGCTTTGCTTACCGTTTGCGCGCGTAAACAACAAGGAAGCGAGAATGAAAAATACCACATTAGCATTAGGCCTGCTGCTGGCCGCCACCGGGACCAGTGCCGCTGAGATCGGCGGGCAGGGCGGCAGCCATTTCTGGACAGCCCGGATTAACAGCGACCGCACCGCACCAGGCGTGCAGGCAGCACTGGAGTATGTGCATGGTCATCAGCAAACCCATCTGCTCGACGCCAGCCTCGGCTACGGCTTTTCCCTCGGCGCGCTGCAGGTAGCACCGCGTATCGGTGCATTCTGGGCCGATGTGAAAACCACCTCAACATCGAGTCGCGGCATGAATGGCGGGATTCGTCTGATGGCACCTCTGCCGCAGGCAGGGGCTACCTGGCTCTATCTGGATTACAGCCTGTCGCCTGATTTTGCCAACCATAATCTGCATGCGCTGCATCAGCTGGAAGCGGGCGTCTATTACCAGCCGGCGAAGTGGTTATCACTCAGCAGCGGCTATCGCTACCTCTCCGCCAACGGTGATTATGGCCATGCCGATCAAAGCCTGATGGATGGCCTGTTTATCGGCGCTGCGGTGCGCTTCTGATCCCTCCACGGCCGTTCGCGGCCGTTTTCTGCCCGCTGTAATCCATTTTTACGTAAAGCTTTCCAAATAAAGTTGTGTCACGTCGCTGCGCTGTTTACCCTTTGCGCCGAATTATGTGTCCTTCATGGAGTGGATTGTTATGTTTAAGCAACTTGTTACGGGAAGTGTTTTAGGTCTGGCACTGCTGAGCGGCGGCGCGCAGGCGATTGAGGGCAGTGTTGACGTGGGTGAGCACAGCACCAACCTGAACCTTGGCCTCGGCACCGCTTCACCGGGTCTGTTTCTGAAAGGCAACTGGCTGCGCAGCGATCACGACGGCAGCACTTACGGCCTTGGTATGGGTTATAACCTGGATGTGGGTGATTTCCGCGTGGCACCGACGGCGAAAGCGCTGTTCACCCATCCGGAAGATGGCCGTGATGGCTTCACCGTGGCGCTGGGTGCCGGTGCGCAGTATAACTTCAACAGCATGTGGGGCCTGTACGGCGAATATTACTATGCGCCGGAAGCGTTCTCCGATCGTCTGGACAGCTATAAAGAAGCCTCAGGCGGCCTGAGCTTTACGCCGATTTCGCTGCTGAACCTGCGCGTTGGCTATCAGTACATTGAGCTGAACAACAAAGGCGACCGCAAAGATAACGTACTGGTCGACGGCCCGTACGTCGGTGCGTCGCTGCGTTTCTGATGACTGTACCAGGTGCGCATGAATGCGCACCCTACGAAATTCCGTAGGGTCGCCATTTATGGCGACCTGGTCAATCACCGCACTAAGTTCATGGCGACCTGGTCAATTACCGCACCGTGTTGATGGCGACCTGGTCAATCACCGCACCCTCTCAATCTTAATGCGCTTTCCCCTGCGAAATCCCGACGCCCGTCTGTGAACGGATAAACTGTCCGCGGAATTTCGCCCGCTCCAGCGCCCCCTGCTGGGAATGATCGGTAATGGAAAACAGCCAGGTGCCGACAAACGCGACCAGCATCGAGAACAGCGCCGGATACTCATACGGATAGACTGGCGTTGCGTGTCCCAGTACCTGCACCCAAATGGTCGGGCCGAGAATCATCAGCACCACCGCCGTCAGCAGGCCCAGCCAGCCTCCCACCATGGCGCCGCGCGTGGTCAGCTTTGACCAGTACATCGACAGCAAAATAATCGGGAAGTTACAGCTGGCGGCAATTGAGAACGCCAGGCCGACCATGAAGGCAATGTTCTGTTTCTCGAACAGAATGCCCAGCGCAATCGCCACCACGCCCAGCACCAGCACGGTAATTTTCGACACCCGCAGCTCTTCACGCTCGGTGGCCTGGCCTTTGCGGATCACGCTGGCATACAGGTCATGCGACACCGCCGAAGCACCGGCCAGCGTCAGTCCGGCCACCACCGCCAGAATGGTGGCGAAGGCTACCGCCGAGATAAAGCCGAGGAACAGGCTGCCGCCGACCGCATTGGAGAGATGCACTGCCGCCATGTTAGTGCCGCCAATCAGCGCGCCGCTGGCGTCTTTGAAGGCCGGGTTTGCGCCGACCAGCAGAATCGCGCCGAAGCCGATAATAAAGGTCAGGAAGTAGAAGTAGCCCATAAAGCCGGTGGCCCAGAACACGCTTTTGCGTGCTTCCCGCGCATCGGCGACGGTGAAGAAACGCATCAGAATATGCGGCAGGCCGGCGGTACCAAACATCAGGCCCAGACCGAGCGACAGCGCGGAGATCGGGTCTTTCACCAGACCGCCTGGCTGCATGATCGCGCTTCCTTTCGGGTGCACCGCCATCGCCTCGGTAAACAGCGTATTAAAGCTGAAACCGGTGGCTTTCATCACCATGATGGCCATAAAGCTGGCGCCAAACAGCAACAGCACCGCTTTGATAATTTGCACCCAGGTAGTGGCGAGCATGCCGCCAAACAGCACGTACAACACCATCAGAATGCCGACCAGCACTACGGCGATGTGGTAGTCGAGACCGAATAGCAGCTGGATCAGCTTACCGGCACCCACCATCTGCGCAATCAGATACAGCGCCACCACCACCAGCGAACCGCAGGCGGAAAGGGTGCGGATAGGCTTTTGCTGCAGGCGGTAGGACGCCACATCGGCAAAGGTATAACGGCCCAGGTTGCGCAGGCGTTCGGCAATCAGGAACAGAATCATTGGCCAGCCGACGAGGAAGCCGAGCGAGTAGATCAGCCCGTCGTAGCCGGAGGTGTAGACCAGCGCGGAGATACCGAGAAACGAGGCGGCCGACATAAAGTCACCGGCCATCGCCAGGCCATTCTGGAAACCGGTGATGTTGCCGCCGGCAGTGTAGTAATCGCTGCGCGAGCGGGTGCGTTTGGACGCCCAGTAAGTAATGCCGAGCGTGGCCGCCACGAAGACCACGAACATGATGATCGCTTCGTAGTTAGTGGCCTGTTTTTGCACCGCGCCGGTAATGGCATCGGCGGCAAATACGCTGGCTGGTACGATAGCCAGTGAGGCGAAGAGCAGGCGCTTCATGATTTCACCTCGCTGACAATCTGTTTGGTCAGACGATCAAACTCGCCGTTGGCGCGCCAGACATAAACGCCGGTCAGCAGAAACGACACCACAATCAGGCCGACGCCGATGGGGATGCCGCGCGTCACATTGGTGCCGGCGTGCAAGGGCGTGCCGAGCCAGCCGGGCGCGAAGGCAATCAGCAGAATAAAGCCGACGTACAGTACCAGCATGATGAGGCTGAGCAGCAGCGCAAACGACTGACGTTTGTGCACCAGCTCCTGAAAACGCGGATTGCTTTCGATTTGTTGCCAGACGGCTTCCTGTTGGTTCAGGGCTTCGTTCATCACATTTTCTCCAGAGGCAAGGCAGACAGAAAACTCACGGCAACGTGATTTAACTGGCTGAATATTCTAGTTATAAAGGTTGTGCGATGGTGAAAAGCATACGGCGTAAGGATGGAAGAGCGGAGAGCTGCCTGCCGGGGACAGGCTGATACTCTCCGCCGGGTCAATGCCGGTTATGGCATGGTGATCGACTGTTTCTCCTCGAGCAATTTCTCCACCACGCCCGGATCGGCCAGCGTTGAAGTATCGCCAAAGTTGCTGGTATCGCCGGCGGCGATCTTGCGCAGAATGCGGCGCATGATTTTGCCGGAGCGGGTTTTTGGCAGCGAATCGGTCCAGTGCAACACGTCTGGCGTGGCAATCGGGCCGATCTCTTTACGCACCCAGTTGCGCACCTCACTGTACAGCTCTGGCGACGGCTCTTCGCCGTGATTCAGCGTGATATAAGCATAGATCGCCTGTCCTTTAATGCTGTGCGGAATCCCCACCACCGCGGCTTCGGCAATTTTCGGATGCGAGACCAGCGCGGACTCGATCTCCGCCGTGCCAAGCCGGTGGCCGGAGACGTTCAGCACGTCATCGACGCGGCCGGTGATCCAGTAATAGCCATCGTCGTCACGGCGCGCGCCGTCGCCGCTGAAGTAGCGATTTTTAAACGTCGAGAAGTAGGTTTGCTCGAAGCGATCGTGATCGCCAAACAGCGTGCGTGCCTGGCCGGGCCAGGAGTCGACGATCACCAGGTTACCCTCGGTGGCACCGTCCAGCGTATTACCTTCGTTATCCACCAGCGCCGGCTGGACGCCAAAGAACGGTTTGGTGGCCGAGCCGGCCTTCAGCTCGGTGGCACCAGGCAGCGGCGTAATCATGAAGCCGCCGGTTTCGGTCTGCCACCAGGTGTCGACGATCGGGCAACGGCTGTCGCCAATCTTTTTGTAATACCACTCCCAGGCTTCCGGGTTGATGGGCTCACCGACCGATCCCATGATGCGCAGGCTGCTGCGCTGGGTGCCGGCAATCGCTTTATCACCCTCGGCCATCAGCGCGCGGATAGCGGTCGGCGCGGTGTACAGCAGCGTGACCTTATGTTTATCCACCACTTCCGCCATGCGGCTGGGCTGTGGCCAGTTGGGTACGCCTTCGAACATCAGCGTGGTGGCCCCGCAGGCCAGCGGACCGTAGATCAGATAGCTGTGCCCCGTAATCCAGCCCACGTCGGCGGTGCACCAGTACACATCATCTTCATGATAATCAAAAACATATTTGAAGGTGGTGGCAGCATACACCAGGTAACCACCGGTGGTGTGCAGCACGCCTTTCGGCTTGCCGGTGGAGCCGGAGGTATAAAGGATAAACAGCGGATGTTCGGCCTCGACCGCTACCGGCTGATGCTGATCGCTGGCTTTCGCCATCAGTTCATGCCACCACAGATCGCGGCCTTCGTGCCAGCCGGTCTCTTTGCCGGTGCGCTGGAACACCACCACGTTTTTCACGCTGGTGACGTTTGGATTGTTCAGCGCATCGTCCACGTTTTTCTTCAGCGGAATGCTGCGTCCGGCACGCACGCCTTCGTCAGCGGTAATCACCAGTTTTGCACTGGAATCCACTACGCGTCCGGCCACCGCTTCAGGTGAGAAGCCGCCAAAAATGACCGAGTGCACGGCGCCGATGCGCGCGCAGGCCAGCATGGCGACCGCGGCTTCCGGCACCATCGGCATGTAAATCGCCACCACATCGCCTTTCTTCACGCCAAGGCCGGTCAGCACGTTGGCGAAGCGGCAGACGTCGGCGTGCAGTTCACGGAAGGTCAGGGTTTTGCTTTCGCTGGCGTCATCGCCTTCCCAGATAATCGCCGGGTGATCGCCGCGCGTGGCCAGGTGGCGATCGAGACAGTTGGCGGCAAGATTCAGCGCGCCATCTTCATACCAGCGAATCGAAATATTGCCGGGGGCAAACGAGGTATTTTTCACTTTGCTGTAGGGCGTCATCCAGTCGAGGATTTTGCCTTGTTCGCCCCAAAAGGTCTCGGGATCGTCAACCGACTGTTGATACAGCGCCGCATACTGATCGGCATTAATCAGGGCATTCGCTGCGATGGCAGCGGGTACGGGATGCTTGTGTATTTGGCTCATGGCTGACCTCCTTGAAGATGTTAATCATATGTCAATCAAAGGTTAATTGAAGAGTGAGGCCGGGCTTTGTTTCTGTTTTGCAGTCTGGATCACGACCTTGTGTAAGGCTGAAAAGTCACCCAATTCAATCTGTTTACCGGCGCAGGAAATGAGACAAAACCACTGGCTGGATCAATAAAATTATGAACCAGCCGGTTAAATAAGCAGCAAACAGACCGGCGCGTTTTTTCAGCAATCCTGAATAGCTATGCGGAAAATTATCGAATTAACACTTTTCATAACAGCGAGTTATGACAGGCGCATGTCAGCAGCATTTTATGCTGCCTGGCTGTGCAGGATTTAAGCTATCGCCCCAGGGGTTGCATTTACCGTAGTGAAAATGGTACTTATCTCGGCCCTGTTCAGCAGGTATCAACTCAGGCTGCATCATCGCGCGGGCGCATAATGCCGGCGCAGCGGTAACCGATGCAGTCCATTATAACCCTCTATTTTATCGGGCTTTTGCTCACTTCCCTGTGTGTAATGTCTTCTGCACCTTCGCAGCAGAGCAAAGGGGTTTTAACTGAGGAAATAACGCGTTATGAAAGGTTTTAAACTCACCCTCGCGTGGCAGATTCTGATTGCCCTGATTCTCGGCGTTATCGTCGGAACCGTGCTGCATAATCAGCCAGACGATCGTGAATGGTTAATCACTAACATTCTTACTCCTGCCGGCGACATCTTTATTCATCTCATCAAGATGATTGTGGTGCCGATTGTTATTTCCTCACTGATTGTCGGCATCGCCGGCGTGGGTGATGCGAAAAAGCTCGGGCGGATTGGTGTGAAAACCATCATCTATTTTGAAGTGATTACCACCATTGCCATTGTGGTCGGCATCACGCTGGCCAACGTATTCCAACCCGGCAGCGGCATTGATATGTCAACGCTGGCAACGGTGGACATCTCTAAATACGAAGCCACAACGGAAGCCGTGCAGGGTGCGCCACATGGCCTGGTGACGACCATTCTGTCGCTGATCCCGCAGAATATTTTCGCCTCGCTGGTCAAAGGCGACATGCTGCCGATTATCTTCTTCTCGGTACTGTTTGGCATGGGACTGTCAGCGCTGCCGTCGGAGCATCGCGATCCGCTGGTGACCGTATTCCGTTCCATTTCCGAAACCATGTTTAAAGTGACGCACATGATCATGCGCTATGCGCCGGTCGGGGTGTTTGCGCTGATTGCCGTCACTATTGCTAACTTCGGTTTTGCCTCACTTTATCCGCTGGCCAAGCTGGTGCTGCTGGTGTACGTGGCGATTCTGTTCTTTGCGTTCGTGGTGCTGGGTGCGGTGGCGCGCTTCTGCAAGCTGCGTATTACCACCCTGATGCGCATTCTGAAAGATGAGCTGATTCTGGCGTATTCCACCTCCAGTTCAGAGACTGTGCTGCCGCGCATCATGCAGAAGATGGAAGCCTACGGCGCGCCGAAGGCGATCACCAGCTTCGTGGTGCCGACCGGCTACTCGTTTAACCTCGATGGCTCTACTTTGTACCAGAGCATCGCGGCGATCTTTATCGCTCAGCTGTACGGTATTGATCTGTCGCTGACCGATGAGATCATTCTGGTGCTGACGCTGATGGTGACGTCGAAAGGCATCGCGGGCGTGCCGGGCGTGTCGTTTGTGGTGCTGCTGGCGACGCTGGGCAGCGTCGGCATTCCGCTGGAAGGTCTGGCGTTTATCGCCGGCGTCGACCGTATCATGGACATGGCGCGCACCGCGCTCAACGTCATTGGTAACGCGCTGGCGGTGCTGGTTATCGCCCGCTGGGAAAACCAGTTTGATACCAAACAGGCCGCCGCCTACGAGCTGCAGCTGCGCACGCAAAGCGCCAGCTAAGCGACACGCTCTCTGTCTGAACCCGCCTTCTGGCGGGTTTTTTTATATTTTGCAGACAAGTCCTGTCGTGGTGAGCTACTGAAGAAAGTTTAAATATATACCCACCATAACCACTGAAATTGAATCGGTGGTTATGGTGGGTATATAATATTCACGATGACCTCAGGAGGTTGTGTTGAGCAGCAGGGAGCTGATTAGGATGTTGCTTGAACGAGGGTGGATTCTGGATCGTGTTAAAGGAAGCCATCATGTGTTTGTCCGTGCAGATAAGCCATATCACATCTCGCTTCCTCATCCTGAAAAAGACCTGGCAACCGGAACATTACGTAAGCTATTGAAAATGATGGACTGATATACGGGGGCTTTGCCCCCGATTTGGAACAATTAGCAATGTCAGGTGCAGCAGGCATTGCAATGCTTTTCATGTCCGCAGTAGATAATCAAGAAGGCAATTTACATAAGGACTCACCATGAGATTCCCCGTTTATTTGCACAAAACAGAAAACGGCAGCTGGTCAGGTTTCGTACCCGACGTGCAGGGATGTTTTTTTGCGGGCAACACCGTTGACGAGGCGTTGAGCGATGCATTTGGTGCAATCGATGCGCATGTGGAATCGTTAGCGGACGCAGGCAAGGCCATTCCAAAAGCAGCCAGCGTTGAAACCCATATTAATGATGAAGAGTGCCAGGGAGGTTACTGGGCTTTCGTTGAGATTGATCTCAGTCGTTACGAAGGTAAAGCGGTGAAGCTGAACATCACCCTGCCGCAAAACTTACTGACCAAAATCGATAGCCACGTAGAAGCACACCGCGAATACGGCTCCCGTAGCGGCTTTCTCGCCGCGCTGGCACGCAGAGAACTGGCAAACATCTAGTGCTTCTTCTTAATCCAACCCGCCTTCTGGCGGGTTTTTTTATGCCCGCTACCGCAAAAGGTAAAAAAATTGACCTGAGCAGGAGGAATTAACAATTCTATATGATATATAGTTCCAAGAATAAATTATTCCTGAAGGGAGCGAACATGAACATTGATCTGAGCCAGATGATCACCGAGGGCCGCAACCCGGCGAGCCAGAACATTGACGAGCTGAACACGGAAGCGATGCTGCGCGTCATTAACGATGAAGACAAAAAGGTGGCGCTGGCGGTGGAAGCTATCGTGCCGCAGATTGCTGAGGTGGTGGATGCCATCACGGCGGCATTCAGCCAGGGCGGACGTCTGATTTACTGCGGTGCCGGGACCTCTGGCCGTCTCGGTATTCTCGATGCCAGTGAATGCCCGCCCACGTTCGGCACGCCGCGCAGTCAGGTGGTCGGGCTGATCGCCGGCGGCCATACCGCCATTTTACAGGCGGTGGAAAACGCCGAGGACAACCGTGAGCAGGGCGCGCAGGATTTAAAAGATATCGACTTTTCGGCGCACGATGTGCTGGTCGGCATTGCTGCCAGCGGACGCACGCCTTATGTGCTTGGTGCGCTCGCCTGGGCGAAGCAGCAGGGCGCCTTCACCGCTGCGCTGACCTGTAATCCCAACAGCGCCATGTCGCAGGCGGCGGACGTCGCCCTGACGCCGGTGGTGGGCCCGGAAGTGGTCACCGGCTCGTCACGCATGAAAGCCGGCACCGCGCAGAAGCTGGTGCTCAATATGCTGACCACCGGCGCCATGATCCGCAGCGGCAAAGTGTACGGCAACCTGATGGTCGACGTAGAAGCCACTAATCAGAAACTGGTGCAGCGGCAAATCAACATCGTTAAGCAGGCCACCGAATGTGACGATGCCCGCGCGCAGCAGGCGCTGGCAGCGTGCGGCGGCCACTGTAAAACCGCCATTGTGATGATACTGGCAGACCTGAGCGCCGATGACGCGCAGGCGCTGCTGGCGCAGAACCACGGCTTTATCCGCCAGGCTTTACACCACGCAGGAGCGCAATGATGGCGGCGATCACTGAAAGCTTATTGCGCGATATCCTGCAGGCGGTCGGCGGCGCTGGCAACGTCGTGCACTGCGGTAACTGCATGACGCGTCTGCGTCTGACGCTGGCCGATGCCGCGCGGGTCGACAGCGCCCGGCTGAAAACGCTGCCCGGCGTGCTGGGCGTGATTGACAGCGATGCCCAGCTACAGATTGTGCTCGGTCCTGGCAAAGCGCAAACCGCAGCGGAAAAAATGCAGGCGATGCTGAACAGCGCCACGCCAGAGGCGCCGGGCGATCTGCACAGCATCGCCAGCGCGCAGAAGCAGCAGATGAAAGCGAAGCAAACCAGCGCGCTGCACCGTTTTCTCTCCTGCTTTGCCACCATTTTTACCCCGCTGATCCCGGGCTTTATCGGTGCCGGATTACTGCTGGGGTTTGCCACGCTGATTGAGCAGGTGTGCCATCTTAATCAGCCCGGGGAACACGCCCGCTGGCTGCTGGACACCGTGGCTTATATGAAGGTGTTCGGCAAAGGGTTGTTCACCTTCCTCAGCATCTTAATCGGCTATAACGCGCAGAAAGCGTTTGGCGGCACCGGCGTGAACGGTGCGATCATCGCCTCGCTGTTTGTGCTGGGTTATGTCCCGAACGCGACCGTCGGCTATTACAGCGGCATGCAGGATTTCTTCGGCCTGACCATCGATCCGCGCGGCAATATTATTGGCGTGCTGCTGGCGGCGATATTTGGTGCCTGGCTGGAGAAACAGCTGCGCAAAATTATCCCGGATAATCTCGATATGATCCTCACCTCGCTGCTGACGCTGTTAATTACCGGCGCGGTGACGTTCCTGGTGATCATGCCGATTGGCGGCGAGCTGTTTAAAGGCATGTCGTGGCTGTTTATCCACCTGAACAATAACCCGTTCGGCTGTGCCATTCTGGCCGGTTTATTCCTGATTGCGGTGATGTTCGGCATTCATCAGGGCTTTATTCCGGTCTATTTTGCGCTGATGGAAACCCAGGGTTTCAATTCGCTGTTCCCGATACTCGCCATGGCCGGTGCCGGTCAGGTCGGCGCTTCGCTGGCGCTATGGTGTAAAGCCGATAAGCACTCGCTGCTGCGCAGCCAGATTAAAGGCGCTATCGTGCCAGGTCTGCTGGGCGTCGGTGAGCCGCTCATCTATGGCGTAACGCTGCCGCGTCTTAAACCGTTTATCACCGCCTGCTTCGGCGGTGCGCTGGGCGGCTTCTTTATCGGGCTGGTGGCGTGGCTCGGTCTGCCGGTGGGCATGAACACGGTGTTTGGCCCGTCAGGACTGGTGACGCTGCCGCTGATGACCTCTTCGCAGGGCATCTTTGCCGGTATGGCGGTCTATCTGGTGGGGCTGATCGTGGCGTGGATCGGCGGCTTCGTCTTTACCTGGTGGGGCGGCACCAAAAACGTCGATTTAAGCTAGAAAAGCCTGCGCGAGTAGACCGTCAAGAGGTCCGATGTCATTAAATGGATGATTTTGCTGCAATTGTGGGCTGGCTCACAATTGCAGTATTTCGTTAGCGCTGCTTATTATTGAGCGTGAGAATTATCACCCGTCCAGACTTTACTGGAGTGGCTGAAGATAAATCACGTGATATTAATGCGTTATCACTATAAGCCTTATTTAAACCAGGGTTATAGCCTTTCATTTCCTGCGAAATTCTTATTTCATCCTGATAAATATCTCCGGGCTCGCTTTTGATCTGTGCAGCCATAAAGTCTATATAAGCAACAGCTTTCTCCTGATTTTCACGCATCAGCGGCACCCTCTGTGCCCGTAATTAACCACTTGATTCGTTTTGTGAAAATAGAGTTCGCCCATCTGCCCCTTTGTTCTTTTTTCGCTGTGCTTTCACAGCGTCGCTGATTGCTTGTTACTGGAGGTTGTATGAGATTCACCCGGAATCCCATTGCGTTAGGGATCGTCGCTGCGCAGGCGGTGTTTTATTTCCCCGGCGTGGGGGAAGCGGCAACACTGGGCGCGTATAATCCGCGCGATAACGACCAGCAGAGCGGCGCGCTGATCGTTAACGGCGGTAGCGCAACCTTAACCGGTAATCAGGCGTTTGAGCCGGGCATCGACGGGGCGGTCAACACCACGCTCGGCCAGGTGACCATCGCGGCGGGCGCACAATACCTTAATCAGGCACGTCTCGATCCCGGTCCGCAAAACCTGGCCATCACCGTGCCGGATCCCACTACCGGCGGCAACACCACCTTTCAGGTGTTTGATTCCGCCAGCCTGGTGGCGCAGGCACCGGTTACCGCCAGCACGGTGGTGCCGGATCTGCAAAACGTGAATGACAATCAGTATATCGACGCGCGCATCGCTGACGTCAGCGGCAGCGGCAGTTCGCTGGATGTCAGCATTGGTCAGGCTAACGCCAACAGCAGCGCCAGCACCAACGCCTGGACCATGGCGGCCAAAAACACCACGCTGTTTCAGGTCAGTAACGGCGGCACCCTCAACTGGAACAACAACAACCGCATCACCTTCAATGGTTCTGCGGCCAACGTTTCCGGCGGCCAGGTGACCGACAGCCTGGCGGTACAAAACCTTGCGACCTATAACGGCAGCTTTAGCGTGCAGACGCTGGACGGCAAAACCACCGCCTTCAACGTCACCAATGCCAGCCAGCTGCAAAGCTACAATAACTGGCTGGTGAGTCAGCTGCAGGCCGGCAATCTCGCGCCGGCCAGCTACCTCAGCGCGTTCAATCAGGCGGTCACTATCACCAACGGCGATATTGTCTATAACGTCAGCGCCACTGCGCCGGATGAAGTGACGCAGCCGATAGGTAGCCGCGTGGTGATCAATGCCGAAGGCGCCGGTTCGCAGGTCACTATCGCCGCCGGTAAAACGCTGGAAGTGGTAGGGGCCAGCGATGGCGCGGTACGCGTGGCCAATGGGGCCAATGCTACCATCGACGGGAAACTGTCGAGCCGCGGCACCGCGCTGGCGCTGGATGGCGCGACGGCTACCAACAGCAGCAGCGGCGTCATCAACGGCGGCTTCCTCAACCGTATTGATGGCACCGGCGTCGGCGCGGCCAGCAACAACGCCACGGCGGTAACGGTACAAAACGGCGGTGATTTCACTAACAATGGCGTGCTTAACCTCGGTACCACCGGCAGCAATCTGACCAACGGCGTGGCGGGCATCCGTCTTGATGCCAATGCGCAGGCCAGCAATAGCGGCAATATCAATGTGGGCGTCAACGGTTCCAGCGCGCGCGGCACCACCTCCGGCGTGCTGCTCACCACCGACAGCAGCCGATTTACCAACAACAGCGGCGGCACGATTTATCTCGGGCGAGGCGCGCAGAACAGCCTGAGCGACAACGTGGCGGAGACCGCCCTGAACCAGAGCGGGCTGACCAGCGGCATTGCGCTGCTGGCCAACGGTAGCGCCACCAACGACGGGGCGATTGTGATTGGCTCGCGCGTACAGAACGCCGCCGGGATGTCGGTCAGCGGTGCCAGCAATGCCACGCTGATCAACAGCGGCACCATCGACGTCAACGGCAGCGCTGCGCGCGTGCCGCGCGAGAACGTCGGCATGCTGGTCACTAACAGCAACGGTACGCTGGAGAATCGCGGCACCATCAACCTCAATGGCGTTAACGGCACCGGCCTGAAAGTGCTGGCCACCAGTGGTAACAGCGCCGCCGCCAGCTCCACCGGGACCATCAACGTGGCAGGCGGAGCCGATCCGGCCAGCGGCACGCGCAACTTTGGCGTGTGGGTGGAAGGCCAGGGCAGCGGCACTGCCGCAGCGAACGTGGACGGGCCGATTAACCTCACCGGCAACGGCGCGATTGGCGTGCACGCGCGCGGCAACGCCACGGTTAACGTCACGCAGAATGCCATTCCCCGCTTCAGCACCGGCAGCAATCAAATCGGTTTTTTTGCCTATGGCCCGAATGCGCTGATCAACGTGGACGACAACAACGCGTTTGACGTCACCACCACTAACTCGACGCTCTTCCGCATCGAACAGGGCGCGACGTTTGACGGGACTAATACCACGCTGACCGCCTCCGGCGCGGGTGCGGTGGCGGTGAACGGCACCGGCGGTGGCGGAACATTGGTGAAGACCAACAACGCCACGATTAACGTCAGCGGCACCGGTGCCACCGGCGTCAATATCGAGGGCGGTGCGCAGGGCAATATTGACGCGGCGACCACCATTACCCTCAGTGGCAGCAACGCCACGGGCGCGATTGCCGACGGGCAGAAACATACGCTGACCGGTGCCAACAGCCGTGCGCCGGTCGCCAGCACGCGGCTGACCTCCGCCGCAGAACTCAACTCGGCGCAGAACGGCATCACCGGCTATCTGGCACGCAACCGCGCGCAGCTCAGCAACAGCGGCAACATCAACTTCAGCGGGGCCAATACCACCGGCCTGCGCGTGGAGAGCGGGGCGACCGGCAGCAACAGCGGCAATATCAGCATCAGCGACGGCGGCACCGGAATCTCGGTGAACAGCGCGGGCAGCACCTTCGCTACCACCGCCAGCAACAGCGGCAACATCGACGTCAATGGCGGCAGCACCACCCGCCGTACGCGCGGCGTCAGCGCCAGCGGTAGCCAGGCGGTGGCGAACCTCAACGGCGGCACGCTCACGCTCAACGGCAGTGGCGCCATCGGCGCCGAAGCGCTGGACGGTGCACTGGTGAATATCGCCGCCGGATCGACGCCGATCTTTAACAATAGCGACCAGATCGCCTATCACGCTGCGGGTAACGGTTCGCGCATCCGCGCCGCCACCAGCGCGCTGGATGTCAGCACGCGTGGTTCGACCGGCTACCGCCTTGACGACGGCGCGGCGCTGAGCTTCAGCACGCCGAACAGCCTGAGCGCCAGCGCCGCCAGCAGCACCGGCGTGATTGTTTCCGGCAGCGGCAGCAGCCTCAACAGCGCCAACCTCAATCTGACCGCCAGCGGCGAGGAGAGCACCGCCGTGCGCGTCGAGGGCGGCGCAGCGGCGACGCTCGACGGCAGCAGCACCATCACGCTCAGCGGCAACAACGCGGTGGGCGTACTGGTGAATACGCTGCGCAGCGATCTCAGCAATGCGCTGGACGGCAGCGCTGCCGCCACCCGCGTCACCAGCAATGCCCGCATCAGCGGCGCTGGCAACGGTGCCGTGGGTTTCGACCTGACCAACGGCGCGGAACTCGAGAACAATGGCGCACTGACGCTGACCGGCAGCAATAGCATCGGCATGCGCTCGCGCGCCGGCAGCACGCTGACCAACAATGGCGTGGTTAACGTCAGCAACGGCACCGGGTTAGATGTCGGCGGCAGCGGCACCACGCTGGCGCAGGGCGGCAGCATCAATGTCGATAACGGCGTGGCCGGCGTGCGCATCAGCGACGGTGCGCAGCTGGCACTGACCGGCAGCGATACGCTGATCACCACGCGCGGCACGGCGCATGGCATTTTGCTCGACAGCGGCGCGGCGGCGCTCAGCGCGCGCGACGCCACCATCAACGTACTGGGCAGCGGCAATGGCATCGAAAACCGCGCGGAGCTGGGCAACGTTAGCCTGAGCAACCTGACACTCAACGTTGGCGATGGCAACGGCATCCGCACCGCCGTCGCGTTCGATCCTGCCTCCACCGTGACCACCCATGTATCCGGCAGCGGTAACGGCCTGACTATCGCCAACGCCGATGGATCGACCACCGGCGGCGATCTGCTGCTGGGTTCGGGTTACGTTTTCAATGTCACCGGCACCGGCGGCACCGGGATTCGCGCCAACACCACGGGAAATATCGTCACCGCCGCCAGCGTCAATATCACTAATGCGGCAGGCGGTTCGGCACTGGTCTCCAGTACCGCCGGCACCATCGTCAACCGCGGCACGCTGCGCTCCAGCAGCCTGACGGCACCGGTGGTCGATCTGCGCGGCGGCAAAACGGTATTTGAGAACCTCGGTACTATCGTGACGGCCACGGCGCAAAGCGTGGCGGTGGCGGGCAGTAACGCCGACGATGTGATTTTGCTGACCCAGGGTGACGTGCTGGGCGACATCAATCCTGGCGGCGGCAGCGACACGTTCCGCTGGACCGGCGGCACGCTCAACGGCAGCCTGACCATGGGCGCAGACAACAATAATATCGCCGACGTCAGCGGCGTCGATCTCAGCACTACTTACCATCTCACCAGCGGCAACGGCACCGGTAACAGCCTGACCTTTGACCAGATTACGGCGCGCGGCGGCAGCTTCAGCGCGGATGACCTGAGCAAAGGCGTTAACCTCGGCAGCGGCTGGAGCATCATTAACTTCGCGGATAGCCGCTGGACGCTGACCGACAATCTGCAGCTGGCGCACAGCACCATCAATATTGATGGGCGCTCAACGCTGTATGCCGGTGACAACGTGCATCCCACGCTGGCGGGTGGCACAGCGGATTCGCTGCAGGTGAATAACAGCGGTACGCTGGACCTCACCAATGGCGGCGGTTCGCCAGGCAATACGCTGGACATCAACGGCTCGCTGGCGTCGATGGGCGGTCAGGCGAATCTGGTGACGCGCCTCAATGACGGCGGCGCGCTGAGCAACCAGTTTACCGACCACATCAACGTCAGCGGTAACGCCAGCGGCACCACGCTGCTCAACGTCAGGCTCGATGCGGCAAGCAGTGCGGCGCTCACCGATCGCAACCGCAACGGCGGCATTGAGGGCAATGAAGGCATTTCGCTGGCGCAGGTGGGCGGCAACGCTGGCCAGAACAGCTTTGCGCTCAGGGATGGCTATCTCGGTGCCGGACCGTGGCAGTACCGGCTGTACAGCTTCGCGCCGGGCAGTAGCGATCCGGCTCAGCGCCTGCTGAGCGGCAGCGGCAACAATTACTGGGATTACCGGCTGGCAAACTACTACGTGTGCGAGGACAGCGACAGCTGCCAGCCAGCGCTGGTGACCAGCGGATTTGGCACGCCACAGCGCTACGATGCGCGTCCGGCGGTGGTGCCGCAGGTGCCTTCGTACATTTCGGCACCGGTTGGCCTCGCCTATTACACCGCCGCGATTATTGATGACCTGCACAAGCGTCTCGGCGAACTGCGTCACGAGCAGACGCGCCCGGCGGGTAACGGCGGTGAGATGTTCCTGCGCTACATCGGCTCGAATCTGAAATACAAAAGCGACCGCAGCTTTAGCGATTACGGCTACGGGTTTGACCTCGACTACAGCGCGGTGCAGCTTGGCGGCAACCTGCTGCGTCTCGACGGTGAGCAGGACAGCCTGCGCGGCGGCGTGGCCTACACGCGCGGCAATACGCGCATCCGTCCGCAGGCGGCAGACGGTTACAGCAGCACCAGTTTTGACAGCGACAGCCTGGCGCTGTACGGCACCTGGCAGCGCCAGAACGGCTTTTACCTTGACGGCGTGCTGTCGTTTGACTGGCATCGTGGTGAAACCGACATTGCGCGCCAGCAGCGCGAGGCCAGGCTGAAGGGCCACGGCTGGACCGCCTCGCTGGAGAGCGGTTATCCGTTTGAACTCGGCGAGGGCTACAAGCTGGAGCCGCAGGCGCAGCTGATGTACCTGAAACTGAACATGAACGATTTCACGGATGAGGACAATAACCAGGTGCGCTATGGCGATTATCACCAGACGATTGGCCGTCTCGGCGCGCGTCTCGACCGCAGCTGGACCGATGACAGCAACCGCCAGTACACGCCTTATCTGCGCGCGAATTATTACAAAGGCTGGGGCGGCACGACGCAGGCGTCGGTGTCGGCTGCCGATAACCCGGCGCTCGGCGCCAGCTTCAGCAGCGGTAATTTTGGCCAGATGTGGGAAGTGGGTGCCGGCGGCACGGTGACGCTGCAGCAGGATGTGTCGCTGTACGCCGAAGCGGATTACCGCAAGGAGATCGACGGCAACGGCGCCAGAGGCTGGCGTTACAACCTCGGCGTGCGCTGGCAGTTCTGACAGTACGTGCACATGACGCGGTCGCCGTGAACGGCGACCCTACAAGAATGGGGCATGTGGCGGGATGTGCAGGGATGCGGTGATGGCACGTTTTTCTGTAGGGTGCGCATTCATGCGCACCGCTGCTGACACGCCGTTCAGCCAAAGCTCGATCTCATTTACCCTAAATGATTTTTTATCGATCCCGCCCGCGGCCAGAACTGTGAAGCGCCGCGCACTCCGGCTTTATTAAGAACAAAAATTAAATAGCCGCGCTAAAGCCAGGCCATTGTGCTGCCGAAAAGGTAAAAAAGTATTATCGATTTCTCTTCAGCCTGCGTTTTGCAAGGACTCACACATGCGTAATAACCAGCCCATCACCCAGCGTGAATTCGTCTTCGACGATCGCGCCACGCTGATGTCGACCACCGATCTCAACAGCCACATCACCTACGCCAACGACGCTTTTATTGAGGTCAGCGGATTCACCCCGGAGGAGGTCAACGGCCAGCCACACAACATGGTGCGTCATCCGGATATGCCGCCGGAAGCGTTCGCCGATATGTGGAGCACGCTGAAGCAGGGCGAACCCTGGACCGCGCTGGTCAAGAACCGGCGCAAGAATGGCGATCACTACTGGGTGCGCGCCAATGCCATTCCGGTGGTGCGCGAGGGCAAGCTGCAGGGCTATATGTCGGTACGCACCAAACCGTCGGCGGAGGAGATCCGTCAGTGCGAAGCGCTGTACCGTGATTTTCGTGAAGGGCGTGCCAAAGGGCGTCGCTTTCATAAGGGACTGATTGTTGGCAGCGGCTGGCGGCGACTGACCTCAGTGCTGAAAACGCTGCCGCTGCGCTGGCGCATCCGCAGTACGCTAATCGCGCTGCTGCCGCTGTCGGTGCTGAGCGTCTGGCTGCTGGGCATGGCACCGCTGGCGATCGGCTGCTTCAGCGGCGGCATGGCCGGGCTGCTGCTGCTGGCCAGCCTGTGGCTGGAGCAGCAGATCTCGCGCCCGATGGAGCGCATGTGCCGTCAGGCCCTGAGCGTGGCCACCGGCGCCAGCCACAAAGTCGAGCACATCGATCGGGTGGATGAGATCGGCATGACGCAGCGCGCTATCGGCCAGCTGGGCCTGATGTTCCGCTGGCTGGTGGATGACGTCAGTGGCCAGGCGATCAACGTTCTGAGCGCCAGCGACGCCATCGCGCGCAGCAATGATGAGCTGAGCCGTCGCACCGAGCAGGCGGCGGCGAACGTGCAGCAAACGGCGGCGACCATGAACGAAATGACCGCCACGGTCAAAAGCAATACGGAAACCGCCAGCGAAGTGAATACGCTGTCGGCCAGCACCAGCGCAGCGGCGATCAAAGGCGGTGAAGTGATGCAGGAGATGGTCGGCATGATGGCGGAAATTGCCGACAGCTCGAAGCGTATCGCCAACATCACCAGCGTGATTGACGGCATCGCTTTCCAGACCAATATTCTGGCGCTGAACGCGGCGGTGGAAGCGGCACGTGCCGGTGAGCAGGGCAAAGGCTTTGCGGTGGTAGCGGGCGAGGTGCGCAGTCTGGCACAGCGCAGCGCCAAAGCCGCCAGCGAGATCAAAAACCTGGTGGAAACCAGCGCCGGCCGCGTGCAGTCGGGCAGCGATCACGCCGATGCGGCCGGCCACACGATGCAGGCGATTGTCGATCAGGTGCAGAATGTCACCGCCCTGATCGCGCAAATCAGCGCGGCGACGGCCGAACAATCCATCGCGCTGAGCGAAGTCAGTAGCGCGGTGGAGGATCTCGACGACATCACCCATCAGAACGCGGCGCGCGTGGCGGAAGGTGCAGAAGCCTCCGGCCGAATGGCGCATCAGGCCAACCGGCTGGTTGAAGCGATCAGCGTGTTTCGCTAAGTTTCACGACACTTCACGTCCGGCGCGCAGTGCGCCGGGCGGCGTGCCGACAATGCGTTTGAAGGCGCGACTGAAGGCGGCCAGTGAACCGTAACCGAGGTGGAACGCCACGCTCTCCACCGCTTCGCCATCGTTCACAATACGCTCAACCGCCAGACGCATGCGCAGTTCGGTGAGGTAGCGCAGCGGCGTCATGCCGGTGGCGTTTTGAAAGCGCGCGGCAAACACCGAGCGTGAACTGCCGGATTCGCGCGCCAGCCGCTCCACCGTCCAGTTTTCACCGGGCGCGCGGTGCATGGCCGCCATCGCCAGGCTGAGGCGTGGATCGCGCAGGGCCTGCACCAGCCCGCTGCCCTGACCACAGCCATTCTCCACCCAGCCCCGCACAATTTGCGCCGCCACCACATCGGCCAGCCGCGACAAAATGCCGGCAAAGCCCGCTTTGCGCTGACGTGTTTCACGCTCCATGGCATCCAGAATCGGCTGGATCTCCGGATATTGCGCCAGCAGCGTGCTGACCAGCATCACGTCCGGCATGGTGTGCACCAGCGGCTGCATGCCGCCCAGCTCAAACGCCATGCAGGCGCTGAATAAAATCACATCGCTGTCGTCCGGGCAGGCATCCGCGTCCGGCGCATCGTTGATGGCGCACACGCTGTCGCAGATGGGTTTGCTGTTAAAGGTAGCGATCGGCACGCACACCGCATCTTCGCCGGAGATCAGCGCGTGCGGCTTACCGTGCGGAATCAGCAGTGCATCGCCCGCCTGCAGCGGATAGACGGTGCCGGAAGCGGAGCGAATCAGCAGCGAGCCGCGGCCAACAAAGTGCAGTTGCGCCTTGCCCGGGGCGTCATCATATTGCAGGCCAAACGGCGCATGCAGCGCGATGCGCTGATATTTGACGCCGTACAGGCGCATGCCCATCAGCAGTTCGCTGGTCAAATCTTCATAGCGGCTCATACAATCCAGACGAATTATCAAAAAACAAAGTTTCTGTATCATAGATCGTCTTGCGTCGTCTCTCTATGCTTACAGCCTGATATTTTGTGATGGGGATCGCAGATGAGTCTGGATACTGAAGTAGTGGAAACAAGCATTGCGGTAGAGAAACCCGCATGGGGCGCGGTGTTCGCCATGGCGTTTGGCGTCTTCGGCCTGATCACCGCAGAATTTCTGCCGGTGAGCTTGCTGACACCCATTGCCGACTCGCTACGCGTCAGCGAAGGGCAGGCGGGTCAGACGGTCACGGTTACCGCGCTGGTGGCGCTGCTGACCAGCCTGGTGATCGGTAACGTCACGCGCCGCCTCGACCGCCGCCTGGTGATGCTGGCGTTCACGTTGCTGCTCATCGCCTCGGCGCTGCTGGTGGCGTTTGCCGAAAATCTGCCGATGATTTTACTGGCGCGCGTGCTGCTCGGCATGGCGATTGGCGGCTTCTGGACACTGTCGACCGCCATTACCATGCGGCTGGTGCCCGCCGATCAGGTGCCGCGCGCGCTGTCGATTGTGTTCAGCGGTATTTCGCTGGCCACCATCATTGCCGCGCCGCTGGGCAGCTATCTTGGCGGGCTGATTGGCTGGCGTAACATCTTCCTGCTGACCGGTGTTTTGGGCGTGCTGGCGCTGTTCTGGCAGTTCTTCACCCTGCCGTCGATGCCGCCGGAGAACAAAGCGCGCAGCGGCGGCGTGCTGGACCTGCTGCGTCAGAGCGTGATGCGCTGGGGCATGCTGGCGGTGATCATGATGTTTACCGGCCATTTTGCCTTCTTTACCTATCTGCGTCCGTTCCTGGAAACCAGCGCGCAGCTGAATGTGAATCAGCTGTCGCTGGTGCTGCTGGCGTTCGGCGTGGCGAACTTCTTCGGCACCTCGCTGGCCGCGTGGCTGGTGACGCGCAGCGTGTCGCTGACGCTGACCGGCATGGCGCTGGTGATGAGCGTGACGGCGGTGCTGCTGGTGAGCTTTGGCCACGTCTCCTGGCTGGTGGCGAGCGGCGTCGCGCTGTGGGGGCTGGCGTTTGGTTCAATGCCGACTGGCTGGTCAACCTGGCTGTCGCGCGCGGTGCCAGACGACGCCGAATCGGGCGGCGGTCTGCTGGTGGCAACTATTCAGCTGGCGATCACCGCCGGTGCGGCAGCCGGTGGCTGGATGTTCGATCTGCAGGGCGCGGGCGGCGTATTCCTTGCCAGCGGCGTGCTGATGCTGCTGGCCGCCATCACCATCTTTACCCGCGTGCGGCATCACGGTTAAATCCGTTTACCGCCATCAGGCGCGCCGCGACACGCTTCAGGGTGTGTCGCGGCGCCGCTTTTGCCGCGTATGCCTGGCCTCACCAATCACAGCAATAAATCCTGCCTTTTAATCAAATCGTGGTTTTTTAACCCTTTGCGCACAGGTTGCGCTAAACGTGCTTTTTATAGTCAAAATATTCGAATGACTTCGGCAAATCTCTGCGCTTTTTTTTGATCGGTTGCCGGCCTACTATATCTCTCATCAAGGCGATGTCGCCTTATTCAATCAAACCTCATTAAGGAAATGACCATGAAAACCATCAAAACTTTTGCTGCTGTTATTGCTCTCTCTGTTCTGCCATTTGCCAGCTTCGCGCAAAGCGTGACCGCTACCGCCTCTACGCTTGACGGTGCTGAAGCGCAAATCGCTGCTAAAGCCCAGGAACTTGGTGCTTCCTACAAAGTGACTGAAGCCAACTTCAACAACGGCGTTCACATGACCGCAGAACTGACCCAATAAGTTTGCCCTACCCTCTGTGCTGACAGGGTGCCTTCGGGCGCCCTGGCGGCGTTGCTAACGCCATAAAATCCTGTCCCTTTTCCGCATAAATGATTATTATTCGCAAAAACTAACATCCTTATCGGCTCGCCTCGGGCTGAATTTCCTATTGGTTGCAATGTCGGGCTTTCATTTCACTGCCGCACGGCGGTGGTTTTGCTATGGAGAAGTTATGAAAGCGAATAAAACAATGCAGTGGGCGCTGCGTCCGCTACTGGTGGCCACGGCGCTGCTGTCCTGCAGCGCGCTGCAGGCGGCGGAAACGCAGCCGCTCAATCAGCCGATCGCCAAAGGCGCCTACGAACTGGCCTTCAGCAACAGCGACAACGCGCTGTTCCTCGCCACGGCGCAAAACGCCGGCAATCCGCAGGGCGGTACTGTTTACCGTCTCGATCCGCAGAATCTGGCGGTGAAGCAAACCATCAGCACTGAACTGAAGACCTTTGGTGCCGCCATCAATCAGCACACCAACGTGCTGTACTTTGGCAACACGGTCAACGGTGCGCTGACGGCAGTGGATGCCAGCAGCGGTAAGGTGATCAACACGCTGGTGCTGGATGGCCGCAAGCGCGGTGACACGGTTCGTCCGCTGCAGCCGCGTGAACTGGTCGCGGATGCGCTAACCAATCGCGTGTACATCACCGGTCTCGGCGCGCAAAGCGTGGTGTGGGTGGTGGATGGCAAAACGCTGCAGCTCATCAGCACTATCCCGAATACCGGCAAAATGGGCACCGGGCTGGCGCTGGATGCCGCCGCGCAGAAACTATATGTCACCAATGCCGATGGCGAGCTGGTCACCATCAATACCCGCCTGAACGCGATTGAAAAACGTCAGAAAATTGACGGTGATAAAGAGCACTTTTTCCTGAACATTGCGCTGGATAGCAAAGGCCACCGCGCTTTCCTCAGCGATGCGAAGCAGCCGCAGGTGCTGGTGCTGGATACCCGGACACAGCAGGTGATTCAGCGTATTGAGGTACCGGAATCGCTGGCGGTGCTGTTCAATGCTGACCGTGACGAGCTGTATGTCACGCACCGTAAAGCCGGTGAGATCAGCATCATCGATGCCAGCAGCTATAAAGTGAAACGCACGGTGAAAGCGCCGGGCCTGCCGAACAGCCTGGCGCTCTCCGCCGATGGCAACACGCTGTTCGTCAGCATCAAGCAGCCGGGCTCACGCAAGGAACCGCCAAAAAACCCGGACAGCGTGTTACGCATCGCGCTGTAGGGCGTAATTATCCGAAACTCAGGGGCGACGTGTGTCGCCCTTTGCATTTCCGGCCTTGATCCCCCCTTTCCCGCCCGGCTTACGCTACCTTTAGGACGACAACACCTAAGGGGAGAGTGCAATGAGCCAGTTTTTTATGCATGAAAAAAACGATCTGGTGAACGAAGCGATCGAAGGCGTGTTACTCAGCACACCGTGGCACAATCTGACCCGTCTCGATCTGGGCGATGAGATTCGCGTGGTGGTGCGTTCGGACTGGGATAAAAGCAAAGTCGCACTGATTTCCGGCGGTGGCTCCGGCCATGAACCGGCGCACGCGGGCTTTGTCGGCAAAGGGATGCTGACCGCTGCGGTGTGCGGCGATATCTTCGCCTCGCCGAGCGTTGATGCGGTGCTGAACGCCATCGTTAACGTCACCGGTGAGGCGGGCTGTCTGCTGATTGTGAAGAACTACACCGGTGACCGCCTCAACTTTGGCCTCGCAGCGGAGAAGGCGAAAAATCTCGGTTACAAGGTGGAGCTGGTGATGGTGCAGGACGATATCGCGCTGCCGGAGAACCCGCAGCCACGCGGCATTGCCGGCACCGTGCTGGTACACAAAATCGCTGGCTTCGCCGCGGAGCACGGCCAATCGCTCGACGAGGTTAAAGCGCTGGCGCAGCGCACCATCGACGCCACGTCCTCCATCGGCCTGGCGTTTGCCACCTGTCACATTCCGGGTGAAAAGCGCGACGATCGCGTGGCAGCGGGCCACAGCGAGCTGGGGATGGGCATTCACGGTGAGCCGGGCGTGATCACGCTGGATACGCAAAACAGCCGCAAAATTACCAGCATCATGACCGATCAGCTGGCGCAGGCGCTGCCCGACGGCAAACAGGCGCTGTTGATGATCAACAATCTCGGCGGCTTTTCCCAGCTGGAGCTGGCGCTGCTCACGCGCGAAGTACTGCAGTCGCCGCTGGCGGCACGCATCACCCATTTAATTGGCCCGGCAACCCTGGTCAGCGCGCTGGATATGAAAGGGTTTTCGCTGACGCTGCTGGCGCTGGAAGAGGCGTTTTTCGAGGCGCTGCATGCGCCGGTGCAGGTGCTGGGCTGGACGCCGATGTACGACTTTGCGCCCATCAGCCTGCAGCGCGCTGAACGCATCGGCAGCGTGCTGGATTTCGATCCTTCTGATAACGCTGAAGTGGCGCAGGTGGTTGAGCACGTGACGCAGACGCTGATCGATCTGGAGAGCGAGCTGAATGCGCTGGACGCCAAAGTCGGCGATGGCGATACCGGCTCGACCTTTGCCGCCGGCGCGAAGAAAATCCAGCGCGGCCTGCGTGAACAGCAGCTACCGCTGGATGAGTTGCCTACGCTGCTGGCGCTGGTAGGCGAACAGCTGGCGACGGTGATGGGCGGATCGAGCGGCGTGCTGATGTCGATTCTGTTTACTTCGGCCGGACAGCAGCTGGAGGAGGGCAGCACGCTGCCGCAGGCGCTGATGCACGGGCTGGAACGGATGAAGCACTACGGCGGCGCGCAGCCGGGACATCGTACCCTGGTGGATGCGCTACAGCCGGCACTTGAGGCGTTAGCGGCCGGAGAGTCGCTGGCTGCTGCTGCGGCGGCGGCGCAACAGGGTGCCGACGCGACGGCACAGATGCAGAGTGCGAAGGCAGGTCGTTCGGCTTATCTGAATCAGCAGAGTCTGGATGGCGTGAAAGATCCGGGCGCGTACGCCATCGAGAAGGTGTTTGCGGTGCTGGCGGGCTGAAGATGGGGCGGATGGGTGCGGGGTTCGCCCTCACCCTAACCCTCTCCCGCGGGCGGGAGAGGGGACTGTCCGGAGCGATGTCGGCGTACAGCGCGCGCTCCTGCCCCTGAGCCTTTTCCGCTTACTCCGAGGCTTCGCGCAGCATCTCGTCGTGTGGAATATCCTGCAGAATCTGCTCGAAGCTGCGCAGACGTTTGTAGATCGACATCAGCGTAATCAGCGTGGACCACGAGGTGATCAGATACTGGAAGGAGGAGCGCACCTGGTCGAACACGTTGGTGATCTGGTTAAGCAGCCCCAGCGTGATGGTGCCCGCAACAATCGAAGGGAACAGCACGAACAGCCCGAACACATTGTCCACCTGCAGATACAGAATGCGCGTGATGTTGAAATAGAGATAGTGGAAATAGAGGCGGAAATAATTGTGACGCACGCGGCTGAACAGCTCCTGCACCGTAGGCGGCGCGGCGCGCTGCGGATCGTCCTCGCCGTACACCAGCTCTTTACGGTACGCGGCTTCCACCCGCTGATTGCGGAACTCCAGCCCCGGCAGTTTAATTCCCACCAGCGCCAGCAGCGCGGTACCAAACAGCGACCACAGCAGCGCGGCGATCACCAGCGCATAAGGGATATTGCCGAGGATCGGCACTTCTTTCACGTGATGCGATAGCGTCACCAGCACCGGCAGAAACGCCACCAGCGTCATGATGGCCTGAATAAAGCTAATGCCCCAGTCCTGCAGCGTACTGGCGAAGCGCATGGTGTCTTCCTGCACACGCTGTGCGGCACCTTCTACCAGACGCAGGCGCTGCCAGTTATGCATGTAGTAGTTGTTCATCGCGGTACGCCAGCGGAACACCCAGTGGCTGACGAAAAACGAGTTCATCACGCCGATCACTACCGCGATCAGCGCAATGCCGAGAAACGCCAGTACCTGCACATAGAACTGATTGATGCTCACCGAGCCAGCTTTGGTCAGCGCCTGCTGAATCATGTCGTAAAACGGACCATACCAGGCGTTAACGCCGACGCCAACCTGCACGCCAAACCAGGTGACAAAGATAATCAGTAACGATCCCCATACCGACCAGCGCTGCCACGGATGGTTGTCGATGATGCGCCACACCAGCGCAAAGGCGCCGCCCATGATCCAGTAGTAGGCATAAAACCACAGCTGGCTGGCGTGGATAAAGCGGCTGGCGTTGGTCGGCAGCGGCTGCTGCATCGCCGCCTGCAAAGCGGGAAAGCGCGCCGGAAAATCATTGAAAAAGCCAAACCAGGCAAAAATGGCAATCAGGCTCCAAATCGCGGCCGAGCTGAAAAACAGCGCCGGCCGCGGAAAATAGGACTTAAACATAGGCACTCCGCTGTTGTGTGTACTCTTTATACCGCTTCCGGCATTTATCTGTCTGTTGTCTGTTGTATCCGACGATGACAGCATCGCCGCATTTATGTAAAGCGGCAGAGTTAGTTGTTAAGTTTTTTGTGCTCATTTGTTTCGGGAAACTAAATTATTAACGGCGATGGTGTTACACTACGCCAACTGTTACCGGTAACAGTCTTGCTGTATCCCTTAAAACGCCAATAAAAATCATTACAACGCAACTACTTAACTTTCATGCCGCATTATATGCGGTAATGAGGCAATGTCATGTCAGAAGAAAAAAAGGGTCACACTCGCCGGGATTTCCTGCTGAGAACCATCACCCTGGCGCCGGCAATGGCGGTAGGCAGTACGGCGATGGGCGCACTGGTCGCGCCGATGGCCGCCGGTGCGGCAGCGTCGTCGGCCGCTGCGCCGCAGCAGGCGCGCGAATATCAACCGGTGTGGTTTACCGCCGAAGAGTTTGCCTTCATCAAAGCCGCCGTGGCGCGCCTGATCCCCAACGATGAACGCGGACCTGGCGCGCTGGAAGCCTGCGTACCGGAGTTTATCGATCGCCAGATGAATACGCCGTATGCCACCGGCAGCAACTGGTATATGCAGGGACCGTTCAATCCGGATCTGCCGAAAGAGCTCGGCTATCAGCTGCCGCTGGTGCCGCAGCAAATCTACCGTCTCGGCCTGTCCGATGCCGATGGCTGGAGCAAACAGCAGCACGGCAAGGTATTTGCCGAGCTGACGCCCACGCAGCAGGACGCGCTGCTGAGCGCCTTCGAAAACGGCAGCGCGCAATTCCCGCAGGTGCCGGCCAAAACCTTCTTCGCCTTTCTGTTGCAAAACACCCGCGAGGGCTACTTCAGCGATCCGATCCACGGCGGCAATCAGGGCATGGTGGGCTGGAAGCTGATCGGCTTCCCTGGCGCACGCGCCGACTTTATGGATTGGGTAGAGCGCGGCGAACGTTATCCGTTCCCGTCAGTTGATATTCGCGGCGAGAGGGCGTAACCGTGGCAAATGCGTTAAAAAAAGTGGATGTGGCGATCGTCGGTTTCGGCTGGGCCGGGGCGATCATGGCGAAAGAGCTGACCGAGGCCGGTCTGCATGTGGTGGCGCTGGAGCGCGGGCCGCATCGAGATACCTATCCGGATGGATCCTATCCACAGTCCATTGATGAACTGACTTATAACATCCGCAAAAAGCTGTTCCAGGATCTGTCAAAAAGCACCGTAACTATCCGTCACGATGCCTCACAAACCGCCGTACCGTATCGTCAGCTGGCGGCATTCCTGCCGGGCACCGGCACCGGCGGCGCCGGCCTGCACTGGTCGGGCGTGCACTTCCGCGTCGACCCGGTCGAGCTGAACCTGCGCAGTCACTACGAGCAGCGTTACGGCAAAAACTTTATCCCGGAAGGCATGACCATTCAGGATTTCGGCGTCAGCTATGACGAGCTGGAACCGTTCTTCGATCAGGCGGAAAAAGTGTTCGGCACCTCCGGCAGCGCCTGGTCAATCAAGGGCAAAGTGGTGGGCAAAGAGAAAGGCGGCAACCCGTATGCGCCGGATCGCTCCAGCGACTTCCCGCTGCCGGCGCAGAAGCGCACCTGGTCGGCCCAGCTGTTTGCCCAGGCGGCGGAATCGGTGGGCTATCACCCTTACGATATGCCGTCGGCCAACACCTCCGGTCCCTACACCAATACTTACGGCGCGCAGATGGGGCCGTGCAACTTCTGCGGCTACTGCAGCGGCTACGCCTGCTACATGTACTCCAAAGCGTCGCCGAACGTTAACATTCTGCCCGCGCTGCGCCAGGAGCCGAAGTTTGAGCTGCGCAACAACGCGTATGTGCTGCGCGTCAATCTGACCGACGATAAAAAACGCGCGACCGGAGTGACCTATCTGGACGGTCAGGGACGTGAAGTGGAGCAGCCGGCGGATCTGGTGATCCTCTCCGCCTTCCAGTTCCACAACGTGCACCTGATGCTGCTGTCCGGCATCGGCAAGCCGTACAACCCTATCAGCAACGAGGGCGTGGTCGGCCGTAACTTTGCCTACCAGAACATCTCCACGCTGAAGGCGCTGTTTGATAAAAACACCACCACCAATCCGTTCATCGGTGCCGGTGGCGCCGGCGTGGCGGTGGATGATTACAACGCCGATAACTTTGACCATGGTCCGTATGGCTTTGTCGGCGGTTCACCGTTCTGGGTCAACCAGGCGGGCACCAAGCCGATCTCCGGCCTGCCGACGCCAACAGGCACGCCGAACTGGGGCAGCCAGTGGAAAGCGGCGGTGGCGGATACCTATAACCATCACGTGTCGATGGATGCGCACGGCGCGCACCAGTCGTATCGCGCTAACTACCTCGATCTCGATCCCAACTACAAAGATGCTTACGGCCAGCCGCTGCTGCGTATGACCTTTGACTGGCAGGACAACGACATCAAAATGGCGCAGTTCATGATCGGCAAGATGCGCAAAATCACCGAAGCGATGAATCCGAAGATGATCATTGGCGGCGCGAAAGGGCCGGGTGCCCATTTCGATACCACCGTGTACCAGACCACGCACATGAGCGGCGGCGCCATCATGGGCGAAGATCCTAAAACCAGCGCGGTGAACCGCTATCTGCAGAGCTGGGATGTGCCGAACGTGTTTGTCGCCGGCGCTTCTGCCTTCCCGCAGGGACTGGGCTACAACCCCACCGGCATGGTGGCGGCGCTGAGCTACTGGTCCGCCAAAGCGATTCGTGAACAGTATCTGAAGAACCCCGGCCCGCTGGTACAGGCATAAGGAACATGGCGATGATCAAAAGTTTAACAGCCCTGTTGCTGGGCACCCTGTCGTTCGTCGCGCTGGCGGAGGACACCGCCGCCGATGCGCTGGTGCAGCGCGGTGAGTATCTGGCGCGTGCCGGTGACTGCGTCGCCTGCCACAGCACCGCAGGCGGTAAACCGTTTGCCGGCGGCCTGGCGATGGCGACGCCGATTGGCACCATCTACTCCACCAATATCACGCCGGATAAGGCAACCGGCATTGGTGACTACAGCTATGACGACTTCCAGAAAGCGGTGCGTCATGGCGTGGCGAAAAACGGCGACACGCTCTATCCGGCGATGCCGTATCCGTCTTATGCGGTGGTCAGCGATGACGACATGAAGGCGCTGTATGCCTACTTCATGCACGGCGTGGCACCGGTGGCGCAGGCTAACAAAGAGAGCGACATTCCGTGGCCGCTGTCGATGCGCTGGCCGCTGGCGATCTGGCGCGGCCTGTTTGCGCCAGATGTGAAGGCGTTCCAGCCGGCCGCGCAGGAAGATCCGGCGCTGGCACGCGGTCGCTATCTGGTGGAAGGACTGGGCCACTGCGGTGCCTGCCACACGCCGCGCAGCTTCACTATGCAGGAGAAGGCGCTGAATAACGGCCAGGGCAATGATTACCTTGCCGGCAGCAGCGCGCCGATTGACGGCTGGACCGCCAGCAACCTGCGCGGTGACAATCGCGATGGTCTGGGGCGCTGGAGCGAAGCGGATCTGCAGCAGTTCCTGCGCTATGGCCGTAACGATCACACGGCGGCGTTTGGTGGCATGACCGAGGTGGTGCAGCACAGCCTGCAGTATCTCAGCGATGCGGATATCAGCGCGATTGCCCGTTACCTGAAATCGCTCGGCGCGAAAGATCCGTCTCAGGCGGTGTTCCGTGAGGATGACGCAGTGGCACGGGCGCTGTGGAAAGGTGACGACAGCCAGCCGGGTGCCGGCGTGTATGTCGACAGCTGTGCGGCGTGTCATAAAACCGACGGCAGCGGCTATCAACGCTTCTATCCGGCACTGCGCGGGAATCCGGTGGTGATGGCAGAGGATCCGACGTCGCTGATTCACATCGTACTGGTAGGCGGCACGCTGCCGGGCGTGAAAGGCGCACCGACCGCGATCACTATGCCGGCGTTTGGCTGGCGTCTGAACGACAGCCAGGTGGCTGATGTGGTGAACTTTATCCGCAGCAGCTGGGGCAACGGCGTGCAGACCAAAGTCACGGCGAAACAGGTGGCGAAACTGCGCCAGGATGACAGCGTGCAGCCAAAACAGGGCAGCGCGGATATCCGGGTGCTGGAAAAGCAGTAAGCCTGTCTTAAGCATTTCCTTCAGGTCATGGCGCGGTTCATGGCCTGAAGGGTGCGAAAAATCCCACTAAAATTCATTATCTTAGATTTTCCTTTCAGACGTTTCTTGTAAGAGATTTCTCCCCCACGTTTAAAAATCCCTGCCGCTTATTAAGCGTTACTTTAACGATATTAACTCTGGCGAAAAGGATGACCATATGTCTGTAGGCTATTACGACCCGACCAAACCGGGGCAGGAGAACTACGTCAATTCACCTTATCAATACTGGAAAGGGGTGGTTGAGGATAAGAGCGTCAGCTATATCGAATTTGCCATTAACGGCCAGCTGTTTACCACCCAGGTTCAGGCCGATGGCAGCTGGGAGTATCAGCTGCCGCTGCGGCTGGAAGAGGGGAGCCATAATCTCACCATCCGCTTTTTCGACCGGGCCGGCAACGCCGGGATTCCGTTCCAGACGCGGCTGGAAGTCGATCTCAGCCCGCCCGATATGCCGGCGATTATGCGCGTACTGGATGATTTCGGACCGGTGCAGGGCCCGGTTGGCAACAAAGGCTTCACCGATGATAAAACGCCAGCCATTTCCGGTTATGCCGAGCCGGACAGCATTGTCCGCCTGTACAGCAACGGCGTGCTGGTTGGCAGCGTGCAGGCGGCGAAAAACGGCCAGTGGACCATTACGCCGGAACTGAGTGACGGTGAACAGCGCCTGTACGTCACCGCCACCGATAAATTCGGCCAGGTCAGTTTTGATTCCCCGGTCTATACGCTTTACGTCAATTCGCCGCGCATCGATAAGCCGCAGCTGCTGGAAGTCTATGATAATGAAGGGGTGAACACCGGTGTGATCAAAGCCGGTAGCGAAAGCGACGATCGCAGCCCGCGCCTGAGCGGCAACGCGCCGCTGGATGCCGAAAGTGTAGTGATTTATATCAACGGCGAGCGGGTAGGCATCGCGCCAGTGGTTGATGGCCAGTGGCACTGGGAAAGCAACATTGATCTCCTTAACTTCGGCAATAATACCATTACCGTCCGCGCGCAGAATAATCGTGGCGAATTGAGTAATGAAAGCGAACCCTTTACTTACAAAGTGATTCCAACGCCGGAAGCTAAAATTGATTATGCATTCGATAACGAAGGCCTCTATCAGGGGCGCCTGGATAGCGGAGCGCTAACCAATGATTTCAGTCCTATTCTGAAAGGCAGCGCAGAAGCCAACAGTGTGGTGTATGTCCACGCACAACGAATCAATGGCTACCGGGAGCTGCTCGGCAGTGTGCGTGCTGACGCTCAGGGTAACTGGGAGATTGAGACGAATAAGCTGACGCAGGGGGACGGTGATTATGAGTTTCAGGTTGGCTATTTCACGCAGCCAGATACCCAGGCAGAGAAGTTTAGCCTGACTATTATCAGCGGCGAAACCGTTATGCCCGTGATTGAATCCGCCTTTGATGACGTAGGTTCATCCACCGGCGCGCTGAAAAATGGAGCTGTGACTGATGATTACACACCGACGCTGAGCGGTCGTGCCGAAGCCAATTCGATCGTTTATTTCTTTGATAAACACGTCAACGGTACCTGGGCACGGCTCGGCAGTGTTAAAGCCGACGCGCAGGGGAACTGGACCTTCACTACGCCAAATCTGGGGGGGTATCTCGGAGAGCATACTTTCCAGGTCAGCAACAGCGAGAAACGTTACACCAATGGCAGCACGTATCAGCTAACGCTGCAGCCGGAAAAACCGAATATCAGTAACGCTATTGATAATGAAGGCGGTATCCAGGGCGAACTAAAAAATGGCGACTATACCGATGATTTCACTCCAACACTCACGGGCTGGGCAGCATCAAACAGTTTAGTGTATGTGTATGCTCAGCACGACAATGGCAACTGGCAGTTACTTGGCAGCACGCGCGCCAGCAACTTCGGGGCCTGGAATTTCACTACCAGTAACTTATCCGGTCAGCACGGCGAATATCAGTTCCAGGTTAGTAGCAGCAGCACGCGCGATCCGTCCGCTAATATTTTCAAGCTGGAAATCAACGATAACGCGGTAAGAGTGGGCGATGAAGGGCTGGCCTGGGACTTTGATGATGGCACGCTGCAAGGCTGGATGCCTGCGGGGCTGTACAAAAAATATAACCAGCTGAAAACCACCGAATGGAAAGGCGCCGACGGTTCTAACGTGCTTGGCTCAATGACTGACTTCGTCGAGGGGCGTGATTACAGCGGTGACGTGGTTTATCGCTATATTGAAGTCGAGGCGGGTAAAACTTATGAACTGAATTTTGATGGTTACCGTCTGAATCAGGGTTGGGTTGCCCCAGTAATTGGCATGGAAGTGGACGGTAAAACGGTAATTAAACCCGAGGCGTTAACGTCGTCATGGCAGCATAAAAGTGGCACCTATACCGCAACCGAAACCAAAGTGGTCAAAGTCGCGGTCACTAATGCCACCGCCAATGGCTACGGCAATGATTTCCTGCTGGACAATCTCGGTATGAAGCCGGTCGAAGTTACGCCGGTGGATAGACAGGGACTCGACTGGGACTTCAACGATGGCACGCTGCAGGGCTGGATGGCTGCGAGGCTGTACGAAAAATATAACCAGCTGAAAACCACCGAATGGAAAGGCGCCGACGGTTCTAACGTGCTTGGCTCAATGACTGACTTTGTCGAGGGGCGTGATTACAGCGGTGACGTGGTTTATCGCTATATTGAAGTCGAGGCGGGTAAAACTTATGAACTGAATTTTGATGGTTACCGTCTGAATCAGGGTTGGGTTGCCCCAGTAATCGGCATGGAAGTGGACGGTAAAACGGTAATTGAACCCGAGGCGTTAACGTCGTCATGGCAGCATAAAAGCGGCACCTATACCGCAACCGAAACCAAAGTGGTCAAAGTTGCAGTCACTAATGCCACCGCCAATGGCTACGGCAACGATTTCCTGCTGGATAACCTTGGGGTAAAGCCGGTCAACGTAACCAACGTGGGGAAACAGCGGATCGACTGGGACTTCAACGACGGCACATTGCAGGGCTGGATGGCTGCAGGGATATATGAAAAACTCAACCAGATTAAGACCACTTACTGGAAGGGCGAAGATGGCTCCAATGTTTTAGGTAGCATGACAGATGCCAATAATTCCGGGCGTGATTATAGTGGTGAGGTTGTTTATCAATATATCCAGGTTGAAGCGGGTAAAAGTTACACGCTGGGCTTCGATGGTCAACGGATTAATAAAAGCTATGCACCTCCAGTCATTGGCATCCAGGTTGATGGAGCAGATATTGTTGCCCCTGCCACCCTGACGCAAACATGGCAGCATTTTAGTGGCGTTTACACAGCAACTGAAACTAAAGTCGTGAAAGTGGCCGTGGTTAATAGTACGTCAAATGCCTATGGCAATGACTTCCTGCTGGATAATCTGTTTGTACAGCCGCAAAATAATAGTGTTACCAAAGTAATCGCAACGGAAAGCATACTGACAGAAATGCTTGCCAGCGGTGAAGAAGCCGCGGTAATCGACATGCTCGGCAACGGTAAAAATACGCTTAGCGTTAGCGTGGCGGATGTTCTCAGTGCTGGCAGCAAAGACCTGTTTATTGTTGACGGCAAAACCCAGCTGCTGATCAAAGGCGATGCGCAGGACGTGGTGAAACTGGATGACATCCTCGGCGACGGCGGTGACGTGGGCGATTGGGTGAAACAGCAGGGCAGCACCACGGTGGCTGGCGTGAAGTATCAGGTTTACAGCCACAGCGGCGTCGATGCCGACGTGCTGATCCAGGAAGGGGTGAAAACCGAACTGGTGTAAATCTGGCGGGGGCGGAAACGCCCCCAAAGGTTTGCACCAGGACGTAGCGGCGCGATTTATCGCGCGATGAATCGTGCCGCTCCAAAGGGTGCGCATTGCCGGGCTGAACCGGCCGCCGCCCACCCTGCGCCCATCCGGTTTAAATGTTCTCCAGATCCAGCCCCCGCGTCTTCGGCCCGTAAATCCCGACCGACAGCATCACCATCAGCATGCTCAGCACGATAAACACGATCACGCCCTGACTGCCGGCATACTGCAGAATCAGGCCAATCAGAATACTGCTGAAAGCGGTCGACAGCCGGCTGAATGAATAGCAGAAGCCAACGGCGCGTGCACGAATGTGCGTCGGGAAGATCTCAGTCTGATAAGCGTGATAGCTGAAGGTCAGCCAGGCGTTGCTGTAGGTGATCAGGAAACCGCACACCACCATCAGCAGCGGGTTGCTGGTCAGCGCGAACAGCGTGCCGAACACCACCGTCATCAGTGATGAAAAAACGATCTGCCATTTGTTTTCCAGCCGGTCGGCGTAGCGGCTGCAGATCAGCGAGCCGAGCGGATAGGCCAGCGTGATGAAAAAGGCGTACAGCAGGCTGTGGGTGACGGTGGCCCCCTTGCCGGACAGCAGCGCCGGTAGCCAGTTACCGAAGCCGAAGAAGCCAATTGCCTGGAAGAAGTTCATTACCACCAGCATCAGCGTACGCTGGCGATAAGCCGGTGCCCAGATTTCGCTAAAGCGCCCTTTTTTCGGCAGCTGTGCCGCCGCATCGCGCTGAGAGAAATCGTCTCCCGGCGCAATGCCGCAGCGTTTTTCCATCTCGCTCAGCACCCGGTGCGCGTCCTGATGCCGCCCCTGCTGCGCCAGCCAGCGCGCCGACTCCGGCAGGTTTTTCCGGATAAACCAGATCACCAGCGAGCACAGCGCACCGGCGATCACGACCCAGCGCCAGCCTTCGAGGCCGAGCAGGGTTTGCGGTACCAGCCACCATGACATCAGCGCTACCGTCGGCACCGACAGGAACTGAATGAAAAAAGAGAAGGCAAACGCGCGGCTGCGCAAATGGGCCGGCACCCACTCCGACAGATAGGTATCTATGGTCACCAGCTCGACGCCCAGACCGATCCCGACCAGAAAGCGGCACAGAATAATCATCTCCGCGCTGTGCTGGAACGCCATCAGCAGTGAGAACGCACCGTACCACGCCAGCGCGCACATAAAGGTCAGGCGACGGCCGAAGCGGTCGGCATAGGGCGTCAGCAGGCTGGCACCGACAAACAGGCCGAGAAAGGTCGCCGAGGCGAACGCCGCCTGATCGGCGATACCAAACACGCCAGCGGTGCCGGTGTGGAACACGCCAGCGGCGACCAGCCCGGCGCTGATGTAGCCGGTTTCAAACAGATCGTACAGCTCAAAGAAGCCGCCGAGCGCCAGCAGCGTAATAAAGCGCCACAGCCCGGCGGAAGAGGGCAGAGCGTCGATGCGCCCGGCCAGCGTCTGGCGTTCGGTCGCGATGCGATCGGTCGCCACCCCTGTCGAATAGGTGGTTGTCATTATGATTGTTACCTCGGTGTTTGCAGGATCCGCCCGGTGGTGGTTTGTCAGAAATCATTAACCGTTAGCAAGCGAAGAAATAGCAGAATAATCAATTCGTCCGGGGTTGCCGAGAGGCGCAGCGGTGACATTTTGGCAACGTGCGTTGCAGTTCACAGAAAGCGGTACGCCGTCCATGGCGCCAGGTCAGGGCAGATGCGGATAAACGCCCGGACCGATGGGCAGGCCCAGCAGATACCACACCAGCAGCAGCGCGATCCACGTCACAAAGAACACCAGCGGATACGGGAAGATCAGCACGTAGTAGGTGCCGAGCTGCGCGTCTTTTTGATAGCGCTGCAGGAAACCGAGGAACAGCGGCAGAAACGGCGACATCGGCGCCAGCGGCAGCACGGCGGAATCGGCGATGCGGAAAATCATCTGGGCAAACGCCGGGTGAAAGCCGAGCAGCATAAACATCGGCACAAACACCGGCGCGAGGATCGACCAGATCGCCGAGCCGCTGGCGATAAACATGCACAGAAATGCCGAGAGGAACATCAGGCCGAGAAAGGCCGGCGCACCGCTGATGCCGGCGCTCTCCAGCATATCGGTCAGGCCGATGGCCATAAACTTGCCCATGTTGCTCCAGTTGAAGAACGCTACGAACTGCGACAGCGGAAACACCATGACGATAAAGCCGGCCATGCTCTTCATCGGATCCACCAGCAGTCGGGGGATGTCGTCAGCGCGGCGAATCTGCTGCGTCACCGCGCCATAGGCAATCGCCACTACAAAGAAGAACAGGATGATGATCGGCACGATGCCCTGAATAAACGGCGAAGGGATGATGCCGCCGGTTTTCGGGTTGCGCAGCGGCGCATGCTCCGGCACCACCAGCAGCGCCATCACGCCGATGAACACCAGCGCGGCGAGACCGGCCGCCTTCAGGCCGCGATTCTCCTGCGCCGTCAGCGGTGGCAGGCGATCGTGGTGGCCGCTGTTCCAGACGGGCAGGCGCGGTTCGACAAATTTATCGGTCAGCAGCGCGCCGGCCACGGTCAGTACGATGACTGAGCTGGCCATAAAGAACCAGTTATCGATCACGCTGACGTGGACCGTGTCGCTGACCGCTTTGGCGGCCTCTGTACTGATGCCGGAGAGCAGTACGTCGGTGGTGACGATCAGCAGATTCGCGGTAAAACCCGATGCGACGCCGGCAATCGCCGCCAGCAGGCCCGCCACCGGATGACGCCCGACGGCAAGGAAGATCAGCGCGCCGAGCGGCGGCATCACCACCAGTGCGGCATCGGAAGAGATATGGCTGAAGAACGCGATAAACAGCACCATATAGCTGGCGTAGCGACGGCTGACGCGCGACGCCATCTTCACCATCAGCGACTGCAGCAGCCCGACTTTTTCCGCCAGCCCGGCCCCGATCACCAGCGCCAGAATGGAGCCCAGTGGGGTGAAGCCGCTGAAGTTTTTGATGATGTTGGGCAGGATCCATTGAATGCCCGCCACGCTGAGCAGGTTATTGACCCGCACCAGTTCGCCATTGGCCGGATTTTTAACAGCTACATCAAGGCTGCTGAGAAGCGCGGTGGCGATCATCAGCACCACGATCAGGTAGACAAACAGTAAGAACGGGTTGGGCACTTTGTTGCCGACCCGCTCAATCCAGCTGAACAGCTTGCCGGGGCTGCGATTTTCAGTCATCACTTCCATCGGTAGATCCTCGTCATGTTGTATTTGCATGCCCGGAAGGGCTGTTATTTTTTATTTTTTTATTTACTGCTTCCGCATGTGTTGCGGAGTGACCTTTCACACCGGCCTGTAGCGGCGCAATTTATTGCGCGTCTTGTTAAACCCGCGCGATTAATCGCGCCGCTACGGGCCAGTGCGCTTCGCTTTATAATGTCGATGGCTGCACGCTGGCTGGAATCGGGCACACGTACGGCTGCTCAAGGCGCACGCGGTCAAACTCTTCACTACAGCGCGCCAGCGCGGCATCATCGTGCAACAGCGTCAGCGCGGTGGCGGCCAGCACTTTGGCGGCAAGGCACATCCCTTTGTGGGCAATCGGCGTGCGGCCCTGTGCCACCAGCTGCCAGGTGTGCAGCGGCGTGCCGAAGGCAAAACAGGGGGCAAAACACTGCGCCGTCGGCGTTACCCAGCTCACATCCCCAACGTCGGTTGAGCCGTACAGCAACTCGCGCGTGACCGCATACGGCGCTACCTCATCCATCAGCACTTTATCCCCCAGCGCCTCAGCCCAGGCGATACCCGCTTCGCCGCCGGTGCGCGCCGCATTCAGTCGCGCGTTACGCAGATCGTCTTTGCTCAGCGTGGCGCGGATCTCTGCCGCAAACGCCTGTTCCTGCACGCTGTAGTGCGGCAGACCAAAAAGGTGCAAATTACGTTCCATCACCGCTTCCAGCGCGCGGTTGGGCACATAGTTGGAGCAGGCTTTATCAAAACGTACCGTCATCTGCGTATCGGTCATCAGCGCCGCGCCTTTGGCGATGTTGATTACGCGCTGGTAGATATCCTGGGCCTGGTCGAGCTGTGGCGCGCGAATCAGATACAGCACTTCGGCATCGGCCTGCACCACGTTGGGCGATACGCCGCCGGTTTGGGTGACCGCATAGTGCAGGCGCGCCTCCTGCACGATGTGCTCGCGCAGAAAATTCGCGCCGGTGTTCATCAGCGTCACCGCGTCCAGCGCGCTGCGCCCGAGATGCGGCGAGTTAGCGGCATGCGCAGCCACACCTTTGAAGTGAAACGCCGCCTGAATATTGGCGAGGGTGCTGAGGTTGAACATGCCGCTGAAGCCTTCCGGGTGCCAGGTCACGGCAGCATCGACATCATCAAACAGCCCCTCGCGCACCATAAAGGTTTTACCCGAGCCGCCCTCCTCGCCAGGGCAGCCGTAAAAGCGCAGCGTGCCGCGTCCGCCCTGTTCTGCCCACCAGGCTTTGATGGCGAAAGCGGCGGCCAGGCCGGCGGTACCGAGCAGGTTGTGGCCGCAGCCGTGACCGTTGCCGTTTTCCACCAGCGGCTCAGGCGTGGCGCAGCCCGCCTGCTGGCTCAGACCGGCCAACGCATCAAACTCGCCGAGGATGGCGATCACCGGCTGGCCGTGGCCGATTGAGGCGATAAACGCGGTGTCGAGACCGCCGACGCCGCGCTCGACCTCAAACCCCTCCTGCGCCAGCGCATCGGCCAGCAGCGCAGACGATTGCGTCTCTTCGAAACGGGTTTCCGGCACGTCCCAGATGGCATCGCTGAGGGCACTGAAGCGCGCCTGATGCTGGTCGATGTAGCGATCGATAAAGTCGTGTGCGTTCATCGGGCACCGCCGAACTGCGCCTGGTTAAGCGCCAGCGTGGCCAGCATCTGCACGGCGGTGGCCATCACCGCTTCATCAAAGTCAAACCGCGCATTGTGATGGCCCGCCGCCAGCTCGCAGCCGAAGATGACGTAAGACGCCTGGCCGCCGCGCTGCTGCACGCGCTCCATCATATAGGTGGCATCTTCGGAACCGGCCGCCTGCTGTTTGCTGTCTATCACCGAACTGAACAGACCCAGCGCTTCGGCCTGCTGATGGATAAAACTGACCCACGCCGGGCTCGGCGTGCAGCTGCGTGCACCGCCCATCAGCGTGACCTCGTGCTCAACGCCGTACATCGCCGCGGCACCGGCAATCACGCGCAGCGCCTGCTGATAGATATCGTCATTAACCTGATTACTCGCGCCGCGCGTTTCCACCTTCATCAGCGCAACATCCGGCACTACGTTGCGTCCGCTGCCGGCCTGTAAGACACCAACGTTAACGCGCGCCACGCCGCCGCTGTGCTGCGGCAGAGTGTGCAGCGCCAGCGTAGCCTGCGCCGCCGCCAGCAGTGCGTTGCGTCCCTCTTCCGGTTTGCCACCGGCATGCGCGCCGACCCCGGTAAAACGCACGTCCAGTTTGGTCGTGGCGAGAAAGCTGTCGCTGCCGCAGACGATCTCGCCCGGCGGCACGCCGGTTCCAAGGTGAATGGCGGTGAACAGATCGACATCATCAAGCACGCCCGCGGCCACCATGGCTTTGGCACCGCGTACGCCTTCTTCCGCCGGCTGAAAAATGAGTTTTATGCGACCGCTCAGCTGGTGCTTCATCGCCATCAGCACGCCCGCCAGCGCCAGACCTATGGTGGTGTGACCATCGTGGCCGCAGGCGTGCATCATGTCGGGATTGCACGAGGCGAAGCCTTCGCGCGTCGGCAGGTGATCGGCGGCGGCGCTTTCCGTCTGATCGAGCGCGTCCATATCAACACGAAAGCCCATCACCGGACCGGGACGGCCGGTGTCCAGCGTTGCCACCACGCCGCAGAAACCGCCGGAGAAGTGGGGCAGCCACTGTGGCAGCGCGCCCTGCTGCAGCGCACGCGCTTCCTGCTGCGCCAGCACTTCAGCAGACGGCAGACCCATGCGCGCATCGGCATCAATCACCTCACGGCCCAGCTGCAGCTGATAACCAAGACGATGCATCTCTTCCGCCACCAGCGTGGCGGTGCGGAACTCCAGCCAGCCGGATTCAGCATACTGGTGCAGGTCGCGGCGCCATGTCTGCATCTGCGGTATCCGCGCGTTGACGAGGTCGGAAAGGGTGTTCATCGGCTGTTCCTTAGTGTTGGTTTTTTATGCATTCAACCGAATCTACACAATGGTATTGGGGCGCATAAGATGCGAATATCTTGTGACCGATAGACAACGGTTATCACCTGATCATGGCGGCCAATCTCAAACTTCATCAGCTGCGCGCCTTTGTTGACGTGGCGCGCCAGGGCAGTATTCGCGCCGCCAGCCGGCTGTCGGGCCTGTCGCAGCCGGCATTAACCAAAGCGATTCAGGAACTGGAGCTGGCGCTGGGCGCGCGCCTGTTCGAGCGTCGTCAGCAGGGCGTGATGCTGACCGATGTCGGTGAAACCTTTTTTCGTCATGCCTGTCTGGTGCTGGAGGAACTGCGCGTGGCGCAGGAGGATATCCAGCAGCGGCTCGGTCTGGCCGGGGGCAAAGTGAATATTGGGGTGGGCGGCAGCATTGCGCGTACCGTGATGCCGCAGGTGATAACCCAGTTTCATCGTGAATATCCACTGGTGAAAGTGCGTATCGTGGAGGGGCAGCTGGTGTCGATGGTGCATGAACTGCGTCAGGGCGCGCTGGATTTCACCATCAATACCTACGACCGGCATCACTTCGATCAGGAGCTGATTTTCGAGCGGCTGATGCAGCGCGAGTATCAGGTGGTGATGCGTAAAGGGCATCCGATGGCGCATGCGCGCTCGCTGGCCGAGTTGCAGCACTGCGACTGGACTATGCCGACACCGCAGGGCAGTTATTACCGACTGCTGCATGACCTGTTCGGTGAGCGCGGCATGGCACCCAAAATCGCGGTGACCTGCGAGACCTTTATGGCCTGCACCAGCCTGGTGGCGAAGAGTGATTTTGTCAGCATCATTTCGCGCGACGTGATTGAAGACCCTACGCACGGCGGGCAGCTGATCGCGCTGGATCTCGACGATCCGCTGCCGAAAGCCACCTTTTATTTGATTCAGCGTAAAGACACCGCGCTGACGCCGATGAGCGCTTACATGGCGCAGCTGTTCCGCCGCTACTGCCAGCCGTGACGGGCGAAAAACTGCATCGTCTACACTTTAGGTGTACGACACGCGTTAACGCACTCTCAACGGAGGTTACGATGCAGGTGAGTCCTTATTTATTTCTCTACGGCCGCTGTGAAGAAGCCATTGCCTTCTATCTGGAAGCCACCGGCGGCGAAATTCTGCAAAAAATGACGTTTGGTGATATGCCGGAGCAGGGCGAGCAGGTGGGCGATCGGTCGGCGCCGCCGCTGCCGCCGGAAAAGATTATGCATGCGCATCTGCGCATTGGTCAGGGCGAGCTGATGCTGAGTGATGGCAATACCGCCCAGCCACCGGCGTCCGAGCATGCCGGTTATGCGGTGAGCCTGGCCACGCCAGATGAAGCGGAGGGTAAAGCCTGGTTTGATAAGCTCTCTGCGGGCGGCAAAGTGACCACTGAATGGCAGAAAACCTTCTGGTCGAACGGCTTCGGGATGTTTATCGATAAGTTTGGCATCCCATGGCGCATCAACGTGGTGAAGCCACAGGCGTAACCGACTGGCGTGGCCGCGATCGCAGGCGGCCACGCCGGAAGCGGTTTAGAAGTTGTAACCCACCACCAGGTAGTAACCCCAGCCGGTCGATTTCACTTCAAACGGACCGTTGCCGAAGTTCAGCTCCTGGCCATCAGCCCACTGGCCGCCGTTGTGGAAGTAACGCGCCACGGTAGAGACATGCCAGTGATCATAGTTCAGCGACAGAATGTGGCTGGAGGCAATCGAGTTGCTGGTACGTGAGCGGTCAGACTTGTCACGCAGATCGGAGCCCCAGTCAAAGTTGGTGAAACCGATGTAGCTCAGCTTGCCGCCCCACAGGTCGGTAATCGGTACAAAGTATTTCACCTTGAAGCGATAACCATCCCAGCTGTTTTCGTTCGCCGCACCGTAGTTTTCCCACTGGTATTTCGCGTACACGTTCAATGACAGGCCGATATCGCTATGGGTATCGATGTCCGTACCCAGACCCATGTACCAGGTGTTCTGACGGCTGTCGCTGTTGCGACCCATGTCGTAGATGTAGTTGTTAGCGAAGTACCACTCTTTGAACGGTCCGAACGCCAGGCTGGTGCCGGTCAGCTTATCGATAGAGAAGCGTGGCTCAATTTCCATGAACATCGGCGAACCGTGGTCAAAAATACCGTTGGCATTGCTGTTACCCACGCCAAAGAAGTTGGTCAGGTCAAGGTAGCCGTAGAAATCAAACCAGTCCTTTTTAGTAAAGGCTTCGTATTCGAGATACACATCATTGTTGAACTGAGGTCCGAAGCGGGTGTGATAACTGCCTACCACGTTCACGCTCTGATGCCACCAGTCAGAAAGGTACTGCGGATCGCTTTCCGCCGCCTGTGCGGCGCCGGTCCAGCTACTGGCCAGTAAGGCCCCTGCTATCAACGTTTTAAATTTCATTATTTTTTAACCACTTGCTCGTGATCGCCGCGCAAATGCTGCGATCGGGTGAAATCGATCCCAGGGGATGGGCAGTGTGCTGTTGTCGCCGGTCTGACGCGCCGGATTTTCAGGCCCGCGTAATGTGCCTGTAACAGAGCGATAGAAAATAGATTTTGATCACGTTTGTCAAAAAGTGTTGCATTTGGATTCAGTAAATATGTGAACTAGATCACATAAAGGCCGTGTAACGAACGGAACCCCGCAACCGTTTACGTTGTCGGGATACGCAGAGAACTGGCAGGAGAAGAAAATAGCCGGCGCGGATTATCGCGCCGGAGAGGAAAGACGTCAGGGAAGGGTTACGCGTACCTGCAGGCCACACACTTCACCCTGCGGGTTAAGGCAATTCGACAGCGCCACCTGCATCTGATGCTTCTGCGCCACGCTGCGCACGATCGATAATCCTAAGCCGCTGCCCTGCGCCTGGACATCCGGCGAGCGGGTAAAGCGATCGAAGGCGCGCTCGATAAACGACTCCGGCATGCCGGGGCCGTTATCGACAATATCCACCACCGTATGATGACCGACGCGATGCAGCAGCACATCCACCAGGCTGCCCTCCGGCGTGTGCAGCATGGCGTTGCCGATCAGGTTATCGAACAGGCTGCGCAGATCGGAGCGGCTGGCGTGCAGACGATAGTGCGCGGTGCCGTTGAAGCCGATATCAATGCCGCGCTTGTCCGCTACCACCATCAGCTGCTCAATGCTCTCCTTCAGCAGGTCATCAAGCTCAATGGTCTCGACGCTGGCGACCACGGACTGATCCTCCTGGCGTGAGATATTCAGCAACTGCGTCACCAGATGGCGCGTGCGCGTGACGCCCGCTTCCAGCTGATCAAACTGGCGGCTGGCTTCGCCCGGCAGGATGTGCTGACGCAGGTTCTCCAGTTGTAACGTGACGGCGGTGACCGGCGTGCGCAGTTCATGCGCGGCATCCTCAAGGAACTGGCGCTGTGACGACCAGGCCGCGCGTAGTTTATCCAGTAGCGAGTTATAAGCATCGACCAGCGGCAGCACTTCGTCCGGCAGACCGTCCGGCGACACGCTGTGCGGATGCAGGGTTTCCTGCGCCGCAATCTGGCGCGACGCCACGCGCAGATCGCGCGTAATGGCCCGCACCACCAGCCAGATCACCAGCAGCGACAGCGGCATCATCAGGATGAGCGGAATGATGGCGGAGAGTACGCGTTTCACCATCAGGCTCTTCATGTAGCCGACGTTGTGCAGCACCTGAATATTGCCGATCTCGCTGCCCAGCTCGCCGGGACGGGTGTAAACGCGCCACTGGCAGTCATCGCCGCAGTCGCCAACTTTTAAATCTGACCAGCCTTTTTTGCTCTGCAGGGGCGCATGTAGCGCTGGCCAGGAACTGGCGCGCAGGTGATTATTGGTGTCCCAGAGCTGAACGATATAGGTACTTTTCAGCTTCTCCTGCTGCATCACCATCGGCATCAGTGCCGGCATGCGCTGGCTGCTTGACCAGGCATCGGCAATTTTGGCGAGCTGGTCGTCCTTCATGGTGCCCATCATGTCGCCATAGCAGTGGTAGAAATACCAGGTGACACCGCCGATCATCGCCAGATGCAGCAGCACCAGCGTGGCCAGCAGTTTATTGCGCAGCGACCGCATAAACGTAAAGGATCTCATATTGCCGGCACCCGCCACCCCAGACCGCGTACGTTGCGAATCACTTCGTTATCGAGTTTGCGCCGCATGCCGTGAATCAGCACGTCCACGGCGTTGCTGGTGACCTCTTCGCCCCAGCCGTAGATGCGGTTTTCTAACTGCTCACGCGACAGGATCGCCCCTGGGCGTTCCAGCAGCGCATAGAGCAGGGCGTATTCACGTGCGGTTAGCTGCTCGCGCTGGCCTTTGTACAGCACTTCACGCGTCATCATATCGAGCTGCACGTCGCCGTTGCCCAGCAGGGAGTCCGCCGCACCGTGGCGGCGTCGGGTGATGGCTCGCATACGCGCCAGAACCTCTTGCAGATCAAAGGGTTTGAGTAAATAGTCATCGGCACCGCTGTCGAGCCCCTGAATGCGCTGCTGCACGGTATCACGCGCGGTCAGCACCAGCACCGGCGTCATGTCACCGCGCGTGCGCGCACGCCGCAGCACATTGATGCCATCTTCACGCGGTAAACCGAGATCGAGCAGGACGCAGGTGTAACCGCCTTCCTGCCAGGCGTTGCTGGCAAATACGCCGTCACGCACCCAGTCCACCGACCAGCCGGCGGCCTCCAGCGCCTGCTGCAGGTTGGCGCCGATCATTTCATCATCTTCTACCAGCAGCACACGCATGATGCCCTCCTGAATAACTTGTCGCAGTGTAGCGCCCGATAATTAGCGCAGAATTAACCTGGTGCGCTGTTTCGTCGGGAAAGCCGTTTTTTTGCTTGCTAATTCTGCGCTAATTTTCTGCTAATTAAGGGATAAATTTAACGCGCTACAGTGACGTCACTGGACATTTTACCGACGCCGGAGGAAGTCATGAATCAGCGCGAATTTATCCGTAGTTTGCTGGAGTGGATTGAAAAAAACTTAGGGCACGATCTGCATCTGGATGAAGTAGCACGCCGCTCGGGGTATTCCCGCTGGCATCTGCAACGTCTGTTCCGTCAGCACACCGGTTTTTCACTGGCAGAATACATTCGCCAGCGCCGGCTGACTGAGTCAGCGCTCACGCTGATCAACAGTGATGAGGCGATTCTGCAGGTAGCGATGAGCTACGGCTTTGATACCCAGCAGGCTTACACCCGCACCTTTAAAAATTATTTCCGCGTCACGCCAGGCCAGCTGCGGCGTCAGCGTCGCGTCGAGCCGGACCGCCTGCTGTTTCCGTTAGCGGTGGCGGTGTGACATCCCTCGCCCGATTTCCCGTGGCCGCTGCGTAACGGGAAATCGGGTGCGCATTCGCGTTTTTGCTTTTAAGCTGCGGTTCTCACTCTTTCGAATCATCCAGAGAACATGGACAACAGCGATAATCTCACCGCCATGATGCTGTTTGCACGCGTCGTTGAGCGGCAAAGCTTCAGCGAAGCGGCCCGTACGCTGGGGGTATCAAAATCGCACGTCAGCCGCGAAATTGCCCGGCTGGAGGTGCGGCTGGGTATCAAACTGCTGCAGCGCACCACGCGCAAAGTGGCGCTGACCGAGCTGGGTCAGGCTTACTATCCGTTCTGCACCCGCATGCTGGAAGAGATGCATCGCGCCGACGCGTTTGTGCAGCAGGTGCATCAGCAGCCTGCCGGCAACGTGCGGCTGCAGGCGCCGATCACCTTCGGCTGCCAGTGCGTGGTGCCGACGCTGAACACCTTTATCCGCCGTCATATTCACATCAACGTCGATCTCGAACTGACCACCAGCGACGATCCGCAGCCCAGTGCGGACGTGGCGATTGTGATCCGCGCGCGTGCGCCGGAAGTCGCAAACTACCGCGAACTGAGCAGCATTGACTGGGGACTGTATGCGTCGCCAGCGTATCTGGCCGCGCATCCGGCCATCGATCATCCCGAACGTCTGATGCGCCACGATCTGCTGCTGTTTCACGGCCCGGCACACACGGCGGCGTTGCCGTTTCGCCGTGATAAGCAGCGCCTGGCGCTGGATGTGCACAGCCGCTTTCGCGCGAATAACAGCATGGCGCTGCTTAATGCGGCCCTGGCCGGAACCGGCGTGGCGTATCTGCCCGCCTATATGACGCAGGAGGCGCTGGCGCGCGGCGAGATTCAGCAGGTGCTGCCGGAATGGCAGATGGATCGCCTGCACAGTTACCTGCTGCTGAAAGAGCAGCCGCAGCCCTCGTCACCGATCACCTTACTCTGCGACGCGCTGATCACCGCGCTGGGTGCGTCATGATTGTTGTTTTATGGCAACAATAGCGCGCTGGCTGGCAAATATCCGCTTCTCCCTGTTTTCTGTGTGCTACCGCTGATAGCCTGCTAAAAAAGCCAAAAACAGGGATAACACTATGTCGCACTCTTCTATCGCGTTAGCGCCTGAGCAGCAACACTGGCGGCGCAATTTGTGGGTTTGCGTGCTGGGCTCGTTCAGCACTATCGTCGCCATGACCCTGCTGCTGCCCTTTCTGCCCCTTTATGTGCAGCAGCTGGGCGTGCAGGAACCGGCCGCGATTGCGCGCTGGTCAGGCGCCGCTTATGGTGCCACCTTTCTCAGCGCGGCGCTGACGGCACCGCTGTGGGGCAAACTGGCGGATCGCTATGGCCGCAAGCTGATGCTGATCCGCGCCAGCCTCGGAATGGCCGTCGCCATGTCGCTGATTGGTATGGCCACCGCGCCGTGGCAGCTGGTAGCGCTGCGCCTGCTGGCCGGTCTGCTCGGCGGCTATGCGTCGGGCTCCACCATTCTGGTGGCGGCGCAAACGCCGAAAGCGCAGACCGGCTGGGCGCTGGGCGTGCTGTCCTCCGGCATCATGGCCGGTAATGTGGTCGGCCCGCTGCTGGGCGGCGTGCTGCCACCGCTGATCGGTATCCGCCACACTTTCTGGCTCACCGGCGCGGTGATTTTTCTTGCGTTTCTCGCCACCACTTTTCTGCTGAAAGAAGCGCCACGTGCGGCGAAGAAAGCCGCAGCCGGGGAGGGGGATGAGCCGGAGGCGTCGATCAACCGGCCAGTGGTGCGGCTGATGTGGCTGTCGGGCATGCTGCTGATTTTTGCCAATATGTCGATTGAGCCGATTATCACGCTGTATATCGCGCAGTTTGTGCACGGCGATCACGCGGTGACGGTGACGGCCGGGCTGGTGATGGCGGCCGCCGCGCTGGGCAGCATTCTCTCCGCGCCGCGCCTTGGCCGGCTGGCCGACCGCATCGGACATGCGCGCGTGCTGATTTATGGCCTGCTGTTCTGCGCGCTGCTGCTGATTCCGCAGGCATTTATTAGCGCGGCATGGCAACTGGTGGTGCTGCGTTTCCTGATGGGGATGGCGCTGGGCGGCCTGATGCCCTGCGTGACGGCGTTGATTCGTCATAATGTGCCGCAGCGGCAGGTCGGGAAAATGCTGGGCTATGCGACCTCAGCCCAGTATGTCGGCCAGGTGAGCGGCCCGCTGTTCGGTGGCTTTATCGGCGGCGCGTTTGGTATGCGCCCGGTGTTTCTCGCCACCTGCGTGATTATGGCGCTGTGCGCGCTATTGAATGCGCGGGTGCTGCGTAAAGCTTAACCGCAGGATCGAGCGTAATGCCTGACCGGCGTGAAAAAAAAGCGGGCATTGCCCGCTTTTTTACTTCAGTGCGAAAAATTACTTCGCATCTGGCAGCGCATAGGCAATCACGTAATCGCCCAGCTTGGTACCAAACGAACCGTGACCACCGGCCGCGATGACAACGTACTGCTTGCCATTCACTTCATAGGTCATCGGCGTAGCCTGGCCACCCGCTGGCAGACGCGCCTGCCACAGCATCTCACCGGTGTTGGTATCGAACGCACGCAGGTAGTTATCTGCGGTCGCACCGATGAAGAACACGTTACCGGCGGTGGTGATTGGGCCACCCAGCATTGGCATACCCATTTTGAACGGCAGCGGAACCGGTGCGCTATCGCGAACGGTACCGATACGTTTCTTCCACACGGTTTCGTTGGTCTTCAGGTCGATCGCTGAAACGTAACCCCAGGCCGGCTGTTTACACGGCAGACCAAACGGCGACAGGAACGGGTTCAGCTCGACGCCAAACGGCACACCGTACTGCGGCTGAATGCCGGTTTCGGTACCGGAACCGCCTTCTGCGCCCTGCGGTGGCTCAATCGGGTTGCCCGGACCGCGCGGAATCAGCTTAGACACAAACGGCAGCGCCATTGGGTTAGCAATCGCGATCTGACGATGTGGATCAACCGCGATGCCGCCCCACTCGAACATACCGAGGTTGCCCGGGAACACCAGCGTACCCTGCTCAGACGGCGGCGTGAACGGACCTTCGTAGCGCAGACGCTTGAAGATCACGCGGCACACCAGCTGGTCATACATCGTCGCGCCCCACATGTCCTTGTCCGTCAGATTCTGTTTCGGACGGAAGGTCAGTTCGGAGTACGGCTGGGTCGGTGCCACGTGGTCACCTTTCGCCGCGCCCTGCGGTACCGGCGTCTCCGGTGCAGGCACGACCGGCTTGCCGGTACGACGATCCAGCACAAAGATGTTACCGGTTTTCGCCGGGGCATAAATCACCGGTACGGTGTTGCCGTCTTTGTCCGTGATATCGGCCAGCGTCGGCTGTGACGGCAGGTCCATATCCCACAGATCGTGGTGCACGGTCTGATACGACCACACCAGCTTACCGGTGGTGGCGTTCAGCGCCAGAACGCTGCTCGCGAAGCGCTCCTGCTCTGGTGTGCGGTTACCGCCCCAGATATCCGGGGTGGAAACGCCCATTGGCAGGTAAACGGTATCCAGTTTTGGATCGTATACCGCCGGCGCCCACGAGTTCGGCGAGTTCATGGTGAAGGTGTGTTCATCGGCCGGAATCGCGTTAGGATCTTTCGCGCCCGGGTCGAACACCCACAGCAGTTTACCGGTGTTGACGTCAAAGCCACGGATGGCACCAGACGGCTCACGGGTAGAGTAGTTATCGGTGACCGCACCAGCAATGACGATGGTGGTGTCAGTGATAACCGGCGGTGACGTAGGCTCATACTGGCCTGGCGTCTGTACCGGCTGCTTGTGCTGCAGATCCAGCTCACCGTTGTTGCCAAAGGATGGGCAACGGGCACCGGTATCGGCATCCAGCGCGAACAGACGACCGTCGTTCACTGGCAGATAGATGCGGCGTGAGCACAGCGCAGGCTGGCTGTTGGCGGCATCGGCAGCGGCAGGCACTTCATGGTATGAAACACCGCGGCAGGTCACGTGCTGGAAGGTAGGATTCGGCTTCAGGCCCGGATCGAATTTCCACTTCTGCTTACCGGTCGTCGCATCCAGCGCAAACAGAATCTGGTGTGGCGAGCAAAGGTACAGCGTGTCGCGGATTTTAATCGGCGTCACTTCGTCAGTGATTTCACCCGGATCGTTGGCGGTTTTGAGATCGCCGGTCTGGAACTGCCAGGCAACCTGCAACTCTTTCACGTTGCTGGTGTTGATCTGCTTCAGCGGCGAGAAGCGAGTGCCCTGCTGGTCACGCGCGTAGGCTGGCCAGTCAGCATCGTTGATGTTACTCAGCGGCTGGGCCTGTGGGACGTTAGCGGCTTCCGGCAGGTTGCCATTCAGCTCCTGCGGATCGTGGAATACTGCCCACGCCAGCACCAGTACGCTGGCTACCAGCGCAACGGCCATCGCACCCAGCGCACCTTTACCCGCATGATTCAGGCCGCGATACACAAACGGCAGAATCAGCCAGATACCGAAGATCACCAGCACGTCGGTACGTGGGGCCAGCGCCCAGAAGTCGAAGCCGACTTCCCATACGCCCCACACCAGCGTTGCCAGCAGCAACAGGGCATACAGCAGCAGTGCGGAACCGCTACGGCGCCACAGCAGAACAGCGGTGATCAGCATAATCACACCGCCAATAACGTAGTACCAGGAACCTCCAATGGCGGCTAACCAAACGCCGCCAATCAGCATAAATGCGCCCGTCAGCAGTGCAAACAGCACCGTCAGGAAGCGAATTACGCCAAAAGATGAGGAAGCTTTCCCCATAATATTGACCTCTTTCTTTGCCATAAAATCAAAGGAAACAACCGATTAGGCTGTATCCCGACATAGAGTACGAAGTGACTTAAGGTGTTCTGTCAGTGCTTTTCCGTTAAGCAGGATGATCCCTTTGCGTTAAATTTTATCTTAAAAACGTTAACAGGTTTGATTTTTTTAGCGCTTTGCTCTTTTTATCAGGCAGTGACACGACATTTTATGAGGATATTGCACCATCCTGTCCGGCGTAATCGGGTGATAACGCCGATGCGCAGAATTTTGTGTAAACGTTTACCCCGGGAAGAGCGGATGACAGCTCCGCTGCGTTTGCCAGCCGCTTAGCTGTAAATGCAGGTAATCTTCGGCCGGTAATTTGAGCTGAGGCGTACGTAATATTACCTCTGCTTGTGTTTCCCGCAGCGAAGCGAGCAGAAAAGGAAAGCTGAACTTGAGATAATTTTCACGGAAGAAGTCATCGCTCAGAACAATACCGCTGAAGGGAAAATCGGTAATATTTTTCCACTCGGTTCCCGGCGGCGCGAGATCGTAAAGCCAGAAGGAAAAACGAGACGCCACAGCGCGTAAGGCGGATCCTGCCTGACGTAAAGTGGCATAGTTGATCGCCAGCCTTACATTCTCATGTTGCAGGCTGGAATAATTATCCACGTCATGCAAAAAGGACATCACACTATTTCCCGCCAGTGGAATAATTATTAATCCCGCAGCATCCGCTGACTGATAATGTTGGGTAATTATCTCGCCTTCATGAAGTAATGCATCACGCTCCGGCACGCAATGCATTAAGGACGCTGAATAGCATGCGCCGATAGGTGTGCCGTCGAAGCGACAGACACGCTCAGTGACATAAGGATGGTATGAATTGTTTTCCATTTATCTCTATGAATAAATTAATGAACGATAGCGTCTTAATTATTATAAGGACGGGAAGACTGCTGTGATTATCACAGGGGGCAATATAGATCGATTCGCCGGCAAAGATCACCTTTTTTAGCTGTTTCTGATAAAGAGATAAAAAGGATTGGCCAGGCATTAATTAACGCTTTACTGAATTATCTGGAATGATTCGGCTATTTTCAAAGTAAAACAATCAGTCTGCTAATATTCAGAACGCCATGTTTAACTGTCAATCCGGATAAGCACCTGTTTTTACAGCGCACATCCAGCCATTGCCTGCCCCGGTCAGTTATCGCACTCTATGACGTGAAAAACATAAGGAAAGCCGATGGTGGCTTTTCACCAGGCCGGTGCCATGACGCCGGCCGGTTCTGCTTCAGGATGGGATAAAACTATGGGTTCACCGGTCACCGCAGCGGAAGATTCGCTGCTGCGACACAGGTCGTTCGTCGCCTTCTGGCTGGCACGTACCTGTTCATCGTTTGGTTTTCAGATGTTCTCCGTGGCCGTCAGCTGGCAAATCTATGCGCTTACCCACAGTGCTATGGCGCTGGGCATGATCGGTCTGATGCAATTTTTACCTTCGGTATTGCTGGCGCTGCCGGCGGGTCACCTTGCGGATCAGTATGACCGTCGCCGCATCGTGCTGCTGGGGCAGCTGATTGAGTGGCTGGCGCTGCTCGGGCTGGTGGCGCTGACGCTGCTGCACTGGGCGGGCCGGATTGAAATCTGGGGACTGGTGTTCCTGATTTCGCTGGCCAAAGCGCTGGAGTGGCCGGCAATCACCTCAATGCTGCCAGCGTTGGTACCGCCGCCCATCCTCGCGCGCGCCATGGCGGCCAGCTCGGTGGGCGGTCAGGCGGCGGTGATTGTCGGTCCGACGCTGGGCGGCTTACTGTACGTGGCCGGGCCGGAGGTGGTGTACGGTGTTTCGGCGCTGTTCTATCTGCTGTCGATTGTGCTGGTCAGCCGTTTGCGCTACGAACGACCGCCGCAGGCACGTATTCCGGCCAGCCTCAGCACCATGTTTGCCGGTGTCCGCTTCATCCGCGAGCGCAAAGATGTGCTTGGGGTGATCTCGCTCGATCTGTTTGCCGTGCTGCTGGGCGGCGCCACGGCGCTGCTGCCGATCTTCGCCCAGGATATTCTGCATACCGGTCCGTGGGGGCTGGGCATGCTGCGCGGTGCCCCGTCGGTCGGGGCGCTGCTGGTCGGTGTGTGGCTCAGCCGTCACAAGCTGGAAAAGCACGTGGGCATGATCATGTTTGGCTCGGTAGCCGGTTTTGGTCTGGCTACGCTGGTATTTGCGCTATCGACGCAGCTGTGGCTCTCGCTGCTGGCGCTGGCGGCACTCGGCGGCTTCGATATGGTGAGCATGGTGATTCGCGGCGCGCTGGTGCAGCTGGACACGCCGGATGAGATGCGCGGGCGCGTCAACGCGGTCAACGCCATTTTCATTAATACCTCTAACCAGCTGGGGGAGTTCGAATCCGGCCTGTTGGCCGCATGGTTCGGTGCGGTGCCCGCAGCGGCGATTGGCGGTGTCGGCACCCTGGTGGTCGTGGCGCTGTGGATGGCGCTGTTCCCTCATCTGCGCAAACGGCAGAAACTGGAAAACGACAGTCTCGCCTGACGTTCGCGGCTGCCCGGCGCGGTGGCCGTGGCCAGGCACGCAGTCTGCCTCGCTATCTCACACAGCCAGGTTTGATTATTATTAATCACGTTTGACTGTTTGTGAGCATGATCAAACTAATTAAGCGCCAGTTAATCTATAAATTGCCCTGCCTGTGCGTAAATTTATTCATTTTTGAGTGAAGTAAATCATTTTGCACGGTGCGGGGTAGCCAGCGCAGCGACGCAACAACAATAATCATGGCCGCCTCATTAACGGTGCGTGTGAAGCCCGGCACGCACCACGACCCTACGTTATCAATGAGGCGAACATGAAACAGTTCTCTGCAGAAGGGATGGTGATTATTGTCGGGATTGTCATTGCCTACATCCTGTTCACCACCTGGCTGACCTGGCGGTTGCGCAGTAAAAACAGCGGCGACTTTATGGCGGGTTCAAACGTGATGCCAGCGTTTGTGGTCGGCGTGATGCTGATGTCTGAATACATTGGCGCCAAGTCAACCATCGGTACGGCGCAGGCGGCCTTTGAGGATGGCTTTGCCGCGTCCTGGTCGGTGATCGGTGCCGCTATCGGCTTTCCGCTGTTTGGTTTTTTGCTGGTCAAACGCATCTACAACACCGGCAAAATTACCATTTCCGGCGCGATTGCCGAGCGCTATGGCAACTCCACCAAAAATATTATTTCTATCATCATGATCTACGCGCTGCTGCTGGTGAACGTCGGTAACTATGTCAGCGGTGCGGCGGCGATCTCTACGGTACTGAACCTTGATCTCACCACGGCGGCGGTGATCACCGCGCTGGTCAGCACCTTCTATTTTATGTTCGGCGGCATGAAAGGCATCGCCTGGGTGACGCTGCTGCACAGCGGCCTGAAATATATCGGTATTCTGGTCATTCTCGGCGTGGCGCTGCACATGACGGGCGGCGTCAGCCCGATGATCAAAGAGATGCCGCACTTTTACTGGACCTGGGACGGTAACGTGGGCGCCAGCACCATTTTTGCCTGGATGATTGGCACCATCGGGTCGATCTTCTGCACCCAGTTTGTGATTCAGGCTATCGCCTCGACCAAAAGCGCGGCGTCTGCGAAGCGCGCCACCTGGGTCGCCTTCTTCTTCTGTATGCCGATTGCCATCGCCATTGCGCTGATTGGCGTGGCGGCAAAGTATCTGCATCCGGAGATCAACAGTCTGTACGCGCTGCCGGTGTTCCTGCAGGACATGAGCCCGTGGCTGGCAGGGATTGTCACCACCTCGCTGGTGGCGTCGATTTTTGTCAGCGTCAGCACCGTGGCGCTGGCCATCGCTTCGCTGGTGGTGAAGGACTTTTATGTGCCATATCGTAATCCGACGCCGGAACGCGAATTTCGCATGACGCGCTGGCTGTCACTGCTGATCGGTTTTCTGCCGCTGATCTTCGTGCTGTTCGTACCGGAAGTGCTGAAGCTATCGTTCTTTACCCGCGCCATCCGCCTGTCAATTTCGGTGGTGGCGATCATCGCTTTCTACCTGCCGTTTTATAAAAGTACGCGCGGCGCGAACGCCGGCCTGATTGGTGCCTGCGTCATGACCTCGCTGTGGTATCTGCTGGGCGATCCGTTCGGCATCAACAATATGTACGTCGCGCTGGTCACACCGGCGGTGATCATGCTGATTGACCGCCTGATCCCGTCACGCCAGCCGCAGCGCAAAAATGCACCTGATTCATCAATGCAAAACAGTGGAGCCTGACATGACCGACTCAACCATTACCGTCGAACGTAACGGTAAGCTTCATCCGCACGCGCAGGACGCGCAGCAGCTCACGGCGATGCTGCCTTCGGTCTGTCCGCAGAACCACGCCGCTAATCTGCTGCCGTTACCAAACGGCGACCTGCTGTGCGTGTGGTTTGGCGGCACGCAGGAAGGCATCGCGGATATTTCGGTGTGGTGCTCGCGGCTGGCGCAGGGCAGCGCGCAGTGGAGCGATCCTCAACAGTTATCCGACGATCCGGCGCGATCGGAACAGAATCCGGTGCTGTTTCTCGATCCGGATAACGTGCTGTGGCTGTTGTGGACCGCGCAAAAGTCCGGCAATCAGGACACGGCAATTGTGCGCTATCGCCAGTCACACGATTTGGGTCACAGCTGGAGTGCCATCGATACGCTGCTCGATCAGCCGGGCACGTTTATCCGCCAGCCGCTGGTGGTGCTGCCGAACGGCAACTGGCTGCTGCCGGTGTTCTATTGTCGCACCCAGCCGGGAGTGAAATGGGTGGGCAATGATGACATCAGCGCGGTGAAAATCTCCAGTGACAAAGGACAGCGCTGGCGCGATGTGGCGGTGCCGGACAGCCTCGGCTGCGTGCACATGAACATTACGCTGCTGCAGGATGGCAGCCTGCTGGCGCTGTATCGCAGCCGCTGGGCTGATTATATCTACCAGAGTCGTTCGGACGACGGCGGTGAAAGCTGGAGCGCGCCGCAGGCAACCGATCTGCCAAATAATAACTCATCGATTCAGGTGACTACGCTGCACAACGGCCATCTGGCGCTGGTGTTTAACGCCATGAGCGCACGTGATGCCAGCGAGCGTCGCCTGTCACTGTACGACGAAATCGAAGACGAAGATGACGCCGCGGTGGCCGTGGCGGCGCAGCCGGTGGTTCAGGGCGCACACACCGCCTTCTGGGGGGCTCCGCGCGCACCGATGACGCTGGCTATTTCTGCCGATGGCGGAGTGAGCTGGCCTTGGCAGCGTAATCTGGATGAGGGGGACGGCTACTGCATGACCAACAATTCACAGCAGAAACTGAACCGTGAGTTCTCCTATCCCAGCATTAAGCAGAGCGCGGACGGCGCACTGCACATTGCCTACACCTATTTTCGCCAGGCCATCAAGTACGTGCGCGTGGAGGAGAACTGGGTGAGGGACAAAGCATGAGCCGCCATGCGCTGGTGACCGGTGTCAGTTCCGGCATTGGTGCGGCGATTGCCGATGAGCTGCTGACGCAGGGCTGGCAGGTCACCGGTTTTAGCCGTACGCCGGTGGAGAAAGATCATCCGGCGTTTACCTCCGTCAGCGTCGACCTGTTTGACGCCGGTCAGCTGAAACGGGCTTTGGCCGGGCTGGCGAAGGTGGATGCGCTGGTGCACGCGGCAGGCATGATGCTGGCCGCGCCGCTGGGTGAGCTGGAGGAAGAGCAGGGGGCGCGGCTGTGGTATCTGCACGTGCAGGTGGCGCAAATCATGGCCAACACCTTGCTGCCGCAGATGGGCCACGGCGATCGTATCCTGCTGCTCGGCAGCCGCACGTCACGCGGCGCGGCGAATCGCAGCCAGTATGTCAGCACCAAGGCGGCGATGGTGGGCATGGCGCGCAGCTGGGCCGCCGAACTGGCTCCGCAGGGCATTACGGTCAACGTGATCGCCCCCGGTGCCACCGCCACGCCGATGCTGCTGCAGCCGGACCGCGCCAGCTCGCCGCCGAAACTGCCGCCTATCGGACGCTATATCCATCCCGAAGAGGTGGCCGCGCTGGCTGGTTTTGTGCTGTCGCCGGCTGCCGCTGCCATTACCGGACAGGAGCTGGTAATTTGCGGCGGCGCGTCGCTGTAGTTTTATTCTCCAGCGTGCTTCTCCCATCGTAAAAACAGGATGGGAGAGGCTGATTATGTCTCGTCTGCGAAAACTCCTGGCTTAGCGTGCTACGCTTTCTTTGGGTTTACCAAAATGGTAATCTTTTCACCGTTTTGGTAAACCCAATTTTATTGTCTACATATTAAGTGGTTACGGAGTGTAGCGCTCCGCAGCAGAGAAGCGCGCAATGAATCATGATGTTCTTCAGGAAATAAACGCCGAACCACTTTTTCTGGTACAGAGCGATCAACATATTGTTTTTGGCGTTGACGGAAAGTTTAAAGCGCATGCGCTAATCACGATTCTGTCCATCATGAAACACGCCGGAGACCGCGTTTATCATTTCCATCTGATCTCTTCAGAACTGACACCGGCCGATAACCCCCGGCTCGCCAGGCTGTTTCAGGGATCGCGCCACGGCGTGACGCTGCATCATCTGCCGGACCAGCTGTTTGCCACGCTGCCGGTCACCGAACTTTTTACCCGTGCGACCTACTATCGCTTTCTGGCACCGCTGATTTTGCCGCAGGCGGAAAAACTGCTCTATCTTGATGCCGATATGGTGTGCATTAATCCGCTCAATGAACTGTGGCAGATCCCGACCGGCCCCGAGGCGGTTGCGCTGGTGGTCGGTGAAATTGCCTCGCTGCAGCCGGTGCTGGCGAAGAATGCCGGCTTGCGCGGCGAGCGCTATTTTAACGCCGGCATGATGCTGATTGATGTGGCGCAATGGCGCGCTGGCAATATCAGCGAACGCGCGTTTACTTTACTGTCCGAACACGGGCGAAACTTCCAGTATCTCGACCAGGATGCGTTGAATATTTTACTGGAAGATAAAGTGACCTTTGTTTCTCCTCGCTTCAATACCCTGACCATGCTGGCCCATGACGATCGTGGCTATACGCTCGACGTGCCGGCGGAAACCTGCCTGATTCATTATGCCGGTGCGGATAAGCCCTGGCAGGTATGGAATCAACAGTTTGTGGTTCACCACTATCGCGATATTTATCAGGATTCACCGCTGTCCACCATGGCGTTTGACCAGCCAGCCAATGCGCAGCAGGCAAAAAGAATGTATAAGTCGCTTTTTCGTCAAAAAAGATGGTGGCAGGCCATGCTGTGGCGCCTGAAACATATCAAGATGAGGTATTGTTAAGTGCAAGCTCACGCTTTTCGCCAGCTGATGACGGGAAAAAATATTTACCAGCTCTGTTTTGTGCTGCTGAGTATCGCGCTGGCGTCGTCACTGGTGGTTGAAGCCTTACCGCGCAAAATATTCTATTTTTCCAGTTATCTGGTGGCTCTGTATTTAGTAATTCTGGGGGTGAAAAAACAGTGGCTAACAGATAAAACGGCCATAACGGTAGCGCTTCCGCTGCTGTTCATTGGGCTGGTCAGGCTCATCTGGGCAAAGATGTTTTCCCACGCTGAATTCAGTGACGTGGTGAATAACTACTTCCAGGGCGGTAAGCTGTTTATTATCGCGGCTTTTCTCAGCTATTTTATCATCGCCTGGCGCCACTATCTTAGCCGTCCACTCCTGATAACCTGCAGCGCCATCTTATTTGTCGGGCTGCTGGTGACGTTAGGTTTCGCTATCAGTGAACACGCAAAAACGCTGACCCGCATCAGATTGCTGACCGATTCCGCCGGTACCGTCTCTTATCTGATTACCGCGCTGGCGCTCTGTACTTTGTACACCGGCCACCGGGTCATCACCCATCGCGGCGGACAAATGATCTTATTCAGCGCGGTTTTTGTCGTGAATATGATGCTGATGATTCTGACCGAGTCACGCGCCGGCGTATTAACACTGCCACTGATTTATCTGGCCTGGTTTTATTTTACCCATCGCTGGGCGGGTAAAATTTCGCTGGTGGTGTTAGCGCTGTTTATTATCGTGGGCGCTTTATTTATGCCGGGAAGCGTCTGGCAGCGCTTAGACAGCATCCACAATGAAGTTGATACTTATCAGACCAACAATAACACCTCGATTGGCGCCCGTTTCTCTATCTGGAAAGGCGGCTGGCACAGCGTTTCGTGGTCGCTGCCGGGGCAAAGTCCGGATCAGCGCACGGCAAAAGCGCGGGAATACATCACGCAGCATGAGCGCCACAATCCCGAAGCGTATAAAAACGTCATGTATCACCTGCACGATGATTTCCTTGAAACGCTTTCGCTGCAGGGGATCGCTGGCGCACTTTCCCTGCTGATTTTTTACCTCGTGCTGCTGATAGTAGCCGCACGCCGCGGCGTCGCCGGATTAACGCTGCTGCCGCTGTCAATTATCATCTTTGGGCTGACCGACACGGTGTTAATTCAGAGTGGTTCGGTGCTAATCCTGGTGATGGCGATTATCATCAGCTATGCCATGATTCATCCGCCTGAGAAAGCATCGTCCTGATAAACCGGCGCCGGCATAGCGCCCGGTTATTACAGCGGTTTGTTTAACTTCAGAGCCAGATATTTCTTTTTAAAGCTGGTTCTGATTTTACTATCGAAAAGAAAAGACAGTGGCCTGATTTTAGTGATCGCCTCAATAACCTGCTTCCTGTCGTCAGGATTATCCAGGGCTTGCCGATGTTTATGTGCAATATTAATCCAGTGGCAGGATAGCAGATTACGATAGCGCTCCTGCAACACCTCATCCATATGCTGCGTTGCGCTCACTAAGAGTGAAATTTTGTGTTTATCCAGCTGGCTGGATAAGCTGTTGCCGCGTTTAAAATAGAGATAAGGGCTCTGGCGGCTATAAGCGATTGCATCACTGCTGACCAGGATTTCCGGGAAAAGCCAGGCGTCCTCGTAGCAGGTATAATCCGGGAAGGGATGTGCCAGCAGCATGGTGCGCTTAATAAACTGACCGATAAAGTGCGCCTGCAAATCGCGATGGATCAGGAATTTTTCAATGGCCTGATGCCGTGACAGTGTTTCCGCCTGCAGGCCCTGCCACGTGATGTGCTGAGGCCGGGATTCGTATACCTCATTAAGCGCCGTGAACAGTGCGTCGGGACGATGGCTTTTCAGGTAGCGGACAATATCGGTGAGGGCGTCGGCCAGCAACTGATCGTCGCCATCCAGCATCGTAATATATTCACCGCTGCACTGCTGAACGCCAAAATTACGCACCCGGCCAATGTTGCGGTAATCAATATTAAATACTTTCGCCTGCGGATGCCGCCGGGAAAAATCATCGATTAACGCTGCTGTGTTGTCGACGGATGCGTCATTGATAAGAATAAATTCAATATACTGCTCAACACCATGACAGGCCTTTTCTAAACTCGCCAGCGTGTCAGGCAGAAATTTTTCACTGTTATGGGCCGTTAGCAACACACTGATTAAATAGTCAGGAACCATCATTTTTTAAGTCAACATCTGAGGCAGGAATGCCGTCAAGCATACTACAAGTGGCAATTTGAGGGGAGGGCATTGACGCAGCGCAGCTCTGCGCCTGCTGCCGCCGATCAGGCACATTTACGACTGATACAATAATGCGTATGATTCTCATTCCTTTTTATGCTTCCTGCTCGCGCAGGTAACCCATCAGTCCTTACCGGAGACAGCAATGACTTCATCATTACGCCCGCGCGCCACCGCGCTGGCTCTGGCGCTGCTGGCAGCCATGAGCCTGAGCGCCTGTCAGGCGCCGGCTAAAAAATCAGTAGCGCCTGCCGCCGCGGCTAAGCCAGCGGCAGCGGAGAAGGTACAGCAGCGTGAACTGGGCGACGGCCTGTATGAAATGGCTTATGTGCCGGGCGATCCGGCTGCGCTGTATGTGGCCAGCGCGCAGGCGTTTAAAACCGTCAACGGTGGCGTGCTGTATCGCCTGGATGCCCGCACGCTGGCGACGCTGGGCGAAACCCATACCGATCTGAAAAACTTTGGCATGACGGCTTCACCGGACGGCAGCGTGCTGTACATTACCAACACGCTGGACGGTGGCGTGACGAAAGTGGACGCCAGAAGCGGTAAAGTGCTGCAGCGTCTGCTGTTTGGCCTGAAAAACGACAAAGGCAATCCGGTTGGCGCGCGTGAAATCCTGCTGCATGACGGCCTGCTGTACATCGGTGCGATTGAGAATCCGGCGATGATTTGGGTGGTCGATGCGAATACGCTGCGGCTGAAAACCACCATCAAAAACGCCGGTAAGTGGGTGACAGGGTTGCTCTATTCGGCGTCAACCGACCGTATTTACGCGGCGAACGGCAGTGGCGAAGTGCTGGTGATTAATCCGCGCAGTCACAAAATTGAGCAGCGCTGGACGCCAGGCGATGGCAAGGAGTATCTGCTGTTAAATCTGGCCGAAGATGCCGCCAATGGCCGCCTGTACGTCACTGACAATTCTAAGGGCAAAACCACGCTGGTGTTCGATGAGCGCAGCGGTAAGGTGATCAAACGCCTGGATGTCGGCGATTCGCTTGGCATCAAATTCAATGCGAAGCGCAACGAGATTTACATCAGCCAGCGACTCGGCGGCAAAGTGCTGCAGCTGGACGCGACGACCTACGCAGTGAAAAATAGCTGGACGCTGCCGACCCACCCTAACAGCCTGCTGGTGTCGCCAGATGGTCAGACGCTGTACGTGACGGTGAAGCAGGGACTCAATAAAGATCGCTCGCCGCAAGGGCCGGATAGTGTGGTGCGGATTACGCTGGATTAACCGCGCTGGGTTGAATCGCGGCGCGAGGGATCGCGCCGCAGATAACCCGTGCTTAGCAATGGGTTACGTCATCCATTACGCCACGCCGTTCACCAGAAGTACGCGGTAGTTGGCGCCTTTCAGGCGATGCGCTTTGGCTTCCTGGTAGGCCGGGCTGAAGTACCAGGCTTTGGCGGCCTCGACATCTTCAAACTGCAGCACCACCACGCCTTCAGCATCGCGCCCTTCCAGTACCTCCAGATCGCCGTAGAAAGCCAGTGGCGTGATGTGGTGATCGCCACGCGCCGCGCCGGCTTTCTGCGAATAGGTGGCCAGCTCATCTTTATCCAGCGTTTCGTCTTTAATCATAACGACATATGCGGCCATTATTGTTCGCCTCGCGCCTGACGCTTGTCTTCAGTATTGGTATCAAAATCGCTCGCATCGTGCCGTTCCAGCAGCTGATCCTGCGGCTCGGCGCCAAATGCCCGGTTCACTTTACGCCCGCGGATCACCGCCGGACGGTCGGCAATCTCTTTTGCCCAGCGCACCACATTTTTGTACGACTGCACATCGAGGAATTCGCCGCCGCCGTACTGGTTATTCAGCACCAGATTGCCGTACCACGGCCAGGTCGCGATATCGGCAATGGTATATTCGTCGCCGGCGAGGAAACGGTGGTCCGCCAGCTGGCGATCCAGCACATCAAGCTGACGTTTGGCCTCCAGCGTGAAACGGTTAATGGCGTATTCAATTTTTTCTGGCGCGTAGTGATAGAAGTGGCCGAAACCGCCGCCAAGGTAGGGCGCGGATCCCTGCAGCCAGAACAGCCAGTTCAGGGTTTCAGTGCGGCCCGCCACGTCAGAGGGAATAAAGTGGCCGAATTTATCTGCCAGATAGAGCAGGATATTGCCGGATTCAAACACGCGCAGTGGCGGCGTGATCGAGTGGTCGCGCAGCGCCGGAATTTTTGAGTTGGGGTTAACCTCAACGAAGCCGCTGGAGAACTGATCGCCGTCGCCGATGCGGATCAGCCAGGCGTCATACTCCGCTTCCTGCACGCCGAGCGCCAGCAGCTCTTCCAGCAGAATGGTCACTTTCTGGCCGTTTGGCGTCCCCAGCGAATAGAGCTGCAGCGGATGCTTACCGACCGGCAGCGTTTGCTCATGCGTCGGCCCGGCGGTTGGACGGTTAGTCTTTGCTCCGTTACCTTTGGCTTCCGGGTCCCAGGTCCAGACTTTCGCGGGCTGATACTGATTTTCCGACATAATGCGTTCGCCTTGTTATGAGAAGATTTTTGCTGCTACTGAGTGTAGCAGCACGCTATCACGCCGATTTAACCGCGCTGGCGATAAAAGACAAAGTCGAATCAGGCAAAATTCTCTTGCGTAAACAGCATAAAGTCGACTTTGCCGGGCTGATAGGTCTCTGGTTGCTCACCCTCTTCCAGATGTCGCAGCAGCAGCGTCAGCGCCAGTTGTGCGTGACGCAGGGTGTTTTGATCGAGCGTTAGCGTCAGCACGCGTTTGGCCAGCAGCTCACGGGTGGTTTGGTAAAGTTCGTGCGTCACATACACCACCTTGCCGCACAGCCGATGGCGCGCCAGCGCTTCGTGAATCTGCGTGTTGCCCATGCCGGTATTGTACAAGCCGACAATCTGCTGCGATGCGGCCAGCGTTTTCTCCAGCAGCCGGCTGATGCGCTCGCGCTCGTCCTGGCCTGCGATGATCTCCCGCAGCCGCAGATGCGGGAAACGCTCCGCCAGCACTGCCTGAAACCCTTCGATGCGCAGACGGTGCGCGGCGTAATCAGCGCGACCGCTAACCAGCACCACATCTCCCGCCACAGGCAGCATGCTGCCGAGCATCAGCGCGGCGGTGCGTCCGGCCTTCAGCTGGTCAATACCGACATGGCACAGGCGCGGCGCATCAGGCAGATCGGCCACCAGCGTGATGACCGGTACGCCACGCGCTTTACAGGCCTCAAGCGCCGCGTAAATCAGCGGATTTTCATGGGCGAAAACAATCAGCCCGTCCATCTTTTTGCTGCTGGCTTCGATATGCGCCGCCAGCTTTTCGGGCGCATGCTCCGGAATCAGCGTGCGGTGCAGCCGCAGGCGACGATAGCCGAGCTCATCCGCCAGCCGGGCAAAATCCTGCGCCAGCTGTTGAAAGAAGAAGGAACCGTTACCGCTCAGCAGCACCTCTATTTGCCATGCGTGGCGGTGTTCCTCCGGCAGGATGCGTTTCAAACCCGCTTCGCGCGCCGCCAGTAAAATCTTTTTCGTCATCGCGGGCGACACGCCGCCCCGGTCGTTCAGCACCCGATCCACCGTGGCGACGCCCACGCCCACCCGCTTAGCCAGTTCGGCCAGCGTCATTGTTTTCATCTGAGTGAATTCCATCAAAAACCGCGTTCAGACAGCCTGCCAGAAAGCGATATTTTGACAAGACCGACGATGCCGAAGTGTGAGCAACAGGAGCGTTATCATGCGCAGTGCGCAACGTTTTGCCTTGATTGGCTGTGGATTTATTGGCCAGGTGCATGCCGCAAACCTGGCGCGCCATCCCGGCGTTGAGCTGGCGCTGGTGTGCGATATCGACGCCGCGCGCGCCGCTGCGATGGCAGAGCAGTTTGGGGCGCGGGCCGCCAGCGTGCCGCAGGCGCTGAGCAGTGAGGCCATTGATGCGGTGCTGATTGCCAGTGCGACGCCGACCCACGCACCGCTACTGGAGCAGGCGGTGCTGGCGGGCAAAGCGGTGTACTGTGAAAAACCGATCGATTTGTCGCTGTCACGCGCCCGGGAAGTAGTAGCCAGCATCTCCCCGCTGCAGGTGCCGGTGACGGTAGGATTCAATCGGCGTTTTGATCGCAGCCATGCACAACTGAAAGCCCAGCTGCAGCAGGGCGTGATTGGGCGCAGCGAGCTCATCCAGATGGTGTGCCGCGCCTCTGAACTGCCGCCGCTGAGCTATCTGCAGGCGTCCGGCGGACAGATGCGCGACCAGGCCATCCACTTTTTCGATCTGCTGCGCTGGTTAACTGAGGATGAAGTGGTCACCGTGGGCGCGCTCGGTGCCGCGCTGGCGATGCCGGCGATCCGCGACATTGACGTCGATACCTCAGTGCTGATTATGCGCCTGCAGCAGGGCGCGCTGGTGCAGCTCGATAATGCCCGTCGTACCGCTTACGGTTATGACGAGCGCATCAGCGTGATGGGCAGCCTGGGCATGCTGGCGTCGGAAAGCCAGGCGGTGCACGGTGCAACGCTGTATCAGGGGCAGCACATCCGCCAGCCGGGGCTGTATGCGGACTGGTTCAGCCGGGTACAGGAGACCTATTACAGCCATCTCGATGCGTTTGTGCGCCATCTTGGCGGCGAGAAAGTGGCCGGTCTGCCGGGGCTGATTGACGGGCTGCGCGCGCAGGCCATCGCGGAAGCAGCGCAGCTGTCGCTGACGCGCGGCGAGTTTGTGGAGGTGGAGTGGGTGACGGTTTGATGGGGAGTGGGCGATGGCGTTTGCCCTCACCCCAACCCTCTCCCGCAGGCGGGAGAGGGGGCTGATGGTGCGCCCATCTGTCATTGGCGGGAAAGGGGCTGATTGTGCATGCAACTTACAGATTCAGCAGCTCGCGCTCAATCAGCTCGCGGGTTTCCACCGCCTGATACTTCATCTTCTCCGGATAGCCAAACAGCGCGGCGGAGATAATCGACTCGCCGCCCACTTTATAGTGGCGGTTAGCGAAATCCATCTCGCGCAGCGCTTCGAACAGCGCGTCGAAATTCACCTCACCTTCGCCAACGGCCACGTGCTGGTGGATGGTGGCATCGACGCCCGGCGGGTTAACGATGTAGCGACAATGTTTGGTGTGGTTCATGGTATCGGCAATCAGCATGTGCGACAGATCGTCGCCAGCGTAATGCAGCATGCTCTTCACGTCGCCTTTGCCCTTGTCATAGTAGAACGTATGCGGTGCGCTGTAGATGTATTTGACGTTGTCGCTGCGGAACGACTTGACGATATCGGCCGTTTCATTGCTTTCTTCGCAGAAATCCCACGGATGCGCCTGAATTTCCACGCGAATCCCCTCACGCTCGAAAATCGGCAGCAGCTCGTCCATTGAGCGATAGAACATCTCTTCGCAGATTTCGGGCTCGTTCGGGTTACCGGAAAGTTCGGTATTGATCACCTGCACGCCCATCTCCACGGCAATCTCAATCATGCGCTTCCAGTTTTTCACCGCCGCCTGGCGCCGCAGCTCATCCGGTCCCGACCAGCGATAGACGGTGATAAACGAGGAGATTTCCAGTCCGGTAGCGTTGAGCGCATTTTTGTACTCGCGCATGATCTCCCGGCTGGCTTTTGGGTGTTTATAGAACGGATTGATCTGCGGATGCGGCGACTGTTCAATGTATTTATAACCCCACTCCGCGACCTGATGCACCATACGCGTGATGCCGAGATCGCGGATAACATCCACATCAAAAGCGATTTTCATTGTTGTTCTCCTGCGCGTTACGTTACCCACCACCGCAATCGGCGGCTGGTGTCGCGTCAACTATAAAAACAGCCCGGCACCAGCTCTAATGCTTTGCTGATGCATTTCCATCAGTGCCGGCGGCCCGCTGCGGCAATCTTTTGCCAAATAATTATTCTATTTGCGTGAGAAATGAAACGAATGATGGTGTTTGTGCGACAGCGATCAAAAGAATGAGAGGATTTACTCATTAATTGAGGGATAACGACCGGCTTATATGGCGTGAAAGCATAACATCAGGCATTATTTTTGATAGTTTATTATCATTAAAGGGCTTAACGATGAGCAAAATTACCATGAGCGCGATTGCCGCCGCTGCCGGGGTGGGGATCGCCACCGTGGACCGGGTGCTCAATCGCCGCGCGCCGGTGCGGGCGCAGACCGAACAGAAAGTACTGGCAGCGGCGCACCGGCTGGGCTACCGCAGCAGCCACGCCCCGCTCAGCACGCAGAGCGACGGCGTGACGCTGCGCATGGGGTTTATCCTGCTGTCGGCTTCGTACTCTTTTTATCAAACGCTAACCGATGCGCTGCGCCAGCAGACGCAGCCATTTCATCCGGCCGGCAGCGAGCCGCTGTTTGTCTGGCACGAGATTGATGAGGTGGCAGCGGTGGTGGATTCGCTCTACCGGCTGGCTGAGCAGGTGGAGGCTATCGGCGTGGTGGCGCTGGATCATCCGCTGATCCGCCACGCGATAGCACATGTTTCGCGTCAGGGCGTGCGCGTCTACGCGCTGTTTTCTGACTTTTCGCCCTGTGGGCATGCTGGCTATTTCGGCCTGGATAATCAGAAAGCCGGGCGCAGCGCGGGCTGGATCGCCAGCCATCTGCTGCATCAGCCGGGTCCGGCGGGCGTGCTGCTGGGGGATCACCGCTTTATCTGTCAGGAGAACTGCGAGAGTGGTTTTCGCTCGTATCTGCGCGAGCAGGACAGTGCGCGGCGCGTGCTGGAACCGCTCAAAACCCACGAATCGATTGCCGGTGGTTATCAGGCGACCCGCCAGCTGCTGGAGCAACATGCCGATCTGGCGCTGATTTACGCGCCGTGCGGTGGCATTGAAGGGGTCGTTCAGGCGCTGCGTGAGCGGCCGCAGCGGAAGGTGGCGCTGATTTGTCACGGCCCGGTCAATGACGGCGACCTGGCGCTGATAGATGGCACCATCACGGTGATGCTGCGCCATCAGATCGCTGACATGGCACGACAGCTGGCGCAAACCGTGCTGCAACGTCACGCTGAGCGCAGCGACCATTTTTCTCAGGTCACCCTGCCGTTTGAGATCGTCATGCGGGAAAATGTCTGAGGCGTTGCGCAGTCACCCTTTGTTATCGCTCACCGGGCGACAGCCACGCCAGCGCGCATGACGACAGCATTTGATAAAAAATTATCAAAAATTTGATAATTAAATTTATGATCGCTATCAAAGAATGAAAGTTCCATGATTGAGGTTGGTGAAATATCTATTTGATACTGACGCCAGCCCTCATCATAAGGAACCATCATGACCCTACATATTGCCAATGCGCCCTGCAGCTGGGGCGTAGACGATCTTGACAATTCTTTCCTGCCACCATGGCAAACGGTGCTGCGCGAGGCGGCCCAGGCCGGTTACCGCAGCATTGAACTCGGGCCGTGGCGCTATCTGCCGACCGATGCCGCCGAACTGCGCCAGCAGCTGGAAGCACATCAGCTGTCGCTGGTGGCCGGCACTATTTTCGATGATTTGGTCAGCGAGGCGAATTTCCCGGCGATGGTTGAGCTGACACACAACATCTGCCGCAACCTGTCGCAGGTGCCGTGCGCGGCACGCACGCACGGTGATAACCGGCCCGCGCCCTATCTGGTGATTATCGATTTCGGCAACCCGCAGCGGGCGCAATTTGCCGGCCAGACGGAGAAAGCGCCACGTCTGGCACCCGCGGACTGGCAGCGCATGATGCAGCACATCACTCAGCTCAGTCACATCGCCTGGCACGATTACGGCGTGCGACCGGTGATTCATCCTCATGCCGGTGGCTGCATTGAGTTTGCTGATGAACTGGAACAGCTGGTACAGGACATCCCGCACGAGGTCGCCGGACTGTGTCTCGATACCGGCCATCTTTTTTATTCCGGCATGGATCCGCAGACCTGGCTGCAACGCTACTGGTCGCGCATCGACTATCTGCATTTCAAAGACATTAATGCGGCCGTCTGGCGCGATGTGATTGCGCGCGGCGTCGACTTTTTCACTGCCTGTGCCGAGGGCGTGATGTGCCCGCTTGGCCAGGGCGCGATTGATTACCCGGCGCTGCGGGCGTTTCTCGCTGAACGTCACTATCAGGGCTGGATCACCATCGAGCAGGAGCGCGATCCGCGCAATGCCGCCACCAGTCTGAAGGACGTCACGGCCAGCCTGCACTACCTGCATTCCATCGGATTCTGAGGAGAACAGCATGATTAACGGGAGCAAAGTACTGGATCGCGCGCTGCGCTGGGGCATGGTGGGCGGCGGCGGCACCAGCCAGATCGGTTACATCCACCGTTCCGCTGCTTTACGCGACGGCAACTTCACCTTAGTGGCGGGTGCGTTTGATATTGATGCGGAGCGCGGACAAGCGTTTGGTCGCGCGCTGGGCGTGGCGGCCGAGCGCTGCTATAGCGATTACGAAACCCTGTTTAAAGCGGAAGCCGCGCGTGCTGATGGCATTGAAGCCGTCTCCATCGCCACGCCAAACAATACGCATTTTGCTATCTGCCGCGCTGCGCTCAGCGCCGGGCTGCACGTGGTGTGTGAAAAACCGCTGTGTTTCACCTCCGCTGAAGCTGAGGAACTGCAGCGACTGTGTAAAGCGCAGCAGAAGATCATCGGCGTGACCTACGGTTATGCCGGGCATCAGCTGATTCAGCAGGCGCGCACCATGATTGCTGACGGGCTGCTGGGTGAGATCCGCATTGTGAACATGCAGTTTGCTCACGGCTTTCATCACGAAGCGGTCGAATTACAGAATGCCAGCACCAAATGGCGCGTCGATCCGCGTTTTGTCGGCCCGAGCTATGTGCTGGGCGATCTGGCCACCCATCCGCTGTTTATCGCTGAAACCCTGTTGCCGCAGTTGCAAATAAAACGTCTGCTGTGCAGCCGCCAGAGCTTTGTGGCCTCGCGTGCGCCGCTGGAAGATAACGCCTTCGTGATGATGGAATACGACAACGGTGCGGTCGGTACGCTGTGGGCGTCAGCGGTGAACTGCGGATCGATGCACGGCCAGAAAATTCGCGTTGTGGGGGCCCGAGCCAGTCTGGAGTGGTGGGACGAACAGCCAAACCAGCTGCGCTATGAAGTGCAGGGCGAGCCGGTGCAGATTCTTGAGCGCGGCATGGGTTATCTGCACGCCAGCGCGCTGGCCGATGACCGTATTGGTGGCGGCCATCCCGAAGGATTATTTGAAGCCTGGTCGAATCTCTATCGCCGTTTTGCGCTGGCGATGGACGCCACCGACCGCGGCGATCACGCCTTCCTGCAGGACTTCTGGTATCCGGACGTGCACGCCGGGCTGATGGGGGTACGCTGGGTGGAACAGTGTGTCAAATCGGCGGATGCCGGTGCGGTGTGGGTTGAGTGCTAATTAGCTGACGAAATTTAACCGGAGTGCGAGGCAGCGGGGCGGCATCCGTGCTTTATTGGGAGCCGCTGCGCATGCCTTCTGCAGTTGCTGCGGCGATCTGGTCAATGGCGCGCTGTGCCTGTTCGCACTGATGCAAAATAGTGAAGGCATGATGGTAAAGCATTTTCCCCGCTTCGGTAGGCGTTACGCCGCGTTTGGTGCGGATCAGTAACTGCTGATTCACTTCTCCCTCCAGCGTGGCAAGCTGCTGGCTTAGCGCTGGTTGCGCAATATGCAAACTTTCAGCGGCCTGCGTCAGGCTGCCCGCGTCGACGATTTTGATGAAATATTTAAGGCGACGAAGGTTCACGATTACTCCCTCTGGCGACACGATTCGGTGTATCAAAAGCGTCCGGCACGGTGAGATGCAGCAGACGCAGAGTTAAGAACAAAAGCCACGACGGCAGGCAGGTACTAAGATTAACATTTTTTTAACATCGACACGCGCAACGCGGCGTGACCGGTGGCGCAATTCGCTGGAAAGGTTTGGGCGCAATCGCAAAAGTGTGCGACGCGTCGCGCAAATGGGGCCGAAGCAGTCAGGGTCGTAATGGAGCTAATCGATATTGCATGGGATTGCAGTTTTTTCAGGTACTCCGCACAAGCTGAGCACGTCCACAGCGATGCTGGCATCCGGCATGATACAGGTCATCTTTTCAATATAACTTCCGGTTTATATCAGAGCGCTATAAACTACAGGTTATATGAGGTGATTTTGAACAGCTGGAAGGTAGAAACCACCGCGCGCTTTGCCACATGGCTGCAGGCGCAGGATGACGCGATGATTGAGGATGTGTTGGCCAGCCTGGCGGTTCTCAGGGAGTTCGGGCCCACGTTAGGGCGGCCTGATGTTGATACCCTCGTCGGGTCGCGTTTTTCCAATATGAAAGAACTCCGTGTTCAGAGTAATGGCCGGGCGATTCGTGCGTTTTTTGCCTTCGATCCGGTCAGACGGGCCATTGTGCTCTGCGCGGGAAACAAAACCGGAACGCATCAGCGGCGCTTTTATCAGGCGATGATTAAACTGGCTGACCGCGTGTATCAACAGCATCTGGAGGAGATGAATCATGCCAAAACTTGAAGACCTGATTGCTCAGCGTTCGCCTGAATCACAGGCGCGCATCAGAAATAAGGCGGCGGAAAAAATCATCGAGATTCGTCTGCGCCAGCTGCGGGAAGAACTGGCGCTTTCACAGGTACAACTGGCTGAAAAGATGGGTGTTTCGCAACCTGCTATTGCAGCCATCGAGGCGCGTGGTGACGAACTGAAACTCTCCAGCCTGAAAAAATACGTTGAGGCGTTAGGCGGAAAATTGAGTGTAACCGTTGAACTGCCAGCCGGTGACGGGCGGATTTTCCAGCTTTAAGAGTTTCTGCCAGGCTGCAGGGTGAGCGATTCTGCCGGCGCAGAAAAGCAAAAACCCAGCCATAAGGCTGGGTTTTCTGAATAGTGGTGCCCGGACGCGGAATCGAACCACGGACACGGGGATTTTCAATCCCCTGCTCTACCGACTGAGCTATCCGGGCAACGGGGCGCATTAAACCCTAATGGCTCACAGCCGTCAACGGGTTTCGTAAAAAAAGCGTAGCAATCGTGACTGATTGCCTGCTTTTCAGGCAGGGTGAACAAAAAGCCTACGCCAGCGCGCCGTTTTGCCGGCACAGCGCGATGCTCAGCACATCTTCAGCCAGACGCCGCGCGGTAGCGACATCCTGCACGTTGCGCTTCACCAGCAGCTTACTCAGACACCCTTCGAGGATCAGCTCCATCTGATCGGCCACCATGCTGGGGTTGTCCAGCGCCAGGTCGACGAGGATTTCATGGGTGAACTGCCAGGAACTGCGCTTCTGCTGTTCGGCGAGCTGGTGCACCGGCTGATCCGGCTGGGGATAGAAACTGCAGGCGGCAATAAACAGGCAGCCAGGAAAGCGGCCTTTACTGACGTGCTCTGCCAGCACGTCGTAACGCGCCAGCAGCTTTTGTGCCGCACTGAGGCGCTCATCCAGTTGCACCTGGCGGCGCCAGCTGTCGATCTGCTGGCCGTGAAAGCGCAGCGCGTCATACAGCAGGGCATCGCGATCGGGCCAGTAGCGCTCCAGCTGATCGCTGGCGAGGCCGCTTTCGCCAGCCAGCTGCTGCAGCGAGGTAGTCGCGGCCAGGCCGCTCTGTTCGAGCACATTCAGCGCATGCTCAAGGATCTGTTCGCGTTGCAAAAGACTCTCCTCCGGAATGCGGGCCCGAACGCGTGCGCCCGGGCAGTGTCGTGCAACCAGTTTCGTTTAACGCGGCAGATTGTGCAAATGGGCGCGGAAATCCGCGGCGTTAAGGAAGCCGGTGACGCGTGAATCGGCAATCTCTTTGCCCTGCGCATCGAAGAACAGGATGGTCGGCAGGCCAAGCACCTGCAGATGCTGCAGCAGCGCATTATCCTGCGCGTTATTGGCTGTCACGTTAGCCTGCAGCAGCTGCACGTTGCTCAGGGCGCTGCGCACGCCGTCATCGCTGAAGGTGTATTTTTCAAACTCTTTGCAGGCCACGCACCAGTCGGCATAGAGATCGACCATGGTGATACGGCCCTGCGCCTGCTGTAATGCGCTGTCCAGCTGCTGGCTGCTGCTGATGCGCTGAAACGGCAGGTGCGCGACGCTTTGCGTACTGCTGCTGCCAAATGCCCAGTCCTGCAGCGGGCGCGCCACCACCAGCGCGGCCGCCAGCATGATGATCGGCAGCACACGCGCTGTGCCGCGCGCGCTGAGACTCAGGCTGAACGCCCAGGCAAAAAATGCCACGCCGAGCAGACTCCACAGCCGCAGTCCCCAGATATCGCCCAGCACGCGCTCCAGCAGAAACACCGGCAGCGCCAGAATCACAAACCCAAAACCCTCTTTCACGCTCTGCATCCACGGACCGCTTTTCGGCAGCAGCCGGTTGCCGAACATCGTTACAGCAATCAGCGGCAGTCCCATGCCGAAGGCGTACAGCCACAGCGTGCCGGCACCGGCCCACAGATTACCGCTCTGCGCGATATACAGCAGGATAGCGCTGAGCGGCGCGGTGGTGCAGGGTGAGCAGATCAGGCCTGCCAGTGCGCCCATCATCAACACGCCCGCCAGCGAGCCGCCTTGCTGACGGTTGCTCCACAGCGTCAGACGCGTCTGAAGGCTGGCAGGCAGCTGCAGCGTGAACAGGCCAAACATCGACAGCGCCAGCAGCACAAACAGCACGGAGAGGCCGATCAATACGTAAGGATGCTGCAGCGCAGCCTGGAAACGTAGCCCCGCCGCTGCCACCACCATACCGAGCAGGGTGTAAGTCAGCGCCATGCCCTGCACGTAAACCAGTGCGAGGGCGAACAGCCGGCCCAGCGAGTAGCGGCGCTGGCCACCAAGAATGATGCCGGAGATCAGCGGATACATCGGCAGCACGCACGGCGTAAAGGCCACGCCGATGCCAATCAGCAGCGCCCACAGCGGCGAAAACGGCAGCGGCGTGCGGTGAGCGGCCGGTGATGCCGCGATTACCGGCGCGGCGCTATCGGCAGCCATCGCCGTCAGCGGCACCGAGCGGGTCTCCGGCGGATAGCAGAAACCGGCCGCGGCGCAGCCCTGATAGGTCACGCTGAGCGTTGCACCGGCATCGGCCTGGCGCAGGGTGATCGGCAGCTGTACGTCCTGCGGATAGATTTCGCTCTTGCCGTAAAACTCATCTTCGTGCGGCTGGCCCGCCGGTAGCGTGACCGGCGCCAGCTGCGCGTGTTGCGCGCTGATGTGGAATTGCTGGCGATAGAGGTAATAGCCGTCCTTCACTTTCCAGCTCAGCGTCAGCTGATGGCCCTGCTGGCTGAAATCAAAGCCAAAGGCCTGATCGACCGGCACAAAGCGGTTATTGGTAGTGGGCGAGAACAGGCTGGCCTGTGCCGACAGGCAAAACAGCAGTGCCAGGCACAGGCTTAGCAGGCGGGAAAATCGAGCAGCCATGACGAATTAATCAGCTCCGGTGGCGAAGAAGCCGCGATGATAACACGGCCGCTGCGCCACGAGGTTTTCAGGATGTAACCACGACGCTACAGGATCAGGCTGCCGAACAGGAAGCCAAACGCCACCGAGAAGGTAATTGCCAGTACGCCGGGAATGATAAACGAGTGGTTGAACACGTACTTTCCAATGCGGGTCGAGCCGGTGTCGTCCATCTCCACCGCGGCCAGCAGCGTCGGGTAGGTGGGCAGCACGAACAGCGCGGACACCGCGGCGAAGGAGGCGACCGCCGCCAGCGGCGACACGCCGAGCATCAGTGCCGCCGGCATCAGCGCTTTGGTGGTGGCCGCCTGCGAGTAGAGCAGCGTGGCAGCAAAGAACAGCACCAGCGCCAGCATCCACGGATAGCTCTGCAGCATGTCGCCGGCCAGCGTCTGGATGTCGCTGAGGTGCGCTTTGACAAAGGTATCGCCCAGCCAGGCGACGCCCATCACGCAGATACAGGCGCTCATGCCGGATTTAAACGTGCTGGCACTGAGGATTTCACCGGTTTCCACTTTGCAGGTCAGGCAAATCAGCGTAGCAACCGTCAGCATAAACACCACAATGGCTTCGTTACGCGGCAGCACCGGATTGCTGATCAGGCCCACGCTGTCGCTGATTGCCGTCGCGTACAGCACCACCGCCGCAATACCGATCAGGAATAGCAGCACCGCGCGTCTGGCTCCCGGCTTGATGTGATAAACCTGCTCACCGCGCAGCGTCACTTCACCTTTCGCCAGGCGCGCCTGGTAGACGTCATCTTCTTTGAGCTCTTTGCCGAGGAAGTTGGTGATCACGGCGGCACAGAAAATGGCCAGCATGGTGGCAGGCAGCGCGACGCCGAGCAGCGCCAGATAACTGACGCCGCGCGGTTCAAGAATCGAGGCAAAAAATACCACCGCGGCCGAAAGCGGCGAGGCGGTGATGGCGATTTGCGACGCCACTACGGCTATCGACAGCGGGCGCGAAGGGCGTACGCCTTGCTCTTTGGCGACTTCCGCAATCACCGGCAGAGTTGAAAAAGCGGTGTGCCCGGTACCCGCCAGCAGCGTCATCACATAGGTCACCAGCGGCGCGAGGAACGTGACATAGCGCGGATGGCGGCGCAGCAGGCGTTCCGCCAGCCCGACCAGATAATCCATGCCGCCGGCCACCTGCATCGCGGCGATGGCCGCAATCACCGCCATAATGATCTCGATGACATCAAACGGGATCGCGCCGGGTTTCATGCCGCAAACCAGCGTCAGCACCAGCACGCCTAAACCGCCGGCAAAGCCAATGCCGATGCCGCCGAGGCGCGCACCCAGCCAGATCGCCAGCAGGACGATGAGCAATTCCACCACTACCATAGTTTCACTCCCTGAAGTGCCGCCACACGCAGCCACTTTAGTTATAGACGTCAAAATAAAAAAGCACGCCGTATTGTATACAGGCGTGCTTCAGACGACTTGATCCGGAACGGATTACTGTTCGTTTTCGTCGGTGTAGCGTTTGGCTTTGTATTCCGGGTGCATCAGGTTCTGGATGGAGAAAATATCGTCCAGCTCGGCTTCGGTCAGCAGACCGCGTTCCAGCACCACTTCGCGTACGCTCTTACCGGTTTCAGCACAGATTTTCCCGACGATATCGCCGTTGTGATGGCCGATGTACGGGTTGAGGTAAGTGACGATACCGATGGAGTTGAACACGTAGGCTTCACAGACCGCTTTGTTGGCGGTGATGCCGTTAACGCATTTTTCCAGCAGGTTGTAGCAGGCGTTGGTCAGGATGCTGATCGACTCAAACAGCGCCTGGCCAATCACCGGCTCCATCACGTTGAGCTGCAGCTGACCGGCTTCAGAAGCCATGGTCACCGTGGTGTCGTTGCCAATCACTTTAAAGCACACCTGATTGACCACTTCCGGTACCACCGGGTTAACTTTGGCAGGCATGATTGAAGAACCGGCCTGCAGCTCCGGCAGGTTGATTTCGTTCAGGCCAGCGCGCGGACCGGATGACAGCAGGCGCAGGTCGTTACAGATTTTCGACAGTTTCACGGCCAGGCGCTTCAGCGCTGAGTGCACCATGACGTAAGCGCCGCAGTCTGAGGTGGCTTCAATCAGATCTTCGGCGGGCACTACCGGCAGGTTGCTGACTTCCGCCAGGCGCTGTACCGCCAGCTGCTGGTAGCCGTCCGGTGTGTTGAGGCGGGTGCCGATCGCCGTGGCGCCGAGGTTAACCTCCAGCAGCAGTTCGGCGGTACGCAGAATGCTGCGCGTCTCTTCGTTCAGCAGTACGTTGAACGCGTGGAACTCCTGACCGAGTGACATCGGCACCGCGTCCTGCAGCTGGGTGCGGCCCATCTTCAGGATGTTTTCAAACTCCACCGCTTTGCGCTGAAAACCTTCGCTCAGCTGGCCAATCGCGTCGAGCAGTTTGAGGATCGAGGCGTAAACCGCAATGCGGAAACCGGTAGGATAAGCGTCGTTAGTGGACTGACACTTATTCACGTGATCGTTTGGGTTGAGATACTGATATTCACCTTTCTGGTGACCCATCAGCTCCAGACCGATATTAGCCAGCACCTCGTTGGTGTTCATGTTGACCGAGGTGCCCGCGCCGCCCTGATAGACATCAACCGGGAACTGGTCCATGCACTTACCGTTATTCAGCACTTCATCACAGGCCTGAATGATAGTGTTGGCGATGTGGCGCGGGATGGTTTGCAGCTCTTTGTTGGCGAGCGCGGCGGCTTTTTTCACCATCACCATGCCGCGAACAAACTCAGGGATGTCGCTGATTTTACTGTTACTGATATAGAAGTTCTCAATCGCACGCAGAGTATGAACACCGTAATAGGCATCTGCCGGAACTTCACGCATGCCTAACAGGTCTTCTTCGATACGAATGTTGTTCGCCATGATTACCTTCTTATTATTGCTGCTGTGTTACTGCCGGGCATCCGGAATGGATGGGCGGCGAATAACGTGCAGGTGAAGCAATTATATTGTCGTGGAATACCAGTGCCGACATTTTATCCATCTTCGGGCTGGCGAGCACGATCATATTCTGTCACTGCAGAAATGCTTGTGCACAGATCACTTTACGGACATTTGCTGGCCCAGCGGTAATAACGATATGTGATGTACTTCGCAATTTTAAGTCAGTGGCATAAATTTAACAGCGGCGGTTGAATTTCCCCGGCCGCGTGCCCATCTCATACGTTATGGTCATGCTGACCCTTCAATTTTGCTGCCCCGCACGCTGCGTGGCGGCGCGACTCACAGGAGATATCGGTGCGCTGGTTACCGTTAGTGATTTTTTTTGTTCTGGCCTGGATTGAGATCTCGATTTTCATCCAGGTGGCGCACGCGCTCGGCGTGCTGCTGACCATGCTGCTGGTGATTTTTACCTCGTGCATTGGTGTGTCGCTGGTGAAAAATCAGGGCATGAAGAACTTTATGCTGATGCAGGAGAAGCTGGCGCGTAACGAGAGCCCAGCGGCGGAGATGATCAAAAGCGTGTCGCTGATCATCGCCGGTTTTCTGCTGCTGCTGCCGGGCTTCTTCACCGATTTCCTCGGCCTGCTGCTGTTGCTGCCGCCGGTGCAGAAGCACCTGACGCTAAAACTGATGCCGCACCTGCGCGTATGGCGCGGCCCGGGGCAGGGTCCGGATAGCGGCGTCACCATGGACGGCGAGTTTGAGCGCAAAGATCAAGACCGTATTGAACACCACGATCGCCACGACCGTTAATTTAAAACACCTGCAGTTGAGGGCTCTGGCACCTTTCTTCCAGCATTTTTACGACTTTATACGCCAGGTCTGCATTGGCCTGGCTGCTGTCACAGGCAAAAATTTGCGCCAGCATTTCTTGTCGCGCAAATTGTTTATCATCCTGATGCAGCGCTGAATGCAATACTTCCACCAGATTGTCCGGTGTAAAGCGATAGCGCCAGTTATCGTTGCCGGGAACCAGTCGATAATCCGGTTCGAAGTTGTGATGCTTGCCAGCCGGAATGTCCAGCGTCAAAATGGGTTTTCCTGTCAGCAGGTAATCAAACATGATTGAGGAATAATCCGTAATTAGCACATCGAAATGGTTAAGCCATGGATAGATATCAAGTTCCATGGGCAAACTGTGCAGGTTTGCCACTTTTCCGCTGGCAAACACATTGTCACCCTTATGGTAAGGATGAGTCTTAACGAAGACGTTAATGTCGTGATGCAGGGCGTAGCGCATTAGTTTCAGCATAAAGCTGCTGCTGGTAAGACTGGTTGCTTTGTTGCGCTGCCACGTTGGCGCGAGGAATATTTTTCGCCCCGGTTGCTGCATCGCCTGCTGTGCTGCAGGTGGAAGCATTGCGCCTGTCATCTCCTCTGGCATTGGTGTCCGGGTAATGACCTCATTGCGCGGAAACGCGCCGCGCAGCAGCTGCTGGCAACCGAAGGTTTTTGCCCAGAAAGCATCAAAGTAAGGTGCCGTGCTAAGGACATAATCGGCGCGTGTGGCCCAGCTCATCGGCAGGATGTGTCCCGCCTCGCTCATATCCAAATGGCTGATCAGGCTCAATTGCAAATGTTTAACTGATACACCGTGCCAAAGCTGAACATGTTTTGCGCCTTCAAGGCATGCTGCATAAATTGGCTGGGCGCCAAGGCTTTGCCAGGGGTTGACACAAAATATGGCGATAGCGGCTTCCAGCATTAATGACAGGGTTTCAGGAGTAGCATGATTGATATCATGATACGGCAGGCCCGCTCTCTTGAGATCGTTAATCACGCCAGGTGTATAGCTGCACCAGATGATCTCGAATTGTGGATAGTGTTTCAGCATGTGCAGATACAGGTATTTGCTGTTATCAGCGAAGGCTTCCCGGTCAAAAAATAAGATGCGGGGTTGCTTGGTGTTTTTGCGTGATATTTGTGCCAGATAATCGGCAGCGCTCTGCTGAGTCGTCGTCATAATTTGTGCCTTTAAAGTCAGTGCAGACTAAAGGCGACAGGAATGGTCTCATTATTAAGATAGCGAAGCGACGCACCCATGGTACAAATTTTAGCCAGTTGCATTAAAGTAAAAAAATTTCTGTTTTGCCCCTTGAAAGCCCCTTTTCTGCCCCTATCTCTCTCTCCACGAGGCCGGAACCCTCAAGCCCGGCGTTCAACCCAAAAATGAATGATTGGACTTCTCAAAGGAGAGCTATCAAATGAAAATTCGTCCGTTGCACGATCGCGTTATCGTCAAGCGTAAAGAAGTTGAAGCCAAATCTGCTGGCGGTATCGTTCTGACCGGCTCTGCAGCAGGCAAATCAACCCGCGGTGAAGTACTGGCTGTTGGCAATGGCCGCATCCTGGAAAACGGCGACGTGAAGCCGCTGGACGTGAAAGTGGGTGATCTGGTGATTTTCAGCGAAGGCTATGGTGCCAAGACTGAGAAAATCGACAACGAAGAAGTTCTGATCATCTCTGAAAGCGACATTCTGGCGATTGTTGAAGCGTAATTTACGCGTAATTCACTGAACGAAACGAATTTAAGGGATATTTGAAATGGCAGCTAAAGACGTAAAATTCGGTAATGACGCACGCGTAAAAATGCTGCGTGGCGTGAACGTACTGGCAGATGCAGTAAAAGTTACCCTGGGCCCGAAAGGCCGTAACGTGGTTCTGGATAAATCTTTTGGTGCACCGACCATCACTAAAGATGGTGTTTCTGTGGCACGTGAAATCGAGCTGGAAGACAAGTTCGAGAACATGGGTGCGCAGATGGTGAAAGAAGTCGCTTCTAAAGCCAACGACGCAGCAGGCGACGGCACCACCACCGCTACCGTTCTGGCACAGGCTATCGTCAACGAAGGCCTGAAAGCCGTCGCGGCGGGCATGAACCCAATGGATCTGAAGCGCGGTATCGATAAAGCCGTTGCCGCAGCCGTTGAAGAGCTGAAAACCCTGTCTGTACCATGCCAGGATTCCCGCGCTATCGCGCAGGTAGGTACCATTTCTGCCAACTCCGATGAAAGCGTCGGTACCCTGATCGCTCAGGCGATGGACAAAGTGGGTAAAGAAGGCGTGATCACCGTTGAAGAAGGCACCGGTCTGCAAGACGAGCTGGACGTGGTTGAAGGTATGCAGTTCGACCGTGGCTACCTGTCTCCATACTTCATCAACAAGCCAGAAACCGGTGCAGTGGAGCTGGAAAGCCCATTCATCCTGCTGGCTGACAAGAAAATCTCTAACATCCGCGAAATGCTGCCAGTGCTGGAAGCTGTGGCGAAAGCCGGCAAACCACTGCTGATCATCGCAGAAGACGTGGAAGGCGAAGCGCTGGCTACGCTGGTGGTGAACACCATGCGCGGTATCGTGAAAGTGGCTGCGGTGAAAGCACCGGGCTTCGGCGACCGTCGTAAAGCGATGCTGCAGGATATTGCTATCCTGACCGGCGGTACCGTGATCTCTGAAGAGATCGGTATGGAGCTGGAAAAAGCGACGCTGGAAGACCTGGGTCAGGCAAAACGCGTGGTGATCAACAAAGATACCACCACCATCATCGATGGTGTGGGCGATCAGGGCGCAATCTCTGGCCGCGTGACGCAGATCCGTCAGCAGATCGAAGAAGCGACGTCTGACTACGACAAAGAGAAACTGCAGGAGCGCGTTGCAAAACTGGCAGGTGGTGTAGCCGTACTGAAAGTAGGCGCAGCGACTGAAGTTGAGATGAAAGAGAAGAAAGCACGCGTTGAAGATGCCCTGCACGCTACCCGTGCTGCGGTTGAAGAAGGCGTGGTTGCCGGTGGTGGTGTTGCGCTGGTGCGTGTTGCGGCGAAAATCGCAGCATCTGGCCTGAAAGGTCAGAACGAAGACCAGAACGTCGGTATCAAGGTTGCTCTGCGTGCGATGGAAGCGCCACTGCGTCAGATCGTTTCTAACGCCGGTGAAGAGCCATCTGTGGTTGCTAACAACGTGAAAGCGGGCGACGGTAACTACGGTTACAACGCGCAGACCGAAGAGTACGGCAACATGATCGACTTCGGTATCCTGGATCCAACCAAAGTGACCCGTTCTGCGCTGCAGTACGCGTCTTCTGTGGCCGGTCTGATGATCACCACCGAAGCGATGGTCACCGACCTGCCGAAAGGCGACGCACCTGACTTAGGTGCTGGCGCTGGCGGCATGGGTGGCATGGGCGGTATGGGCGGCATGATGTAATTGCCCTGAACGTCTGAGCTGTTGAGAAACCCCCGATCGGAAACGGTCGGGGGTTTTTCTTTTGCCGGCGAACAAGGTATAAGTAAGGGCGCAATACTTCGGCTTTGCGGGTTTAGGGCAATGAATGTTCAGAAAAAATGTGCGCTTTTCTGCTACGCTGCCGCCCGACACTGATGATAATAAATGGGGATTATAATGCGGATTAACCTCTCGCTCGGACTGGCAGTCGGTACCTTACTGCTGGCGGGCTGTAGCACCTCCAACCAACTGAGTGCCGCCGGCGAACGTGTCACCTTTGTTGATCAACAGCCAGGCAGCCAATGTCAGCTGCTGGGCAATGTTACCGGCTCGCAGAGCAACTGGCTGACCGGCTCAGGCGGTGAAGGCAGTTCACTGCGCGGTGCGGCCAACGACCTGCGTAACCGCGCAGCGGAGATGGGCGGCAACGTAATTTATGGTGCCACCAGCCCGACGCAGAACCTGCTGTCTGCCTTTGCCCCGCTCGACAGCAAAATGTCGGGTCAGGTGTATAAGTGCCCGTAATGGCAGAGCAGCAATAAAAAAGCCGCGAGAGCGGCTTTTTTGTTTTTGAGTACATTTCCAGCACTGTCGCCATCAATGGCGACACTACGGTGATGGCACCGACTGTAGGGTGCGCATTCATGCGCACCGGGCAGCTGGCAGGGAACGTCACTCCTGACGTAGCTGCAGATCCAGCGGCGTTTTGCTCGGCTCACCACCAATTTCCCGCGCCAGCTTCGGCACCATATAGCCCGATACCATGGTCAGCAGCTGCCGCACCAGCGCCCGCGCCTGTTCATCCGGCACAAAGAAGTGCGCCGCACCCTGCACCTTATCCAGCACATGTAAATAGTAGGGCAGGATGCCGGCATCAAACAGCGCATTGCTGAGCTGTGCCAGGGTCTGCGCATCGTCATTAACGCCGCGCAGCAGCACGCTCTGGTTCAGCAGGGTGACGCCAGCGCGCTTCAGCCTCTGCATGCGTTCGCGCAGCGCCTCGTCAATCTCCTGCGCGTGGTTGATGTGGCTGACCAGCAGCACCTGCAGACGCGTATCCGCCAGCAGCTGGCATAGCCCTTCGGTAATGCGCGCCGGGATCACTACCGGCAGCCGGCTGTGAATGCGCAGGCGTTTCAGGTGCGGAATGTTTTCCAGCGCGCCAATCAGCCACGCCAGCTCCTGATCTTTCGCCATCAGCGGATCGCCGCCGGAGAAGATGATCTCGTCGAGCTCGGGATGGGCGGCAATGTAATCAATCGCCGCCTGCCAGTTGCGCTTGTTGCCCTGATTATCCTGATAGGGGAAATGCCGGCGGAAGCAGTAGCGACAGTTCACCGCGCAGCCGCCCTTGACCAGCAGCAGCGCGCGGTTTCTATACTTATGCAGTAAGCCCGGCACCACGCTGCTCTGCTCATCGAGCGGATCGGTACTGTAGCCCGGCGCATCGGTAAACTCCTGACGGCTGGTCAGCACCTGCAGCAGCAGCGGGTCCTGCGCATTGCCGCGCTGCATGCGCTGAATAAAGGCGCGCGGTACGCGCAGGGCAAACAGACGGCGCGCTTCGCTCCCGGCTGCCAGATCCGCGTGGTTTTCGAGGGCTAAAAGTTGCAGTAATTCAGCAGGATCGGTGACAACATCAGCAAGTTGCTGCAACCAATCTTCTCTGACGGGGGGATTTAGGGTTACAATGTGTGCCATTTTTTTGGCTATTACCAGTTAATATCTACAGAGGGCCTTTATGGCGACTTATCTTAGCAACGATTTTCGTGCCGGTCTTAAAATCATGTTCGAAGGCGAACCGTATGCCATCGAATCCAGTGAATTCGTTAAGCCGGGTAAAGGCCAGGCGTTTGCACGTGTTAAAATGCGTCGTCTGCTGACCGGTTCACGCGTTGAGAAAACCTTCAAGTCTACCGACTCCGCCGAAGGCGCAGACGTGCGTGACATGACGCTGCAGTACTCTTACAATGACGGTGACTTCTTCTACTTCATGCACCCGGAAACCTTCGAACAGTATCAGGTTGAAGCTAAGGTACTGGACGACGTGACCAAATGGCTGCAGGACAACGCCGAGTGTATCGTAACCCTGTGGAACGATAAACCGATCGCCGTTCAGCCACCGAACTTCATCGAAGCTGAAATCACCGAAACTGACCCAGGTCTGAAAGGCGATACTGCCGGTACCGGCGGCAAGCCAGCGACGCTGTCTACCGGCGCCGTGATCAAAGTGCCACTGTTCGTACAGATTGGCGAAGTGGTAAAAGTGGACACCCGCTCTGGCGAATACGTTTCCCGCGTAAAATAATCGTCAAATCAGGCGCATCATCGATGCGCCTTTTTTATTTCCTCGCTCTTCCCCGCACCGCGTCTTTTTTCAGCAGCTTAACCGCCATCATGGCGTATCCGGTCTATGCTTTAAAAGCTGTACTTTTACTGCAACCAACAAGGATATGGCTATGTTAAAGAAAAGTATTGTCGCGATTTTCTCGGTACTGGTGCTTTCCTCGCTGCTTTCAGCCTGTAACACCACGCGTGGCGTAGGCGAAGATGTTGAAGCGGGCGGTCAGGCAATTCAGCGCAGCGCGCAGTAACTAAAACCGGTGCGAAACCTGCTTTCGTACCGGCTTTCTCTTCCTCCTGTTGTCCTGCCAGCGCCTGTGATTTCTGAAACTGCCTGCCGCGACGGCGGTGCCGTTGTTTGCCGTCAGCAATACGGGTAGACTTCCTCCCCTTGTCTGTATAAGGAGTCATCACCATGAGCGAAACGGCAAGCTGGCAGCCGAGCGCACCCATTGCCAATTTGTTGAAACGCGCCGCCATCCTGGCGGAAATCCGGCGTTTCTTTGCCGATCGCGGCGTACTGGAAGTGGATACGCCTGCCATGAGCCAGGCGACGATCACCGACATCCACCTGGTGCCATTCCAGACGCGCTTTGTCGGACCTGGCGCGGCAGACGGGCGCGATCTGTGGCTGATGACCAGTCCGGAATATCACATGAAGCGCCTGCTGGCAGCGGGCAGCGGCCCGATTTATCAGATGGGGCGCTGCTTCCGTAATGAAGAGGCCGGGCGCCACCATAATCCGGAATTCACCATGCTGGAGTGGTATCGGCCGCACTACGACATGTATCGGCTGATGAATGAAGTCGACGATCTGCTGCAGCAGGTGCTGGAGTGCGACAGCGCCGAATCGCTATCGTATCAGCAGGCGTTTATCCGTCATCTGGAGATCGATCCGCTGTCGGCGGACAAGGCGCAGCTGCGCGAAGCGGCGGAAAAGCTGGGTGAGGGCGAGCTGGCGAATCGCGAAGACGATCGCGACACGCTGCTGCAGCTGCTGTTTATGCTGGGCGTGGAACCGAAAATTGGTCTCGATAAGCCGTGCTTCGTCTATCACTTCCCGGCCAGTCAGGCAGCGCTGGCGGAGATCAGTACCGAAGATCACCGCGTGGCAGAGCGTTTTGAGGTCTATTACAAAGGCGTGGAGCTGGCCAACGGTTTCCGCGAACTGACCGACAGCCGCGAACAGCGTCAGCGCTTTGAGCAGGATAATCGCCGTCGCGCTGCGCGCGGTTTGCCGCAGCATCCGATTGATACTTACCTGCTGGATGCGCTGGCGCACGGCATGCCGGCCTGTTCCGGCGTGGCGCTGGGCGTGGATCGCCTGATTATGCTGGCGCTGAAGGCCGATGCGCTCAGTGAGGTGATCGCTTTCCCGGTCGATCGCAGCTAGTTACGCCGCGGTTCTGCACACCCGGCCGCGGCTCAGCGATGGCGCTGTCCGCGGCCGGGTGCGTTTACGGCGAGGTATTATTGGCCGCTTCCGGAAACTCCTGGATGGTAACCGGCAGCGTCATCTTCTGCTCATTGCGCAGCACCTGCACATCAATCACCGATCCCGGGCGGATTTCCGCCACCTGGTCCATGGTCTCCTGCGCGGACAGCGCCGGCTTACCGTTTACCTGCAGCAGGACATCGTTGGCCTGAATGCCGGCGCGATCCGCCGGACCGCCCGGCGTCACTTCGCTGACAATAATGCCCTGCACCCGATCAAGGTTGCTGCCCTGACCGTGCAGCGGCGGCAGCTCGCGCCCGGTAATACCGATATAACCGCGGATCACCCGGCCATCGCGAATCAGCTTATCCATAATTTTGGTCGCCAGCGCGGTCGGAATGGCAAAACCAATGCCTTCCGGAGTTTCGCCGTCGTTGCTTTTGTCGAAGGTCAGCGTGTTGATGCCCATCAGCTCGCCCAGCGAGTTAATCAGCGCGCCGCCGGAGTTCCCCTGGTTGATCGAGGCATCGGTTTGCAGGAAGTTCTGCCGACCGGAGGAGCTCAGACCGATGCGGCCGGTGGCGCTGATGATGCCCTGGGTGACCGTCTGGCCGAGGTTGTACGGGTTGCCAATCGCCATCACCACATCACCAATATGCGCGACACGTTTGGCGTTAATCGGGATTACCGGCAGATTAGAGGCGCTGATTTTTAACACCGCCAGATCGGTCATGGCGTCGGAGCCCACCAGCGTCGCTTCAAAAAAGCGTCCGTCCTGCAGCGCGACGATAATCTGGTCAGCGTTATTGATGACATGTTTGTTGGTGAGGATGTAGCCTTTCGCGTTCATGATGACGCCGGAACCGAGCGTGGTAATGCCGCGATTATTGTTACCGTGCGCGCTGCGGTTATAGACGTTGACCACCGCCGGCACAGCACGGCGCACGCCCTGATTGAAACTGAAGGGCGCTTCATCGGCGCTGCTGTCGTGATCAAAGGTGACGTTGCTGCCCATTCGCAGCGCCGGGATCGCGACAAGCAGTAAACCTGCCACGATCAGGCCCATCACCACAGAACGTAAAAGTTTAAGAAACATGGTGTTATTTCAGGCAAGAGTTGATCGCAGGGCAGAATAGCACGAGAAGGGCGGACAAACACCTGCTTGTCCGCCCGTTGCGAGGATTATCGCAGAAGCAGGTAAATACTCTCGTCGCCGCGCACCACGTTCAGCGCCAGTACCGGCGGTTTGCCCTCCAGCACTTTGCGCATCTCGGCGAGGCTCTGCACCCGCGTACGGTTAACGCCGACAATCACATCGTCTTTCTGCAGGCCAACCTGTTCTGCCGGCGTGCCTTTTTCGATGGTATCGACTTTGACTCCTTTATCGCCGGCTTTGGTATTGCCGTCACTGAGCGTGGCGCCCTGCAGCGCCGGCGACATCAGCTGGGCGCTGGCGGTGCTCTGCGCGCTCTGTTCCAGCGTTACGGTCACCGTCAGCGGTTTGCCATCGCGCAGCAGACCGATTTTCACCTGCTGGCCTGGCGGCGTGGTGCCGACTTTCACCCGCAGCTCGGCAAAGCTGGTAATTGGCTTATCGTTAATGGCGGTAATGATGTCGCCCGCTTTGATGCCCGCCTGTTCCGCCGCCGACTTCGGCAGCACTTCAGAGACAAATGCTCCGCGCTGCGCATCGACGTTAAACGCTTTCGCGATATCGGCGGTCATTTCTGTCCCTTTGATCCCGAGCTGACCGCGCTTCACTTCGCCGAACTGAATCAGCTGCTGCGCCAGGTTCATCGCCATGTTGCTGGGGATAGCAAAGCCAATACCAATGTTGCCGCCGCTCGACGCCAGAATGGCAGTGTTAATGCCGATCAGCTCGCCGTTGAGGTTCACCAGCGCGCCGCCAGAGTTACCACGGTTGATGGCGGCATCGGTCTGAATAAAGTTCTCCAGCCCTTCCAGATTCAGCCCGCTGCGGCCCAGCGCCGAGATAATGCCGGACGTCGCCGTCTGGCCGAGGCCGAATGGGTTGCCGATCGCCACGGCGAAATCACCCACTTTCAGCGCGTCAGAATCAGCAATTTTCACCTGCGTGAGGTTTTTTGCGCCTTCTACCTGAATCAGCGCGATGTCGGTTTGCTCGTCATGACCAATCAGCTTTGCGTCATATTCGTTGCCATCACTCAGCTGCACGCTGATTTTATCCGCACCGTTTACCACGTGATTGTTGGTCAGAATGTAGCCTTTAGCTGCGTCAATGATGACGCCGGAACCCAGTCCTTCAAACGGCTGTGGCTGAGACTGCCCGGGCGCCTGGCCAAAGAAGCGCTTCAGCGGCTCGGGAATATCCTGGCCCTGCTGACCGCTGTCGGTGCCCTCGACATGCACGCTGACCACCGCCGGCAGCACTTTTTCCAGCATCGGTGCCAGGCTTGGCAGTGCTTGTCCCTGAATCTGTGCCGGCAACGTGGCCATGGCACCCGGCGTCGCCGCCAGACTCATCCCAATGCTCAAGGCTAATGCGCTTAACAGTCGTGCTGGTTTTTTCATTGCTATGACGCTCTCGCTGCGATAAGGGGGATAAAAGAAGTGTGACAGTTATTGGTAATAAGCGTTCGGAAAACAAAAAGGGCACAGCCATGCTGTGCCCCAAAAGGATTAACTGCGGGTGGTGCGTTCGCCGCTGCGCAGCAGGCCCGATGCGCCTTCAGAGTAGTCGCGCGGGATCTGCACCGGCGCCTGGTCGTTATCGGCCTCGGCTTCCGTCAGCTGGTAAGCAAACGGGTTTTTCTCGCCCGGCAGATTTGGCAGCAGGTCATTCGACCCTTTCGCCATGTGCTGATACAACTGCCGATAGTCGCGCGCCATGTTGTCCAGCAACTCTGCGCTGCGCGCAAAGTGGTTGGTGAGCTCTTCGCGGTAATCCGCCAGCTCCGCTTTGGATTTTTCCAGTTCGTACTGCATGCTGCGCTGCTCACGCAGCTTTTTGTTGCCAAAACGCATCGCTACCGCGCCGACAATAATGCCAATCACTAAACCAATCAGCCCGTATTCCCAGGTCATAATGACTCCCGTGTAATTTCCGTTGCTTCGTAGGGCATTGCTTCTGTTTCAACTTCAATAGTAGCCACTATACCCGTTAATCCATCGGAAGTGGAATCCTCGGGCTGTATCGCTTAGTGTAGAGCGGCCTAATTTTCGACAACCGACACGTGAATCGGACTTTTTCAGGGATTCTGAGAGAACCATGCAAACCTCATCTCCGCTTGCGCGCTATGAGCAGGCGCTGTCGCAGGGCGAGTTTCGTCCGGACGATGTACAACGTGACGCCATCACCCGTTTAGATCGCATTCAGCAAGGCCTGATTGCCCGCCAGCAGCAGCCGCAGCCGGCAGCTAAAGGGCTGTTTGGCCGCTTATCAAAGCTGATGAATAAAGCGCCGGAGAGCCATGAAGCGCCGGTGCGTGGCCTGTATATGTGGGGCGGCGTCGGACGCGGTAAAACCTGGGTAATGGATCTGTTTTTTCAGTCTATTCCTGGCGATCGCAAACTGCGTCTGCATTTCCATCGCTTCATGCTGCGCGTGCACGAAGAGTTAACGCAGCTGCAGGGCCACAGCGACCCGCTGCTGATTGTCGCTGACCGTTTCAAAGCGGAAACCGATATTCTCTGTTTCGACGAGTTTTTCGTCTCCGACATCACCGACGCAATGCTGCTTGGTACGCTGATGGAAGCGCTGTTTGCCCGCGGCATCACGCTGGTGGCGACCTCCAACATTCCGCCGGATGAGCTGTACCGCAACGGCCTGCAGCGGGCGCGTTTTCTGCCGGCTATCGAGCAGATCAAGCGCCACTGCGATGTGATGAATGTCGATGCCGGCATTGATTATCGCCTGCGCACCCTGACATCGGCCCATCTGTGGAATTTCCCGCTTAACGACGCGACGCACGCGGAGATGGAGCGCATGTTCAGCGCGCTGTCCGGTAAACCGCGCGGCGACGCGCCGGTGCTGGAGATTAACCATCGCCAGCTGCCGACGCTCGGCGTTCACGAAGGCGTACTGGCCATCAACTTCCTCGCGTTGTGCGGTGAAGGGCGCAGCCAGCACGATTACATTGAGCTGTCGCGCCGCTTCCACAGCGTGCTGCTGTACGATGTGCCAGTGATGATTTACAAAACGGAAGACCAGGCGCGGCGGTTCCTCGCGCTGGTGGATGAGTTCTATGAGCGCCACGTCAAGCTGGTGGTGGCGGCAGAAACCTCGCTGTTTGAAATCTATCAGGGCACGCGGCTGAAATTCGAATATCAGCGCTGTCTGTCGCGCCTGCAGGAGATGCAGAGCGAGGAGTATCTTCGCCTGCCGCACCTGCCCTGAGGGGCAAACAGAAATCACCGCTTCGGGCGCAAAAAGAGTCGATCTTTAGATTCGACTTCTCTATAATCTTGCGACCCCACGTTACAGCACAGGCTTTCTTTTCCCGGAAAACTGTGTGATCCGGTAACTCTACCTGAGGGGGTGGGCTTGCTGGGCGAATTGGTCGTGTGAGCCTCAATCGTTAACTTAGCGTTTGGGATTTCACCAACGTGTAACTTTTATTTGGGTAAGCTTTTCAATGAAAACTTTTACAGCTAAACCAGAAACCGTACAGCGTGACTGGTATGTTGTTGACGCAACTGGCAAAACCCTGGGTCGCCTGGCGACTGAACTGGCGCGCCGTCTGCGTGGTAAGCACAAAGCGGAATACACTCCGCACGTTGATACCGGTGATTACATCATCGTTCTGAACGCTGACAAAGTTGCTGTAACCGGCAACAAGCGTAACGACAAGATTTACTATCACCACACTGGCCACATCGGTGGTATCAAGCAAGCGACCTTTGCAGAGATGATCGAACGCCGTCCTGAGCGTGTGATTGAAATCGCGGTTAAAGGCATGCTGCCAAAAGGCCCACTGGGTCGTGCTATGTACCGTAAACTGAAAGTTTACGCAGGTAACGAGCACAACCACGCGGCGCAGCAACCGCAAGTTCTTGACATTTAATCGGGATTATAGGCAATGGCTGAAACTCAAAACTACGGCACTGGTCGCCGCAAAAGCTCTGCCGCTCGCGTCTTTATCAAGCCGGGTAGCGGTAACATCGTAATTAACCAGCGCTCTCTGGAGCAGTACTTCGGTCGTGAGACTGCACGCATGGTCGTGCGTCAGCCGCTGGAGCTGGTTGATATGGTTGGTAAACTGGACCTGTACATCACCGTTAAAGGTGGTGGTATTTCTGGTCAGGCTGGTGCGATCCGTCACGGTATCACCCGCGCTCTGATGGAATACGACGAGTCTCTGCGTTCTGAACTGCGTAAAGCGGGCTTCGTTACCCGTGACGCGCGTCAGGTTGAACGTAAGAAAGTCGGTCTGCGTAAAGCACGCCGTCGTCCACAGTTCTCCAAGCGTTAATTGCTGGCTGCTTCGGCAGTTACAATTGGCTCAAAAAACCCGCTTCGGCGGGTTTTTTATTGCCTGAATCGCGGCTTTTTCAGCGCAAAAACGCGAGCTTTCCCCGCATTTTGCCCGCAAATGATTATCCCCGCCCCACAAGCTGCTTAAAATCTGGTAAACTGACTGACACTTTGCGCCCGCGAGTCGCGGCGTTGTGCATACTGCTCCTGTCGGGACGACCGGACAATGCCCGTAACGCCCGGCTGTGTGCGAATCTGATGAGCAGGTGAGTCGCCGCGTGGTTGGCTATTCGCAGTATTTTTTTGTGAACAAACTTGGAGGTTTTCATGGCTGTCGCTGCCAACAAACGTTCGGTAATGACGCTGTTTTCTGGTCCGACTGACATTTTCAGCCATCAGGTACGTATCGTGCTGGCTGAGAAGGGCGTCAGCGTGGAGATCGAGCAGGTTGAAACGGATAATCTGCCGCAGGATCTGATTGACCTCAACCCGTATCGCACTGTGCCAACGCTGGTCGACCGTGAACTGACGCTGTATGAATCCCGCATCATCATGGAATACCTCGATGAGCGTTTCCCGCATCCGCCACTGATGCCGGTTTATCCGGTCGCGCGCGGTGAAAGCCGTCTGATGATGCACCGCATTGAGCAGGACTGGTACAGCCTGATGCGTACCATTGAAACCAGCAGCGGTGCCGAAGCCGATGCCGCGCGCAAGCAACTGCGCGAAGAGCTGCTGGCCATTGCGCCGCTGTTCTCACGTACGCCGTTCTTTATGAGCGAAGAGTTCAGCCTGGTTGACTGCTATCTGGCGCCGCTGTTGTGGCGTCTGCCGCAGCTGGGTGTGGATCTGGCTGGCGCAGGTTCGAAAGAGCTGAAAGGCTACATGACGCGCGTATTTGAACGTGACTCCTTCCTCGCTTCTTTGACGGAAGCCGAACGTGAAATGCGCCTGCAAGCCCGGGGCTAATCTATGGAAATGTCGCAACTTACTGCCCGCCGTCCCTATCTGCTGCGGGCCTTTTATGAATGGCTGCTCGACAACCAGCTGACGCCGCATCTGGTGGTGGATATCAATCTGCCTGGCGTACAGGTGCCGCTGGAGTACGCTCGTGACGGACAGATTGTCCTGAACATCGCACCGCGCGCGGTGGGTAACCTTGAGCTTGCCAACGATCAGGTGCGCTTCAATGCGCGTTTCGGCGGCGTGCCGCGCCAGGTATCCGTGCCGATGGCTGCGGTGCTGGCGATTTACGCGCGCGAAAACGGCGCCGGCACCATGTTCGAACCGGAGCCGGCTTATGAGCTGTCCGGCGACGAGCAGGAAGGCGGCCAGGAAGAGACGCTGATGTCGGTGATTGATGGTGACCGTCCGGACGATGCGACGGATGACGACTCTTCACCGGATGACGAACCGCCGCCGCGCGGTGGACGTCCTTCACTGCGCGTAGTGAAGTAAATCGCGGAAAATAAAAAACGGGCTGATTAGCCCGTTTTTTTATGCCTGTGTCGCAGCGCGGCTTAGCGCGCGGCAGACCAAAGGGAGCGTAGCGCTCCCTTTGTACCGATCTTAATAAACGTCGCGCAGATAACGCTTATCTTTCTTCAGCTGATCGATATAGGCTGCGGCACGTTCGCTGGAAAGACCACCGAACTGACGCACCACTTCATACAGCGCGGCATCGACATCCTTCGCCATGCGTGAGGCATCGCCACAGACATAGAAGTAGGCGCCTTCCTGCAGCCAGGCGTACAGCTCAGCGCCTTTCTCCAGCATGCGGTTCTGCACGTAAATCTTCTCTTCCTGATCGCGGGAGAAGGCCAGGTCGAGATGCGTCAGCAGACCGCTCTGCTGCCAGCCCGCCAGCTCATCCGCGTAAATGTAATCATGTTCCTGATGCTGGTCGCCGAAGAACAGCCAGTTTTTACCTTCAGCACCGGTCGCCTGACGCTCCTGCAGGAAGGCGCGGAACGGCGCGATGCCGGTACCCGGACCGACCATGATCAGCGGGGCGTTATTGTTCGCCGGCACGCGGAACGCTTTGTTCGGCGAAATAAAGATCGCCGGCTTCTCTCCGCGACGCACGCGTTCAGCCAGATAGGTTGAGCACACGCCTTTACGCTCGCGGCCACCGCTGTGATAGCGCACGGAAGCGATGGTCAGATGCACCTGGTTAGGGTGCGCCTTCGAGCTGGACGAAATGGAGTAAGCACGGTGCTGCAGCGGACGCAGCATCGCCACCAGCTCCGGCACCGACAGGCTGCGCTTCAGCTCGAGCTGCAGCAGATCCAGCGTATCTTTGCCCCACAGCCAGTTGGCCAGAGTGTCTTTATCGTCGTGCTGCAGCACGTGCAGCAGCTCCTGGTTGGTTGTGTGCTGTCCGACCCACTCAATCAGCTTGCGCGACGGCTCAGAAATCTCGAACTGATAGGTCAGCAGATCGCCGAGGTTACGGTCAAAGCCCGGCACCGGGGTTTCGTAGTCGGCTTTCAGTTCGCTCAGCAGCAGGCTCACCAGCCCGGCATCGTTCACCGGGATCACGCCCAGCGCATCACCGGCTTCGTATTTCAGGCCGCTGTCGCTCAGGTCAAATTCGAAGTGACGGATATCTTTGGCGGACTGCTCGCCTGACAGACGCTTATTGGTCACCAGCGCCGCCGCGTATGGGTTTTGCTTGTTGCTGCCTGGGATTACCGGCGCTTCCGGCGCGCTCTCCAGCACCGTGCCGCTGCTGCCCGCGCTGGCGGCAAACTGTGGCATGGCGCTGCCAATCCACTCGCTGGAAGGCTCTTCGTAATCGATGTCGCAGTCGATGCGATCCACTACGCGTTTCGCCCCCAACTGCTCCAGGCGCATATCAATGAACTTACCGGCCTGGCAGAAACCGTCGTAGCCGGTATCGCCGATTGCCAGCACGGCAAAGTGCATCTGCTCCAGACGCGGCGCGGTGCTGGCTGAGATGGCCTGCCAGAACAGCTGTGCGTTGTCTGGCATTTCGCCTTCGCCGTAGGTGGAGGTGACGATCAGTACATGACGCATGGTGGCGAACACATCCAGATCCACTTCACCCAGCGCCTGCACTACCGGCACCAGGCCTTTAGCGCGCGCCGCTTTGGCTGCGGTCTGCGCCAGCGCTTCGGCGTTACCGGTCTGGGAACCAAACAGAATATGCAGCTGGGTGGTGGCGCTGGCGCCCGCTGCCGGTGCGGTCTGCTTGTCTTCTAATACCAGCAGGCGCGAGTGGAGACCGGCGAGAAACCCCGCCAGCCAGTATTTCTGTTCGCCGTTAAACGGCGCGTCTTCAGGAATGTAAGGAATCTTCATGGATATCAGTACTCAAACCGTTTTATCGTCATCAATCTTCTTTCGCAGCGCAATCAGGAGAGTTTCCCGACCGCGGCGGCAATCTCTGGCAGTGCGGCGCGTGCAAACAGCTCTTCAAAATCAGGTAGATGGCCCAGCACCTCACGGTTGCAGGCGTCCTGATAAATGATCCAGCCATAGGTTGCCAGGCTGTCCATGGAGCGAATGTTGCGCTGCGTCAGCGCGGCTTTGTAATCCGACATACGCTTGGCGGCGATCAGGCTTGCCAGCTCATCATCGCTGTAGTTCTCAATGGCCGCACGGGCATGACGCTGCAGCTTGCTGACCAGCGCGAAATCTTCGGTCATCAGCAGGTTGCGAACCGCTTTCTCGACTGCCGCGTCTTCCACCGCTGTGCCTTTCGGCAGTTTGCCCAGCGCCAGCTGCTGCGCGAAGCTCAGAACGGTGTAGTTATTCAGCAGAACAAACATCTCCTGCGTATCGGTCGCGCCGTAGGCCGGTACCGCACCGTCGGCGATGGTTTTGCCCGCACGCCAGGCTGATTTGAACTTGGCAACCTGATGCGCGGCCAGCGACGTGGACAGCTCTTCCAGTAAATCCTTACGCGTTTTCGCTTTCAGGATCTCGCCGCCGTCCTGGTACAGCAGCAGCGAGCGTGGCATCACGTAAACGAAGTGCTGACACTCGGTTTCCCAGTGCTCCAGCAGCCACGCCGCGCGCGGCGACTGGGTGGCTTCGAGGTGCCAGTGCAGCATGGTCAGCACTGCCTGCTTGTGCACCTGCGCCATTTCGTCTTCGTCAGCGATGGAGCCGAACAGCACCGAATCACCGGCGGCGTGCGCGGCCAGGGAACGGTACGGATCGTACTGATAGGCGAAGCCGCCGCTCATGCCGTTACCGAAACCTTTACCAAAGGTGCCGAGGTTAAGAATCGCGCCGTTGGTCATGTATTCACAGCAGAAGTCGCCGACGCCTTCCACCACCGCGGTGGCGCCTGAGTTACGCACGGCGAAACGGTCACCGGCCTGGCCCTGAACAAACAGACGACCGCCGGTCGCGCCGAACAGCGCAAAGTTACCGATCAGCACGTTGCCGTCGCTGTCCTGTGCGCCGCCGCCCGGTGACATCACCACCAGTTCGCCGCCACACTGACCTTTACCGACGCCATCGTTACAGGTGCCGTAATGCTTCATCTGCATGCCGTCGTTGCAGAACGCGCCAAATGACTGACCGGCTGACCCGCGGGTATCAATCTGCACTGTGCGCGGTGCCAGATATTTCCGGCCACGGTCATCCTGCAGTACCGCCGGCAGCGCGGCCAGCTGCTGCGCCGACAGCTCGTGGTTCAGCATGCGCTCAATATCGATCGCCAGCTGACCGCCAACGCTCTTGTTACGGTTGTTCAGCGTTACGCCGTTACCCAGCGTAATCTCGCGGCGGGCAGCATCAACCAGCTGCGCTTTCAGCTCGTCTGCCCAGCCATCGTCCAGCTCGAAATCTTTTTCCAGATACACCGGCTGAGCGATCTTCTGCTCCGGCACCACAGTTAGCATGGCGCGCAGATCGAGTTTGCCCACTTCCAGCGGATGATCCATCAGGTGCAGCAGGTCAGAGCGGCCGCGCGCTTCACGCAGCGAACGCAGACCGAGGCGTGCGAGGAACTCACGCACTTCCTGCGCCACGTTGATGAAGTACTGCGCCAGCTGACGCGGATCGCCATCGAAGGCTTCAGCGTTAGTGGTGAGGCCAGCCGGGCATTTGACGTTACAGTTTTTCGCCATCACGCATTTCAGCATCATCAGCGCGGTGGTGCCGAACTCGAAGCTGTCGCCGCCGAGCAGCGCTGATTTGATCACGTCGCTGCCGGTCTGCTGTGCGCCGGAGCAGCGCAGCTGCACTTTGTCACGCAGCCCGTTAGCGCACAGCGCCTGGTGTACTTCGGCGATACCGATTTCTGCCACGCGCCCGGTGTATTTCAGGCTGGTGACCGACGCCGCGCCGGTGCCGCCGGTGTTACCGGCGACGTTGATGACGTCTGCGCCGGCTTTTGCCACGCCGACTGCGATAGTACCGATGCCTTCAGACGACACCAGTTTGACGATAACGCGCACGCGCGCCGCTTTACAGTCGTGGATCAGCTGCGCCAAATCCTCGATAGAATAAGTATCGTGATGCGGCGGCGGTGATACCAGCTCAACGCCCGGCGTACCGCCACGCGCGGCCGCAATCTCCACCGTCACTTTCGGTGCTGGCAGCTGACCGCCTTCGCCCGGTTTAGCGCCCTGGCCGATTTTGATCTCCAGCTCTTCCAGCATCGGGTCGGCCAGATAAGCCGCCCACACGCCGAAACGACCGGACGCCAGCTGTTTGATGCGCGATGCGCGAATGGTGCCGTGACGTGAATAGTGTTCGCCACCTTCACCACAGTTACTCATTCCGCCCACCATATTGGTGCCGTGCGCCACCGCTTCGTGCGCCGGCGCGACCAGCGCGCCGTGGCTCATGGCGCCTGAGGCGAAGGTACGGGTGATTTCGTGCGCCGGCTGGACCTCTTCCAGCGGCAGCGAGGGCAGCGCGGTAAAGATTTTTGCCAGATAGTCTGCTGCCTGACCGTAAGCGGTAATGTACAACACGCCTTCAGTGATGCTGCTGCTTTCGATCTCATCGTTAAAGCGGGTTTTCAGCGCGCGTGACAGCGCGGCCAGACGCTCGCTCTCCGGTTTCAGGCCGGCAATGGCATCAATCAGACGCAGCTCAAACTGGTTGAGGCTGCCGTTCACCGCTTCGCAGCGCAGGCCGCGAATGGCGAAGCCGTTGTTGACCAGCGAGTAGCGGCCCAGCTTGCGGCCAAATTCGGCTTCGCTGTCCACGTGGGTCAGATCGCACGGCAGCGCGAGGATGTCGCGCAGCGCCGCCGGCCGACGCTTACGCTCGGCGTGCATCAGGCTGGAGAACTGACGGTAATCCGGCGTGATAGCAAAGCTGTCGATCACCGCATTCGGGATGCGCTCGAAGCTGCTGTCTTTAAACGACTCGGCTTTGATGCTAAACGCGTTGTCCAGCCTGGCCAGCGTCATCAGACGGATAAAGTTGTCCTCTTCGCGCGCTTTGTCGGCGAAACGAATCGGCTGCTCTGTCATATCAATAAAGGTACGTACCGCGATGGTGCCATACGAGTGGCCCGCACCCTCAGAACGTTCTTTGAACAGACCCAGCAGTGGCACTTCGGCTTCGCCCTGAATTTTCAGTGCGCTCTGGTGCCAGTCCACCGCCATCTGCGCGATGGCCGGGAAGCCCGCGCCGCCCACCGGGGTTTTGATATTCGGGAAATATTTCTTCAGCACCGGATCTTCGGTATCGAGGAAGTTCGGCTCGAAGAACTCACCGCAGCTGTAGCTCTCAACGGTACACAGGCCCACTTTGCCCATGGTTTTCATCAGCGCTTTTTCTGCCGCTTTGGCATAGCGTTTGAACGCTTTGTTGCCTTCTTCACCTTCGCCAAACTTCTCTTCTGCACGCATCTGTACGCCCAGCGGATACACGGCAGAGGCGCCGAAGCCGAGCGTGGCGGCGATATGGTGTGAGGAGATGCTCTGGCCGCTTTCAACCACCAGCGACACATCCAGACGCAGACCTTCCTGCACCAGACGCTGGTTAATGGCAGACACCATCAGCAGCATCGGAATGGCAGCATGGGTCGACGAGATGTGGCGATCGGTGATGACCGCGATGCCACCCTGCTGACGGGCAAAATCCACTACCTGCTGCGCCAGATTATCAATGGCATTTTCAAGCGCTTTAGCGTTGGCGGCGCGGCTGACGATGTCTTTACCGATTACCGGCTCATACAGCATCTCGAAGCGCGCATACGGCGCCACTTTCTGCTCACGCAGACGCAGCATGTCGAGGTGCGTCAGGATCGGGCTTGGCACGATGATCTGCTGGCCTTTGCTGCGGCCGAGGTGCGGTTTGGCACCCAGGGCCACACGCAGCGTCATGCCGTCCGCTTCACGAATCGAGTCGAGCGGCGGGTTGGTCACCTGGGCGAAGCGCTGCGAGAAGTAGTGCGCCATGCCGCCTTCGTGGTCGGACAGGCCGTTGATGGCGTTGCCGTAACCCATTGCCGAGATCTTCTCAGCGCCGGTTTGCAGCATCGGGTCCATCATGAATTTGAAGCTTTCCTGGTTGTAGTAGTAAGCGACAAAGCGCTGATAGGTTTTCAGGTCGCCGCGATAGCGCAGCGGCGAGCCGAGTTTCTCTGCCGGCACTTCCGGCAGCTGCTGCAGTTCAACGCGTGCCGCCTGCACCAGGGAGAGATAATCTTTTTCCGCCGCCAGCTTTTCCAGCGCCTGCACGGTGGTGTAAGAGCGTTTCTCTTTGTGATCGTAATAGAGCATGCCGCCAGCTTCGATACGGCCACGGCGCAGCACGCTTTCCGGTGGGAAGGCGATCTGGCCGGCTTCTGACATCGCACCGATGTATTCAGCGGTTTCTACGGAGCGCAGCGGACGCAGACCAAGACGGTCCAGCCGTGCGCCAATCACTTCGCCGTTACCGAAGATCAGCGCGGCGGGGCCGTCGTTCTTCTCTTCATACAGCGAGAAGTATTCCAGCATGGCGCGCACTTCAGCCGACAGCGAGGTGTCGTTTTCCCAGGCCGGCGGCATCATTGAAACCACGGCGTTGATCAGATCGAGGTTATCTTCCATCAGACGGCTGTGGATGCTCTGATCGAGACGCGAACTGTCAGACTGGCCTTTTGGCCGCACGATCTTTTTGCCGCGCGCCAGCATCAGTGCCGCTTCCGCGATGCGGTTTTTCCGGTCCGTGTTCAGCTCACCGTTGTGCGCCATCAGGCGGAACGGCTGCGCCATCGTGGTATGCGGATCGGTATTGGTGGAGAAACGGGTATGGAAAAACAGTCCGCGCACCTGATGATCGGGATCGGTCAGATCTTTGAAGTAGGGAATCACTTCATTGGAGTTCAGGCGGGCTTTGAACACCTGAGTGCGCGACGACAGCGACAGCGGATAAAGGCCGCCGAATTCGCTTTCGGTAAAGGCGCGTGCTTCGATGTCCAGCAGCGCACGGTAAATGTGGCGCTCGAAGTCGCTCTGCTCGGTAACGTCCTGCGGTGCGGCAAACACCCACTGCACGATCGGCAGCTGGAACTGCTGTGCGGCCGGGCGCGTGACGCTGTTGTCCAGCGGCATATCACGCTTCAGCAGCACCGGGAAGTTGTAAGCGGCCAGCGTCTCTTCAACCAGACGCTCTGCGTTCGCGCGCAGCGCCGCATCTTTTGGCACAAAGAAGTTGCCCACGCCAAAGCGGCCCGCTTCCAGCGCCTGACCGGTCAGCTTACGGAAGAAGTTCAGGGAGAGGTCAACGTTAACGCCCGCGCCATCGCCCACACCCTCTGCAGACATCCCGCCACGGTGCGGTACCGTGCACAGGGCGCTATGCGCCATCTGCAGGATTTCATGGGTCTGCTCGCCGTCCTTGCGGGTAATAAAACCTACACCACAGCTGTCGCTTCCTGCTGATGGATCATACAAACCCCAGGGGTTAGGTTGTTGAGTGGACATTGAGGGTCTCCTTAAACTGCTTTAGACATTACCTGCATTATTTCAGGCACAGAGCGCTGCTGCGTGCTGTATCAATTTGTTTTCGCGCGCTTTTACGCGGACGTCGCAACACCGGACAACGACAATCAAGGCACTGATTCACGTCCTTGATTGGCTGTCCATAAAATCCGGTCTCTAAGGGAGATAACTTGCATCCAGAGGGAGTCTTCTTGCTGCATAGATATGCCGAGACACAGTCCCGACTGGAAAGCATCCAGCGGAATTCCAACTTATCGGGAAAGCGAACTCAGGTCAAATAGCCAGCTTTATTACGGTTAATCAGTCTTTTTGCGATTTAACTGTATGATTATTATGTTTTTATTACGTAAATATATGTCAATCTGACCTTTCTGATTCCCTTATGAAGTGTGAGCCGTCTCACTGTGTGATCGGCCTCATATTTCCAGACCATGCTGTTGAATGTGGGGATGCCAGCACAAAATTCTGTTTGGGCCGTTTCGTGCACAGCATGTATCTGTTTTTCTTATGGCGGAACATTTGAATCAAAACGCGGTTGCCATTAGTAAAATTAATTAACCAGGGTGTGATTAAAACAGCACTTAAGCTGAATGGATATGCAATAACGGAAGGCAACCATCAGGAGGGATGGCTGCAGAAAGCGGATGCGCCGGGCACGCGGCACCGGGCCCCGCAAAAGCGCGGCCCTCCAGATTATTCAGTTAGCAGAATTAGTCAAGCGCTTTAGGCATAAAGGCGGGAACGTCGGCGAAACGTCGCACTGCTGCACCATAACAGGGCGTAAAGTCAGTCCGCACGGCGCGTGCGGCGGCGCAGCGCGCAGATAATTACGCTATGATGAGCCAGATTCGTTCAGGGAGCGCGTAATGAAACAGATTCGTCTTTTAGCACAGTACTACGTGGATTTAATGGTCAAGCTCGGGCTGGTGCGGTTTTCGCTGCTGCTGGCTTCGGCGCTGGTGGTGCTGGCAATGGTGGTGCAGATGGCGGTCACCATGGTGCTGCGTGGCCACGTTGAAAGTATCGACGTCGTGCGTTCGGTGTTTTTTGGCCTGCTGATTACCCCGTGGGCGGTTTACTTTCTCTCCGTGGTGGTCGATCAGCTGGAGGAGTCGCGCCAGCGGCTGTCGAAGCTGGTGGACAAGCTGGAGGAGATGCGCACGCGCGACCTTGAACTGAATCAGCAGATGAAAGAGACCATCAGCCAGCTGAACCAGGAAATCAGCGACCGTATTAAAGCAGAGCAGGCGCGCGAACAGGTGATGGATAAGCTGCGCGAAGAGATGACGCGGCGTGAGCAGGCGCAGATTGAGCTGGAGCAGCAATCTTCCTTCCTGCGTTCGTTCCTCGATGCCTCGCCCGACCTGGTGTTCTATCGCAACATCGACAAACAGTTCTCCGGCTGTAACCGCGCCATGGAACTGCTCACCGGCCTGAGCGAGAAGCAGCTGATTGGCCTGACGCCGCGCGACATTTATGACGAAGATGCCGCCACCAAAGTGCTGGAGACCGATGAGAAGGTGTTTCGCCACAATGTGTCGCTCACCTATGAACAGTGGCTACAGTATCCGGACGGGCGCAAAGCCTGCTTTGAAATCCGCAAAGTGCCGTATTACGACCGCGTCGGTAAGCGCAGCGGCCTGATGGGCTTCGGACGCGATATTACCGAGCGTAAGCGCTATCAGGACGCGCTGGAGAACGCCAGCCGTGAAAAGACCACCTTTATCTCCACCATCAGCCACGAGCTGCGTACGCCGCTTAACGGCATCGTCGGGTTGAGCCGCATCCTGCTGGATACCGATCTCAATCAGGAGCAGCTGAAGTACCTGAAAACCATTCACGTCTCAGCCATCACCCTCGGCAACATCTTTAATGATGTGATTGAAGTCGACAAGATTGAGCGGCGCAAAGTGCAGCTGGATAACCAGCCGCTGGATTTCACCGGCTTCCTCGCCGACCTGGAAAACCTCTCCGGCCTGCTGGCGCAGCCGAAAGGGCTGAAGTTCGTCATGGCACCGGAATTGCCGCTGCCGCACAAAATCTCCGCCGACGGCACGCGCCTGCGCCAGATTCTGTGGAACCTGATTGGCAATGCCGTGAAGTTTACGCGGCAGGGCGAAATCGTGGTGCGCGTCGCCTATCGCCAGGACGAAACGCTGCACTTTGAGGTGCAGGACTCCGGGATGGGCATTCCGCAGGAAGAGCAGGACAAAATCTTCGCCATGTATTACCAGGTGAAAGATCAGCACGGCGGTAAACCGGCCACCGGCACCGGGATTGGCCTGGCGGTGTCACGCCGGCTGGCGCAGGCGATGGGCGGCGATATTACCGTCAGCAGCGCACCGGGTCAGGGCTCGTGCTTTACCGTGGAAATTCACGCGCCGCGCGTGGCGGATGAAGTGGAAGATGAGGGTCAGGACGACAGCATGCCGTTGCCGGCGCTGCACGTGCTGCTGGTAGAAGATATTGAACTCAACGTGATTGTGGCGCGCTCGGTACTGGAGAAGCTGGGTTGCAGCGTGGAGGTGGCGATGACCGGCGGTGAGGCGCTGGCGATGTTCGATCCGCAGGAGTTCGACCTGGTGCTGCTGGATATCCAGCTGCCGGACATGACTGGCCTCGATGTGTCGCGCGCCATTCATCAGCAGCATGCCGGCGTGACGCTGCCGCCGCTGGTCGCGCTGACTGCCAACGTGCTGAAGGATAAAAAAGAGTATCTCGATGCCGGCATGGACGATGTGCTGAGCAAACCGCTGGCGGTGCCAGCGCTGACCGCGATGATCAAGAAATTCTGGGATTACCAGGCTGAAGCGGAAGCGGTGGTGAGTGACGCCGACGCGGAACAGTCACGCACGCTGCTGGATGTCGACATGCTGGAGCAGTATATCGAGCTGGTTGGTCCGGGGCTGATCACCCAAAGCCTGACGATGTTCGAGCAGATGATGCCGGGTTATCTTGAGGTGCTGGACTCCAATATGATGGCGCGTGACCAGAAGGGCATCGCCGAAGAGGGGCACAAGATCAAAGGCGCGGCGGGCTCGGTCGGCCTGCTGCATCTGCAGAAACTGGCGAAACAGATTCAGTCACCGGAATTGCCGGCCTGGTGGGATAACGTGCAGGAGTGGGTTGACGAGCTGAAGCACGAGTGGCGGCACGACGTTGAAGTATTACGGAACTGGGTTGCGGAGCGGGAAAAATAGCGCGGGCCAGAAAAAAAATGACCCCAGTCGAAACCGGGGTGCGCGAATACTGCGCCAACACCAGGGAAATGGGCGCTGCTGCTATTATTAGAAATCGAATACAAAAGCAACAGCGTGGTATTGGTTAACGCTTCAAAATCACCTTAGCAAATTCGCCACAGCTTGTGACAAGATTCATTAAATTGTGTGATGTTGAGCAGCGTTTAAATACAGAAAACATTAATTTGCTGACACAGTCAAGCAAGGAATCAATTTCTTTGGCGTATTGCACTATTTTTGAGCAAATGTTCGGTTTTTTGCCTGGTTTTCCCACAGTCGCGGTCCGGAAAGCGCTGCGCAGCGAAGGGAAACGGCAAAAAGCGCAGCGCAACGGCCGTTTTTATGCTCATGTTATTGATTCTAATAATGAATAACCAGATTTTGCCGCGGTTATCCAAAACGTTTTGGAAACCCCCGGCTGAAAGTTCCAGTTCGGGCATTGAACGGTTAGCGTAAACCGGATGGGCGGTAAAACGTTTTACAGGTTGCGCCCTGGTCTGAAGCGTAATTGTCGCTATTTGCGCCGTGTTTTTCAGAATGGTCTCGGTTGTCAATGAACATCTTCACTGACTACTAAAGATGATAGTTAAACATCGTGAAAGGTTTAACGTGAGCGGTATCACAATCGGTTAAGTATTTATGCCCGTGCGCGCTGCGCGATTTTTCTGCATGGAACCGATTCCTTTTTGCCGGAAGTGCTTGATGCGACTGGCTCTAATAGAGGAACGATGGTTGCCCGCGCAATGAGTTTGGCTGGTGGTCGCGATGCCGCAGAGATAAAATTCCGGCTTGCATCACCGCTATTTGAAATCATGACCTGAGTAATTGATTAATCCAGGGAACCGGTAAGAGACGATTGCATGAGTAAGAGTAAAGGGAAGATGGTCCAGCGCCTGAAGCGGCTGGCTGGCAGGGTGCTTCTGGCATGGCTGGGTCTGTGGCTGGCCGGCATCGTGCTGTTCGCATTTTTGCCGGTGCCGTTTTCGGCGGTAATGGTGGAGCGGCAGCTTGGCGCGTGGTTCAGCGGACGCTTCGATTATGTCGCGCATTCAGACTGGGTGGGAATGGATGAGATTTCACCGTGGATGGCGCTGGCGGTGATCGCCTCGGAAGATCAAAAATTCCCCGAGCACTGGGGCTTTGACGTGCATGCCATTCAGCAGGTGCTGGACAATGACGGCAGCGAACGGATGCGCGGCGCTTCAACGCTGTCTCAGCAGACGGCGAAGAATCTGTTCTTGTGGGATGGCCGCAGTTGGGTGCGCAAAGGGCTGGAGGCCGGGCTGACAGTGGGGCTGGAAACGGTTTGGACCAAACGCCGCATTCTGACAGTCTACCTGAATATTGCGGAATTCGGGAACGGGGTGTTTGGTGTGGAAGAGGCATCGCAGCGCTATTTCCACAAGCCTGCCAGTCGGCTGAGCATGGCGGAAGCCGCTTTGCTGGCGGCGGTGCTGCCGAATCCGATTCGCTTCCGCGCGGATGCGCCTTCCGGCTACATTCGTCAGCGCCAGCAGTGGATTATGCGCCAGATGCGCCAGCTGGGCGGCGAGGGCTTCCTCAACCGTTACCAGCTGCACTGACGCGGTTAATCTTCGTCAAAACCGGCTTCAAACAGCTCAATGACCGCGGCCAGCGCCTGGGTTTCCTGCGGGCCACTGGCCTCGATTTCGATATGACCGCCTTTAGCGGAGTCGAGCATCAGTAGCGCAATCACGCTGCTGGCTTCGGCTTCGGTACCGGCCTCGTTACGCAGCAGCACTTCCGCATCAAAACTCTGCACCAGCTCAAACAGCTTCATCGCCGGGCGCGCATGCATACCCAGCTTATTTCGAATCTCAACGGTTTGCTTCACGGTCATGATTTGCGTTTTTCCAGGGTGCGATGACGGGACTGCACATTTTTACCGCGCGAACGGAAATAGTCTGCCAGCTGTTCGGCAATGTAGACCGAACGGTGCTTACCGCCGGTACAGCCAATCGCCACCGTCAGATAGCTGCGGTTATTGGTTTCCAGCATCGGCAGCCACAGCTCGAGATAGCTGCGTGTCTGGTAGATAAAGTTGTGCACTTCGGTGTGACGATCGAGGAAGGCCGCCACCGGACGATCGAGCCCGGTCATCGGACGCAGTTTCGGATCCCAGTGTGGGTTGGGCAGAAAACGCACGTCAAACACGTAATCAGCGTCGATCGGGATGCCGTGCTTGAAGCCGAAGGATTCAAACACCATGGTGAGTTCACGCTCACGCTTGCCCAGCAGGCGCGTGCGCAGCATTTCTGCCAGCTCATGTACCGACATCTCTGAGGTATCGATGATCAGATCGGCACGCGAGCGCAGCGGCTCAAGCAGATCGTTCTCCTCATCAATGGCGCTTTCCAGCGAGAGATTTTTGCTGGAGAGCGGATGCAGGCGGCGCGTGTCGCTGTAGCGGCGGATCAGCGTGTTGCGATCGGCGTCCAGAAACAGCAGCTGTGGCGAGAACGCTTCCGGCAGATTGTTCAGTGCCTGCTCAAACACCTCCGGTGATTCCGGCATGTTGCGCACGTCAATGCTGACCGCCGCTGAGATATTGCGCTCGGTTAAGGTGTTCGCCAGCTCCGGCAGCAGCACCACCGGCAGGTTATCGACACAGTAGAAGCCCATATCCTCAAGGGCGCGCAGCGCGACTGATTTTCCTGAGCCTGACCGACCGCTAACGATCATCAGCACCATCACATTTCTCCCGTGTTAAACCGGCACGCAGGCCGGTAAAAGTGTCTGTCGCTTAAGCGTGATCTTCCTGAGCTTCTGTAATGATGGCGTAGAGCTCTTCATCGCTCTGTGCCGCGCGCAAACGGCGGCAGACGGTTTTATCCGCCAGGCGTTTCGCCACCAGCGACAGGGTGTGCAGATGGGTTTTGCACTGGTCTGCGGGCACCAGCAGGGCAAACAGCAGGTCAACCGGCTGGTTGTCGACGGCGTCAAAGGCGATAGGCTGGTCGAGGCTGATAAACACGCCAACGGCGCGCAGCGTATCCTCCTCCAGCTTGCCGTGCGGGATGGCGATGCCATTACCAATACCGGTACTGCCCATGCGTTCACGGGTCAGGATGGCTTCAAAAAGCGTCTGGTGCGGCAGATTGAGCTGCTTAGCGGCCAGCTCGCTGATAATTTCCAGCGCGCGCTTTTTACTCTGGCAGTGTACGCCGCTGCGGGTGCAGTCCAGCGAAAGGACCGCGCTCAATTCCAGTGTCAGATCGTTGTTCATCATCGTTTCACTTGCGTGTTCACATAGCCGTAAGGCACGTACCGGGACACCGCGAACGGGCAGGGCAGGTGACTGCAGGCGCTTGCGCAGATGACAAAACGGGGCGGTGACCCGCCCCATTTCTCCTCTGAGTGCTGAACCCGTCAGCACTCTGCAAGCGTGAAGGTTAGTGTTTTTTCAGTTTGTCTTTGTGTTTGGTCAGCTGACGGGCCAGCTTGTCAATTAACCCGTCGATGGCCGCGTACATGTCTTCCGCTTCCGATGTGGCGTGCAGCTCCCCGCCGTTGACGTGCAGGGTTGCTTCCGCAATCTGCGTCACCTTCTCCACTTTCAGAACAATATAAACCTGATTGATACGATCAAAATAGTGTTCCAGTTTGGCAAATTTGTTATTTACAAATTCGCGCAGTGGGTCGGTTATCTCAACATTCAGTCCGGTAAGGTTTAGCTGCATAGGTCTTCCTTCTTGTTTCGGTCAAACCAGCTGCTTGCGCTGGTTTGATGGCGGTATAGATAAAGACTCGCGATACTTAGCAACCGTACGTCGCGCCACCATGATGCCCTGTTCAGATAACATGGAGGTCAGTTTGCTGTCGCTCAAGGGTTTTGCGGGATTTTCCGCGGAGATTAATTTTTTCACCAGTGCACGGATCGCCGTCGACGAGGCTTCGCCACCGCCTTCGGTGCTGACGTGACTGGAGAAAAAATACTTCAGTTCAAAAATGCCACGCGGGCTGTGCAAATACTTTTGCGTGGTGACGCGGGAAATGGTGGATTCATGCATATCCACGGCCTGGGCGATATCCGCCAGTACCATCGGACGCATATACTCTTCACCCTGTTCAAAAAACGCCTGCTGCTGTTCGACAATACAGCGCGTCACTTTCAGCAGCGTGTCGTTGCGGCTCTCCAGGCTCTTAATCAGCCAGCGGGCTTCCTGTAAGTTGCTGCGAATAAACTGACTGTCACTGTCATTACGCGCAGAACCGCCCATCGCGGCGTAATGCTGATTAATCTTCAGGCGCGGCAGGCTGTCAGCGTTCAGCTCCACCGTCCAGCGTGTGCCAGTCTTGCGCACCAGCACATCGGGAATCACGTACTCGGGCTCGCTGGTATTAATGGACTGCCCGGGGCGCGGATCGAGCGACTGAATCAGCAGCATCGCTTCCTTCAGCACCTCTTCCTTCAGCCGCGTCACGCGCATCAGGCTGCGGAAATCGTGGTTAGCCAGCAGGTCGAGGTGCTCGCTGACAATCAGCCGTGCTTCGTTCAGCATCGGCATATCGGCCGCATACTGCGACAGCTGTACCAGCAGGCAGTCACGCAGATCGCGTGCGCCGACGCCCACCGGATCGAAACGCTGTACGCGCTTCAGCACCGCTTCCACCTCTTCCAGCGTCAGCTCTTCGTCACCAATACTGTCACAAATGTCCTGTAAGCTGACGGTGAGATAACCGGTATCGTCGATGGCATCGACGATGGAGGTAGCGATGGCGCGGTCGGTGTCGGTGAACGGCGTCAGTTCCACCTGCCACATCAGATAGTCCTGCAGCGACTGCGTGGTTTCACCCTGATACACCGGCAGCTCGTCGTCCTGGTAATCGGTGCCGGTACCGGAGGGCGTGCCGGCCGTGTAGATCTCGTCCCAGGTGGCATCGAGCGGCAGCTCTTCCGGCATCTCTTTCTGTTCGAGTGCCTCACGGGTATCTAACGCCTCGTTCTCCTGAAATTCGCGGGCATCGACTTCATCGTGCAGATCGGTTTGTTCAAGCAGCGGATTGCTTTCCAGCGCCAGTTGCAGTTCCTGCTGGAGTTCAAGCGTAGAGAGTTGCAGCAAGCGGATTGCCTGCTGCAACTGGGGGGTCATCGCCAGCTGTTGGCTGAGCCTGAGTTGCAAACCTTGCTTCATAATCCGGCTAGAATTTCCTAAGCAAATGTCGGGTATGCCGACACCTTATCAGAGTCTGAACTCTTCGCCCAAATAAACCCGCTTAACCTGCTCATCTGCAAGAATTTCATCTGGCGTGCCGTGGGCAATCAGATGGCCCTGGCTGACGATATATGCGCGCTCACACACCGCGAGCGTTTCACGCACGTTGTGGTCGGTGATCAGCACGCCGAGGCCGCTGTCACGCAGGTGTTCGATGATCTTTTTGATATCGATAACGGAGATGGGGTCAACGCCGGCAAAAGGTTCATCCAGCAGGATAAACTTTGGATTGGCGGCCAGCGCACGGGCAATCTCGACGCGGCGACGTTCACCGCCCGACAGCGCCTGGCCCATGCTGTCGCGCAGATGACCGATGTGGAACTCGTCCATCAGCTCATTGGCGCGATCCTGACGCTGCTCTTCCGTCAGGTCGTCACGCACCTGCAGTACCGCCATCAGGTTGTCGTAGACGCTCAGACGGCGAAAGATCGACGCTTCCTGCGGCAGATAACCGATGCCGCGCCGCGCGCGCGCATGCAGCGGCAGAATACTGATATCTTCTTCATCAATGATGATGCGGCCGGCATCACGCGGCACGATGCCGACCACCATATAGAAGGTGGTGGTTTTACCGGCCCCGTTGGGGCCCAGCAGGCCGACAATCTCGCCGGATTTCACCTGCAGGCTGACATCTTCTACTACGCGACGGCCTTTGTAGGCTTTCGCCAGGTTTTCAGCGACTAATGTGGCCATAGCGATCAGTTACTCTTTTTGGGGCTCGCAGACGAACCGTTTTTATCCTGCAGCTGCGACGGCACCAGCACGGTGGTGACGCGCTTGCTCTGGCCCTGACTATAGGCCTGCATTTTCTGCTCTTTCACCAGATAGGTGATGCGATCGCCTTTGATGTTGCTGTCCTGCTGCTCGATAAAGGCGTTGCCGGTCAGCTCGACGAAATCATTGGCCAGCTCATAGTGCAGTTTGGCGGCGTGACCCTGCACCGGTTTGCCGTTGTCCTGCATCTGATAAAAGGTAGCCGGATTGCCGTAGGCATCAACGATGGTTTTGTTGCTGTCGCCGCCCGGACGCGTTACCACCACTTTATCGGCGGTAATTTTGATGGTGCCCTGGGTCACGATCACGTTGCCGGTAAAGGTGGCGACGTTACCCTGCAAATCGAGCGCCTGGTTCACCGAGTCGATGTTAACCGGCTTGTCCGAATCGCCCGTTAACGCCAGCGCCGGCAGGCTGGTTGCCAGCAGCGCACTCACCAGCAGCAACTTAAGGCTATTTTTGTTCATTTTGAATTTCATAGGAGGTTTTGACCTTTTCAAGCAGCTCGGCATTCTTTGTCCGTAGGTTGCCGCGCATCTTCATGCCAGTGGAGTTAAAACTGCGGCCAAATAGGGTGACCTGATCGTCAGAGGTCACATCCTGGCTGACCAGATTAACCTGAGCATTATCCGTGATGATGCGCTCAAGCTGGGAATCCTGCGTCAATGTGTGTACTTCAACGTGGCCATAAAGATACAGCATACGATCTTTCGTCAGCTTTGCCTTGTCAGCACGAACCGACCACGTGGGCACTTTGTTTTCGTCGTAAGTGATCATCACCGGATTATCGAACCAGCTCACTTCTTCGGCCGAAAAGTAGGTCACTTTATCCGAGACCAGCTTATAGGCCAGCGCACCCGTCGGGTTATACACCACGGTGCTGGAGTTGGCACTGGTGTAGGTCGGCGCCTGATCGTTGGTCGCCACCGGCGTGGCGCTGTCGTCCTGGTTGGTAAGATTCCAGCCGATCAGCACCAGGGCGATCAGCGCCAGAATCAGCGTTATCCAACGCCTGCTTTTACTCATACTGATTGCCCTTTGGCATCCTCAAATTTGTTCTGCGCCAGCAAAATCAGGTCGCATAGCTCACGTACTGCACCGCGACCGCCAGCAATGCGCGTCACGTAATGCGCGCGCGGCAGTAACACCGGATGCGCATCGGCGACGGCCACGCTCAGACCCGCCTGTGCCATTACCGGCCAGTCGATCAGGTCGTCACCAATATACGCGACCTGGTCTGCCGATAGTGACAGTTTATCCAGGAGTTCGCGCCAGGCCAAAAGCTTATCCGACTGTCCCTGGTAAAGATGCGTAATGCCGAGCGTTTTACAGCGATCTTCCAGCAGTTTAGCGCGGCGGCCGGTAATAATAGCCACTTCGATGTCCGAGGTCAGCAGGCAGCGCACGCCGTAACCGTCGCGCACGTTAAAGGCCTTTAGCTCTTCACCGCTGTTGCCCATGTAAATCAGGCCGTCGGACATCACGCCGTCGACATCGCAAATCAGCAGGCGGATGTTGGCCGCCCGCGCCATCACGTCGGCGCTCACCGGGCCGTAGCAGGTGTTGACCATCGTGGTTTCAGCACTCATTGTTGTTTCCCGTTCAGACCACGCCAGCGCGCAGCATGTCATGCATATGTACCACACCGAGCAGGCGATCGTCATCGGCCACCAGCAGCGCAGTGATGTTTTTGTTTTGCATCAGATTAAGCGCGTCCACCGCCAGCAGGTTAGGGCGCACGCGAATCCCGCCGCGCGTCATCACATCCTGGATGCGGGCCGACTGGAAATCGATGCCCATATCGAAGATGCGGCGCAGGTCACCGTCCGTGAAAATCCCTTCGATTTTCATCAGGTCGTCGACAATCACCGTCAGGCCGAGGTTTTTGCGCGTGATTTCCAGCAGCGCGTCGCGCAGTGAGGCGTCACGGGTGACGTGGGGAATTTCATCGCCGCTGTGCATAATGTCGCTGACGTGCAGCAGCAGTTTGCGCCCCAGCGCGCCGCCCGGGTGCGACAGCGCGAAATCTTCCTGCGTGAAGCCGCGCGCTTCCAGCAGCGCCACCGCCAGCGCATCGCCCATCACCAGCGTGGCGGTGGTGCTGGAGGTCGGTGCCAGCCCGAGCGGACAGGCTTCCTGCGGTACTTTCACGCATAAATGCACATCGGCAGCCCGGCCCATGGCGCTCTCCGGACGGCTGGTCAGGCAAATCAGCTGCACTTTCTGCCGTTTGAGCACCGGGATCAGCGCGAGGATTTCGCCCGACTCGCCGCTGTTCGAGATGGCGATCACCACATCATTGGTGCTGACCATGCCGAGATCGCCGTGGCTGGCTTCGCCCGGGTGGACGAAGAACGCCGGCGTGCCGGTGCTGGCGAAGGTGGCGGCCATCTTCTTGCCGATATGGCCGGATTTGCCCATGCCCATCACCACCACTTTGCCACGGCAGGCAAAGATCATTTCGCAGGCGCGGCTGAAGTCGGCGTTGATATACTGATCGAGCTGTTCCAGCCCTTCGCGTTCAATGCGCAGTACCGCTTTACCTGCCTGCTGGAAGTCGAAATCCGGTTGCTGATGTGACATGGTCAGTCATCCTTAATAGCTTGCGATAAGCGTGGGGCTGAGCCACAGCCACAGCACCCACACGATAAATCCACCTAACAGCAGCGTGCCCGCTATGCGGCCGATGCGGCGCTTGCGCAGCAGGCACAGCAGGGCGAACAGCACGCTGACGCCCAGCATAATCCAGTAATCCCGCGCAAAGGCGTGCGCATCGATCGCGCCGGGATGCACCAGCGCCGGCAGGCCCAGCACAATCGCCAGATTGAAGATATTGGCGCCAATCAGGTTGCCGATGGCGATATCGTCTTCGCCTTTCAGCGCGCCGGCCAGCACCGTGGCCAGTTCCGGCAGACTGGTACCGACAGCAATCAGCGTCAGTCCCATCACCAGTTCGCTAACGCCGAAGTAATCCGCAAACACCGTGGCGTTGTCGATCACCATGCGCGTCGACATCGGCAGAATAATCAGCGCCACCGCCAGCCAGAGAAACGCCACCGTGTTGCCGCTTTCGTCGCGTGGCAGCTCCGCCAGTTGTTCACGCGTCAGGGTGTCATTATTATCGCGCTCGGCCCGCCGGGCGATGCGGATCGCCACCAGCAGATAACCCAGCGCCAGCAGCAGCAGTGCTACGCCATCCAGCCGGCTGAGCTGGTTATCAAACAGCATGATGCCGCTGAGCAGTGAGACCAGCAGCAGCAGAGGGAGTTCGCGGCGAATCAGATTGGAGTGTACGGTTAAAGGGTGCAGCAGCGCAGCGCCACCAAGGATCAGCAGAATATTGGTGATGTTCGAGCCCAGCGCGGTACCCACGGCTAAATCCATCTGACCATGCTGCGCGGCAGAGAACGAGACGATCAGTTCCGGCAGTGAAGTGCCAATGCTCACCACCGTCATGCCAATGATCAACGGGGGAATGCCAAGGGATCGACACAGGATCGCGGCGCTGAACACCAGGCGGTCAGCTCCGTAAGCCAGTAAAATCAATCCGATAAACAGCAGGGCAGTGGCTACGAACATGAAAAATCCTTGATGGATAACGGTGCCGGCAAACCTTGTCCGACAGGTAAAAGCAGTGCGCGTGCGGAATCAGGCGCTGATTTTGACTGTCTGAGAGGCAAAAGTAAATTTTAAGGCCGTTTTCGCCACACCGGACGGGTAAGTTTCTGTAAAACTATCGTGCATTGTGGTTTACCAGGCTACCATCCACCACGTTAATTACGCCCGATCCGTTTAAAGAGGTAATGATGATCCAGCAGCAAACGAATCTGGTTGAGGTTCGTGGCGTCAGTTTTACGCGCGGCAATCGCACCATCTTCGACGACATTTCGCTGACCGTTCCGGCGGGCAAAGTCACGGCGATTATGGGCCCTTCCGGCATCGGTAAAACCACCCTGCTGCGCCTGATTGGCGGGCAGTTGCAGCCGGACAAAGGTGAGATCTGGTTTCGTGACCAGAATATTCCGACGCTGTCGCGCCGTAAGCTGTACGACGTGCGTAAAAAAATGAGCATGCTGTTCCAGTCCGGTGCGCTGTTCACCGACCTTAACGTTTATGAAAACGTTGCCTGGCCGTTGCGCGAACACACCCGGCTGCCAGCGGAATTACTGCACAGCACGGTGATGATGAAGCTGGAAGCTGTGGGACTGCGCGGCGCAGCCCAGCTGATGCCGGCCGAACTCTCCGGCGGCATGGCGCGCCGGGCGGCGCTGGCGCGTGCAATTGCGCTGGAGCCGGAGCTGATCATGTTCGACGAACCCTTTGTCGGCCAGGATCCCATTACCATGGGCGTGCTGGTCAAGCTGATCGATGAGCTCAACCATTCGCTGGGCGTCACCTGCATTGTGGTTTCACACGACGTGCCGGAGGTCTTGAGCATTGCCGACCATGCCTATATTGTTGCCGGGCAAAAGATTATTGCTCAGGGTAGTGCGCCGCAGCTGAGGGAGAATCCCGATCCGCGCGTGCGCCAGTTTATTGAGGGTCATGCGGATGGTCCGGTGCCGTTCCGCTTCGCTGCCGGGGATTACCTCAGCGATCTGACCCGCACAGGGAGAAGCTAAACTGATGTGGTTACAGGCACTGGCGTCATTTGGGCGTCAGGGAATTAACACCTGTGCGGCCTTTGGCCGGGCGGGCTTAATGCTCTTCCATGCGCTGGTGGGTAAACCGGCGTTTCGTAAGCATGCGCCGCTGCTGGTGAAGCAGCTGTACAGCGTGGGCGTGCTGTCATTGCTGATCATTGTGGTCTCCGGCCTGTTCATTGGCATGGTGCTGGGGCTGCAGGGCTATCTGGTACTCACCACTTACAGCGCGGAAACCAGCCTGGGTATGCTGGTGGCGCTGTCGCTGCTGCGCGAACTGGGGCCGGTGGTCACCGCGCTGCTGTTTGCCGGGCGCGCCGGTTCGGCGCTCACTGCGGAAATTGGCCTGATGAAAGCCACCGAGCAGCTCTCCAGCATGGAGATGATGGCGGTCGATCCGCTGCGCCGCGTAGTGTCGCCGCGCTTCTGGGCCGGCTTTATCAGTATGCCGCTGCTGGCGCTGATCTTTACTGCGGTGGGCATTGCCGGTGGCGCGCTGGTCGGGGTGGCCTGGAAAGGCATCGACCCGGGCTTTTTCTGGTCGGCGATGCAGAACGCGGTGGATTTTCGTACCGATGTGATCAACTGCCTGATCAAGAGCGCGGTGTTTGCCATCACGGTGACCTGGATCGCGCTGTTCAATGGGTATGACGCTGTCCCGACTTCGGAAGGGATCAGTCGCGCGACGACGCGTACCGTAGTCCATGCTTCGCTGGCGGTGCTTGGACTGGATTTTGTGCTGACGGCACTGATGTTTGGGAATTAATGCAATGCAAAGCAAAAAAAACGAAATCTGGGTTGGCGTGTTTATGCTGGCTGCGCTGCTGGCGCTGCTGTTCCTCAGCCTGCGCGTCGCCGATCTTAAATCGCTGGGTACTGAGCCAACGTGGAAGCTGTACGCCACCTTCGATAATATCGGCGGCCTGAAAGTCAGCTCACCGGTGAAAATTGGCGGCGTGGTGATTGGCCGCGTCACTGACATTTCACTGGATGACAAAACGCTGTCGCCGCGCGTCACCATGGACATCAGCGAACAGTATGCCAATAAAATTCCTGACACCAGCTCGCTGGCGATTCGCACCCAGGGTCTGCTGGGTGAGCAGTTCCTCGCGCTCAACTTAGGTTTTGACGATCCGGAGCTTGGCTCGGCGATGCTGAAAGATGGCGGCACGCTGCGGGATACCAAATCGGCGCTGGTGCTGGAAGACCTGATCGGCCAGTTCCTCTACAAGAGCGGCGACAACAAGGACAATGAGAAATCGTCGGGCGCCGCCAGCGCGAGCGCCCCGGCAGCACCTGCTACAACGGAATAACCCAGAGAGGTACAACACGATGTTAAAACGTTTCCTGATGGTGGCCCTGCTGGCCATCGCGCCGCTGGCGGCAAACGCAGCGGACGCCAACCAGAGCAATCCGTACAAGATGATGAACGAAGCGGCGGAGAAGACCTTTACCCGCCTGAAGAACGAACAGCCGAAGATTAAGCAGGATCCGAATTACCTGCGCGAAATCGTGCGCCAGGAGCTGCTGCCGTACGTGCAGATTAAATACGCGGGGGCGCTGGTACTGGGCCGTTACTACCGCGAAGCCACGCCGGCGCAGCGCGACGCCTACTTTGCCGCGTTTGGGGATTATCTGGCGCAGGCTTATGGTCAGGCGCTGGCGTTGTACCACGGCCAGACTTACCAGATTCAGCCTGAGCAGCCGATTGGCGATGCCAATATCGTGGCGATTCGCGTCACCATCATCGATCCCAACGGTCGTCCGCCGGTGCGCCTTGATTTCCAGTGGCGCAAGAACAGCCAGACCGGCAACTGGCAGGCTTATGACATGATTGCCGAAGGCATCAGCATGATCACCACCAAACAGAATGAGTGGAGCGATCTGCTGCGCACCAAAGGCATCGACGGCCTGACTGCGCAGCTGAAAACCTATGCCGCGCAGCCTATCACCCTGGACAAGCAGCAATAATGAGCGAACCGTTACGCTGGCAGCGCACTGCCAGCACGCTGGCCCTGAGCGGCAAACTGGACCGCGATACGCTGCTGGCGCTGTGGCAGGCGCGTGACAGCGCCATGGCCGGTATCACCACGATTGACGTGGCGGCGCTGGATCGGGTTGATTCTGCCGGGCTGGCGCTGCTGGTGCATCTGCGCGAAATCGCGCGGGCGCAGGGCACAACGCCGCTTTTCAGTGGTATCACCGATAAGCTCGACTCGTTAATCAAGCTGTACAACCTGCAGCAGATTATTGTTTCTGCGGAACAAATCGCCTGATTAACGGCGCTGCTGACAAAGCCCCTGATTTTTTCAGGGGCTTTTGCGTATTTAAGAGTCAGGCGCTTTCCTCTAAGATATCCGCCTTATTATTATCAAGTGAAGCAATGAGCGATGGAAAATAGTGAAGTTCAGGCCGTGCTAATGCAGGCGCTGCCGTTAGAAGAAGTACATGTTCTCAGCAACGATGGCAGCCATTTCCAGGTCATTGCCGTGGGCGAAATGTTTGGCGAGCTGAGCCGCGTAAAGAAACAGCAGGCTGTGTACGCGCCGCTGATGGAATACATTGCGGATAACCGTATTCATGCGGTGTCCATCAAGACTTATACCCCAGCCGAGTGGGCGCGCGACCGTAAACTCAACGGTTTCTAAGCGCCACTCTGGCTGTTTTGTTGATAGATAATTGAGAGCCGTGTTAATGGACAAATTTCGTGTGCAAGGCCCCACCCGTTTAAGCGGTGAAGTGACCATTTCCGGGGCGAAGAATGCTGCGCTGCCGATTCTGTTTGCTGCGCTGCTGGCTGAAGAGCCGGTAGAGATTCAGAACGTGCCGAAGCTGCGTGACATCGATACCACCATGAAGCTGCTGAGCCTGCTCGGTGCGCGCGTGGAACGCAATGGTTCGGTCCACGTTGATGCGCGCGAAGTTAATGTCTTCAGTGCGCCGTACGATCTGGTGAAAACCATGCGTGCCTCCATCTGGGCGCTGGGGCCGCTGGTGGCGCGTTTTGGCCAGGGCCAGGTTTCTCTGCCGGGCGGCTGTGCGATTGGTGCGCGTCCGGTCGATCTGCACATTACCGGCCTGGAGCAGCTGGGTGCCGAGATCAAACTGGAAGAGGGCTATGTTAAAGCCTCTGTGGATGGCCGCCTGAAGGGCGCGCACATTGTGATGGATAAGGTCAGCGTGGGCGCGACCGTGACCATCATGAGCGCCGCAACGCTGGCGACGGGCACCACCATCATTGAAAACGCGGCGCGTGAACCGGAGATTGTCGACACGGCAAACTTCCTTAACACGCTGGGCGCGAAAATCAGCGGCGCCGGCACCGACAAAATCACCATCGAGGGCGTTGAGCGCCTCGGCGGCGGCGTCTATCGCGTGCTGCCGGACCGTATCGAAACCGGCACCTTCCTCGTGGCCGGCGCTATCTCGCGCGGCAAAGTGGTGTGCCGCAATGCGCAGCCAGACACGCTGGACGCCGTGCTGGCGAAACTGCGTGATGCGGGTGCGGAGATTGAAGTCGGTGAAGACTGGGTGAGCCTGGATATGCACGGCAAGCGTCCGAAAGCGGTTAACATCCGTACCGCACCGCACCCTGGTTTCCCGACCGACATGCAGGCGCAGTTTACGCTGCTCAACCTGGTGGCTGAAGGCACCGGCGTGATTACCGAGACCATCTTCGAAAACCGCTTCATGCACATCCCGGAGCTGATTCGTATGGGTGCGCACGCCGAAATCGAAAGCAACACCGCTATCTGTCACGGTGTCGAAACCTTGTCCGGCGCGCAGGTGATGGCGACCGATCTGCGTGCGTCAGCCAGTCTGGTACTGGCAGGCTGCATTGCAGAAGGTGCGACGCTGGTGGATCGTATCTACCACATCGATCGTGGCTACGAGCACATTGAAGACAAGCTGAAAGCGTTAGGCGCCAACATTGAGCGCGTCAGCGGCGAGTAATCCTTTGTCCTGATTGCCAGGCATGAAAACCAGTCACGACAGCGTGGCTGGTTTTTTTTTGCTTTACCCGCGTGAGACGATCTTTTTCAGATCCTGGGGCGATCGAATGCGTTTTTTACGATCCAGCAGACGCTGTGTGACCGGATCAAAATAGCGGCTGGGCCAGATCTCGGAAGGATGGACCTTCAGCGCCGTGGCGATCAGCCATTCACCTTTAGGCCAGGGACGTGACAACGCGTTGGCCAGCGTCGATGAACTGAGGCCAGATTGACGTGACAGGGCGGCTAGTGACGTACCGCGCTTGCGCAGGGCCGCAATGATATCTGCCGGATGCCAGTCTTCTCTCCTTGCATGCATAACTCTCTTCTCCGTGTCCGTGTTAGTGCTCCATCTCTGCAGCGCTGTGGCTCTCCTGCGCAGAGATAACTGGAAAAATCCGGATTTTTATAGCAAAAAATTTCCATATGTTTCCAGTAATTGTTTTGCCTGTGCACGAAACTGCGCAGTTTTTCGCAAAAATGCTGCAAGGAAATGTAATCAGACGGGCAGAGCAGGGGGGAGAAATAAAAACGGGGCCGGACGGCCCCGTAGCAGGTCAGAAATCGCGCTGCACCGACATATGCGCCAGCGCTTCCAGCGCGCTGCGCCACGGCGTTTCTGGCAGTGCCTGTAGCGCGGCGATGGCTTTATCCGCCTCTTCTTCGGCGCGTTTGCGCGTCCATTCCAGCGAACCGGTTTGCTGCATTGCCGCCAGCACCGGCTCCAGCAGATGACGGCCATTACCCTCTTCGATCGCCTTGCGGATCATCTGCGCCTGCTCGGGCGTGCCGTTGTGCATGGCGTGCAGCAGCGGCAGCGTCGGCTTACCTTCGCTCAGATCGTCACCGGTATTTTTGCCCAGCGTCTCGCCGTCGGCGCTGTAATCCAGCAGATCGTCGATCAGCTGAAACGCCGTACCGAGATAGCGGCCATAATCCTGCAGCGCTTTCTCCTGCGCTGGCGTGGCCTCCGCGAGGATCGCCGAAGCCTGCGAAGCGGCTTCAAACAGGCGGGCGGTTTTGCTGTAGATCACCCGCATGTAGCTCTCTTCGGTGATATCCGGATCGTTGCAGTTCATCAGCTGCAGCACTTCCCCTTCGGCGATCACGTTCACCGCTTCGGACATCAGTGCAAGGATCTTCAGCGATCCCATGCTGGTCATCATCTGGAAGGCGCGGGTATAGATAAAATCCCCGACCAGCACGCTCGCCGCATTGCCGAACGCGGCGTTAGCGGTGGCTTTGCCACGGCGCATATCGGATTCATCCACCACATCATCGTGCAGCAGCGTCGCCGTGTGGATAAATTCGATCAGCGCCGCATTGGTCACATGCAGCGATCCCTGATAATTCAGCGCGCGTGCTGACAGCACCGCGATCATCGGACGGATGCGTTTGCCTCCCCCGCTGATGATGTAATAGCCCAACTGGTTAATCAGTGAGACATCTGAATTCAGCTGGTCGAGGATGGTCTGGTTGACGGCCGCCATGTCCTGCGCGGTTAATTCGTTAATCTGTTCTAAGTTCATTCGTCTGTTCAGCTTTGACTCGTTTTCTGCATGGTAAGCGCTTTTACCCAGCGTGAGTTCAGGTAATCTGTTACTGATTGTACTTGAAAAATCGGGTTGAGAAACGTTTGCATTCGTCTTGCGCTTTTTTTCTGCAAGAGAGTGCAAAGTGCACTTGTCTTCTGCTGGAGTTTTGCGTAGAATTCGCGCCCTATTGTGAATATTTATCGCGCCGCCTGATGAACAGAAAGGCATGCGCAGAAGCGGAGTTTTATATGTACGCGGTTTTCCAAAGTGGTGGTAAACAACACCGAGTAAGCGAAGGTCAGACCGTTCGCCTGGAAAAGCTGGACATCGCAACCGGTGAAACCATCGAGTTCGACCAGGTTCTGATGATTGCAAATGGCGAAGACGTGAAAATCGGCGCGCCACTGGTTTCAGGCGGTGTGATCAAGGCAGAAGTTGTTGCTCACGGTCGTGGCGAGAAAATTAAAATCGTTAAGTTTCGTCGTCGTAAACACTACCGTAAGCAAGCTGGTCACCGTCAGTGGTTCACTGATGTGAAAATCACTGTGATCAGCGCGTAAGAGGAGATCTGACAAATGGCACATAAAAAGGCTGGTGGCTCGACTCGTAACGGTCGCGACTCCAATGCAAAACGTCTGGGTGTTAAGCGTTTCGGTGGTGAATCTGTTCTGGCAGGTAGCATCATCGTTCGTCAGCGTGGTACCAAATTCCACGCCGGTAACAACGTAGGTTGTGGTCGTGACCACACTCTGTTTGCTACCGCAGACGGCAAAGTTAAATTCGAAGTTAAAGGTCCTAACAACCGTAAATACATCAGCATCGTTGCTGAGTAAGGTTGTTGTGCCGCAGACGATTAACGTCTGAACACACGAATGGAAGGCCCCGCAGCTTTGCGGGGCTTTTTACATTCTGCCGCAGGTTACGGCAATCACGCTGACCTTGCGCCTCAGTTTGCTGTACACTTTATGTACACATGGCTTTGCCAATCCTGTATTATCCGCCGCCGGTCAGCGCAGAAGACCCTGGCGGACCCGTTTGTCGCCCGCAGCGTGGCGCAAACGACAGTGTGACGGAGATAAAAAATGAAGTTTGTTGATGAAGCGACGATCCTGGTGGTCGCGGGTGATGGTGGCAACGGTTGCGTCAGCTTCCGCCGCGAGAAGTACATTCCCAAAGGGGGACCGGACGGCGGTGACGGCGGTGACGGCGGTGATGTTTACCTGCTGGCGGATGAAAACCTCAATACCCTGATCGATTATCGTTTCGAAAAATCTTTCCGCGCCGAACGCGGCCAGAATGGCCAGAGCCGTGACTGTACCGGTAAACGCGGTAAAGACATCATTGTTAAAGTGCCGGTGGGTACGCGCGTGATCGATCAGGGCACGGGCGAAACGCTGGGCGACATGACGCGCCATGAGCAGAAGCTGATGGTGGCGAAGGGTGGCTGGCACGGTCTGGGCAACACCCGCTTCAAATCGTCCGTGAACCGTACGCCGCGTCAGAAAACCATGGGCACGCCGGGCGAGAAGCGCGACCTGCAGCTGGAACTGATGTTGCTGGCAGACGTGGGTATGCTGGGTCTGCCAAACGCCGGTAAATCGACCTTTATCCGCGCAGTATCAGCGGCGAAGCCAAAAGTGGCGGATTATCCGTTCACTACCTTAGTGCCAAGCCTCGGCGTGGTACGTATGGACAGCGAAAAGAGCTTCGTGGTCGCCGACATTCCCGGCCTGATTGAAGGCGCAGCGGAAGGCGCAGGCCTCGGAATTCGCTTCCTCAAGCATCTGGAGCGCTGCCGTGTGCTGCTGCACCTTATCGACATCGCGCCAATCGACGAATCCGATCCGGTAGAGAACGCCCGCATCATTCTCGGCGAGCTGGAAAAATACAGCGACAAGCTGTACCAGAAACCGCGCTGGCTGGTGTTCAATAAAACCGACCTGCTGAGCCGCGAAGAGGCGGAAAGCCGCGCCAAAGCCATTGCCGAAGCGCTGGGCTGGGATGAGAAATACTATCTGATCTCCGCCGCCAGCCGTGACGGTGTCAATGAGCTGTGCTGGGATGTGATGAGCTTTATCATCGCGAATCCAAAAGAAGCGGAAGAAGAAGCGAAGCAGCCAGAGAAAGTGGCCTTCATGTGGGATGATTACCACCGTGAAGCGCTGGAAAATGCTCAGGAAGTGGAAGAAGACGAAGACTGGGATGATGACTGGGATGAAGACGACGACGAAGGCGTCGAGATCATTTATCAGCGTTGATGTCAGCAAAAAAAGCGGCCAGATGGCCGCTTTTTTAATTGCTGTTTAGCGCAGAGCACCAGCCCGTACAATCATTCCTTCTCCCCGTGGGAGAGAGCATCAGCCCGCACAAACATTCCCTCTCCCTGTGGGAGAGGGCAGGGTGAGGGCATCAGGCCGCAGCGGAACCAAACCTACCCCAGCACCGCCACCGTCAGCCGCGAACTGCAACACAGCTGATCGCGACCATTGCGTATCTCAATCTGCCAGCTCTGATTGCGCGCTCCCAGATGCAGCGGACGACAAACACCGCGCACCTCGCCGCTGCTCACCGCCCGATGATGGCTGGCGCTCACCTCAATGCCCACCACGCTTTTACCTTCTTCCACGCTCAGGTAACCGGCAATGGAGCCCATCGACTCCGCCAGCACCACCGACGCGCCGCCGTGCAGCAGACCAAACGGCTGCTGCGTGCGGCTGTCTACCGGCATGGTGGCCTCCAGATAATCGCCACCGATGGCGGTAAACACGATGCCCAGATGCGCCACCAGCGAGTTATCGCCCAGCTGATTCAGCGTGGCGAGATCCACCGTACGTTTCCAGATTGCCATGCCTCAGGCTCCCAGCGTTGCGCCACCGTCCACCACAATATCCTGCAGCACCACGTGGCTGGCAAGATCCGAGGCCAGGAACAGGATATTGTTCACGATCTCCTGCGGCTGGGCGATCTTACGCAGCGGGATCCCCAGTTTGTACTGATCAGGGAAACCGTTGATCATCTCCTGCTCGGCTTCTGGCGTATGCCACAGGCTGCGCTGCATATCGGTATCGGTTGATCCCGGTGAGACAATATTGCAGCGCACGCCATACGGTGCCATCTCCAGCCCAACCGTCTGGCACAGGCTGCGTAGCGCTGCTTTGGACGCGCCATAGGCTGACATGCCGAGGCGCGGGGCGTGCGCGGCGTTAGAGGCGATGGTGACAATCGCGCCAGCGCGCTGCTGGCGGAAGACCGGCAGCGTCTGCTGGAACAGGTTAAACGCGCCGCCGGCGTTGACGGCGAGACACGCCTGCCAGTCAGCAAACGACAGCGCATCGGTGCTGCCGATGCGCAGAATGCCCGCGCCGTTCACCAGGATATCCAGCCGCGGCTGGCTGGCCAGCAGTGACTGACAGCAGTCGCGCACCGCAGCGCTGTCGGCGACGTCCAGCTGGCAGGTGGCAAACGGATAGTCATCCTGGCCAAAGTGCAAATCAAAACCGGTCACCTGCGCACCGGCCTGATGGAACGCCAGCGCGGTATGGTAGCCGATGCCTTTGCCGGCACCGGTCACCCAGACAATTTTTCCGCTGAAATCAAAACAGGTGCTCATTATGCTGGCACCCGTGACAGCAGCGCCCACCAGCCATCAATGCTGGGGTTTTTCGCCAGGCTGATGAAGTCGATATCGCTGTGCACCTGACGCCAGCGCGCCGCCAGCGCCATCACGCGCACCGAATCCAGCCCATAATCGATCAGGTTTTCATCATCTTCCGGCACGTCATCATCTTCCAGCAGCGGCAGAATCAGCGCGCGCAGCGCGTCCTTGCTCTGTGGCAGCGGCATCAGGTCGGCGGTCATCACCACTTTGCCACTGCGACCTGCGGTGTAGGTCAGCGCCATCATATGCTCGTCGCGCGAGAAGTCGGCCAGCGCATCGGCCACCATAAACGGCTGGATGTTACGCATGAAGGCGTCGGTAGCGGTGGTCAGGCAGCCGATGTGGGCATACACGCCAGTAATGATCAGCTGATCGCGGCCCATCTCCTGCAGGATAGATTCCAGCGGCGAGCGCACGAACGCGCTGTAGCGCCATTTAGTCAGCACCTGATCATCCTGATCCGGTGCCAGCGCGTCGACGATCTTCTGCTGATCCGGATGTTTGTTCAGCCCCGGCCCCCACATATCATTCAGCAGCGCGCGATCCTCATCGCTTTGCTGGTTGGGCTGGGCGGTATAGAACACCGGAATGCCCTGCGCTTTACAGTAAGCGCGCAGGCGGGCAATGTTCTCCACCACCTGATTCACCAGCGGGCTGTCTTCGCCCCAGAAGTTGAGGAAATAGGCCTGCATATCGTGAATCAGCAGCGCCGCGCGCTGCGGCTCCAGCGCCCATTGTACTTTGTTAGCCGGCAGCTCAGTGGCGGCGGGCAGCGCATAAGACGTCAGTTTTGGAATAGCCATTACAATCTCCGGAAAAATCAGGCTTGCGTCTGCTCAGCAAGCTGTTGGCGTAAACGTTTTTTATCCACTTTGCCCACCGGGGTCAGCGGCAGGGCGTCGACGCAGGTAATGCGGTCGGGAAGTTTGAATTCGGCAATGCCCAGCTCGCGCAGATGGCGGCGCAGCGCGACCGGTTTCACCGGCTGGCGCGCCACAATGAAGGCACAGCTCTTTTCACCCATCAGCTCGTCATGCATGGACACCAGCGCGGCGTGGATCACATCCGGATGGCGCAGCAGCAGGTTTTCAATCTCTTCGGCCGCGATCTTCTCGCCGCCGCGGTTGATCTGATCCTTTTCGCGTCCCTGTACGGTGATGTAACCCTGAGCGTTGATCTCAATCAGATCGCCTGAGCAGTAAAAACCGTTGGCGTCGAAGCTGGCGGCATTGTGCTCCGGGCTGTTGTAGTAACCCCGGAAGGTGTAAGGGCCGCGCGTCATCAGGCGACCCACCTGGCCCGGCGGCAGCGGATTGCCGTTCTCGTCGGCCACCCACACTTCGTCATCTTCCGAAATCGGCCGCCCCTGAGTAGTCAGAATGGTTTGCTCGTCATCGCCGAAGCGCGTGTAGTTAACCAGCCCTTCCGCCATGCCAAACACCTGCTGCAGCTGGCAGCCGATTTCACGCTGAATGCGTGCGGCCAGCGTTTCGCCCAGTTTGGCTCCGCCCACCTGAATGCGCTGCAGCGAGGCCAGCGCTGTGTTGCTGCCCCACTCCTGAATTGCCTGCAACCACAGGCTGACCGCCGGCGGCACCAGTCCGGTATCGGTCACCTGGTGCTGCTCAATCAGCGGGAAACAGAGCGTGGCGCTGGGATCCGCGGCGAGAATCACCTGGCCACCGGCATAGAACACCCCGAGCGAACCGGGGGAACTCATGGCGAAGTTATGCGGCGCGGGCAGGGCGATCAGATAGCGCGTGTCGGCGTTGATGTGACAAATCTCGTCGCTGGCGCGGATGCTGTAGTAGTAGTCGTTGTGGGTGCGCGGAATCAGCTTCGGCGTGCCGGTGCTGCCGCCGGAGAGCTGGAAAAACGCCACTTCATCGGCGGCCGTCGGTGTCGCGATAAAATCGCCAGCCGCTTCATCCTGCAGCGACGCCAGCGTATTTTCCGTCTGCGCGTCGTTACGCAGGATCACCTGCTGCAGCGTGGGCTGCGCCTCGCACAGCGTGGCGATGAAGTCGTCGCTGGCAAACAGCGCGTGCTGGCGATCGGCAATCAGCAGTTTCGGTGCAATCTGCTGCGCATAGGCCAGCAGTTCAGTGCGCTGATGGCTGAACAGCGCGTACACCGGGACCACGCCCAGCTTAAACAGGGCAAACAGCGTAACGTAAAAGTCCGCCACGTTGCCGAGCTGCACCAGCGCCGTGTCACCGCGCTGTAAACCGCGCCGCTGCAGCGCCGCCGCCAGATTATCACTGCGCTGCGCCAGCTGGCAGTAGCTGAGCTGCACAGGGCCGTCGATCACGGCGATAGCGTCGTTTTCGCGATGGCGGTCGATGATGTCGGTCAGCGGCACGTCGATCCAGTAGCCTTTTTCGCGGTAGCGCGCGGCCAGATGTGCCGGCCAGCGGCTGAAGGGAATGCTCATGCTTGTTCCTTTATTGCAGTCCAAAAGCGCGCAACATGGTGTCCAGCTTCACACCCGTTTCACGCCATTCTGATTCCGGTTGTGAGTCGGCGACGATGCCAGCGCCGGCAAACAGCCGCACGCGCGTGCCGTTTACCGTTCCGCAGCGAATGGTCACCACCCATTCGCCGTTGCCTTCGCTGTCGCACCAGCCGACGATGCCGCCAAACAGCTGGCGATCAAAGGGTTCGAGCTGCTGAATCAGCTGCTGTGCGCGGGCGTGCGGGAAGCCGCTCAGCGCAGGGGTTGGGTGCAGCAGCGCCGCCAGCGACAGCGCGTTTTCGCGCTCATCCTGCACTTCGCCATCGATTTGCGTCGCCAGATGCCACAGCGTGGCGGTGGTGATCAGCGACGGCACGGTAGGCACTGACAGTAGTCGGCTACGCGGCTGCAGCGTGCTGCGCATCGCGTCGGTCACCAGCTGATGTTCGTGGCGGTCTTTGGCTGACGCCATCAGGGTGTTACCTGCCACGCGATCGGCGCTGGCGTCGTCATGATGGCGGCGCGCCGAGCCGGCCAGCGGGCAGGAGGAGAAATCGCGCCCCTGTTTGCGCAGCATCAGTTCCGGGCTGGCACCCACCAGCGCGCCTCCTTCCGCCAGTGGCAGATGGAAATGGTAGCTATTGGGATTTTGCGCGATCACGCGCTGCATCAGCGCGGCGGTATCCACCGGCTGCTCCGTGACGATATCCATCAGGCGCGACAGCACCACTTTGTCCGGATCGCCGCGCTGAATGGTGGCAACGGCGTCGGCCACCATGCGGGTAAATACCGCGTGGTCTGGCACTGCCGTCCGCCGCCGCACTGCCGGCAGATCGCTCTGCTGCGCCGGCAGCGCCTGTTGCAGGTCGGCGCGATTAAAGCTCTGCCAGGATTCGGGTATGAACAGCGACGCTGGCTGGCTGACGTCAAACGGAATCGCGCCCACCAGCAGCGGATTGGCGATCCCCTGCTTTTTCGCCGCGGCAAAGTGCTGGCGCAGCTGCTGTTGAAAGTCGCCCTGCAGCAGCGCGGCATCGCCCACCGGCGTGTTGATCGTGGTATAGCAGCCCTGGGTGGCCAGGCTGCGCCATGGCGAGGTGAAAAGGAAACCGCGGCACAGCGCGGAAAAATCCTTCAGCCAGGTATTTTCAAACGTGGAGCTTTCCACCATAATTTTCACCTATAAATGATAAGATTATTAAGAATGATTATCATTTTTATTATGGCTCTGTAACCTACGTCGAAAGGGGCAAAGAGTCAATCCATTCGCGGGATTTACCGTGCTGTCAGACGTAAGCGGCGGCTGACGCCGGGCCAGGCATTAAGCTAAAAGGTGGATCAAAACTTATGAATAAATGCGGTTTATGGGGCATGGCTGTCCTGTTGTTCATTTTCCAGTCACTGTCATGGACAGCGCGGGCCGACCAGGGATGGCCGCGCAGCGTACAGGGCGCGACCGGAACGGTAACGCTTAACCAGGCACCGCAGCGCATTGTCTCCACCAGCGTCACGCTGACCGGCTCGCTGCTGGCGATTGACGCGCCGGTCATCGCCTCAGGCGCGACCGCACCGAAAAGCCGCCTGGCCGACGATCAGGGCTTCTTCCGTCAGTGGGGCGAGGTGGCAAAGCAGCGCCACGTTAAGCGGCTGTACATTGGTGAGCCGAACGCCGAGGCGATTGCGGCGCAAGCCCCGGATCTGATTATCGTCAGCGCCACCGGTAATGACTCCGCCCTGAAGCTGGTCAGTCAGCTGTCCGCCATTGCACCCACGCTGGTGGTCAACTACGACGATAAGAGCTGGCAGGATGTGGTTACGCTGCTGGGGCAGGCCACCGGCCATGAAGCACAGGCGGCGCAGCGCGTAAAAGAGTTCGACGATCGCGAAGCGGCGCTGAAGCAGGCCATTACGCTGCCGCCGCAGCCGGTCTCCGCGATGGTATGGAACGGTGATGGCCGGGCGGTGAATCTGTGGACCGCCGCATCGGCGCAGGGCAAACTGCTGCAGCAGCTCGGTTTTACCCTGGCGCAGCCGCCGGCCGGCACGCAACAGGGGCACAGCATGGGCCAGCGCAAAGACATTATTCAGCTCTCGGGCGAGAATCTCGCCGCCAGCCTGACCGGCCACAGCTTCCTGCTGTTTGCCGGCGATGACAAAACCACGCAGTCAGTGCTGAGCAACCCGTTCCTGGCGCAAAACGCGGCGGTGCGCGATAAGCAGGTCTATGCGCTGGGTATCGACACCTTCCGCCTGGATTACTACAGCGCCAGCAATCTGCTGACGCGTCTGCATCAGCTGTTCGTCAAATCATGATGTTTGCTGCGCCAGCACGGGCGCGGGCGCCTGATAGCGCCGCAATCCTTTCATCATCAGCCACATCATGACGCCAAGCAGTGTCGCGGCACAGCCAAACGCCGCGGCAGCCTGCGCCGGTAACAGCCACGAACCGAGGGCACCAATCAGCGCGGCGCCGAGGGCATCGCCGCACACGTTCTGCGCCGTCCACAGGCTGTTGATGCGGCCCAGCAGATGATCCGGCGTCAGCAGCTGAATCATCGCGTACTGCACCAGGCTGTTGATGGCACTGAAATAGCCGAAGCCCGCCAGACACAGCAGCGCCAGCCACAGCGTCGGCATCAGGCTGAACAGGCCCAGGGCGACGAAACCGGCCACGGCACTGCCCAGCACCAGCCGCCCAGGGCGCGCCGCCTGTTTCAGCCTGCCGCTGGTAAATGCGCCCACGGCGGCACCGAGCGGCACGGCGGCGTACAGCATGCCGAGCTGGTCGGCGCTGACTGACCAGTGCGGTGCCAGCGCCGGGTACAGCACGCGGATGGCGCTGGCCAGCGTCACCAGCGCACCGGTCAGCGCCACCATGCCGACCAGCGGGCTGGCGAACAGGAACTGCACGCCGGATGCCAGCGCCCGCAGCGGATGCTCGCGCGGCTGCGGAGGCGGGGGCAGCGCAGGCAGCTTCAGCAGCGTCAGCACCGTCAGCAGCGTGCCGAAGGCGGTCAGTCCGTAATTCCACAGCACGCCGCCGTGCGCGATCACTACACCAGCAATTGCCGGCGATAAAATCGAGCCGAAGCGCACCGTCAGCATGGTAATGGCACCGGCCTGCATGATGTTTTCGCGCCCCACCAGCGCTGGCGTAGCGGCCAGCAGCGCCGTGACGCCAATCGCGCCAAAAAAGCCGTCCCACAAGCCAAGCAGATAGACCGCCAGCAGCGAAGGCGCGGGCAGCGCGGCATTTATCGCCAGCGCGACAAAGCCCAGCCCGCAGGTGGTGCGGGCAAACAGGATCAACTTCTTACGCTCATAGCGATCGGCGAGCACGCCGCCGGTCAGCAGGCCAGTAAACATGCCGGCAGCGGACAGTGTGACGGCGAGGCCCACCAGCAGCGGTGAATGGGTCATCTGCTGAATCTGCACCGGCACGGCAACGGCCAGCATGCCGAGCGCCACAATCGAGATAAAACGCGCAATAAACACCGCGCGAAACGCCGCGTGGGTTTTCAGCAGTGAGAGATCGATAAAGTGAGAGGGTTTGTTCATTGTTTCGCCTTTTTGCACCAATTTTCCTCATCATCCGCGAGGCGACTCATGGTAACATAGGCAAACGCGAGTAATAACGATAACAAATATCATTATCACATTACGTTGCACCGCAACGACGTCGAACAGTGAAGGTTTAGAACGCTATGCGCCAGATCCGTGCATTAGCAGGCTCAGGGATTCTGCTTTTGCTCCTCATGGCGCTCAGTCTGATGCTGGGTGCCAAATCAATACCGCTTTCCGATGTGTATCACGCTCTCACCGCCTCCTGCTCCAGCGCGGAGTGCATCATCGTGCGCGATGCGCGCCTGCCGCGCACGCTGGCCGGTCTGCTGGCGGGTGTGGCGCTGGGGCTGGCTGGCGCGCTGATGCAGAGCCTGACGCGTAATCCGCTGGCCGAGCCGGGCATTCTGGGCGTGAACGCCGGTGCCGGTTTTGCCATAGTGCTCGGCATCGCGCTGCTGGGAGCGGACTCCCCGCTGCAGTGGCTGACACTGGCCTTCAGCGGCGCGCTGCTGGCGGCGCTGCTGATGACGGTGATTGGCGCGATGGGCGGCGGGCGCGTCAATCCGGTGCGTCTGACGCTGGCGGGCGTGGCGCTGGCGGCGGTGCTGGAGGGCTTAACCTCCGGCCTGTCGCTGCTCAATCCGGACATTTACGATCACCTGCGCTTCTGGCAGAGCGGCTCGCTGGATATCCGCGATTTCAGCGTGTTGCGTACCCTGAGCCCGGCGGTGCTGGCCGGTGCGGCGCTGGCGCTGGGACTGGCGCAGTCGCTGAACAGCCTGAGCATGGGCGGCGATATGGCGGCGGCGCTGGGTACGCGCGTGGTGCGCACCCAACTGCTGGGCCTGCTGGCGATTGCCTTACTGAGCGGCGCGGCGACCGCCGCCGTCGGGCCGATCGCTTTTATCGGCCTGATGACGCCGCATTTTGCCCGCTGGCTGGTGGGCAACGATCACCGCTGGCTGCTGCCGGCGACGGCGCTGATCACCCCGGCGCTGCTGCTGGCGGCGGATATTCTGGGGCGGATGATGGTGGCGGGCGAACTGCGCGTCTCAATTGTGACCGCCATCCTTGGCGCGCCGATGCTGATTTTGCTGGTACGGCGCCAGCGCGGGCGAGGTGGATTATGACGCGGCGTGCCTGGTTGCATGGCGGCTGGCTGCTATTAGCGTGTGCGCTGCTGACGTGGCTGGCGCTGACGCGCGGTACGCTGCCGATTACGGCGGAGCAGGTGTGGCAGGCGCTGCGCGGGCAGGGAGCGGCTAATGTGCAGCTGATTGTGGTGGAGTGGCGGCTGCCGCGCGTGCTGATGGCGCTGCTGATCGGTGCGGCGCTGGGTGTTAGCGGGGCAATTTTTCAGTCGCTGCTGCGTAACCCGCTCGGCAGCCCGGATATTCTCGGCTTCAATACCGGCGCTTACAGCGGTGTGCTGGTGGCGCTGGTGCTGTTCAATCAAAGTATTACCGCAATGACCGGGGCCGCGCTGATCGGCGGTATCGCGACGGCTGCGCTGGTGTACCTGTTTGCCTGGCGCAACGGGGTGGAAACGTTTCGGTTAATCATCGTGGGCATTAGCGTGCGCGCGCTGCTGATGGCGCTCAATGCCTGGCTGATTATCAGCGCTTCGCTGGAGTCGGCGCTCAGCGCCGGGCTGTGGAGCGCCGGCTCGCTTAACGGCATCACCTGGGCGAAAACGCCGCCGGTGGTGACGGTGCTGCTGCTGTCGCTGCTGCTGGTGGCGCTGTTAACGCGCCGCATGCGTCTGCTGGAGATGGGCGACGACACCGCCTGCGCGCTCGGCGTGCCGGTGGAGCGCAGCCGCCTGTGGCTGATGCTGCTGGGCGTGCTGCTGACCGCGGCGTCTACCGCGCTGGCGGGGCCGATCTCGTTCGTGGCGCTGCTGGCGCCGCAGATTGCGCGCCGGCTGAGCGGCGGGGAAAAAGGCGCGTTATGGCTGGCGGCGCTGTGCGGCGCGCTGCTGTTGTGCGCCGCCGATTATGCCGCGCAGCATCTGTTCCTGCCTTATCAACTGCCGGTTGGCGTGATCACCGTCAGCCTGGGCGGACTCTATCTGATTGCGTTACTGGTGCGGGAGGCGCGACGCCAATGATCGATATTCCTTCACGGCTGTATGGCGAAGGCCTGACGCTGGGTTATGACAAAAAAGTGGTGGCGGAAAATCTCTCGGTGGCGATTCCGCAAGGGGAGCTGACCGTGATTATCGGCCCTAACGCCTGCGGTAAATCCACCCTGCTGCGTACTCTCAGCCGCCTGCAGGCGCCGCTGAAAGGCGACGTGCTGCTGGACGGCGAGGCGATTGCACGTTATCCCACCAAAGAGGTGGCTCGCCGTCTTGGCCTGCTGCCGCAGAGTTCAAACGCACCGGCGGGCATCAGCGTGAGCGAGCTGGTGGCGCGCGGACGTTATCCGTATCAGTCACTGTTTGGCCGCTGGCGCGCGGAGGATGAAGCGGCGGTGCAGCAGGCGATGCTGGCCACCGGCGTGGCGGACCTGGCGCAACAGGCGGTTGATACCCTGTCCGGCGGGCAGCGTCAGCGCGTGTGGATTGCCATGGTGCTGGCGCAGCAGACGCCGCTGCTGCTGCTGGATGAGCCCACCACCTGGCTGGATATTACCCACCAGATTGATCTGCTTGAGCTGATGCAGACGCTCAATCAGCAGCATGGCCGCACGCTGGTGGTGGTGCTGCACGACCTTAATCACGCCTGCCGCTACGCCACCCATCTGATCGCCATGCGTCACGGGAAGATCATTGCCGAGGGCAAGCCTGGCGAGATTGTGACGCCAGCGCTAATTGAGCAGGTGTACGGATTACGCTGTGTGATTGTTGAGGATCCGGTGGCGCATACGCCAATGATTGTGCCGCTGGGGCGCGGGCGCTAAGGCGGGAAAGGGGCTGTGGTGTAAACGTTTTCTGCCATACGGTTCCCTCTCCCGCCGGGAGAGGGTTAGGGCAAAACCGCTACGCCAGCAACTGCTGCAACAGCGGCCCGATCTGCTCAAACATGCGAGGCGAGATAATCTCGACGTGGGCGCAATCCATCGGCCACACCGTCAGCTCACCGACATAGGGCGCCCAGGCGCGGCGCGCATCCTGGCCTGGCTGCTGCGTCTGTTCGGCGAGGAACAGCGTAGCGCGGCCGCCGAAGCGTGCGCTGCGCGCCGTGGCCAGCAGACGCACCGAGCTGGCGTAGTTGGCTTCGATGGTATCGAACATGGCCTGCATCTCTTCACCGGCCTGATGGCGCTGCGCGGCGATAAACTGTTCGCGCTCGCGATTCACCTCCTCCAGCACCGCCGGATCCAGCACATTCTCGCCGCGTTTCTCATCCCAGTTCTGCGTTTCCGGCGGCCAGGTGTCGAGCAGGCCAAGGAAGGCGACCTCTTCACCCGCCGCTTCCAGCCGGGCAGCAATGCCCTGCGCCAGCGTACCGCCCAGCGAGTAGCCGAGGAAATAGTAGGGCCCGTGCGGTTGTACCTTGCGCAGCGTACGCAAATGCGCTTCACAGACCTCATCGAGGTGCGCGCTCTGATTCAGCGGTCCCTGCGTGTCAGGCGACTGAATGCCGACCAGTGACCAGCGTGGGTCAAGATAACGCTGCAGCACGCTGAACTGCCAGGCGAAGCCGGACGCCGGGTGGAAGCAGAACAGCGTCGGTCCGCTGCCTTTACGCAGCGGCAGCACCGCTTCAAAGCCCGCCTGCTGATGGGATTGTCCATCGCTCAGCAGCGTCGCCAGTTTTTCCACCGTCGGGGCGATCATGATCTGCCCGACCGAGACCGGCAGCTGGAGCTCGCGGCGCAGCTGCGCTGCCAGGCGCATCGCCAGCAGCGAATGGCCACCGAGCGCAAAGAAATCATCCTGCGCACCGATCGTGTCGCAGGCCAGCAGGCGGCAGAACGCTGCGGCCAGCGTGCTCTCTAAACCGGGCAGTGGCGCGCGCCCCCGGCGCTGCGTGGTGCTCTGCGGCAGCGGCAGCGCTTTGCGATCCAGTTTGCCGTTACTGCTGAGCGGCAGCGCCTCCAGCTGGACGATGGCCACCGGCACCATGTGTGCCGGTAGCTGCTGTGCCAGCGCCTGACGCAGCGCATCGCCATCCACCGGCTGAGGCGCAACCACGTAGCCCACCAGCTGACGTGCATCGCCCTGTGCCGTCGCACTGCCCAGCACCACCGCATGCGTCACCGCCTGCTCAATGCCGGGCTGGGCGCACAGCGCATGATCGATTTCGTTCAGCTCAATGCGCTGACCGCGGATCTTCAGCTGGTCATCGCTGCGCCCGAGATACTCCACCGCACCGTTGTCCAGCCAGCGCGCTACGTCGCCGGTCAGGTACATGCGCTCGCCAGCGGCGTACGGGTCGGAGATAAAGCGGCTGGCGGTCAGCTCCGGCCGGTTGAGATAGCCGTGCGCCAGCTGAATGCCGGTAAGATAGAGATCGCCGGCCACGCCCGGCGGCACCGGCTGCATTTGCGCATCAAGAATGCGCAGGCCGGTGTTCCACACCGGGAAGCCGATCGGTACGCTTGGGCCATCGACAGCGGCGAGCGCCGCGCCATACGCCGGATACCAGCTGACATCAACGGCCGCTTCGGTCGGCCCATACAGATTGTGCAGCGGCACGCGGGTCAATGTTTCCCAGCTGCGCGACAGATCGGTGGGCAATGCTTCACCGCTGCAGAACACGTTGCGCAGGCTGGCGCAGCACGCTATCGCGGCGGGGTGGTCGAGCGCCGCGACAAAGGCCGCCAGCATCGAGGGTACGAAATGCGTGGTGGTAACTTTGTAGCGGGCAAACAGTTGCTGTAAGGCTTCCGGATCGCGGTGTGCATCTGGCGGCGCCATCACCAGCTGCGCGCCGACCAGCAGCGGCCAGAAGAACTCCCACACCGAGACATCAAAGCTGCTCGGCGTTTTCTGCAGCACCACGTCATCCGCCTGCAGCGGATAACGATCCTGCATCCACAGTAGGCGATTAACGATCGCCTGATGGCCGACCAGCACGCCTTTCGGCCGGCCGGTAGAGCCGGAGGTATAGATGATGTACGCGCCATCCTGCGGCGTCGGCGCGCTGGCCGGGGCCGGTGCATGTTCGGCATTGTACAGGGTGTCAAAGTGCAGCTGACTGACCGGCGCGATGGCGCGGAAGCGGGCACTGAGCGCGGCAGCGGTAATCAGCGTTTTGGGCGCGGCGTCTTCCAGCATCAGCTGGAGCCGCTCGTCCGGATAGCCGGTATCCAGCGGCAGATAAGCGGCCCCGAGCGTCACAATCGCCTGCAGCGCCAGCGACAGCTGCACCGAACGCGGCAGCGCCACGGCGACGATATCACCCTGCTGCACGCCGGCCGCGCTGAGATCGGCCGCCAGCGCGAATACCTGCTGCTGCATCTGGCGATAGTTCAGCTGGTGCTGCGCATCGGCCAGTGCCGGTGCGTCCGGGGTGCGCTGCGCCTGCTGCGCCAGCAGCGACGCCAGGGTTTCCGCCGGCAGCGGATGGGCGGTCTGATTGATGGCCGCAATCTGCTGCTGCTCCGCTGGCGTCAGCAGATCGAGCTCGCCCAGCGTGCGCTGCGGCTGCGCGGCCAGCTGGCTGAGCAGCAGGGCAAAGCGGCTGGCATGGCGCTGCAGCGTCTCGGCAGCATAGCGCTGCGCGTTCGCCAGCAGCTCCAGCGTCAGATCGCCGTGCTCGCTGAGGTAAATTGCGATTTCCAGATCGCGCACCGGGCCGGAGGCCAGCTGATGCGTGATGCCTTCAATGCCGGCGAAATCGAGCTGGTAGTCAAACATCTTCAGGTTGATCACCGGGCCATACAGCGGATCGCTATCGCCGAGGCGGCCGAGATCGCGCTGCACCTGTTCAGCATCGTAGCGCTGATGACGGCGCATTTTTTTCACTTCCGCGGCCAGCTGAGCGGCGAGATCGCCGAGCGTTTGTCCCGGCTGATAGTGCACCGCCATCGGCAGCACGTTGATCACCGGACCGGTGGCGCACAGCGCGGCGGAGCCGATGCGGCGCATGAAGATGAAGCCGGCAGCAAAATCATTTTGTCCGCTGAGGCGAGCCAGCCACAGCGCTACCAGCGCAAAGGCCAGATCGGCGGCGCTGTGCTGTGGATGCTGGCTGGTCAGCGTCTGGAAGCGGTGACGATCCAGCGTAACGCTGTGGCGCAGCAGATCAGTGCTGGCGCTCTGACCGGCCAGCGGCAGTGGCGACAGCGAGGCGGGCGCGGGCAGGGCGCGGCCTTTTTCGCGCCAGAATTCGCCGTCACGGGTGTAAGACGCCGATTGCTGATAGCGCTGATACTCGTCAACCACGGCGCTGAAAGGAATAAACGGTGTCGGCTCAGGCTGCTGCTGCTGTACGGCGGCGCTGTACAGATTGGCGATGCGGCGCGTCAGCGCGGTAAAGCTAAAGCCATCCACCACCAGATGGTGATAGCGCTGATACCAGAACCAGTGCTGTTCGCCGAGGCGGAACAGACGATGGTGCCACAGCGGTGCGCCACTCAGCACACGCAGGTCACCCTGCATATCGGCACGCATCAGGGCGCGCGCGGCGGCAGCGGCATCCGCTTCGCCGCGCAGATCAACGATGTCTGGCAGGCTGAAGGTCTGCGGCTGCGGCCACTGCAGCGGCTCGCCGTCGATTTCGCCGAACGCCATATTCAGGGTATCGGCTTCCTGCATGCCGTCGACGATGGCCTGCGCCAGCAGCGCGCTGTTGATGTCGCCGCGCAGTTCGACAAAGTGCGCGACCGCGTAAGCGTTGTGATGGCGGCTGAGCTGGTCGGCGATCCAGATGCCAGGCTGCGCTGCCACCAGCGGCAGAGTTTGTTGGTCAATCATAGTGTCGTTCATCAGAGAATTTACTGTCGCTCCGGTTCACGTCTGGCGTGATGAATGAATTTGGATTGCGCCACAAAGCTTGCAGACCGTCGAGCAGGCCACCGCGCCAGCACAGCGCGTCATGGCCGCCCTCTACCGGCTGGTAATGCACCTGATAGCCGGCAGCGGTAAGTTGTTGTTGTAATTGTTGATTGGCTTGCAGAATCAGGCCTTCACGCTGGCCTGCCTCCAGCCAGAAACGCAGCGGCTGGCGAGGTGCCAGGCCATGGTCCAGCGCCTGCAACAGCCAGCCATGCGGGTTACCACGCTCCGGCCACCAGAAGGAGCCGGACAGGCTGAGCGCATTACCAAAGGTGTGGGGAAAGTGCAGCGCGGCAAACACCGCGGCCAGACCGCCAAAGCTTTGTCCGGCAACCAGCGTGCGCGCCGGCTGCGCATCGTACGGCATCCAGCGTGCTACCTGCGGCAACAGCTCCTGCTGCACCGCCTGCCAGAATTGCGGATTGCATGGCAGCTCGCGGCTGCGGTGTTCGCGATCGATGATGTCGATAAACAGGTAGACCGCCGGCGGCAGCTTGCCCGCGGCGGTCAGCTGCTGCAGCGGTCCGGCGATCGGCATCTGCTGCGCCCAGAACTGACCATCGAGCAGTATCGCCAGCGGACGCGGGCCGTGCTGCGCCTCGCCTGTGGCGTACAGCCACACCCGGCGACGATTGCCGAGCAGCGCGCTGTCCCACTGCTGCACCTGCAGCGTCAGCGCCGGGGCGCGGCCCTCATCCACCGCACGCCACACCTGCTGGTCGGGCGCGTCAGGCAGGTGCAGCGGTGACACGCCCATGCCGCGTCCGCCGGACCAGCTGCGCAGCGGATTGAGCGCATCGGCCTGCGCGGCAGGGAATTTTTCGCGCCACCAGTGGCGCAGCGCATGCATGTCAGGCTCGCCGCTGAAATCGCCGGCCTGCCGATCCGGCATCAGGCAGTAGCTGCCGCGCCAGTGTGACGGCAGCACTGTTTGCCAGTACCAGACATCGCTACTGGCGACGCGCATCAGCGATTGCGGCGGGCGCCGCTGGTGGTGATCGGTCACGCCGGTGATGTTGATCCACACGCGCTGGGTGTGGGAGGTGGTTTCACTGCCTTGCGGATCGCGCCAGAAGAAGGTCACCAGACAGGTGCCATCCTGCTGCGGCTCAATGCGCGGAATGCCCTGAGTCTGTTGCTCCTGCCACCAGGCTTCGCTACCAATTCCATCATTTCGCCAGGTCATAGGGGCTGCCAGTCGCCGTCTGTACGGGGAGGTTTACATAGGATTGATAAATAATACTATTGATAATTATTTGCATTTGCAATAGGGTGGCTGCGCTCAAAATGAGCACGCACGTTCCGTCTGGCACCCGGTAAGTCATGGGATTCAGCAAAGGATGGCCCTGCCAGGTGTGAACGGCTGCGCGATAAAGACAGGGATCTTCTCACCGGCTCGCCAGTCACTCCGCTGTGGCGCAGAACTGGCCTTCCAGGAATGAAAAAAATGAAGCATTACTCGCGGTTAACCTTCGCTATTTTGATCGAACTGGGGCTCAGCGCCTCACTGCTCTCCGGCAGCGCCTGGGCAGCAGAGACTTCCAGCAAGACGACTTCCAGCAACGCCTCTTCTCCCGATGCCAGCGCGATGGACGGTGGCACCTTAATGGTGACGGCCCAGCAGCAGACGCTGCAGGCACCGGGGGTGTCCACCATCACCGCCGATGAGATCAAAAAGCATCCACCGGCGCGCGATGTCTCAGAAATTATCCGTACCATGCCGGGGGTTAACCTGACCGGTAACTCGACCAGCGGCCAGCGCGGCAACAACCGTCAGATCGATATTCGCGGCATGGGACCGGAAAATACCCTGATCATGGTGGACGGCATGCCGATCACCAGCCGTAACTCAGTGCGTCTCGGCTGGCGCGGTGAGCGTGATACGCGCGGCGATACCAACTGGGTGCCGCCGGAGATGATTGATCACATCGACGTGATTCGCGGGCCGGCCGCGGTGCGCTACGGTAACGGCGCGGCGGGCGGTGTGGTGAACATCATCACCAAAAAGTACAGCGATCAGCAGTGGCACGGTTCGTGGAATACCTACTTCAACGCGCCGGAACACAAATCGGAAGGGGCGACCAAACGCACCAACTTCAGCCTTGAAGGGCCGCTGGGCGACGACTTCAACTTCCGGCTGTATGGCGGCTTAGCCAAAACCCAGGCCGACGCGTACGACATCAATGAAGGGCACGCGGCAGCGCGCACCGGCAGCTATGCCGGCAGCTACCCGGCAGGCCGCGAAGGCTCGGTAAACAAAGACATCAATGCGTTGCTGAGCTGGGCGTTTGCGCCCATGCAGACGCTGGAGCTGCAGGCCGGTTACAGTCGTCAGGGCAACCTGTACGCGGGCGATACGCAGAACACCAACACTAACGCGCTGGTAAAGAGCCTGTACGGCGATGAAACCAACCGTCTGTATCGCCAGAATATTTCACTGAAATGGACCGGCGCGTGGGACAACGGCATCAGCACCAGCAGCTGGGCGCGCTACGAGAAAACCCGCAATACGCGCATTAATGAAGGTCTGGCGGGTGGCACGGAAGGGATCTTCTCCAACAGCGGGTTCAATACCATCCAGCTGGACGATGTGCTGCTGCACAGTGAAATCAGCCTGCCGTTTGAGCTGGGCGTCAATCAGACCGCGACGCTGGGCACCGAGTGGAACCAGCAGCGCATGAAAGATCCTTCGTCGACCACCCAGGCCGCCAGCAACGGTGCCGTGCCAGGCATCGCCAGCACCGGCCGCAGTCCTTATGCCCAGGCGGAGATTTTCTCCCTGTTTGCCGAAGACAACATGGAGCTGACCGACAGCACCATGCTGACGCCGGCGCTGCGCTTCGATCATCACTCCATCGTTGGCAACAACTGGAGCCCGTCGCTTAACCTGTCACAGGGGCTGGGCGATGACTTCACGCTGAAGATGGGGATTGGCCGGGCCTACAAAGCGCCGAGTCTGTACCAGACGAACCCGAACTACCTGCTGTACAGCAACGGCCAGGGCTGCGCCGCCAGCACCGGCGCCTGCTATCTGCAGGGTAATCCGAATCTGAAAGCGGAAAACAGCATCAATAAAGAAGTTGGGCTGGAGTGGAAGCATGAAGGTTATCAGGCCGGTCTGACCTGGTTCCGTAACGACTACCGTAACAAGATTGAAGCCGGCTATGCGCCTTCAGGTAAAGCCTCTAACGGCACCACGGATATCTATCGCTGGGAGAACGTGCCGAAAGCGGTGGTGGAAGGGCTGGAAGGTACGGTCAATGTTCCCTTCTCTGACAGCGTGATGTGGAATAACAACTTCACCTACATGCTGCAGAGCAAGAACAAGGAGACCGGCGATCGTCTGTCGATCATTCCGGAGTATACGCTGAACTCGACGCTGAGCTGGCAGGCAACGCAGGATCTGTCGCTGCAAACCACCCTGACGTGGTACGGCACCCAGACGCCGAAGAAGTACGACTACAAAGGACAGCCGGTGACCGGCAGCGCCACCGACAAAGTGAGCCCGTACTCAATTGTCGGCCTGAGCGGTACTTACGATATCAATAAGTACGCCAGCGTGACGCTGGGCATCGATAACCTGTTCGATAAGCGCCACTTCCGTGAGGGCAATGCGCAAACCACCGGTAACGCCACCACCGGCGCTTATCTCTACGGTGCCGGTGCCAATACCTATAACGAATCAGGCCGTACTTACTATATGAGCCTCAACACCCACTTCTGATGGCGTTCAGCCAATCAGTTGCGTTGGCAAACAGCAGCGGGCAATCAGTCCGCTGCTGTCTTCGCGGTTGACCAGTTCCAGTCTGCCACGATGCATCTGCACAATACGCAGCACAATGTTCAGGCCCAGGCCGCTGCCGCCATAGCGTTGATCGCGCCGCCGGAACGCCTGCGTCAGCTCTTCTGCCGCATCGGCATCAATACCCGGCCCCTGATCCCACACTTCAACCCAGACCTGCTGTTGCATCTGACGCAGCTTCACCTGCACGCTGCTGCCTTCCGGACTGTAGCGCGATGCGTTCTCCAGCAAATTGCGCAGCATCAGGCGCAGCAGCACCGCTTCACCCTGCTGCGGCACATCGTCGCCGTCTGGCCAGTGCAGCGTCTGCTGACGCTGGGCATACAGTTCAGCCATCTCCGGCATCAGCGGCTGCATGATGTCACGCTGCCACTGCAGCTGCTGATAGTGGCCGCCCGCCAGCGCCTGACCGGCGCGCGACAGCATCAGCAGCTGTTCGACGGTGTGCATCAACTGGTCGATACGCTCAATCAGCATGGCGCTTTGCGGCACCTGCTGCTGATGCAGAAGCTCAAGATGCAGGCGCAGCCCGGCCAGCGGCGTACGCAGCTCGTGCGCGGCGTCGGCGGTGAATAATCGCTCCTGCTGCAGCGTGTGGTCGAGACGGGAAAACAGCTGGTTGATGGAGGAGGTGACCGCAACAATCTCATCCATCTCGGAGTAAATCGGCAGCGGCGTCAGGTTGTCGGCAGAGCGGTGGGCAAGGCTGTCCTGTAACGATTTGAGCGGACGGATAATCCAGTTGATGGCCCAGAACGACAGCAGCAGTGTCAGGCTTACCATCACCAGCGAAGGCAGCAACAGCGAAGCGATGGCCTCACGGATCTCATTCTCCACGCGATCGTTACGCGCCTGGGCCGACAGGGTTTCGTTGACGAGGAAACTGATCTGTTCGCGGCTTTCGTGCCACAGCCAGATGGCGCTCATCACCTGGCAGGTGAGGAGAATCAGCGCCAGCATGATCAGTAACCGCTGACGCATGCTGTTCATTCGCGCAGTTCCAGCCGGTAGCCAACGCCGCGCACGGTTTTGATGCGATCTTTCCCCAGCTTACGGCGCAGATTATGAATGTGGACTTCTAATGTGTTGGAGCCGGGATCGTCGTTCCAGCTGTAGAGATCCTGCTGCAGCGTTTCGCGATGCACATTCTGCCCCACGCGCATCAGCAGGCGGGTGAGCAGGGCGAACTCTTTGGGGGTGATCTCCAGCGGCAGATTCTCCAGCAGCACCTGCTGCGAGCTGAGATTGAGCGTCAAATCACCCTGCTGCAGCAGGTTGTCGCTGTGCCCCTGATAGCGGCGGATCAGCGCGCGCACCCGCGCCTGCAGTTCTGCCAGCGCAAACGGCTTGACCAGGTAATCGTCGGCACCGGCGTCCAGCCCGTCGACGCGATCCTCCAGCGCATCGCGCGCGGTCAGGATCAGCACCGGCACCGCGATGCCGTCGCGCCGCCACTGGCGCAGCAACGTGGCGCCATCGCGATCCGGCAGGCCGAGATCCAGCACGATCAGGCTGTACTGGCTGCTGCGCAGCAGGGCGTTGCTTTCCGCCGCGCTGCCAGCGCAATCCACGGCGTAGCCCTCGCTGCTCAGCGCCTGCGCCAGGCCCGATTGTAATAACGCATCATCTTCAACGATCAACAGTTTCATTAGTTGTTCTTGTTAATGTCGGTATAGAGCCGGCTCTCAAAGCGCACCAGCGGAATCCGCCGCGTTTTCTGGTCTTCCGGCGGTACCGCATAGCCAGAGAGGAACTGGACAAAGGCCACGCGCGCACCGCTCGACGTGGTGATGAACCCAGCCAGATTATAGACGCCCTGCAGCGAACCGGTTTTTGCCGACACTTTGCCATCCAGCCCCGCTTCGTGCAGACCGCCGCGATACTGCAGCGTGCCGTCATAACCCGCCAGCGGCAGCATCGAAATATAATTCAGCGTGGCGTCATTTTTGGCGATGAACTGCAGCACCTGCATCATGGTATCCGGCGCGATCAGGTCATGACGCGACAGGCCGGAGCCATCCACCTGAATGCTGTTGCCGAGGTCAACGCCGGCTTTTTCGCGCAGCACACGCCTGACCGCATCCGAACCGGCGCGGAAGGTGCCCGGCACGTTAAAGTAGTGATGGCCGATGGTGCGGAACACGGTATCAGCGATCATGTTGTCTGACTTTTTCAGCATGGTGTGCAGCAGGTTGTGCAGCGGTGCGGACTGCGTCGAGGCCAGCACCGTACCCGGTGACGTCACCTGCGTCTGGCGCACTAAATGGCCGCTGTAATCAATATCGGCGTCGCGCAGCTGCGCTTTAAGGATCTCGCCGGCCCACGCGGCGCCATCCTGCACGGCAAACGCCAGGGGCAGCGGTTCCGCACGCTGGCGCATACAGCCGGTCAGCGTGTAGCGATTGAGCTCGCCGGGCACCACGTCGAGCTCGCAATACTGCCCGTCACCGCTGTTGCGTCCGATCGTGCGCACCTGGCTGAACATGTGCGCCGGATAGTAAGAGGCGATGCGCACAAAGGCGTTTTCGCCGGGCGTATTGGCACTGTAGAGCGAAACCGAGAAGCAGTTTTTATCAATAATCGCCGCACCTGGCGGGGCGCTGAAGCACTGTGTCAGATCGTTCCACGGCCAGCCTGGCGCCATATCGTGACTGGCGAACACCGAGGTGTCTATCACCAGATTGCCCTTGATATGGTTGATGCCCTGCTTTTTCAGCGCCGCCACCATATTGCGCAGATCCTGGCGGCTGAGCGTCGGATCGCCGGCAAAGCGCGCTACCAGGTCGCCATTTAAGGTGCCATCGCTGACCGCGCCTTTGGTCTCCAGCGTGGTCTGAAAACGGAAGTCCGGGCCCAGCTCCAGCAGTGCCGCCAGCGCGGTGATCACTTTCATGGTACTGGCCGGCAACGCCATCTGTTTGCCGTGATAGTCGATTATCGGGGTGGATGCGCCCACTTTTTGTACCATCAGCGCCAGGTTTGCGCCGTCTGGCAAATACTGCATGTATTCTTCAACGGGTGCTGCTTGTGCCTGCAGCATAAACGCACAGGTTAATCCGGTAACAAGTCGTGAAAATCGCATAATCTCGCGGTAACTGACGGGTGAAGGCGTCAATACTATGTCCCCGGACGGTGCAAAGTAAACAATGACCCACAGGGAACTCTGGGGTAAAATACGTATCAAAATGCAAAACCGATACCTGACCCGGAAAGCTTTCCGGGTCAGGATTCTTTTGCTTGTGAAAAGAGGTTACGCGCCGCAGAAGCCGATCTTCTGCTGTCACCGGTCAGGATGACGCCGTTAACCAGGATAGATGACGAGGAGCCAAAATGAATCAGATTCCGATGACGTTGAAAGGCGCTGAGAAGCTGCGTGAAGAGCTGAACGAACTGAAAACCGTTAAGCGTCCGCGCATCATCGCCTCTATCGCCGAAGCCCGTGAGCACGGCGATCTGAAAGAGAATGCCGAATACCACGCCGCGCGCGAAGAACAGGGGTTCTGCGAAGGGCGTATTCAGGAGATTGAAGCCAAGCTCTCCAATGCACAGGTGATTGACGTGACCGCCATGCCGAAAACCGGCCGCGTGATTTTTGGCGCCACCGTCACCGTGCTGAATGTCGATACCGATGAAGAGTTTACTTACCGGATTGTTGGTGACGACGAAGCGGACTTTAAACAGAACCTGATTTCCGTGAATTCGCCGATGGCGCGCGGTCTGGTGGGCAAAGAGGCCGATGACGTGGCTATTGTCAAAACCCCAGGCGGCGATGTGGAATATGAAGTGCTCAAAGTGGAATACATCTAAGATATTGCTACGCTTTGAAATGCGCAGCTGCATATTGTAAAGAAAGGAAAAAGGCCGCGCTGCGGCCTTTTATCCCATGCAGGAGCATGGCACTTTCTCTGCCCGTCGGACGAGCCGTAACGGTACGCTTAACGTGGCAGAGTAATTTTGCGCTCTTTGGCAGGGCGATACAGCACCAGCACGTTGCCGATGACCTGAACGTTGTTTGCCTTAGTTTCACGCACGATAGCGTCAACGATCAGCTGCTTGGTTTCACGATCTTCCGAGGCAATTTTTACCTTGATCAATTCGTGATGTTCGAGCGCCTGTTCGATCTCGGCGAGCACGCCTTCAGTCAGGCCATTGCCGCCCAGCATGACCACTGGCTTCAGTGGATGGGCAAGGCCTTTCAGGTGCTGTTTTTGTTTGGTACTCAGATTCATCGTATTTTTTGCTTACTCAGGGATTGAAAACGGTTCATTCTACCGCCATCTCGGGTATATCGCCAAATCAACGCGACCCATTGCGTGCTGATTTATCGCTACGATGACGATTTAACTGGAAATATTATGACGGGTAAAAAGCGTTCGGCCAGTTCCAGTCGCTGGCTTCAGGAACACTTTAGCGATAAATATGTGCAACAGGCACAGAAAAAAGGGTTGCGCTCGCGCGCCTGGTTTAAACTGGATGAAATTCAGCAGGGTGACAAGCTGTTCAAACCCGGTATGACCGTAGTTGACCTGGGCGCTGCGCCCGGCGGCTGGTCGCAATATGTGGTACAACAGATTGGTTCGGGTGGCCGTATTATTGCCTGCGATCTGCTGCCGATGGATCCCATCGTCGGCGTTGACTTCCTGCAGGGCGATTTTCGCGACGAAGCGGTGTTGAAAGCGTTACTGGAGCGCGTGGGCGACCAGAAAGTGCAGGTGGTGATGTCGGACATGGCGCCGAACATGAGCGGTACGCCTGCGGTCGATATCCCACGTTCCATGTATTTAGTTGAACTGGCGTTAGAAATGTGTCGGGATGTACTGGCACCTGGCGGCAGTTTTGTAGTGAAAGTGTTTCAGGGAGATGGCTTCGATGAATACCTGCGGGAAATTCGCTCCCTGTTTACGAAAGTGAAAATTCGTAAGCCGGACGCTTCGCGATCACGTTCGCGCGAAGTGTACATTGTGGCGACAGGGCGCAAACTGTAGCCCTCCATACCGGAATCAAAGCAAGGCGAAACGGCGTTTATTCTGATGCGTAATTCTGAGTTTCAGGCTAAACAGGCAAAATCATCAGCGCCGCGATTCCAGGTATGAAGGATATATAGTACCCTACGCTGTCTGTTAACACCGTTGTAATATGAGGTTAATCCCTTGAGTGACATGGCGAAAAACCTGATTCTCTGGTTAGTCATCGCGGTCGTGCTGATGTCAGTATTCCAGAGCTTTGGGCCCAGCGAGTCGAATGGCCGTAGGGTTGATTATTCAACCTTCCTGTCGGAAGTGAACCAGGATCAGGTCCGCGAGGCACGTATTAACGGGCGTGAGATCAACGTAACCAAAAAAGACAGTAATAAATACACGACCTACATTCCTGTCAACGATCCCAAGTTACTCGATAACCTGTTGACCAAAAACGTCAAAGTTGTGGGTGAACCACCGGAAGAGCCGAGCCTGCTGGCTTCCATCTTCATCTCCTGGTTCCCGATGCTGCTACTGATTGGCGTGTGGATCTTCTTTATGCGGCAGATGCAGGGCGGCGGCGGCAAGGGCGCGATGTCCTTCGGCAAGAGCAAAGCCCGTATGCTGACCGAAGACCAGATCAAAACCACCTTTGCTGACGTTGCGGGTTGCGACGAAGCAAAAGAAGAGGTGGGTGAGCTGGTGGAATACCTGCGTGAGCCGAGCCGCTTCCAGAAGCTGGGCGGTAAAATCCCGAAAGGCGTGCTGATGGTGGGCCCTCCGGGTACCGGTAAAACGCTGCTGGCGAAAGCGATCGCCGGCGAAGCAAAAGTGCCGTTCTTCACGATTTCCGGTTCTGACTTCGTAGAAATGTTCGTTGGTGTCGGTGCATCACGTGTGCGCGACATGTTCGAGCAGGCGAAGAAAGCGGCACCGTGCATCATCTTTATTGATGAGATCGATGCGGTGGGTCGTCAGCGTGGCGCCGGTTTAGGCGGTGGTCACGACGAACGTGAGCAGACGCTGAACCAGATGCTGGTTGAGATGGATGGCTTCGAAGGCAATGAAGGCATCATCGTTATTGCCGCGACTAACCGTCCGGACGTACTGGACCCGGCGCTGCTGCGTCCAGGCCGTTTTGACCGCCAGGTGGTGGTAGGTCTGCCAGACGTGCGCGGCCGTGAACAGATTCTGAAAGTGCATATGCGTCGCGTGCCGCTGGCAACCGACATTGATGCAGCGATTATCGCACGTGGTACGCCGGGCTTCTCCGGTGCGGACCTGGCGAACCTGGTCAACGAAGCGGCGCTGTTCGCTGCGCGTGGCAACAAGCGCGTGGTGTCGATGGTCGAGTTCGAGAAAGCGAAAGACAAAATCATGATGGGTGCGGAACGTCGCTCCATGGTGATGACGGAAGCGCAGAAAGAATCCACCGCGTATCACGAAGCGGGCCATGCGATTATTGGTCGCCTGGTGCCGGAACACGATCCGGTGCATAAAGTGACGATTATCCCGCGCGGCCGTGCGCTGGGTGTGACCTTCTTCCTGCCTGAAGGCGACGCGATCAGCGCCAGCCGTCAGAAGCTGGAGAGCCAGATTTCAACGCTGTACGGCGGTCGTCTGGCAGAAGAGATCATCTACGGGGCGGAACACGTTTCTACCGGTGCTTCAAACGACATCAAAGTGGCGACCAACCTGGCGCGCAACATGGTGACGCAGTGGGGCTTCTCGGAAAAACTCGGTCCGCTGCTGTATGCGGAAGAGGACGGTGAAGTGTTCCTCGGCCGTTCAGTGGCGAAAGCTAAACACATGTCGGACGAAACGGCACGCATCATCGACCAGGAAGTTAAACACCTGATCGACAGCAACTACCAGCGTGCACGCCGTATTCTGGGTGAGAACATGGATATCCTTCACGCGATGAAAGACGCGCTGATGAAGTATGAAACCATCGACGCACCGCAGATCGACGACCTGATGGCGCGCCGCGAAGTGCGTCCGCCAGCAGGCTGGGAAGATCCAGGCAGCAACAACTCTGACAGCAACGGTACGCCAAAGGCGCCACGTCCGGTTGATGAACCGCGTACGCCAAACCCAGGCAACACCATGTCAGAACAGTTCGACAAGTAACAGGCCTGTTCCTAAGCAAAAACCCCGGCTGGTCCGGGGTTTTTTACATTCCACAATCCAGTGATTCCTCAGGGAGATTTTCGCCATGAAGTTGTACGCCCGTGATACCCATCTCGATCTGTCGTTTCCCCATGTGATGGGAATTTTAAATGTCACGCCGGACTCCTTTTCTGATGGCGGAACGCACAACACGCTGGTCGACGCGCTCACGCACACCAACGAGATGGTGAATGCCGGTGCCACGATTATCGATGTGGGCGGCGAATCAACGCGTCCCGGTGCTGATGAAGTCTCAGTGGAAGAGGAACTGGCGCGGGTGATTCCGGTGGTGGAAGCCATTGCGCAGCGCTTTGAAGTGTGGATTTCGGTGGATACGTCAAAAGCAGAAGTGATCCGCGAAGCTGCGCGAGTAGGCGCTCACATCATTAACGATATCCGCTCGCTGTCCGAGCCGGGTGCGTTACAGGCCGCCGCAGATACTGGTCTGCCGGTATGCCTGATGCACATGCAGGGCGAACCGCGCACCATGCAGCAGGCACCGGAATATCAGCACATCGTAAGCGAAGTGGACGCTTACTTCGCCGCGCAGATCGCCCGCTGTGAAGCGGCCGGCATTAAAAAAGAGCGTCTGCTGCTCGACCCGGGCTTCGGTTTCGGTAAGAATCTCAGCCACAATTATGAGCTGCTGGCGCATCTCAGTGATTTTCACCATCACGGCCTGCCGCTGCTGGTGGGCATGTCGCGTAAGTCGATGATTGGCCAGCTGTTAAACGTCGGCCCGGCACAGCGCCTGACCGGCAGTCTGAGCTGTGCGGTAATCGCCGCCATGCAGGGCGCGCAGATTATTCGCGTGCATGACGTTAAAGAAACTGTCGAAGCGATGCGCATCGTCGAGGCGACACGGAGAGCAAAAGGATAAAGGCATGAGCGATCGTAAATATTTCGGTACGGATGGGATTCGCGGCAAAGTGGGTGAAGCGCCCATTACCCCGGACTTTGTGTTGAAGCTGGGTTTTGCTGCCGGCAAAGTGCTGGCCCGTTCCGGCTCGCGCAAGGTATTGATTGGTAAAGATACACGGATTTCCGGCTACATGCTGGAATCGGCGCTGGAAGCCGGTCTGGCGGCTGCCGGGCTGTCTGCGGCTTTCACCGGCCCGATGCCCACGCCGGCCATTGCCTACCTGACGCGCACCTTCCGCGCCGAGGCGGGCATCGTGATCTCCGCGTCGCACAACCCGTTTGACGACAACGGCATCAAATTCTTCTCAGCCGAAGGCACCAAACTGCCGGACGACGTCGAAGCCGCCATTGAGCTGGAGCTGGAGAAGCCGCTGACCTGCGTCGAATCCGCTGAGCTGGGCCGTGCCAGCCGCATCGTCGATGCCGCCGGGCGTTACATTGAGTTCTGCAAAGGCACTTTTCCCAGCGAGCTGAGCCTGAACGGGCTGAAGATCGTGGTGGACTGTGCCAACGGCGCGACCTATCACATCGCGCCGAATGTGCTGCGTGAACTGGGTGCGAAGGTGATTGCGATTGGCGTGCAGCCGGACGGCATGAACATCAACAAAGAGTGCGGCGCTACCGATCTGCGTCAGCTGCAGCAGCGCGTGCTGGATGAAAAAGCCGATCTCGGCCTGGCCTATGACGGCGACGGCGACCGCATCATGATGGTGGATCACCTTGGACAGAAGGTGGATGGCGACCAGATTCTCTACATCATCGCGCGTGAAGCGCTGCGTCAGGGCCAGCTGCGTGGCGGCGTGGTCGGTACGCTGATGAGCAACATGGGGCTGGAGCTGGCGCTGAAGCAGCTGGGGATTCCGTTTACCCGCGCCAAAGTGGGCGACCGCTATGTGCTGGAAAAAATGCAGGAGAAGGGCTGGCGCATGGGCGCGGAGAACTCCGGCCACGTGATCCTGCTGGATAAAATCAGCACCGGTGACGGCATCGTAGCAAGTTTGCAAGTACTTACTGCGATTGTGCGCAACCACATGAGTCTGCACGATCTGTGCAGCGGCATGAAGATGCTGCCACAGGTGCTGGTCAATGTGCGTTTCAGCGGCAGCCACGATCCGCTGGAGAGCGACAGCGTCAAAGCGGCTGCCGCAGAGGTGGAAAAAACGCTGGCCGGGCGCGGGCGTGTGCTGTTGCGCAAATCCGGCACTGAGCCGCTGATTCGCGTGATGGTGGAAGGCGAGGATGAGGCGCAGGTGACCGAACTGGCGCACAAAATTGCCGATGCGGTAAAAGCGGTTTAACTGCGTTATGGGCGGTCAGTTTGCTGCTTTCCGCCTGTAAAATCACCGGGATGGCGCTTTTTTCCGCAATCGCAAAACTTCGTGTAAATTGCGCTTGCAGAGGTATGCGCCTTTGGTTAGTATTCACACCCGCTTCTGATGGGTGATGACGAGACTCCCCGTCAATATTGGTTGAAGCTTTAACTGTGCGGATAACGCGCAAGGAAACAGGTTGATTATGTACGAAGCTCTGTTGGTTGTTTTCCTTATTGTAGCGATTGGCCTCGTTGGTCTGATCATGCTGCAGCAAGGCAAAGGCGCTGATATGGGAGCCTCATTCGGTGCAGGCGCTTCTGGTACGCTGTTCGGTTCAACCGGGTCTGGTAACTTCATGACTCGCATGACCGCAGTACTGGCTACGCTGTTTTTCATTATCAGTCTGATTCTGGGCAACCTGAACAGTAACAAGACTTCCAAAGGAAGCGAGTGGGAAAACCTCAGCGCGCCGGCTCAGTCTCAACAGCAGACTCAGCCAGCTAAACCGGCCACGCCGGGCAATGATATCCCGCAGTAAGATCGTCAGCGCTAAAGCGACATCGTATCGTCGCAGTCAGTGAAGTGCCGAGGTGGTGGAATTGGTAGACACGCTACCTTGAGGTGGTAGTGCCCGATTGGGCTTACGGGTTCAAGTCCCGTCCTCGGTACCAAATCTCAGTATAACTTGCATTTTTCGCAAGATCGGCGTAATATTCGCCACGTTTTCGGACGCGGGGTGGAGCAGCCTGGTAGCTCGTCGGGCTCATAACCCGAAGGTCGTCGGTTCAAATCCGGCCCCCGCAACCACTTTCCCTTAGAGTTCTTTTTCAAATATACTGTATGCATCGACGGACGCATCCGCAGTCAGTTTTGAAAAAAATTCTGCTGGATGGTGTGCCGAAGCCGCATCGCGGCATACAGGGTCCAGTCACAAAAAGCCCCGAATTTTCGGGGTTTTTTGTTATCAGGAAATCGTAACACTGGGCTTTAGGCCCTTTTTTTATGTCTTGGGGGTGGGCTTGTCCACATTAGAGCAAAAGTTGACAGAGTTGATCTCTGCTCCGGTAGAAGCGCTTGGCTACGAATTGGTCGGTATCGAGTTCATTCGTGGTCGCACATCAACCTTGCGCATCTATATTGATAGTGAAGAGGGTATCAATGTTGATGATTGCGCCGATGTTAGCCACCAGGTCAGCGCTGTAATGGATGTGGAAGATCCTATTACGGTGGCTTACAACCTTGAAGTTTCCTCACCGGGTCTCGATCGCCCTCTGTTCACCGCGGAGCACTATGCGCGTTTCGCTGGCGAAGAGGTGAGCCTGGTACTGCGTATGGCCGTGCAGAACCGCCGTAAATGGCAGGGCATCATCAAGTCTGTCGAAGGCGAGATGATCACGGTAACCGTTGAGGGTAACGATGAAGTGTTCGCGCTGAGCAACATTCAGAAAGCGAACCTGGTCCCCCACTTTTAAAAGTCCGGATTGAGGCTAACCAGGATGAACAAAGAGATCTTAGCTGTAGTAGAAGCCGTTTCTAACGAAAAAGCCCTGCCGCGTGAGAAAATCTTCGAAGCGCTGGAGAGCGCTTTGGCCACTGCGACCAAGAAGAAGTATGAGCAGGAAATCGACGTGCGCGTCAGCATTGACCGTCGCAGCGGCGATTTCGACACCTTCCGTCGCTGGGTGGTTGTAGAAGAAGTCACGCAGCCAACGCGCGAGATCACGCTGGAAGCAGCACGCTTTGAAGATGAAGCCTTCAATCTGGGCGATTATGTTGAAGATCAGATCGAATCTGTCACCTTCGACCGTATCACCACGCAGACCGCGAAACAGGTTATCGTCCAGAAAGTGCGTGAAGCCGAGCGCGCGATGGTGGTCGATCAGTTCCGCGAGCAGGAAGGCGAAATCATCACCGGCGTGGTGAAGAAAGTGAATCGCGACAACATTTCACTGGATCTCGGCAACAACGCCGAAGCGGTGATTGTACGTGAAGACATGCTGCCGCGTGAAAACTTCCGCCCGGGTGACCGTATTCGCGGCGTGCTGTATGCCGTGCGTCCGGAAGCGCGTGGTGCGCAACTGTTCGTTACCCGCTCCAAACCGGAGATGCTGATCGAACTGTTCCGCATTGAAGTGCCGGAGATTGGCGAAGAAGTTATCGAGATCAAAGCGGCAGCGCGCGATCCGGGTTCACGCGCCAAAATTGCGGTAAAAACTAACGACAAACGTATCGATCCGGTCGGTGCCTGCGTCGGTATGCGCGGTGCGCGCGTGCAGGCGGTGTCCAGCGAGCTGGGCGGCGAGCGTATTGATATCGTGCTGTGGGACGACAACCCGGCACAGTTCGTGATTAACGCCATGGCACCTGCCGATGTGGCGTCAATTGTGGTGGATGAAGACAATCACACCATGGATATCGCTGTTGAAGCCGGCAATCTGGCTCAGGCGATTGGCCGTAATGGCCAAAACGTGCGTCTGGCATCCCAGCTGAGCGGCTGGGAGCTGAACGTGATGACCGTCGATGATCTGCAGGCGAAGCATCAGGCCGAAGCCCATGCAGCGATCGATATGTTCACTAAACATCTCGACATCGACGAAGAGTTCGCCACCGTTCTGGTGGAAGAGGGCTTCTCTTCGCTGGAAGAATTGGCTTACGTGCCAATCAACGAGCTGCTGGAAATCGACGGCCTCGACGAAGAGACCATTGAAGCCCTGCGTGAACGAGCAAAAAATGCGTTAACCACCCTGGCATTAGCGAAAGAAGAGAGCCTTGGTAATCAGGAACCTGCTGAGGACCTGCTGAATCTTGAAGGCCTGGATCGTGCGCTGGCGTATCGCCTGGCGTCAAAAGGCGTTTGCACGCTGGAAGATCTCGCTGAGCAAGGTGTTGACGATCTGACAGATATTGAAGGGCTGGATGATGAGAAAGCCGGTGCGCTGATTATGGCTGCACGTAATATCTGCTGGTTCGGCGATGACGCGTAATAACAGGAAGGAACAGCATGACAGATGTAACCGTAAAATCGCTGGCCGCCGAAATTCAGACTCCGGTCGATCGCCTGGTACAGCAATTTGCTGATGCAGGGATCCGTAAGTCTGAAAACGACGCCGTATCCCAGCAAGAGAAAGAGACCTTACTGTCCCACCTGAATCGTGAGCACGGTCAGACCGGTTCAGGCAAACTGACGTTGCAGCGCAAAACGCGCAGCACCTTGAATATTCCAGGCACCGGGGGTAAAAGTAAGTCGGTGCAAATCGAAGTCCGCAAAAAGCGCACATACGTGAAAGGTGATGCCGACGCTGAGCAAGCTCAGGCGGAAGCAGAAGCTGAGGCGCAGCGTGAAGCGGAAGAGCAGGCGCGTCGCGAGGCTGAAGAACAAGCCCGTCGCGAAGCTGAACAAAAAGCGCAACGTGAAGCCGAAGAGAAAGCCAAGCGCGAAGCCGCTGACAAGGCTAAGCGTGAAGCAGCGGAAAATGAGAAAGTGACTAATCAACCTACCGACGAAATGACCAAGGCTGCGCAATCTGACAAAGCCCGTCGTGAAGCTGAAGCCGCCGAACTGAAGCGTAAAGCGGAAGAAGAAGCGCGCCGTAAGCTGGAGGAGAATGCGCGCCGCGCGGCGGAAGAAGCCCGTCGTCTGGCCGAAGAGAAAGCCGCTGAATGGGAAAAACCAGAGGAAGAAGATAAGGGCGACTACCACGTCACCACTTCAACTCATGCCCGTCAGGCAGAAGACGAAAACGATCGCGAAGTCGAAGGTGGTCGTGGTCGCACCCGCACCACCAAGGCAGCGCGTCCGGCCAAAAAAGGCAACAAGCACTCTGAAGCCAAAACTGACCGTGAAGAAGCGCGTGCTCAGGTACGCGGCGGTAAAGGTGGCAAACATCGTAAACCAAGCACGCTGCAGCAGGGCTTCAATAAACCTGCTCAGGCGGTGAACCGTGACGTCATCATTGGCGAAACCATCACCGTTGCCGAACTGGCCAACAAAATGGCGGTGAAAGGCTCGCTGGTTATTAAAGCGATGATGAAGATGGGTGCCATGGCGACCATCAACCAGGTTATCGATCAGGAAACCGCCCAGCTGGTGGCCGAAGAGATGGGTCACAAAGTGATCCTGCGCCGCGAGAACGAGCTGGAAGAAGCGGTAATGGACGATCGTGATACCGATGCTGCGCAGGAAAGTCGTGCGCCGGTCGTGACCATCATGGGTCACGTTGACCACGGTAAAACCTCGCTGCTGGACTACATCCGCTCCACCAAAGTCGCCTCCGGCGAAGCGGGCGGGATTACCCAGCATATCGGTGCGTATCACGTTGAAACCGATAACGGCATGATCACCTTCCTCGACACCCCGGGCCACGCCGCGTTTACCGCAATGCGTGCACGTGGTGCGCAGGCCACGGATATCGTTATCCTGGTGGTGGCGGCGGACGATGGCGTGATGCCGCAGACCGTCGAAGCTATCCAGCACGCGAAAGCGGCCGGTGTGCCGGTGGTCGTGGCCGTGAACAAGATCGATAAGCCAGAAGCCGATCCGGATCGCGTGAAGAACGAGCTGACTCAGTACGGTATCATTCCGGAAGAGTGGGGCGGCGAGAACATGTTCGTTAACGTCTCGGCGAAAGCCGGTACCGGCATCGACGACCTGCTGAACGCAATTCTGCTGCAGGCGGAAGTACTGGAGCTGACTGCGATTCGTCAGGGTATGGCGAGCGGCGTGGTGATCGAATCGTTCCTCGACAAAGGTCGTGGTCCGGTAGCAACCGTGCTGGTGCGTGAAGGTACGCTGAACAAGGGCGATATCGTGCTGTGCGGCTTCGAATACGGCCGTGTGCGTGCGATGCGTGACGAACTGGGTCGCGAAGTGCTGGAAGCGGGTCCATCGATTCCGGTGGAAATCCTCGGTCTGTCCGGTGTGCCGGCAGCGGGTGACGAAGCGACCGTGGTGCGTGATGAGAAGAAAGCGCGTGAAGTGGCACTGTATCGTCAGGGCAAATTCCGCGAAGTCAAACTGGCGCGTCAGCAGAAGTCCAAGCTGGAAAACATGTTTGCCAACATGACCGAAGGCGAAGTGTCCGAGCTGAATATCGTTCTGAAGTCCGACGTACAGGGTTCTGTGGAAGCGATCTCCGACTCGCTGCTGAAACTCTCCACCGACGAAGTGAAGGTGAAGATTATCGGTTCTGGCGTGGGCGGTATCACCGAAACCGACGCCACCCTGGCCGCTGCGTCCAACGCGATCATCCTCGGCTTCAACGTGCGTGCTGATGCCTCTGCGCGTCGCGTGATTGACGCTGAAAACGTTGACCTGCGCTACTACTCCGTCATCTATAACCTGATTGACGAAGTGAAAGCTGCCATGAGCGGCATGCTGGCACCAGAGTTCAAACAGCAGATTATCGGTCTGGCCGAAGTCCGTGACGTGTTCAAGTCACCGAAATTTGGCGCGATTGCCGGCTGTATGGTCACCGAAGGCAACATCAAACGTCACAATCCGATCCGCGTACTGCGCGACAACGTGGTTATCTATGAAGGCGAGCTGGAATCTCTGCGTCGCTTCAAAGATGACGTCAACGAAGTGCGTAACGGCATGGAGTGTGGTATCGGCGTGAAGAACTACAACGACGTTCGCGTTGGCGATATGATCGAAGTGTTCGAAGTGATTGAAGTTAAACGCACCATCGAGTAATTGCTGGTCGATGTGATGCAATTTGGGAGGCCTCTGGCCTCCCGAATTATTTGGGAGAAATAGTATGGCGAAAGAGTTTGGTCGCCCACAGCGCGTAGCGCAGGAGTTGCAGAAAGAGATTGCGATCATCCTGCAGCGCGAAATCAAAGACCCGCGTCTGGGTATGATGGTCACCGTGTCTGGCGTTGAGGTGTCACGCGATCTGGCGTATGCCAAAGTGTTCGTGACCTTCCTGAACGACCAGGATGAAGAAGCGGTGAAAAACGGCCTCAAAGCGCTGAAAGAAGCGTCTGGCTACATCCGTATTCTGCTCGGTAAAGCGATGCGTCTGCGCATCGTGCCAGAGCTGACCTTCTTCTACGATAACTCGCTGATTGAAGGGATGCGCATGTCGAATCTGGTGTCTAACGTGATCAGAAACGATGCTGAGCGACGGGGTGAAAGCCCGGCGGAAGACGACAAGGAGGACTGATGAGTCGTCCTCGTCGCCGTGGTCGTGATGTCCACGGTGTTTTCCTGCTGGATAAACACCAGGGCGCATCCTCCAACGATGTGCTGCAAAAAGTAAAACGCCTGTTTAATGCTAACAAGGCGGGCCATACCGGCGCGCTCGATCCGCTGGCCACCGGTATGCTGCCGATTTGTCTCGGCGAAGCCACCAAGTTTTCCCGCTATCTGCTGGATTCGGACAAGCGTTACCGCGTGATTGCCCGTCTGGGCCAGCGCACCGATACCTCCGATGCGGACGGCAATATCGTTGAAACGCGGCCGGTGACCTTCAGCCAGGCTGAGCTGGATGCCGCGCTGGAGAGCTTTCGCGGCGAGACGCTGCAGGTGCCCACCATGTTCTCGGCGCTCAAGTATCAGGGCCGCAAGCTGTACGAATATGCGCGCGAAGGCATCACCGTGCCGCGTGAAGCGCGACCGATTACCGTGTTTGAACTGCAGTTTATTCGCTGGCAGGGCGACGAGCTGGAACTGGAAATCCATGTTTCCAAAGGCACCTACATTCGCACCATCATTGACGATTTAGGTGAGAAGCTCGGCTGCGGTGCACATGTAATCATGCTGCGCCGTCTGCAGGTGGCGCGCTACCCGATTGCGCGCATGATGACGCTGGAACAGCTGCAGGCGCTGGCGGCGCAGGTTAATGCGGCGGAAACGCCGGATTACGCACCGCTGGACGCGTTGCTGTTGCCAATGGACAGCCCGGCGGAAGATTTTCCAGCGGTCAATCTGCCCACGCCGATCGCGGCCTGGTTCAAACAGGGCATGCCGGTCCAGGCGGAAAACGCGCCGGCCAGCGGGCTGGTGCGGGTGACCGAAGGTGAGCAGCAGAAATTTATCGGTATGGCGGAAATCGCCGACGATGGCCGCGTGGCACCGCGTCGTCTGGTAGTGGAGTTTGCCGACTGACCGCGTATTACCGCTGGGCGTTACAGCGCATTTGCGTTGCTACCGGGCGAAGAGTAGAATAGCGCGGCTTTAAAAGCGGGCTGCTGAATTAGAGATCGGCACCCATACATTCATTTTTTACTGGAGTTTATTATGTCTCTAAGCGTAGAAGCTAAAGCAGAGATCGTTGCTAAATACGGTCGTGGCGCTAACGACAGCGGTTCAACTGAAGTTCAGGTTGCTCTGCTGACTGCTCAGATTAACCACCTGCAGGGTCACTTCTCTGAGCACAAGAAAGACCACCACAGCCGTCGCGGTCTGCTGCGCATGGTATCCCAGCGTCGTAAGCTGCTGGACTACCTGAAGCGTAAAGACGTTGCACGTTACACCAGCCTGATCGAAAGCCTGGGTCTGCGTCGCTAAGTCTGAAGAATCTGATCAACGATGTAGCGCATGCAGTATGCAAAAAACCGCATCTGGCGATCAGATTTGTGCGAGTTTCGCGAAAAGGGGGCCTTTATGGCCCCTTTTTTCGAGCAATCCGCAGCAATCCGGACCAAACTCATGTATTGTTGCTGAGAGTGATCTTTGCTTGCAGAGGTTCGCGCGGCTAATGAGAGGCTTTACCGCAGGGGCGGTTAAGGGTTGTCATTAGTCGCGAGGATGCAACTAAAGATCGGTAATCCCCGGCGGGCCGAGCAGGCTTTGCCACGAATTTAAGGACTTAAATTTTGCTGAACCCGATCGTACGCAAATTCCAATATGGTCAGCATACCGTCACGCTGGAAACCGGCATGATGGCGCGCCAGGCCACCGCAGCAGTAATGGTAAGCATGGACGACACCGCGGTATTCGTTACCGTCGTGGGCCAGAAAAAAGCCAAAGCCGGTCAGGACTTCTTCCCTCTGACAGTGAACTATCAGGAGCGTACTTACGCCGCTGGCCGTATTCCGGGCAGCTTCTTCCGTCGTGAAGGCCGTCCAAGCGAAGGCGAAACCCTGATTGCGCGTCTGATTGACCGCCCGGTGCGTCCGCTGTTCCCGGAAGGTTTTGTTAACGAAGTACAGGTTATCGCGACTGTGGTATCCGTGAACCCGCAGGTTAACCCGGACATCGTTGCAATGATCGGTGCTTCTGCTGCGCTGTCACTGTCTGGCATTCCGTTCAACGGCCCAATCGGTGCGGCACGCGTCGGTTACATCAACGATCAGTACGTGCTGAACCCAACCGCGGATGAGATCAAACAGTCTCGTCTGGATCTGGTGGTTGCCGGTACGCAGAATGCAGTGCTGATGGTGGAATCTGAAGCGGACATCCTGACCGAAGACCAGATGCTGGGTGCTGTGGTGTTCGGCCACGACCAGCAGCAGGTTGTGATTGAAAACATCAATGCGCTGGTGGCCGAAGCCGGCAAACCACGCTGGGACTGGCAGCCAGAGCCGGCGAACGATGCGCTGATCGCACGCGTTGCCGCCCTGGCCGAAGCGCGCATCAGCGATGCTTACCGCATCACTGACAAGCAGGAGCGCTATGCGCAGGTTGGCGTCATCAAAGACGAAACCATCGCCGCACTGCTGGCTGAAGACGAAACGCTGGATGATGCCGAAATCGGTGACATCGTACACAGCCTGGAAAAGAACGTGGTGCGTACCCGTATCCTGAACGGCGAACCGCGTATCGATGGCCGCGAAAAAGATATGATCCGTGGTCTGGACGTGCGCACTGGCGTACTGCCGCGTACCCACGGTTCTGCGCTGTTTACCCGTGGTGAAACGCAGGCGCTGGTCGCTGCCACCCTCGGTACCGCGCGTGACGCACAGAATCTCGATGAGCTGATGGGCGAGCGTACTGACAGCTTCCTGTTCCACTACAACTTCCCTCCGTACTCCGTGGGCGAAACCGGTATGGTTGGCTCACCGAAGCGTCGTGAAATTGGTCACGGCCGTCTGGCGAAGCGTGGCGTGCTGGCAGTAATGCCTAAACAGGATGCGTTCCCGTACACCGTGCGCGTCGTGTCTGAAATCACCGAATCGAACGGTTCTTCTTCTATGGCTTCCGTGTGCGGTGCATCACTGGCACTGATGGACGCTGGTGTACCGATCAAAGCGGCCGTTGCCGGTATCGCGATGGGTCTGGTGAAAGAAGACGAGAAGTTCGTGGTGCTGTCTGACATCCTCGGCGACGAAGATCACCTCGGCGATATGGACTTCAAAGTAGCCGGTAGCCGTGAAGGTATCACCGCGCTGCAGATGGACATCAAAATTGAAGGTATCACCCGCGAAATCATGCAGGTGGCACTGAACCAGGCCAAGGGTGCGCGTCTGCACATTCTGAGCGTGATGGAACAGGCGATCAGCACGCCGCGTCAGGAGATCTCCGAGTTCGCGCCGCGCATCTACACCATCAAGATCAATTCAGACAAGATCAAAGACGTCATCGGTAAAGGCGGTTCAGTTATCCGTGCGCTGACCGAAGAGACCGGCACCACCATCGAAATCGAAGATGATGGCACCGTGAAGATCGCAGCGACCGACGGCCTGAAAGCCAAAGAAGCGATTCGCCGCATCGAAGAGATCACCGCTGAGATCGAAGTGGGCCGTATCTACGCCGGTAAAGTGACCCGTATCGTTGATTTCGGTGCCTTCGTGGCGATCGGCGGCGGTAAAGAAGGTCTGGTACACATTTCTCAGATCGCCGACAAGCGCGTAGAGAAAGTGACCGATTACCTGCAGATGGGTCAGGAAGTGCCAGTTAAAGTGATGGAAGTGGATCGTCAGGGCCGCGTTCGTCTCAGCATCAAAGAAGCGACAGAGCAGAAGCCAGCAGAAGAAACCGCTGCGGTGACGACGCCTGACGCCGAGTAAGCGTTTTTCCTGATCAGCCGCTCCCTGCCAGCTGGCGGGGAGCGGTGTTTGTATACCCGGAATGCGTGGCGCGCTGGTCAGCGTGTCAGTGCAGCTGAAGCAGGACGGGTATCATCGCGAGGGCGGGAACCCTTGTGCATAGCAGGCGGATGACAGGATGGTTATCCCAATGTTTGTATTCGGGAGTGGGAAATGAAGCCTTTTTTGCGCTGGTGTTTTGTTGCGACAGCTATCACGCTGGCAGGATGCAGCAACTCCAATTGGCGTAAGAACGAAGTTCTGGCAGTACCTTTGCAGCCCACACTGCAGCAAGAGGTTATTCTGGCGCGAATGGAACAAATTCTTGCCAGTCGGGCCCTGACCGATGATGAACGCGCACAGCTGTTATATGAGCGCGGAGTGTTGTATGATAGTTTGGGTCTGAGGGCATTAGCGCGAAACGATTTCTCGCAAGCGCTGTCTATCAGACCGGATATGCCGGAAGTGTTTAACTATCTCGGCATTTACTTAACGCAGGCAGGCAATTTTGATGCTGCCTATGAAGCGTTTGATTCTGTACTTGAGCTTGATCCAACTTACAACTATGCGCATTTAAACCGTGGTATCGCCCTCTATTACGGCGGTCGATACAAGTTAGCGCAAGATGATCTGCTGGCGTTTTATCAAGACGATCCTAACGATCCGTTCCGCAGCCTGTGGCTCTACCTCGTTGAACGCGAGATGGATGCCGACAAGGCAAAAGTGACGCTACAACAGCGTTACGACAAGGCGGCTAAGGACCAATGGGGATGGAATATTGTCGAGTTCTACCTGGGCGACATCAGTGAAAAAACATTGATGGAACGTCTCAAGGCGGACGCAACGGATAACACCTCGCTCGCTGAACATCTCAGTGAAACCAACTTCTATTTAGGTAAGTACTACCTAAGTCTGGGGGAGAAGGACGACGCGAAAGCGTTGTTCAAACTGGCGGTGGCCAACAACGTCAATAACTTTGTTGAACACCGATACGCATTGTTGGAACTGGCGCAACTCGGCCAGACACAAGACGATTTATCAGAATCTGACCAGCAATAGCTGACGAACTTTTATTGCCTGATTTACCCGTAAAGTCATCGCCTGAACAGGTGAGGGCTTTTCTGTTCGTCAAAACTTCTAATTTGAGCCGGTTCACACTTTTTGATGAAAATGACTGAAAGTTTTCACGACGAGTTATGTAGACTGGCCGCCGCAATCTAAGAGGCACGTGTACTACATGACTGATATTCAAACCACTTTTGCTGATCTGGGCCTGAACGCCGACATCCTCGAATCACTGAACGGTATGGGCTACGTTAAGCCATCGCCAATCCAGGCTGAGTGTATTCCTCACCTGCTGGCGGGCCGTGATGTGCTGGGTATGGCGCAGACCGGTAGTGGTAAAACAGCAGCGTTCTCGCTGCCGCTGCTGAACAACGTTGATCCTTCTGTCCGCGCACCGCAAATCCTGGTGCTGGCGCCGACCCGCGAACTGGCGGTTCAGGTGGCTGAAGCGATGACAGAATTCTCTAAACACATGCGCGGTATTAACGTCGTGGCCCTGTACGGTGGCCAGCGTTATGACGTGCAGCTGCGCGCACTGCGCCAGGGTCCACAGATCGTGGTTGGTACCCCGGGCCGTCTGCTGGATCACCTGAAACGCGGTACCCTGGACCTGTCCAGCCTGCGTGGTCTGGTACTGGACGAAGCCGATGAAATGCTGCGTATGGGCTTCATCGAAGACGTTGAAACCATTATGGCGCAGATCCCGGAAGGTCATCAGACCGCACTGTTCTCTGCAACCATGCCGGAAGCGATTCGCCGTATCACTAAGCGTTTCATGAAGGATCCGCAGGAAGTGCGCATCCAGTCCAGCATCACTACACGCCCGGACATTTCTCAGTCTTACTGGACCGCTTACGGTCGTAAGTCTGACGCGCTGGTGCGTTTCCTCGAAGCGGAAGACTTTGATGCTGCCATCATCTTCGTGCGCACCAAAAATGCCACGCTGGAAGTCGCAGAAACGCTGGAGCGTAACGGCTACAACAGCGCCGCGCTGAACGGTGACATGAACCAGGCGCTGCGTGAGCAGACGCTGGAGCGCCTGAAAGACGGTCGTCTGGATATCCTGATCGCGACTGACGTTGCGGCCCGTGGTCTGGACGTTGAGCGTATTAGCCTGGTGGTTAACTACGACATCCCGATGGATGCCGAATCGTATGTGCACCGTATCGGCCGTACCGGTCGTGCGGGTCGTGCTGGCCGTGCGCTGCTGTTCGTTGAGAACCGCGAGCGTCGTCTGCTGCGCAACATCGAACGCACCATGAAGCTGACTATTCCGGAAGTTGAGCTGCCTAACGCCGAGCTGCTGAGTCAGCGTCGTCTGGCGCAGTTCGCTGCCAAAGTTCAGCAGCAGCTGGAAAGCAGCGATCTGGATCAGTACCGTGCGCTGCTGGCTAAAATGCAGCCAGAAGAAGAGCTGGATATGGAAACGCTGGCCGCTGCACTGCTGAAAATGGCGCAGGGCGAACGTCCACTGATTCTGCCACCGGATGCACCACGTCCACAGCGTCGTGAATTCCGCGATCGCGATGAGCGTGGCGGCGACCGTCCACGTCGTGACAGCCGTGACAGCCGCGAAGGTGGCGATCGTCCACGTCGCGAACGTCGTGACGTTGGCGAAATGCAGCTGTACCGCATTGAAGTGGGCCGTGATGACGGTGTTGAAGTGCGTCATATCGTGGGCGCGATTGCTAACGAAGGCGACATCAGCAGCCGTTACATCGGTAACATCAAGCTGTTTGGTACTCACTCCACTATCGAGCTGCCAAAAGGCATGCCGGGTGAAGTCCTGCAGCACTTCACGCGTACGCGTATTCTCAACAAGCCGATGAATATGCAGCTGCTGGGCGATGCACAGCCACACGAGCGCACCGAGCGTCGTAGCGGTGGTCGTGACTTCGGTGGCGAGCGTCGTGGTAACCGCGAGGGTGGCAACCGTGAAGGTGGCGCACCGCGTCGTTTCTCTGAGCGTCGCGAAGGCGGTCGTGAAGGCGGACGTTTCAGTCGTGAAGGTGGCCGTGGCCCACGTCGCGACGAAGGCGCAGCTGCACCACGTCGCCGTGATGCATAAGCGTTAATCGCTTAAAAATAAAAAGGACGCGCAAGCGTCCTTTTTTTATGTCTGTAATGCGGACTTTACACGCCGCCGGCAATCAGCACCCGCTCACCAGTAACATAAGCCGACTCCTCCGACGCCAGGAACAGCGCCACCTGCGCCACATCTTCCGGCAGACCAAAGCGCCCCAGCGGCGTGGCCGCGATCAGCTGCGCTTTAAATTCCGCATTCATTTTTTTCGCTGCCAGCAGCCCTTCGGTCAGAATGATCCCCGGTGCCAGCGCGTTGACGCGAATATTGCGCGGGCCCAGCTCACGTGCCAGCCCCTGCGTTAAGGTATCGATTGCGCCTTTGGTCGCTGACCACAGCACCGAGCCGGGCAGGCTACGCTGGCTGTTCAGCGCGCTGAGGTTAATGATGCAGCCGCCGCGCGCCGGAAAATGCTGCGCCGCCTGCTGGCACACCAGCAGCGTACCGAGCAGATTGACGTTGAGCTGCTGCTGCATGTCGCTGACGCTGAGGCTGGCGAAGTCGCCATGGTGAAACATGCCGGCGTTGTTGACCACGATGTCTGGCGCGCCAAACTGCGCAATACTGCTGGCGAACAGGCGCTGCACGTCAGCTTCACGGGATATATCGGCCTGTACGGCGATGGCGTCGCTTCCCAGCGCGCAGATATCGGTCACCACATCCGCCGCGCCCGCTTCATCCTGACGATAATTCACCACCACCCGGGCGCCGGCCGCGGCGAAAGTCATGGCGATGGCGGCACCAATGCCTTTCGACGCGCCCGTCACCAGCGCAATTTTGCCTTCAAGTGCTTGCATTGTGTCTCTCCACCTGAGATTTCGGGTGAGTAAAGCATGCGCTGTTGCCGCTTTGTGCGGTAGCGCAATCCTGCAAGCTTTTTGCACGATCCTGCAAATCTGTGGCGCAGGGACTAGGCGCAACCGCATCGGCAGGTAAGAATGGGGATTCAGTGATTTTTCATCGCGGAGTGCATAACGCATGATTCATCAGGAACAGTGGCAGCAGCTGGTGGCGATGATTGCCCGTCACGCGCAGCAGGATGGGCGTACCGCCAGCGCGATTGACTTTCTCTCTTTTGGCCGCAGCTCGCACCCCTCCAGCCTGGCGCATATTGCCAGCTGGGCGGGGTTTGCGCTGATGGCCCAGGGCCAGAAAGCACTGCGCATGGGCGATGATGTGATGCATTACGGGCCGGGCGATCTGCTGCTGGTCACCATGGACATGCCGGTGCAGTCCTGCGTGGTGCTGGCGACGCCAGAGAAACCCTGTCTTGGCGTCGGCATCACCATCAACGAAGCGCGCCTGCTGCGCTATCTGGAGCATTTCCCGCCGCAGCAGATTGGCAGCGCTGCCCCTGAACGCAGCATTACCGTCCATAAAGTCGCGCCGTCGCTGGTGGATGCGGTGATGCGGCTGGTGGCGCTGCTGGATCAGCCGCAGGATATCGCCGCGCTGGCACCGCTGATTGAGCAGGAGATTTTCTATCGCCTGCTGACCGGGCCGGAAGGGCCGCGCATTCTGAACATGGCGCTGACCGAGCGCCCGGGCAACAAAGTGGCGCGCGCGGCGCGCTGGCTGCGCGAAAACTTTCATCAGCCGCTGAAGGTGGATCAGCTGGCCAGCAGCGTTGGCATGAGCATTTCATCGCTGCACCATCACTTTAAAGCGGTTACGGCGATGACGCCGATGCAGTATCAGAAGCAGCTGCGGCTCAACGAAGCGCGCCGGCTGATGATGATTGAGAAGCTGGATGCCGGGACGGCGGGCTATCGGGTAGGCTATCAGAGTGCGTCGCAGTTCAGCCGGGAGTACAGCCGTTTTTATGGCCAGTCACCGGCGCGCGATGTGCGCAAGATGGCGGTGGGGCCGGAAGGACTCTCCCCACCGCAGTAAGGCTTACAGCGTGCGTGCGGCTTCCATCGCCAGCGCGAACGAACGCAGGCGCGCCTGCGGATCGTAAATCTGGCCGTTGACCATGATCTCATCCGCCTGGGTTTCGCGCAGCAGCGCGGCAAGGCCGTGGCGCACTTTATCTTTATCGCCCACCACCGACATGCTCAGCGCCTGCTGCACGCCATACTGTTCGGACGGCGACCACAGGTTATCCATGTTCTCCACCGGCGCCGGCAGCGGGCCGGGCTTGCCGCGACGCAGATTAATGAACTGCTGCTGCATCGAGGTGAACAGGAAGCGCGCATCACGATCGCTGTCTGCCGCCACCACGTTGACACACACCATAGCGTAAGGTTTTGCCAGACGCGCAGAGGGCTGGAATTTTTCACGATACAGGTGCAGCGCCTGCAACAGCAGGTCTGGCGCGAAGTGCGAAGCAAAGGCAAACGGCAGACCAAGCTGCGCCGCCAGCTGTGCGCTATACAGGCTGGAACCCAGCAGCCATACCGGAATTTTCAGCCCGAGGCCGGGCACCGGCTGCACCGGCGGATGTTCGCCCTCTTCGGCATCGAACCAGCGGATCAGATCGGCCACATCTTCCGGGAAGCTGTCGGCCTGGGCGCTCGAAAGATGACGGCGCAGCGCCAGCATGGTGCGCTGATCGGAGCCGGGCGCGCGGCCCAGTCCGAGATCGATACGGCCAGGGTAGAGGGATTCCAGGGTGCCAAACTGTTCGGCAATCACCAGCGGTGCGTGGTTAGGCAGCATGATCCCGCCGGAGCCGAGGCGCAGCGTTTCGGTGTTAGCGGCGAGATAGCCAATCAGCACCGACGTTGCAGCGCTGGCGATGCCGGTCATGTTGTGGTGTTCGGCCAGCCAGTAGCGATGAAAGCCAAGGGCTTCAGCCTGACGCGCCAGCGCCAGCGAATTATGGAAGGCATCGCGCGCAGACGAGCCTTGCGGAATGGGGGCCAGATCCAGCACGGACAGGCGAACAGTTTTCTTCTCAGACATGGGTACTCCAGCAAAGGATGGCGCAGGTGATAAGTAAACCTGCACCAGTCAGTATTACGCATCATTACCCATATTAAAACTGCTAATAACGGCAGGAATATAGCCGGAATGTGCCTTTAACCGCCGCTATCCAGCGCCATTCCGGCCAGGCGGCGCCAGTAACCGTTGCTGTCGCTGCCGCGCGCCATCATCAGCGGCGCTTCACCCGCTTCGTTAGCGCGGAAGCGATCAACCTGTGCCAGCGTGCTCTCATCCTGCGGCGACAGGCGCACAATATCGATCCAGCCATGCATACCGGCGAGATCGTTGCCAAGGTTGTAACAGTAGCCGCTCATGGTCTGAATGCCGTTGAGGACAAATACCTGCTGGCCCTCCTGCGACAGCACGCGGCGTCCGGTGGGATAATCAATACAGCAGGTCTGGCAATCATCTTTGGCACGGTTTTCGGAACGCGCGGTAAAGCAGCGCGCCGACAGCGCCAGCGGCAGATGGCCATAGCCGAGCACTTCAACCTCAAACCGATCGCGCAGGCCAGCGTCATGGCACTGCTGCAACAGCTGAATCAGCCAGTCGCGTGACATCTCCACCGGCATGCACCAGCGCGTCATGCCCTCCTGCAGCAGCAGCTGGAGCGTCTGCGCGTTATACACATTCAGGGTGGGACCGGCGACAAACGGCAGTTTGCGCTCTGCCGCCATGTTCACGGTGCCGATATCGTTGGCTTCCAGTAAGAACTCACCGTTTTCAACATAGCGGCGCAGCTCTTTGACTTCGGAAGGCGACTGCAGCAGCGCCAGCGTGCTCAGCACCACCTGTTTGCCGCTGGCCGCCAGCGTGCGGCCCATCTCCATCCACTGACTGAACGCAGTGGCGCGGCGTTTGCTGCACACCGCTTCGCCGAGGTAGACAATCTCTGCGCTGCTCTCTGCGGCGCGCTGGTAAAACTGCTCCAGCGTAGCGGCTGGCCAGTACCACAGCACCGGGCCGATGGCGTATTTCATACGGTCTCCTTATTGCCAGTCGCGGTGATAGGCGCCAAGCGTGGTCTGGCTGCCTTCAGAAAGTTCACCGAGTGCGCGCATCCACGGCGCCTGCACCGTGAACTGTTGCGGATCGGCCATGCAGCGATCGATCGCCTGACGCCACACTTTCGCCACCTGCGCCACATAGGCCGGGCTGCGCTGGCGTCCCTCAATTTTCACCGAGGCGATATTGGCGCGCAGCAGCTCTGGCAGCAGCGCCAGGGTATTGAGGCTGGTGGGCTCCTCCAGCACGTGATAGCGCTGGTTATCCACCTCGTAGCGTCCTTTACACAGCGTCGGATAGCCCGCGCTCTCATCGGCGGCGTAACGGTCAATCAGTACTTCGTTCAGGCGCGACTCCATGCCCTGTGCCGTCTGCTGCCAGCGCACAAATTTGGCCGGTGAACAGGCGCCCGCGCTGTTCGGCGACTCGCCGGTCAGCCACGACGAGAGATAGCAGCGGCCTTCGGCCATGATGCACAGGCTGCCAAAGGCGAATACTTCGAGCGGCACCGGCGTTTCGCGCGCCAGCTGCTTCACCTGGTGCATCGACAGCACGCGTGGCAGCACCACGCGACTCAGCGCAAAGTGGCGGTGATAAAACTGAATGGCCTGCAGATTGGTGGCGGACGCCTGCACTGACAGGTGACGTTCAACCTGCGGGTAGCGGCTGGCGGCGTACTCCAGCGTGGCGATATCGGCCAGAATCAGCGCATCGGCACCGTTCTGTGCGGCGACGTCAATGGCGCTTTGCCAGCGGTTAAGGCCGTCAGGATGGGCGAAGGTGTTGATCGCCACGTGCAGTTTACGCCGGTGCTGATGCAGGAAGCGCGCGGCTTCTGCCAGTTTCTTATCGGTAAAATTGAGGCCAGCAAAGTGGCGGGCGTTGGTGTCATCTTTCAGGCCGACGTACACCGCGTCAGCGCCGTGCTCCACCGCCGATTTCAGCGCAGGTAAATTCCCCGCCGGACACAGCAGTTCCATACAATTTCCTCCCCCGGATTCTGAACGCCGTTGAGTGTAAGGAAGCGCAGGTGCAGCAATGTTGATTTAAGGCAGTGAAAGCGGGATTGCCAGGGCGGAATGGAGAATTTTCGCACAGACACGGGGCGATTTCCTTGATCCCGGTTGAGGTGAAAGCCGACGGATGTGGCAATATAGATAAAATTTTCTCAAGGGAGTGCAGCGCATGTTCGCACGCTTACGCGGCCTGTTAATTGAAAAAGGGCCGGAATTCCTCGCTTTACCGGTGTCGCTAACACCATTCGCCGTGAAAAAAACGGTTTTGCAACAACTCCTAAACTGGCAATTTCGTCATGCTTTGGCTGAAGGTGAGTTAGACTTTCTGCAAGGGCGCTATCTCGGCATTGAGATCGCGGACGTCAATCTGCGCTGGATCACCACGCTGCAGGACGGGCGCCTGACCGTTTCGCGCGACGCCGAAGCAGATGTCTGGTTTCGTGGCGAAGCCAACGATCTGCTGCTGGTAGCAGCACGCAAAGCCGACCCCGATATGTTGTTCTTTCAGCGCCGTCTGGTGATTGAGGGCGACACGGAGCTGGGACTGGAGGTGAAGAATCTGATGGATGCCATAGAACTGGACGCCATGCCCACGCCATTGCGCACGGGGTTGCTGCAGCTGGCTGCTTTTGTTGAGGCAGGAATGACACAGGACGCGAAGGCCGCTGAGGCGCGCGCGGGGATCTCATGTTGATTCGTACTGAAATTGGTGTGGACGCGGCAGGCATCGACAGCCTGTTAAAGCGCAGTTTTGCCACCGCAGCCGAAGCGGAACTGGTACAGCAGCTGCGTGAAGACGGTTTACTCACGCTGGGCGTGGTGGCCACCGATGACGAAGGCCAGGTGCTGGGTTATGCCGCCTTCAGTCCGGTGACGTTGCAGGGCGAGGATCGTAACTGGGTGGCGCTGGCGCCGCTGGCGGTTGATGCCTCGGTGCGCAGTCAGGGCATTGCTAAACAGCTGGTGTATGAAGGGCTCGATTCGCTCAATGAGTTCAGCTACAGCGCCGTGGTGGTGCTGGGCGATCCGCAGTTTTACAATCCGCTCGGCTTTGAACCGGCGGCGCGTCACGGCCTGCACTGCCGCTGGCCCGGCAGCGAAGCGGCGTTTCAGGTGTATAAACTGGCGGACGATGCGTTCGATGGGGCAGAAGGGCTGATCGCCTTCTCGGCACCTTTCAATCGTATCGACTAAACCACGCCGTTAAGCAGGCCGGCTGCTGGGCAACCAGCAGCAGTTTCTGCGCCCGGCTCAGCTGTTTTACCTGATACTCCAGCCGGGAAGCCGCCGCGCGATCGCCAGCCGCGCAGTGAAACACCAGCGTCAGCGGACCTTTGCCGCGCAGCGCGCGGGCACCGCGCCCCTGCTGGTGCTGCTGCAGGCGGCGGTTGACGTCAGTGGTGATGCCGGTATAAAGCATCCCGGCGGCGGTTTGCAGCATATATAGCTGCCAGCCCTGTTCCATTTACAAACCTCGTTCATGTGCTGGCGGGCAGTGTAACGCGCCTGCGGCCGCATCGCTATCAACGCACGGAGTTGCTCTTGTCTGACCATTCTCATCTGATTCGCTATCTGAAAAAACAGCACGTGCTGTCGCTGTGTGCCAGCGACGGCGATGCGCTATGGTGCGCCAACTGTTTCTACGTGTTCGATGAAGCGCGTATGGCGTTCTGGCTGATGACCGAAGCCGATACGCGTCACGGCGCGCTGATGGCGCGTCATCCACGCGTTGCCGGCACGGTGAACGGCCAGCCGAAAACGGTGCTGCTGATTAAAGGCGTGCAGTATCGCGGGCGTATACAACTGACCGATGAGGCGCAGGCGCTGAAGGCCTATCAGTCGCGCTTTCCGGTGGCAAAAAAAGTCACCGCGCCGCTGTGGGAAATTACGCTGGATGAGTTGAAAATGACCGATAACGCGCTGGGGTTTGGCAAAAAGATTGTCTGGCAGCGTTAGCCCGGCACGCGCGCAGGCGCACCGGGCGACCGCCTTACGCTGCGTTCAGAATGCGCAGGGATTCGCGGTTAAACGCGGGCAGGTCTTCAGGCGTGCGGCTGGTAACCAGCTTGTCATCATCAACCACCACCTCTTTATCGTAAAAGTCCGCGCCGGCATTACGCAGATCGATGGCGATAGCTTTCACGCAGGTCATTTTGCGACCGCGCACGCCGTTCGCGCTGATCAGCAGCTGCGGACCGTGACAGATGGCGAAAATCGGTTTGCCGCTGGCAACAAACTCTTTGGTAAAGGTGACAAAGCGATCGTCACCGCGCAGCGCGTCAGGCGAATGACCACCGGGCAGCAGCAGCGCGTCGAACTCGGCCGGGCTGACATGGTCAATATCCTTGTCGATTTTGACTTCGGCTTTGCCCTGTTTTCCCTTCACGGTTTTGCCCGCCTGCATCTCAATGGTGACCACTTCATGGCCCGCTTTGGTGAAGGCCTCGGCCGGTGAGGTAAACTCTGAGTCTTCAAATTCATCGGTAATCAGAACCGCTATTTTCTTGCTCATCTTTCTCCTCCTTGCTGGTCACGCACCTGCTGTGCGTGACACGTTTCAACAGACAAGTCTGGACCCTGAGCGCGGAAACGCAAGCCAGCCGGCACAGGCGGGATTGGTTAAATTCCGGAGACAGATCAAGTTTAAGCGTGACGACGCTGGCACACGGGCATAACCTGAATAACACTGTGGGATCTGCGTCGCGCCCTCCGCGCGGCATACGTTATTCAGTTGAATACGGAACCGGTCATGACCCAATTCGCCTCACCTGCACCAGCGGCCCGCTTCGCCTGGTGGAAACCGCTGCTGTTCCTCGCCGTGGTGCTTATCGGCCTGTGGTACGTTAAATGGCAGCCTTACTATGGCAAAGCCTTCACCGCCGCAGAAACCCATTCCATCGGCCGCTCTATTCTTGCCAATGCCGCAGATTCGCCGTGGCGCGCCGCGCTGGATTACGCCATGGTCTATTTTCTCGCGGTGTGGAAAGCCGCGGTGCTCGGTGTGATGCTGGGCTCGCTGGTGCAGGTGCTGATTCCGCGCCGCTGGCTGCTGCGCCTGATGGGCAGCAACCGGCTGGGGGCCACGCTGGTCGGCACCGGTTTTGGCCTGCCGGGCATGATGTGCAGCTGCTGTGCCGCGCCAGTTACCGTCGGCCTGCGTCAGGCGCAGGTTTCAAGCGGCGCGGCGATGGCGTTCTGGCTGGCGAATCCGCTGCTCAATCCGGCAACGCTGGTGTTTATGGGCTTTGTGCTCGGCTGGCAGTTTGCCGCCATTCGGCTGGTGGCGGGTGGGGTGATGGTGCTGGGCATTGCCATGCTGGTGCAGCGCAGCGTGCCGGAAACCGCCGTTGCCGCGCCGCTGTTGCCGCAAGAAAGCCATGAACGGTTTGTGACGCGCTGGCTGCGCGTGATGTGGCGGCTGTTCTGTAACACCATTCCGCTCTACATCGTGGCGGTACTGCTGCTCGGCGCCGCGCGCGTCTGGCTGTTTCCGCACGCGGACGGCGCGGTAGGGAATACGCTGTTCTGGGTGATGCTGATGGCCATCGCCGGCTGCCTGTTTGTGATCCCGACCGCCGCCGAAATCCCCATCGTGCAAACCATGATGCTGGCGGGCATGGGCGTCGCACCGGCGCTGGCGCTGCTGGTGACGCTGCCCGCGGTCAGCGTGCCGTCGCTACTGATGCTGCATCGCGCGTTCCCACCGCGCGCGCTGTGGATCGCCTTCTGCGGCGTGGCCGTCAGCGGCATGCTGCTCGGCACCCTCGCGCTGTGGCTGGCGTAGATACCAGATAGTCTGATTGCGGCTGCCGCGCCACAGCAGCCGCGCATCTTTTTCCGCTTCGATGAAACGTCCATCAATCAGCACGTCGATTTCCGCAATCACTTCACGCTGCGCCGCCGTCAGCTCCGCCAGGGTGTAGCCGGTCCACAGCCAGATATCTTTATCCGGACAGTCGCGGCGCACGCGCTTCACCAGCCGGCGAATATGCGGCACATTGTACGGATGCAGCGGATCGCCGCCGCTCAGCGACAGCCCCTGACGCGGAATGCGGCGATCCTGCAGATCGGCGATCAGTTGCTCCTCCATGGCCAGCGTAAACGGCACGCCGGAGTCAGGCCGCCAGGTGCTCTGGTTGTAGCAGCCGCGGCACTGATGTTCGCAGCCCGCGACAAACAGCGTGCAGCGCGTGCCGGGACCATTCACGATATCCACATCGTAGTAGCGATGAATGTGCATCATCCCAGCTGTCCGGTATCAAGGTGTTTGACGCGGCGCTGCACCTCTTCCTGCTTGCCGGCGTTGAACGGCCGCGCATCCGGGCTGCCAAGATAGCCGCAGACGCGGCGCGTGACCGAAACGCGCGCCGGATCGTGATTGCCGCAGCACGGACAGGTAAAGCCTTTGCTGGTACAGCTGAACTCGCCGCTGAAGCCGCACTCGTAGCACTCATCGATCGGCGTGTTGGTGCCGTAATAGGGCACGCGGTCGTAGCTGTAATCCCACACATCTTCCAGCGCCCGCAGGTTGTGCTGAATGTTGGGGTATTCGCCGTAACAGATGAAGCCGCCGTTAGCGATGGCCGGGTAGGGCGCTTCAAAGTCGATTTTGTCGTACGGATTGACCTTTTTCTCTACGTCGAGATGGAAGCTGTTGGTGTAATAGCCCTTGTCGGTCACGCCCGGCACCACGCCAAATTCGGCGGCATCAAGGCGGCAGAAGCGATCGCACAGGTTTTCACTGGGCGTACTGTACAGGCTAAAGCCGTAGCCGGTTTCCGCTTTCCACGCATTCACCGCCTGGCGCAGATGCGTCACAATCGCCACGCCGGTTGCGCGCAGATGCGCGGCATCATACGGATGCACGGCGTTGCCGCTTAGCGCGTTAAGCGTTTCATGCAGACCGATATAGCCCAGCGAGATCGAGGCGCGGCCGTTGCGAAAGATCTTGCCCACCTCGTCGTCCGGGTTGAGCCGTACGCCGCAGGCGCCTTCCATATAAAGAATCGGTGCGACGCGCGCTTTGGTTTTTTCCAGCCGGGCAATGCGGGTCATCAGCGCCCGCTTCGCCAGCGCCAGGCGTGCATCCAGCAGCGTCCAGAAGCGGGCTTCGTCTCCCTGGGCTTCTAACGCAATGCGCGGCAGGTTGAGGCTGATCACGCCGATGTTGTTGCGGCCCTCATGAATCTGCTCGCCGTTTTCCTCGTATACGCCGAGGAAGCTGCGGCAGCCCATCGGCGTTTTAAACGAGCCGGTGACTTCCACCACTTTGTCGTAGTTGAGGATATCCGGATACATGCGCTTGCTGGCACACTCCAGCGCCAGCTGTTTGATGTCGTAATTGATGTCGCCGGCGCGGCGATTGACGCCTTCGCGAATGGCAAACACCAGCTTAGGAAACACTGCGGTTTTATGGTTTTTGCCCAGCCCGGCGATGCGGTTGCGCAGAATCGATTGCTGAATCAGGCGCGCCGCCCAGTCGGTGCCGAGGCCAAAGCCAAAAGTGACGAACGGCGTCTGGCCGTTGGCGGTGTGCAGCGTATTAACCTCGTACTCCAGCGACTGAAACGCGTCGTAGCACTCTTTTTCCGTGCGTGCGTGCGCGTAAGCTTCCACGTCAGCAATTTGCCATTCGCGGGCAATCTGGCGATGTTTTTCGAGGCTGAGGGTGACAAATGGCGCCAGCACTTCGTCAATGCGGTTAATGGTGGTGCCGCCGTAAATATGGCTGGCGACCTGCGCGATGATCTGCGCCGTCACCGCGGTGGCGGTGGCGATGGATTTTGGCGGTTCAATCTCGGCGTTACCCATTTTGAAGCCGTGCGTCAGCATGCCGTGCAGATCGATCAGCATGCAGTTAAACATCGGGAAGAAGGGGGAGTAGTCGAGGTCGTGATAGTGGATCTCACCGCGTTCGTGCGCCAGCACCACATCGCGCGGCAGCAACTGCTGCTGGGCATAATGTTTGGCCACGATGCCGGCCAGCAGGTCGCGCTGCGTCGGGATCACTTTGCTGTCTTTGTTGGCGTTTTCGTTGAGCAGCGCCGCGTTGGTCTGTTCCACCAGGCCGCGAATGGCATGGTGCAGCTTGCCGCGCTGCTCGCGCGCCAGATCGCGGTCGTGACGGTATTCAATATAGGCGCGCGCCAGCTGCGGCCAGCGTCCGCTCATCAGCGCCTCTTCCACGGCACACTGGATGTCACGAATATCGACTTCAGCCTGGGTTGCCAGCTGCGCGCTGACCTGCTGAGCGACCGTCGTGCACCAGGCCAGGTCGTCAACCTGGGCGGCCTGCGCGGCGGCCCGCACTGCAGCTTCAATGCGCCGGGCATCAAACGGCACCCTGCAGCCGTCACGCTTAATCACTACCGTTGCCATCTTCCCTTCTCCGCTGAAAACTACATGTAGATAATTTTAAGGAGTGTAATCGCAACATGTGGTGTTTCAGAGGGAATTAATCGCACTGTTTTTGACCTGTCGCAAAGAAGCGCGGCCAGCGCCTGAAAGCCGTGCAGTGGTCAACAGCCGCTACACTGAAAAGTTTTAAGCCGCACAAACTTCAGCCGGTTGCAACTTGCTTTGCGTTGCGAAACAGGTTTAATGAGCGTTTTGCGCCATTTCCGGCCCATCGTTTTGCCTTACAAGGATGCCCACCATGCTTCTGCCCCGTACGCTGCTGGCCGTTTTGTGTTCCCTGACGTTTTCCACGCAGGCCGCACCGGCAGGCGATCTGCCACTGATGCCGTGGCCACAGCAGGTGACGCAGCCCGCAGGCGGTGGCGCGTTTACCCTGACGCCGCAATTTTCGCTGCACATCACCGGCGATCATCTGGAAGGGGCCGAAGCGCGCTGGCGCGCCCGCATTGCGCGGCAAACCGGCTGGGCGCTGTTGCCCGCCAGCCCGGCCAGCGATCGTCCCGCCATTCAGATCCGGATTGCCGACGCGGTCGATCCGCTACCGCAACCGGACAGCGACGAAAGCTACCGTCTGGAGGTCAGCAGCAGTGGCGTACTGCTGCAGGCACCAACCCGTTTTGGCGCGATGCGCGGCATGGAAACCCTGCTGCAGCTGATCGCCAACACCGCCAGCGGCACGCAAATTCCCTTTGTCACCATTGACGATCGGCCGCGCTTCCCGTGGCGCGGCGTGCTGATCGACCCGGTGCGCCACTTCCTGCCGCTGGAAACCCTCAAGCGGCAGATTGATGGTATCGCCGCGGCGCGCATGAACGTGTTCCACTGGCACCTGACCGACGATCAGGGCTGGCGCTTTGCTTCCAGTCACTATCCGCAGCTGCAGCTGCAGGCCAGTGATGGGCTGTTCTACAGCCAGCAGCAAATGCGCGAGCTGGTGCACTATGCCACCCAGCGCGGCGTGCGCGTGGTGCCGGAAATCGATCTGCCCGGCCATGCTTCTGCCCTGGCCGTAGCGATGCCGGAGCTGATGAGCGCGCCGGGTCCATATGCCATGGAGCGCGGCTGGGGGGGGTTTAAACCCTTGCTCGATCCCAGCAATGAAGCGGTGTTTCGCTTTATCGATACGCTGATTGGCGAAGTCGCGGCGATCTTTCCCGATCCCTACATTCACATCGGTGGGGATGAAGTCGATCCCAGTCAGTGGAACGCCTCACCGAAGATTCAGCAGTTTATGCGCGACCACGGCCTGCAGGACGCCCATGCGCTGCAGGCGTGGTTCAACCAGCGAGTTGAGAAGATTCTCGCCGCGCATCAGCGGCGCATGCTTGGCTGGGATGAGGTGTACCATCCCGACCTGCCGAAAAGTATTGTGATTCAGTCGTGGCAGGGGCAGGACGCGCTGAGCGAAGTGGTAAAGCAGGGGTATCGCGGCATTCTTTCCACCGGTTTTTATCTCGACCAGCCGCAGAGCGCCGCGTATCACTATCGCAATGATCCCTGGCCGCAGGGGCTGAACGGCGTCGATCAACTGCGCGCCGACGATCAGGCGCAAAGCTGGCAGTTCACTATGCCGCGTCTGAAAGGCAGCGCGGTGCAGGGCAGTTTCACTCTGATTGAGAGCAAAAACGGCTGGCGCGGCTTTATCGATTTCAGCGGCAAGGCGCGACGCCAGGTCAGCGATATTCGCTGGCTGTCGCCGACGCAGCTGACCTTCAGCGTCGACAGCTGGATGGGGCCGTTTCAGCCGGTGGTGACGCTGACGCGTGACAGCCTGACCGGCTACGTGCTGGTGGGCAACGTGCGCTATCCGACCACAGGCAGCAGGCTGGCGCAGATACCGGCCGGTATTGCCCCGGTACTGCCCACGCCCGCTCAGCTGCAGCGTGATTTGCTGGGCGGTGAAGCGGCGCTGTGGGCGGAGAACGTGAATAGCCGGGTGATTGATACGCGGCTGTGGCCGCGCGCCTTTGTGGTGGCGGAGCGGCTGTGGTCGGCGCAGGATGTGACCGACAGCGAGAATATGTACCAGCGGCTCAGCGCGATTGATCGCTGGGGGACGGTGTCGGTCGGCCTGCAGCAGCATCAGCAGGCCGAGGTGCAGATGATGCGGCTGGCCAACAGCAGCGATATCACTCCGCTGCGCGTGCTGGCGGAAGTGCTGGAACCGGCGCAGTATTACACCCGCCAGCACCTGAAGTTTCAGGCCGGGCATTATGACTATTTTGAGCCGCTGAACCGGCTGGCGGACGTGTTGCCGGCCGAGAGCGAGCCGGTGCGGCTGCTGGATAAGCAGGTGGATGCGCTGATTGCCAATCGCGGCGATCATGCTGCCGCCAGCGCCCTGCGCCATCAGCTGCAGCGCTGGCAGCGCAACAGCGATGCGGTGATGCCGCTGGTGCTGGGCAATTATCAGCTGAAAGCACTGCAGCCGCAGGTGCGCCAGGTCGCAGAGCTGAGCCGGATGGGGCTGGATCTGGTGAATGCGCTGGAGCGTAACCAGGCCTACGGCGCAGGCGAGGTGGCGCAGATGCACGCCCAGCTGGATGCGGCGGCGCAGGTGCAGGATGAAACGGTGCTGGCGCTGGTGCGACCGCTGGAGAAACTGCTGCGATCGTCGAGATAGGGAAGATCGGAAGTCACGAACTATGCAGGGGCATCATTGATGACGACCAGGCGATCACGCCAGGTGCGCACGGATACGCCCCCTGCATGCTGTGTGAATGATGACAGCTAAATCAGCGACGTACCGCGATGGCTTCGATCTCAATCTTCACGTCTTTCGGCAGACGCGCCACTTCCACGCAGGAGCGCGCCGGGAAGCTGGCCTGATGCTCGGTGAAAAACGCTTCATAGGTGGCGTTGACCGTGGCGAAATCGTTCAGGTCTTTGACGAACACGGTGGTCTTCACAATGTCGCCCACCTGCAGGCCAGCGGCCAGCACAATCGCCTTCACATTCTCGAGCGATTGACGCGCCTGCGCGGCGATATCGTCCGGAACCGCACCGGTGGCCGGATCGACCGGGATCTGGCCGGAGGTGATGATCATGCTGCCGAGATCCACGCCCTGGACGTACGGGCCAATCGCTGCCGGGGCTTTTTCAGTACTGATTTCGCGAGACATTGTTTCTCCTTAGGCATGCGCGGCGAACCCTTGCCCGCCGCGAAAATGTTCGCCCCATTATAGGGAGGAAACGGGCGATTACCAGTGACCGAGCACCACGTGGCGCGCGAACTCTTTCTCGCAGTATTTACACTTCAGGTGCACATCGTCATCGCGCTGCTTCACCGCAAAGCTGGAGAACACCGGCTCGCTGCGGCTGATGCAGTTGCCGTTGGGGCAGGTCAGCACGCGCTCGATGCGTTCCGGCAGCGTTGGTGCGATCTTCGCCACCACTTCATACTCGTCAATGCGATTCACCGTGGCGTGCGGCGCGTACACCGCCAGCTGATTGATCTGATCATCGGTCAGAAAAGTATTTTCGATTTTGATCAGATCCTTACGTCCCATCTCGCCCGACGGCAGATTAAGGCCGATGGTGATGCGCTGATCGGTTTCAGTGAGGCGGAACAGTGACAGTAACTTAAAGCCGACCTGCGCCGGAATATGGTCGATCACCGTGCCGCGTTTGATGGCTTCAACCTGCAATTTGTTATCGTGGGTCATCGTTCTGCTCCTTACAGTGCCAGTTCGCTATTCAGTACCAGCGCCAGCAGGGCCTGGCGGGCATAGATGCCGTTGCCGGCCTGCTGGAAATACCAGGCGTGCGGCGTGCTGTCGACATCGGTGGTGATCTCATCAATGCGCGGCAGCGGATGCAGCACCTTCATGTTATCGCGCGCACCGGCCAGGTCGGCCGCCCGCAGGATGAACTGCGCTTTCACGTTGGCATACTCTGAGGGATCGAGACGCTCTTTCTGTACGCGCGTCATGTAGAGAATATCCAGCTCCGGCATCACTTCTTCGATGCTGTCGTGGCGCGACCAGGCAATGTTCTGTTCATCCAGCATATCGGTGATGTAGGACGGCATCGCCAGTGCATCCGGTGCGATGAAGTAGAAGCGGTTGCCGCTGAACTTCGCCAGCGCCTGGGTCAGCGAATGCACGGTGCGGCCATATTTCAGGTCGCCGACCATCGCCACGTTGAGGTTATCGAGGCGGCTCTGGGTTTCCCGGATGGTGAACAGATCGAGCAGCGTCTGCGTCGGGTGCTGGTTGGCGCCGTCGCCGGCGTTAAGGATCGGCACGCCGCCCGAAAACTCCGTGGCCAGCCGCGCCGCCCCTTCCTGCGGATGACGCATCACGATGGCATCCACATAGGTGCCAATCACCGAGATGGTATCGGCCAGGGTTTCCCCTTTTTTGCCCAGCGAGGTGTTGCTGCCGTCGGCAAATCCCACCACCGACGCGCCCAGCCGGTGCATCGCGGTTTCAAACGACAGGCGGGTGCGCGTTGAGGCCTCAAAGAAGCAGCTGGCGATAACGTTGTGTTTCAGCAGCTCCGGCTGCGGATGGGCTTTCAGCTGGGCGGCGGTATGCAGCACCAGCTCCAGCTCATCGCGGTTGAGGTCGTTGATGGAAATAATGTGCTTGCGATATAGCGGGTTGGCCATAGCTCTCTCCTCTGCGCTGCCGGATTGCGGACAAAAAAAAGCCCCTTTACAGGGGCTTTCTGGCGATCGATGAATGACGGAAAGAAACAGGTGCGCCGCCTGCATTCAGGCGTACGGGAGCGGCAAATTGTGCGCTGCGCTGTTGCATGTTTCCTCCGGCAAATTGTGGCGCATTATACGCATTCACTGAGCCGCATCAAGCAGAAATCACGCGCGAGGTAAACGTTTGCGCCGTGCAGGCTTAGCGCTGACTCAGCGTCGCCACCATCACCGCTTTAATGGTGTGCATGCGGTTTTCCGCCTGGTCAAACACCACGCTATGGTCGGATTCAAACACCTCGTTGCTGACTTCCATGCCGTCGTGCAGACCATACTGTTCGGCCATCTGCCGTCCGAGCGTGGTTTGGTCATCATGAAACGCGGGCAGGCAGTGCAGGAATTTCACTTGCGGATTGCCGGTCAGCGCCAGCATCGCGCTGTTCACCTGATAGGGACGCAGCAGGGCGATACGTTCTTCCCACACCGATTTCGCTTCGCCCATCGATACCCAGACGTCGGTATAGATAAAATCAGCACCCTGCATGCCTTCGGCAATCTCTTCTGTCAGGGTGATTTTGCCGCCGGTGTGCTGCGCTGCCGCGCGGCACTGCGCCACCAGCTCCTCTTCTGGCCAGCAGCCTTTCGGTGCCACCAGCCGCAGATCCAGCCCCACCAGCGCCGCCGCTTCCAGCATACTGTTGCCCATGTTGTTGCGCGCATCGCCGACGTACACCAGCGTCATCTCGTTCAGCGCTTTGCCCGGCAGATGCTCCTGCATGGTTAGCAGGTCAGCCAGCAACTGCGTCGGATGGAACTCGGTGGTCAGGCCATTCCACACCGGCACGCCGGCATGTTCGGCCAGCGTCTCTACCAGCGCCTGGCCGTAGCCGCGATACTGGATGCCGTCATACATGCGTCCCAGTACGCGCGCGGTATCTTTCATCGACTCTTTATGGCCGATCTGGCTGCCACTCGGACCGAGATAGGTGACGTTAGCGCCCTGATCGTAGGCGGCAACTTCGAAAGAGCATCGGGTACGGGTCGAGTCTTTTTCGAAGATGAGCGCGATGTTTTTGCCTTTCAGGTACTGGGTTTCGCTGGCGTTTTTCTTTGCCTGTTTTAATTCACTGGCGAGTGATAACAAACCGGTGATTTCGGCTGGGGTGAAATCCAGCAATCTCAGGAAATGTCTCGAATACAGCTGACTCATACTGCGCTCCGCATTACATCAATAATGAATTAAAATTCAATCTAACCGTATGAATATGCATTTTCAACCCCAGCGATAAGAAACTTTCTGTTTTGTGTAGTGGCGCGCGAGGCAGTGTGGGAAAATAATTGCATTCACTGCCACCATTTTGAGGACACGCCCATGGCATACGAAGCATTGCTGGAAGAACAGCGCGAAGAGACGCGCCTGATCATTGAAGAGTTGCTGGAAGACGGCAGCGATCCGGATGCGCTTTACACCATCGAGCATCATCTCTCCTGCAACAACTTCGACTCGCTGGAAAAGGCCGCGGTTGACGCGTTCAAGCTGGGCTATGAAGTCACCGAGCCGGAAGAGCTGGAGCTGGAAGACGGCAGCACCGTGATGTGCGTCGACATCCTGAGCGAATCGGCGCTGAAGCCGGAGCTGATTGACGCGCAGGTCGAGCAGCTGGTGAATCTGGTCGGGAAATACAACGTCGATTACGACGGCTGGGGCACTTACTTTGAAGATCCGGATGCCGAAGATGAAGACGACGGCGAAGAGATCGACGACGAAGACGATGACGGTGTACGTCACTAAGCCCTGACGGGCGGCACATGCCGCCCGGTAATTTTCCTGCCAGCAAAGAATCTCCGATGAATTACGCTTCGCTATTAGACCCCATTCACCAGTTTTTACAGTGCCGCACGCCGCAGGCGTGGATTGATGAAGCGCGCAAGCCGGAAAATCTTACGCTGCTGCTTACCGATCACATGGTATGCGAGTTGAAAGCGGCGCAGACCGCAGTGTGGCTGATCCGCAAATACGTCGCGGATAAACCCAGTGGTGACGCGATTCTGGCGTGGCTGCAGCCGTACGAAGATTTTATTTTCGGCGAGAATCACGACAGCGATTTCATCAATGCCCACAAGAATCTCAGCAAAAGCATCATTGTGCGCAATGAACTGCCGTGGGCTGATGAGATGGTGGAAAAGATGGTGCTGCTGATCAAAGAAGAGCTGCACCACTTTTATCAGGTGTGGGAAATCATGCAGGCGCGCGGTTTGCCCTATCGCAAGATCACCGCCAGCCGCTACGCCAAAGGGCTGCTGCGTGAAGTGACCACCCATGAACCGGATACGCTGGTGGATAAACTGATTTGCGGGGCGTATATCGAAGCGCGTTCCTGCGAGCGCTTCGCCAGCCTGGCGCCGTACCTGGATGCGCAGCTGGAGAAGTTTTACATCTCACTGCTGCGTTCCGAAGCGCGCCACTATCAGGATTACCTGACGCTGGCGGCACAGATTTCACCGAAGGATATCGCGCCGCGCGTGCGGGCGATTGGGGCAGCAGAAGCGCGCTTGATCAGCGAACCGGACGCTGAGCTGCGCTTTCACAGCGGCGTGCCAGCGTTTTGATTTGGTGCGCGCGGCGAAACTTCCTGACCCAGCCTTCAGGCGTTGTCTTACTACCCTCTTTAGCTTCGCATACCCTCTGTATAAAGACGCTGGGGGTAGTAATTAAGCAGTGAGTCATTAAAGACTTATAAATACCATGGAAGCAGGAATGAATTTGCCCGATCAGATCTTCGCGGCGCGCTGATGGCCCCAGGTCAGGTAGTAGACATCATAAAAATCCACTTCTCCTTTCTGCTGCATCAGGCGATCGATGCCGCTGCGCACGCGCTCGGGCGTGCCCGGATTCTCCAGGATCTTGTCCAGCGCCTGCTGTGAGACCGGCTGCACGTAATACCACTCGCCGTTGTAGCACACGCGCAGATCCAGCGTATCGATGTCCTCGAAGCGGTATTTCGGGTTGATGTCGAGCAGCATCAGAAAACTCATCACCAGCACGAACACCGTGGCGAACCAGAAGGCCGGCCAGCCGAGCATCTCGGTCGAGAAAATCAGCGCCACGCACAGGCCGTAGCACAGGTACATCACGCCCCACAGCCCCGGATGGGTTTTCAGGAAGTTAAAGCTAAAACGCGGCAGATTATCGCGCCGCTCTTCGCGGTTGAGCGTGTCGATTTCATCGATCAGAATTTGTTTAATCGCGTCCATTATTCACCTCTGAATATCACTGCCTGCCAGTAAACCACATAACAGTGAAGGGCGGCAGAGACAGATCAGCGGTGTTTTTTTATAACAGTTTTCCGTAACGCATCAGCTTACCTGCCCGACAATCTGCAGATTGGCATCGTCCGGCACCTCGTTATACGACAGCACATTCAGCCCGCTGGCGAACAGCCGGGCGTAGCGCGCAATCAGCGGCCGCAGCTGCGGCGTCACCAGCAGCACCTGCGTCAGGTTCTGCGCTTTCAGCTGCTCCATCATCACCGGCAGCGTGCTCTGCAGCTGGGTGAGAATGTTGGGATCGACCGGGAAACTGTCCAGCGCCACTTTGCCGCCCTGCTGCGCCTGATTGAGCGCAGCCAGCAGCAGGTTTTCCAGGCTGTTATCCAGCGTATAGGCCGACAACGGTTTGTTGTCCGGCGCAATCGCCGCCACCATGGCGCGGCGCAGCGCGTAGCGCACATCGGAGGTCAGCAGGATCGGATCTTTAGTGATCGCCACGCTCTCCAGCAGCGTGGTGGCAATGGTGGTGATGTCCTTGAGCGATACCTGATCGTTGAGCAGCAGACGATACACCTTGAGCTGCAGACTGTAGTTCACTGCGGCGTTGAGATCCTCTGACAGCTTCGGCGCCACGCTCGCCAGCCGCTGATGCAGCTGAGTAATATCATCGTAATTAAACAGCTCCGGCAGGTTTTCGCGCACCACTTTGTTGACGTGCGTGGCCACCACGCTGGCGCAGTCGACTACCTGATAACCCAGATTCAGCGCTTTGGCTTTCTGCTCCGGCAGGATCCAGGTCACCGCCATACCGTACGCGGGATCGGTATCCAGCAGGCCGTCGATCTCACCGTACTGATCCGGCGTCGGCAGCGCCATCAGGCGGTCGGCGTGGACTTCGCCCACGGCAGTGCGGACGCCGTTGATTTTAATTGCGTACTGCGACGGTTTTAAGTGGAAATCCTCACGCAGGGCGATCTCCGGCAGCAGCACGCCGCTGGTTTCTGACACCACCTGACGCACACCGCGCATACGCTGGGTCAGCGGCGCGCCTTTGCCTTTGTCCACCAGCGTGACCAGCTTGTAGCCCAGGTTAAGGCCGATGGGCTCGACCAGCGGAATATTGTCCCAGCTGATGGTCGGCTGTTCCTCCGGCTGCGCCAGCGCCTGATTGATCGCCTCCATGTCGACATGGCTTTGCGTCGGCTTCTGCACCACGCGGCTCTGGCGCCACGCGGCGAACAGCAGCAGGGCGGTGAAGACGAGGAACACCATGTGCGGCATGCCCGGCACAATCGCCAGCACAAACATCACGCCCGCAGCGGTATACAGCGTGGCCGGTTTCGCCAGCAGCTGCGACTTCACTTCCTCGCCCATGTCAGCGCCGTCGCTGATACGCGTCACGATGATCGCCGCCGCCGTCGACAGCAACAGCGACGGGATCTGCGCCACCAGACCGTCACCGATGGTCAGCAGCACATACTGTTCGAACGCCTGGCCGGCCGGTAAACCGTGTTTGAATACGCCGATCAGGATGCCGCCCAGTACGTTGATCAGCAGGATCATGATGCCGGCGACGGCGTCACCGCGCACAAACTTGGAGGCACCGTCCATCGCGCCGTAGAAGTCCGCTTCGTTGGCCACATCCTGACGCCGCACGCGCGCCTGTTCCTGATTGATCAGCCCGGCGTTAAGATCGGCGTCGATCGCCATCTGTTTGCCCGGCAGCGCGTCGAGGGTAAAGCGCGCCGACACTTCAGAAATACGCTCAGCCCCTTTGGTCACCACCACAAAGTTGATCATTAAACGCGGCAGCAGGAAAGCGCATCACGGGGCTCACGGCGGCGCATGGAAGGTGGCCTTTGCCGACTTCACGCTGGCGATGATGGCGCTGTTTATGGTGCTGTGGATCATGGGCGCCGTCACCGAAGACGAGCGTAAGGAGATTGTCGCGCAGCTCAACGGCACCTCGGTGTTTAACGGTTCCGGCTTTAATCCGTTCGATGTCGAAACCGGACGCGGCTCCGCCATCATTGGTGAAACGCTGGCGATTGCGCCGCCGACCGAGGGCGCCACCGTCAGTGACACCAGCGCGGAAAACAGCGACAACAACGCCAATCAGCCTAAGGAAGATCTGGACAGCGTGCTGTCGCGCTCTGACGCCGAGCTGGCGCAGCTGCGTCAGCAGATCCAGAGCATCATCAACAGCTATCACGCCCAGAACCTGCTGACGCTGGAAACCCTGCCGCAGGGGCTGCGTATCCTGATTCAGGATGACCAGGATCGCATGATGTTTCCGCGCGGCAGCGCGGTGCTGACGCCGTTTTATCAGCGCCTGCTGACCGAACTTGGTCCGGTGTTTAACCGCATCGACAACAAAATCATGATCAGCGGCCACACCGACGCCGCACAGTACAGCGGCAACGCGGCGTACAACAACTGGAATCTCTCCGGTGACCGTGCGCTGGCGGCGCGGCGCGCGCTGGAGCGCGGCGGGCTGGAAAGCACGCGCGTGCTGCAGGTGAATGCCATGTCGTCCCGTATGCCGCTCGACAAAGCCGATCCGCTCAGCGCACGTAACCGCCGCATTGAAATCATGGTGCTCACCGAGGCGGCAGCCGAGACGCTGTTTCAGTTTTATGGTCGCGAAGGGGAGAACGTGGTGAAACCCATCGCTGACCGCCTGCGATAACCTGTCAGTGCCTTTGAATCAACTGTTGATTCTACCGGTGGCGAAATCCACCGGTTTTTTTTGCCTGTTTTTTGCTGCGGCAGACGCCGGGTAAACGAGGCGCGCCACGGCATGCCACGAAATGTTAAATATGTTAATAAGTAATTTGGCTTTAGTAAGCTAAATCATTCTTTTATGTGAATTTTGCCGGTGTGCGCACATTGCAATGCCCGGTGGCTTTGCCACAATTAGGCAACGTGGCTATCCGGAGAAAGAGTATGTCTGCCCAATCTTCCAGTCTGCTGTTACTGATGTCTTTCGCCGCCGGTACCTTTTCCGCGGGATCGTCAGGTAACCCGCAGCATTTAATGTTATCGCTGCCGTCCGGCGGTGTACCCAATAATCCGCTGCCGCTGATCATCTGGCCGTGCGTGGTACCGGAAGAGGAGGAGGACAGCGCGGCCTGGTTTGAAAAAACCTTTAGCGCCAGCGGCTGGCCTGCGGCGTGGCGCGCGCCGATTTTTCCTTACACCCACTATCATCCCAATACCCATGAGGTACTGGGCGTCGGCGCGGGCTGGGCGGAAGTGCTGTTTGGCGGCGACAGCGGCCGCATGGTGACGCTGCGTGAGGGGGATGCGGTGCTGATCCCGGCCGGCGTGGGCCATAAACAGGTGTTTGCCTCCGACGACTTTTTCACCGTTGGCGCCTATCCTGAAGGAATGTCACCGGAAACCGTGCGCGACGAACCCTCCCGGCTGCGCGCGTCGAAAGAGCAGATCCAGCGTGTGCCGCTGCCGGATCGCGATCCGTTTACCGGCGGCGAAGGAGCAATGACCGAAATCTGGCTGCCAGTGGCGCAGCAGCTGATGCACCAGTAAGGTGCAATGCAACGATTATCCGGCGCGGCTCCGCTTTCGGGGCGCGCGTGCCGTTGCGGCGGCGGGCCTCTGGCACACTTTGTGCAGGAGAGAAGTCAGGTCCTCTGACAAGCGCCGGGTAAATCATGAAAGCACGCGACCAGATAGCATCAACCTTCTACGATGAGATGTTGCAGAGCGACGGTCAGCACCGCGCTCACTATCAGCATTACTGGGAATGGTTACAACAGGCGGACAAAGAGGCGGTGGCGCGTAAACGTGAAGAGGCAGAACTGCTGTTTCATCGCGTTGGCATCACCTTCAACGTCTACGGTGACGACGGCGGTGCCGAGCGGCTGATTCCGTTCGACAGCGTGCCGCGCATCATTCCTGCCAGCGAGTGGGCGATGCTGGAACGCGGCATCCGCCAGCGCGTTCAGGCGCTCAACGCCTTCCTGCACGATATCTACCATCAGCAATATATTCTCAAAGCCGGCATCGTGCCGGCCGAGCAGGTGCTGGTTAACGATCAGTATCAGCCCTGTATGCAGGATGTCGATCTGCATCGCCAGATCTACGCGCACATTACCGGTGTCGATATGGTACGCAACAGCGACGGTAACTATTACGTGCTGGAGGATAATCTGCGCACGCCATCCGGCGTCTCTTACATGCTGGAAAACCGCAAAATGATGATGCGCCTCTATCCGGAGCTGTTTGCCGCGCAGCATATCGCGCCGGTGGAGCGTTACCCGTCGCACCTGTTGCAGACGCTGCGCGAAAGCTCGCCGGTTAACGATCCGGTGGTGGTGGTGCTGACACCGGGACGTTTCAACAGCGCCTACTTCGAACACAGCTTTCTCGCCCAGCAGATGGGCGTGGAGCTGGTGGAGAGCGCCGATCTGTTCGTCAAAGACGGCGCGGTGCTGATGCGTACCACCGCCGGGCCGTGCAAAGTGGATGTGATCTATCGCCGCGTGGATGACGCCTTTCTCGATCCGCTCGCCTTCCGGCCGGACTCCATGCTCGGCGTGCCGGGATTACTGTCGGTATACCGATCCGGCAATGTGGTGCTGGCCAATGCGATCGGCACCGGCGTCGCCGATGACAAGTCGATCTACCCGTACGTGCCGGAGATGATCCGCTACTACCTTGATGAAGATCCGATCCTCAACAATGTGCCCACCTGGCAGTGCCGCAAGCCGCAGGATCTGAGCTACGTGCTGGCCAATCTGGCGCAGATGGTGGTGAAAGAGGTGCACGGTGCCGGCGGTTACGGCATGTTGATTGGTCCGGTCGCCAGTCAGCAGCAGCTGAGTGAGTTCCGCGAACGGCTGCTGGCGCGGCCGGACAATTACATCGCGCAGGATACGCTGTCGCTCTCCACCTGCCCGACCTTTATCGACAACGGTCTGGCGCCGCGCCATATCGATCTGCGGCCTTTTGCGCTGTACGGCGCGGATATCCGGCTGGTGCCGGGCGGCCTGACGCGCGTGGCGCTGACCGAAGGCTCGCTGGTGGTGAACTCGTCGCAGGGCGGCGGCACCAAGGACACCTGGGTGCTGGAGGATGACACATCATGCTAAGCCGGACGGCCAGTGGCCTTTATTGGATGGCGCGCTATCTGGAGCGCGCAGAACAACTTGCCCGGGTATTGGATGTGACCCATCGCCTGTCGCTGATGCCGGTGCGCAATCGCCAGGGCGACGAACTGCTGTTGCCGCTCAACCTGACCGGCACGCGTCAGCTGTTTGAAACCCTCAACGGGCGCTGCACCATGCCGCAGCTGTTCAACTTCTTCGCGCTGGATGAGCGTAACCCGAGCAGTATTTTCAGCTGCTGGCAGGCGGCGTGGAATAACGCGCACGCGGTGCGCGGCAGCCTCTCATCCGAAGTGTGGGAGAGCATTAACTCGACGTGGATTGAGATGCGCAACACGCGCCGCCGCGGCATCTCGCCGGCCGGTGCCGACAGCTTCTTCGACTGGGTGAAAGAGCGTTCGCATCTGTTTCGCGGCGCGATGTCCGGCACGCTGCTGCGCGGCGATGCGCTGCGTTTTATCCGGCTTGGCACGCTGATGGAGCGCAGCGACGGCACCGCGCGGCTGCTGAGCGTTAACCAGCAGCTGCTGGAGCAGCATCCCGACACGGTACGGGAATATTACTGCCTCGACAGCCTGCTGCGCGCGGTGTCGGCGCGCGAGGCCTACAACGCCATCTTTAAGCAGCAACTGATGCCGCCGCTGGTCAACGAAATGCTGATCCTGCGCAGCGAAAGTCCGCGCTCGCTGCACTCCTGCATTGAAGAGATCGCCAGCCAGCTGGAGCAGATTGGCAGCAGCGGCGAGGATCGCCCGCGCTATCTCAGTACGGTCCTGCTGGCGGAGATGCGCTTCAGCACCTGGGAGAGCCTGACGCGCGACGGCCTGCAGCCGTGGCTGGACCATTTTCTCAGCCGCATCAACGCGCTGGCGGAGAGCATCAATCACACCTATCTGGAGGCGAAATGAGACTGAACATTGAGCATAAAACCTGGTACGCCTATGAGCAGCAGGTAAAACTCAGCACCCAGTATCTGCGCCTGACGCCGCAGAATTCGGTGCACCAGCAGGTGCTGTCGTGGCAGCTCGATCTGCCGTGTGAGGCGACGCGCACGCTGGATGCTTACGGCAACGTGCTGCACGTGCTGACGCTGGACAGGCCGCATCAGTTGCTGGAGATTGCCGCGCGCGGCGTGGTCGAGATTCTGGATGCCAGCGAGCTGGCGCCGGATCCGCAGTCGACGCTGTCGCCGCTGGTGTTTCTGCGCGCCACGCCGCTGACCCAGCCGGACGGGGCAATCCGCGACTTCGCCCGGCGTTACTGGCAGGCGGAGAAACCGCTCGCCAGCCTGGAAAAACTGATGGACGAGCTGCTGCTGAAAATGCCGTACCAGCCCGGCAGCACGCAGGTAAGCGACAGCGCGGCGAAAGTGTTTGCTGCCGGCAGCGGCGTTTGCCAGGATCACAGCCACGTGTTTCTCGCCTGCTGTCGCAGCCTGGGGATCCCGGCGCGCTACGTCAGTGGCTATCTGTATACTGACAACGTTGAACACGTTGCTACCCACGCCTGGGTTGAAGCCTGGCTGGATGGCAGTTGGCACAGCTTTGATATCACCAATAACACGCGCAGTACGCGGCAGCATTTGAGGCTGGCGGTGGGCGTCGACTATCTCGATGCCTGTCCGGTGCGCGGCATTCGTCTGGGCGGCGGCGGTGAAGATATGCTGGCGGTGGCTGCGGTGCAACAGGTGCACGGGCAGCAGTAATCGGAACAGGCGTAACTATGACTTATTGTGTGGCAATGCGTTTATCGGCCGGGATGATTTTTGTCTCGGATTCACGCACCAATGCGGGCGTGGATCATATCTCCTCGTTTCGCAAACTGCATGTGTTTCAGGTGGACGATGAGCGCACGCTGGTGCTGCAAAGCGCCGGCAATCTGGCGACGACGCAGAGCGTGATGAGCCTGCTGCGGCGCAACTGCAACGACAGCGAGCAACCCAATCTGCTCAACGGGCGTTCGCTGTACGACATTGCGCTGCTGGTGGGCGCCACGCTGCGTGAAGTGATTGCGCGCGACGGCGAGGAGTTTGGCGGCACGCTGCTGCTGGGCGGGCAGATTCGCGGCGAAGAGCCGCGGCTGTTCCAGATCTATCCGCAGGGCAACTTTATCGAAGCCAGCGTCGACACGCCGTACTTCCAGATTGGTGAGAGTAAATACGGTAAGCCAATAATTGATCGCGTGCTGCGCTATGAGACCTCGCTCAGCCAGGCGATGCAGTGTGCGCTGATCTCCATGGATTCGACGCTGGCGAGTAACATCTCCGTCGGCCTGCCGCTCGACGCGATGGTTTACCACAGCGACAGCTTTAGCGACAGCGAGCAGTACCACATCACCGAACAGCATCCCTACTTTTCCCAGATCCGCCAGCTGTGGAGTAAAGGGTTGCTGAGCGTGTTCTCTCAGCTGCCGCCGCTCAAGCTCTGACCTGCTGCCCGGTCGTCACGCTGGCGGACCGGGCCGGGTTTGACTCACACCAGCTCATTGGCGCGCGCCGCCGTATTAATTCCGCTAATCCCTTTCAGGCCGAGCTTACGCAGAATTTTAATTTTATAAGTGCTGATGGTTTTACTGCTCAGCTGTAATTGTGAGGCGATCTCTTTATTACTCATCCCGGAGGCCAGTTTCACCAGCACAATCAATTCGCGGCGCGTTAAACTCATCAATTTCTCGCTTTCAATCAGCTCGGCGGCATCCGCCGCACTGTGCGTGACCGGATAAAAACGTTTTCCGCGCTCGACTTCTTTTATTGCTGTCAATAAAGTTTCCAAATCGCCGCGTTTACACACATAGCCTTCTACCCCTAACTGCAGGCAACAGCGTTGATAAAACAGGCTTTCTGAGGCGGTAAAAACAATGATTTTTTGCTGCGGCAAAATACGTTTAATGTCGGCAATCAGCGGAATGCCCGCGCGGCCGGGCATGGTCAAGTCCAGCAGCACCACGTCTGGCTGCGCATGATGTAATTCGCTAATCAATAAATCGCCTTTGTTGGCAATGCCCGCAACCGAATAGTCATAAGCGTGCAGCAGTGCCTGAATACCCGCACAGATTAATGGGTGGTCATCAACTATAAATACCGAATGAATCATATGTGTAGTCCAAAAATAAACAAAAAAAGAATGCAAGGAATAAACACCGATGAAAATTCATTAGCAGAGGTGTGACCAGATTAATTCACGGGTCTTAAGAATAAGATTTAAGTCCTGTCTGGAAAATTCTCATTTAAGGTTAAATTGACTTTTTTATGCGCCAGCACAAAGCGCGCCGATACTTTTTCCTGTCCGCATCTGCCGTGGTCATAAATCTGAAAACAAGCCGTTTTAACGTCAGGGGGAATAAACCGCTGCGTATAAAAAGGTGCACCATGTTTTCCGTTGATCAGCTTCTCAATACTTACTGGCCAGGCCAGCAGCCAGCGCACTGGCAGAAAAGCCTGCTGAAGTGGGCGGTGCGTGAACAGGAGTTTCAGGACTTTGCCCAGCGCTATCCGCATCTGAAAGGGGTGGATATGGTGGAGCAGGTGCTGGAACACCTGGATGTGCGCTGTGAGCTCAGCGAACGCGACCTTGAACAGATCCCGACGCACGGGCCGGTGGTGATCGTCGCCAACCATCCGCTTGGCGCGCTGGACGGCCTGGCGCTGCTGGCGGCGGTATCGCAGGTGCGGCGCGACGTGAAAATCGTTGCCAACCGCATGCTGATGATGCTGGAGCCCATCAACAACCTGATGCTGCCGGTGGATAACATGGGCAACCGCACCAGCCGCGAGCAGCTGACGCGCATGCAGCAGCATCTCGACAACCAGGGCGCGCTAATTATCTTCCCGGCCGGTGAAGTCTCGCGCCTGTCGAGCCGCGGCGTGCGCGATCGCCACTGGCACCACAGTTTTCTGCGCCTCGCCGCCCGCGCCCGCGCGCCGCTGGTGCCGGTGCACGTGGTAGGACGTAACAGCCTGGCGTTTTATGCCGCGGCGAAGGTGGCGGCACCGCTGGCGCTGCTGATGCTGGTGCGCGAAATGTTCCGCCAGCGCGGCACGCGCATCAAACTGCATATCGGCGAGCAGATTCCCTTCGCCAACTGGCACGATGGCCATACGCCGGGCAAAGAGCTGGCGAAGCGGCTGCGCAAGCATCTGTACCGCATCGGTCAGGGACGGCGCGGTCTGTTTCTTACCGAAGCCGCCATCGCCCGCCCGGAAGATCGCGCTGAGCTGAAAAAAGCGTTGCTGGAGAGTGAACGGCTCGGGACGCTGCCGGACGGCAAACAGATTTACCTGTGGCGGCGCAACGGGGCCAGCTGGGTGCCGCTGCTGCGTGAACTGGGCCGGCTGCGCGAAATCGCCTTCCGCGCGGTGGGCGAGGGCAGTGGCCGGCGGCGCGATCTCGACAAGTATGACGATGATTACTATCACCTGATTTTATGGGATGACGAGGCGCTGGAGATTGTCGGGGCCTACCGCTTTATTCCGGGCGCCGAGCAGCTGGCGCGGCGCGGGCTGCAGGGCATCTACAGCGACAGCCTGTTCCACTATGACGAGCGCATGCTGCCGATTATTCAGCAGGGGCTGGAGCTGGGACGCAGCTTCATTCAGCCGGCCTACTGGGGCAAGCGCGGGCTGGATTATTTATGGATGGGCATTGGCGCTTACATTGCGCGCTATCCGCAGACGCGCTACCTGTTTGGCCCGGTATCAATCTCCGGCACCATGCCGCTGGCGGCGCGCGATCTGCTGGTGGCGTTTTACCGTCTCTACTTTCCGACCGACCTGCCGCTGGCGAAGTCGCGCCGCCCTTATCCGGCGTCGCTGCCGGAGGTGCTGGCGCAGTTCACCGGCGATAACTATGCCGACGATTTGCGGCGTCTCAAGCATTTGCTGGCTAATCTCGGTACCGCGATTCCGACGCTGTACAAACAGTATTCGGAAGTGTGCGAGCCGGGCGGCGTGCAGTTTATCGATTTCGGCAGCGATCCGGATTTCAATCACTGCATTGATGGTCTGGTGCTGGTCGATCTGTCTCGCGTGAAACCCGCGCGTTATGAGCGCTATATCGGCATGCATTTAACCTGAACGCGCCAGATGACGTCAGTTAATGCCACCTGACAGCACGCCGCCGGAGAATCTCCGCGCGGCGTGCTGTCAACTTTGCGCAATAAATCCACTATCCCACTGAACATTTTCTCGCCACTGCCGATAACCACACTACCAACTTTTGTCTGCGGATGATTTGCGCTTGTAAGCGATGCGCTTTTGCGTTTAAGTCTGCCTGAAGATTAAGAATTATCTTAACTGCGCATCGAGACCAGGCCAGCATAGGCGAACAACAATGAACAATAACTCTGACGTAATGTACCGGCTACTGGTGCAGAGCGTGGTGGATTACGCCATCTACATGATTAAGCCGGATGGCACGGTGGCTAACTGGAACATCGGGGCGCAACGCGCCAAAGGCTATACCCCCGAAGAGATTGTCGGGAAGAATTTTGCGCTGTTTTACAGTGAAGAGGATCGGCGCAACGGCGCGCCGCAGCGCGGTCTGGCCATCGCCACCGCCACCGGGCGCTATGAAACCGAAGGCTGGCGCTATCGCAAGGACGGCAGCGCCTTCTGGGCGCACGTGGTGATCGACGCCATCCGCGATGAGTACGGCGAATTGCTGGGCTTTGCCAAAATCACCCGCGACTGCACCGAACAGCAGGCGCAGCAGCGTAAACAACAGGAACAGGAGCAGCGTTTCCGTTTATTGGTTGAAGGCGTAACGGACTACGCCATCTACATGCTCGACCTTGACGGCAACGTCGAAAACTGGAACGCCGGCGCGCAGCGCGCCAAAGGCTACGTGGCCGAAGAAATTGTCGGTCAGCACTTCTCGCGCTTCTACAGCGCACAGGATCGCCTGAACCATATCCCGGAACGCAACCTGACCACCGCGTTTAAAACCGGTCGCTTTGAAGACGAAGGCTGGCGCTATCGCAAAGATGGCAGCGCCTTCTGGGCGCATGTGATCATCGACGCGATTCGCGATGACGCCGGCAAACTGATCGGCTATGCCAAAATCACCCGCGACTGCACCGAACAGCAGGTGCTGCTGCGCAAGCAGCGTGAATACGAGAAAACCTTCCGCCTGTTAGTGGAAGGCGTGACGGATTACGCCATCTACATGCTGGATTTACAGGGCCGGGTGGTGAACTGGAACGCCGGCGCGCAGCGCGCCAAAGGCTACATGGCTGACGAGATCGTGGGCCAGCACTTCTCCGTGTTCTACGGTTCACCGGAACGTCAGGCGCGTACGCCGGATGCCAATCTGGGCATCGCGCTGAAAACCGGTCGCTTTGAGGACGAGGGCTGGCGCTACCGCAAAGACGGCTCCGCCTTCTGGGCGCATGTGGTGATTGACGCGATTCATGATGAAGAGGGCAAAATGATCGGCTTCGCCAAGATCACCCGCGACGTCACCGAGCGGCGTGAGCACGAGCAGCAACTGCTGCGCGCGCGCGATCTGGCGCAGGCGCAGAGCGCCAAAATGTCGGAGCTTTCCGGCTTCCTCGACACCATCATCAGCAACATTCCCTCCTGCGTGATCGTCGAAGACGCCATCAGCCGCGAAATCCTGATGGTCAATGACAAAGCCGAGCAGCTGTTTGGCTTCAGTAAGTCGCTGATTATGCATAAGCGGCCGCACGAATGTATGTCGGCGGAACTGAGTGATTACTTCAACAGCCTGGCGGATATCGCGCTGCGCAGCGAAGGCATCCACACGCGCGAGCAGCTCTTGCTGACCGCCGGCGGTGAGCGGGTGCTGCACACGCGCGCCACCACCATCAGCGGCAAAGACATGCGGCAGAATTACGTGATGCTAATTGTGGAAGATGTCACCGACCAGCGTGAAGCCGATGCGCGCATTCGTCACATGGCGCATCACGATAATCTTACCAGCCTGCCAAACCGCATCCTGTTTCGCCAGAAGCTGAGCGAGGCGCTGCGCGTCGATCAGCAGCAGGGCCAGACCAGCGCCACGCTGTGTCTCGATCTGGATAACTTCAAGAACGTGAACGATGCGCTGGGGCATCAAATCGGTGACGATCTGCTGCGGGTGGTGGCGAAGCGGCTGCGCAGCGTACTGCGCGATCAGGACACGCTGGCGCGCATCGGCGGCGATGAGTTTGCCATCGTGCTGCCTAACGTGCGGAATGCCGATGAGGCCGCGATCGTGGCGCAGCGCCTGATCGAGGCGATCCGCCCGCCGGTGAATGTTGAAGGCCACAACCTGTCGGTCGGGCTGAGCGTCGGCATTGCGCTGACCTCGCAGGCCACCAATACGCCGGAACATATGCTGCGCTGCGCCGACATGGCGCTGTATGAAGCCAAGCGTAACGGCCGTAACCGCTATGAGCACTTTACGATGGAGATGGATAATGTGGCGCGCAGCCGCCGGGTGATCGAGAACGATCTGCGCGAGGCGATCACCGGACGGCAGCTCAAGCTCTACTATCAGCCGATCACCAACGAGACCGGCATCATTGGTTATGAGGCGCTGATGCGCTGGCATCATCCGATCAAAGGATTGATCATGCCGAATGACTTCATTCCGATTGCCGAAGAGACCGGGCTGATCCATATGCTCGGCGCCTATGCGCTGTACGAAGCCTGCCGCGAGGCGCAGAGCTGGGAAACCGAACAGTCGGTGTCGGTCAACCTGTCGCCGCTGCAGTTTAAGAACAGCTCGCTGGTGTCGGTGGTGGAGGGCGCGCTGCGCGAATCCGGCCTGGCACCGCATCGGCTGGAGGTGGAGATCACCGAATCGGTGCTGCTGGATGATACGCTCGGCAATATCCGTACGCTGCAGAGCCTGAAAACGCTGGGCGTGCAGATTGCGCTCGACGACTTTGGCACCGGCTACTCGTCGCTCAGCTATCTGCGTTCGTTCCCGTTCGATAAGATCAAAATCGACAAGTCATTTATCAATGATATGGGCGACAGCCGCGAGGCGCTGGCGATCATCCGCGCGATTACCGGCATGAGCCGCAGCCTGGATATTCAGATCACCGCAGAGGGCGTGGAGAGTAATGAGCAGTTTGTCCGCCTGCGCGAAGAGGGCTGTACGCTGTTCCAGGGCTACCTGTTTGGCCGGCCACAGCCGTCGGAGCTTAGGCTAAAAGCGCTGGAGTAAGCACAAAAAAACGCCCGACAGAGTCGGGCGTTGTGCATGCTGCTGTGCATAATCTTTATTATTTTTACTGGCCGTGGCCTTCGACGTTCATGCGGCCCAGATCTTTGTCCACCAGGAACAGACCTTCGCCTTTGTTGCCCACCAGCGCCAGCTTGTCCAGCACGGTTTTGAACAGCTTCTCTTCTTCGTGCTGCTCGGCAACGTACCACTGCAGGAAGTTAAAGGTGGAGTAATCCTGCGAAGTCAGCGCGGCGTGCACCAGCTCGTTGATTTTGCTGGTGATCAGCTGCTCGTGCTTCAGCGCTTCTTCCAGTACGTCATTCAGTGAGGTCCAGCTCACCGCCGGCGCGGCGATGCTGCCCAGCACCGGCAGTGAACCGGCATCGCTGACGTAATCAAACAGCTTCTGCATATGCTGCATCTCTTCGCGCGAGTGCATTTTCAGGAAGGAGGCGGCACCTTCGAAGCCTTTGTCGCTGCACCAGGCGCTCATCTGCAGATAGAGGTTGGCGGAGAAGAATTCGAGGTTGAGCTGGTCGTTCAGGCGTGAGGTCATTTCAGCGGTTAACATGGCTGAGTCCTTTTTAATTTGTCAGGTGAAGTACGGCGAATTATGCATCAATCTATACTTTTTTGTGAAGGTTTTTTCGTAAAAAAGTTGAATTTATCTTATTGATTATAAATGGAATTATTCCGCTAGTTGAATGCGAAGAATTCTCAACTTTGACTAATTTTCATTCACGGTCCGCAGCACTGTTTTAGTGCAGCTGTGTTGCCTGCTGGCGGTGCAGCGCACAACCGCACCGATCACTTCTTCGCCAGTCAACCCGCCGATAAAATAAGCACTGGCGCGACCAGCAATAAACCTGGCACGGCGATATAAACGCTTATTCCGGCTGCTGCTTGTTACTGAACAAAATTAGCCATAGCGAAATTAAAGAAAGTGCGCATTGGCATAAATCCTGCTTGGTTAATAGTTCCGTATATTGCAACCACGTCTGGCAGAAATAGGGTCAGCAGGAGAAACGATGTCTGAAGAAAAAATCATGGCCGCGCCACAAACGGTCACGGCGAGCGCCGGAAATTATCTCGCGCTGATACTGGCAATACTGTTTTTTTCCGGTTTGCTTTATAAGGTCGAAGGCTTTAGCTGGCTGGGCGCGTTTGATTTCACCACGCTGGGCGGCAGCTTTGGCACCATCAAAGAGTCAGGTTCCACCTTTCTCGGCGCTGGTGGCATCAGCGCCAAAGCCGGCTTCCTGTTCGCGCTGTCGCTGGCACCCACTGTGATGCTGGCACTGGGCGTGCTGGAGATTTTCACCCACTACGGTGCGATTCGTGCCGCCCACACGCTGCTGACGCCACTGCTGAAACCGCTGATGGGGTTGCCGGGACGCTGCGGCCTGGCGCTGATTACCGATCTGCAAAGTACCGATGCCGGCGCGGCGCTCACCAAAGAGATGGCGGATCAGCAGCAAATCGGTAAAAAAGAGCTGGTGGTGATGAGCGCCTGGCAATATTCCGGTGCCGGACTGATCAATAATTATTTTGCCATTGGCTCGGCGCTATTTGCGTCCATGAGTGCACCAATCATTATTCCGCTGTTGCTGATGTTTGTGCTGAAATTCGTCGGTGCGGCATTTGTCCGTTTTGTGTTAAACAGTGTTTATAAGAAGGATTTTGCTGATGTCAAATAACGTACAGACGCGGGTCAATAATAATCCGTTTGATATTTTTATTGTCGGCGCGCGTAAAGGCTTCCATATTGCTATTCACAATCTGATGCCCAATGTGGTGATGGCCTACGTACTGGCGGAAGTGCTGAATCTGCTCGGCATCATGCAGTTTCTTGGCCACGCGTTTGCACCGCTGATGGGGATTTTCGGTTTGCCCGGCGAGGCGATCACCGTGCTGCTGACCGCATGGCTGTCATCCTCGGCCAGCGTCGGGGTGGCGGTGAGCCTGATGGCCAAAGGCCTGCTGAGCGGTACCGACATCACTATCCTCGCACCGGCGATTTTTCTTATGGGGTCGCAGTTGCAGTACATGGGCCGCCTGCTGGGCGTTGCTGATGTGCCGAAAAAATACTGGCCGCTGCTGATGCTCACCAGCATTATCAATGCGGTTATCGCTATGTTCGTGATGCGTTTTTTTGTTTAGGAGCGAAACGGTGTCCAGAGTTCTCGATCACTACCATTTTCTGCATGAAATCCCCGAGCTGGGGTTTCAGGAAGTTAAAACCTCGGCCTACATCGCCGGCCAGCTGGAACAGGCTGGCATTAAGGTCACGCGCGGCATCAACCAGACCACTGGCATCGTGGCGGAGATCGACAGCGGCGTGCCCGGCCCGGTGCTGGCATTGCGCGCCGACATGGATGCGCTCGGGCACGTGATCGACGGCGTTGCCTGCGCCCGCCATACCTGCGGCCATGACGGCCACTCGTCGGTGGTGCTGACCGCCGCGCAGGAGCTGCTGCAGGAAGGCGCTATTAAAAAAGGGCGGCTGAAGCTGCTGTTCCAGCCGGCTGAAGAGCTGGGGGCCGGCGCGCTGGCGATGATTGAGGGCGGCGCGCTGGATGACGTGGAGATGATCCTCGGCTTCCATTTGCGCCCGCTGGAGGAGTGTCAGGTCGGGCAGGCGACGCCTGCGGTGATCTATTCAGCGTGCAGCACGCTGGAGGCCACCATTAAAGGTGTTCCGGCCCATGCCGCACGACCGCATCTGGGCGTCAATGCGCTTGATGCGGCAGTCCAGGCGGTGCAGGCGGTGAACAGCATTCATCTGGCACCGGGCCTCACCTGGAGCGTAAAAGCGACGCGCTTCCTGTGCGACGCCGGCGTGACCAACTCGGTGCCGGACGAGGCGCGCGTGGTGTGGGATCTGCGTTCGCAGGAGAACGCGCCGATGGAACTGCTTAAAGAGAAAGTCAGCCAGGCGATTCAGCACAGCGTGGCCGCGCTGGGCGCAACCGCTGAAGTGGTGGTGCTGAAAGAGATGCCGGCGGCGGAAATTGATGCCGATGCCACCGCGCTGCTGAGCGCCGCGATTGTCGATGTGCTCGGCGAGCAGGGATTACTGGCGGCGAAAACCACGCCGGGCAGCGAGGATTTCTTCTACTATCCGGTGAAAAATCCGCAGGTGAAAGCCGGTTTCTGGGGGCTGGGAACCAATCTGGTGCCGGGACTGCACCATCCGCAGATGCGCTTTGAACTGAGTTCGCTAGAGATCGGCGTGAAGATCTTCAAGGCGGCGGTGGTGCGCATGCTGGGATAACGCGCCTCAGCGCGCGCCCGCGCCTACGGTCTGGTTCCACACCATCTCATCAAGCAAAATCGAGCTGTGCTGGCTGGTCTCAATCACCAGTGAGACCGGCTTCATGCCGGCGAAGCAGAACACTTCGTGGCGCTTTTTGCTGGCGTTCAGGCGACGAAACGCCACGATGCGTCCGGCACGGTTGTAGAAGCGCACTTCGCTAAAGTAGGTGTTGAGACCGATGTAGCTCAGCACCAAATCGTGCAGCGGCGGCAGATCAAACTTCACCAGCGTCTGCCGCTCAATCACCAGCGCGCACTTGTCACTGTCGGCGTGATATGGTGCTAACGACACCGCGCCCCGTCGGGCGGTGACCGACAGCGCGGCGTCCAGCATGTACGGATACTCCGGGACAAAATGCTGACCGGCAGAAAAACCGGGGCGCGGCGTGAGCAGATGATGCAGGTGCGCCGGCAGGCTGCTGCGGGAAAAATCAGCGCGGCCGGTGGCTGGCACGGCGGCGTTACGCGTTGATCAGCAGCATCTCGCCGGGTTTGCGGTACATCTGCGCGGGCGACGACAGGGCGGCGTTTCGGTGCGACGGGCTGTAGGTATGTGGGTTAAGCTGTAGAGTCATTTTGCTGTCCTTGCCGGGGTGACGGTTCCGGACAGGCATTCTCAGCCACACATCGCTTAGTGTTTACAAGACATGTCCTGAACTGCGCGAGCATCGTCTCATTCTGCCGCAGATTCCCCCGCCTGCTGAAATATTGTATGCTATGCCGCCTCAATGCTGATGGGATAACCGGACTGCCGCCAATGTAGATCGCACACACCCTGCTGTGACCCGACGCGCATGCGTCGCCATTGGCACCGTTATCCGCCGGACTGGCTCCGGAATGATTTATTCGCAGCGCGCCGCTCGCGTGTTGCCCTGAAGAAGAATTCACTCATGTCTATTGCTCCCTTTTTAGAAGAAGTGGCGCGCCGCCGTACCTTTGCGATCATCTCGCACCCGGACGCCGGTAAAACCACAATCACCGAAAAAGTCCTGCTGTTCGGACAGGCGATCCAGACCGCCGGTACCGTTAAAGGTCGCGGCTCCAGCCAGCATGCCAAATCAGACTGGATGGAGATGGAGAAGCAGCGCGGTATCTCCATCACCACCTCGGTGATGCAGTTCCCGTATCGCGACAGCCTGGTTAACCTGCTGGATACCCCCGGGCACGAAGACTTCTCGGAAGATACCTACCGTACGCTGACGGCGGTGGACTGCTGCCTGATGGTGATCGACGCCGCGAAAGGGGTTGAGGATCGTACCCGCAAGCTGATGGAAGTGACCCGTCTGCGCGACACGCCGATCATCACCTTTATGAACAAACTGGACCGCGACATTCGCGATCCGATGGAACTGCTGGATGAGGTCGAGAGCGAGCTGAAAATCGCCTGTGCGCCGATCACCTGGCCGATTGGCTGCGGCAAGCTGTTCAAAGGCGTGTATCACCTCTACAACGACGAAACTTACCTGTATCAGAGCGGCAAAGGCCACACGATTCAGGAAGTGCGCGTGGTAAAAGGGCTGGCGAACCCGGAACTGGACGCGGCCGTCGGCGAAGAGCTGGCGCAGCAACTGCGCGACGAGCTGGAGCTGGTGCAGGGCGCATCGCACGAGTTCGACAAAGAGCTGTTCCTGAGCGGCGAAATTACGCCGGTGTTCTTTGGTACCGCGCTGGGCAACTTTGGCGTCGATCATATGCTGGATGGTCTGGTTGCCTGGGCGCCGGCGCCAATGCCGCGCCAGACGGATACCCGTAAAGTTGAAGCCAAAGAGGAGAAGTTCAGCGGCTTCGTGTTTAAGATTCAGGCCAACATGGACCCGAAACACCGTGACCGCGTGGCCTTTATGCGCGTGGTGTCCGGCAAATATGAGAAGGGCATGAAGCTGCGTCAGGTGCGTACCGGTAAAGATGTGGTGATCTCCGATGCGCTGACCTTCATGGCGGGCGACCGTTCGCACGTTGAAGAAGCTTATCCGGGCGATATCATCGGCCTGCATAACCACGGCACTATCCAGATTGGCGACACCTTCACCCAGGGCGAAACCATGAAGTTCACCGGTATTCCGAACTTCGCCCCGGAACTGTTCCGTCGCATTCGCCTGCGCGATCCGCTGAAGCAGAAACAGCTGCTGAAAGGGCTGGTCCAGCTGTCGGAAGAGGGCGCCGTGCAGGTGTTCCGTCCGGTGCACAACAACGATCTGATCGTGGGTGCGGTGGGCGTGCTGCAGTTTGATGTGGTCGTGGCGCGTCTTAAGAGCGAGTACAACGTTGAGGCGATTTACGAGGCCATCAACGTGTCGACCGCCCGCTGGGTTGAGTGCAGCGACGCGAAGAAGTTCGACGACTTCCAGCGCAAAAACGAGATCAACCTGGCGCTCGATGGCGGTGACAACCTCACCTATATCGCCCCGACCATGGTCAACCTCAACATCACGCAGGAGCGCTATCCTGACGTGACCTTCCGTAAAACGCGCGAGCACTAAGTTTGCCGTCTTCACCGGGCTGCTGCTTTCTGCCGCCCGGTTTTCTCCGATACAGACTCCTCTTAATTGCGCTGCGGTTATCGCTTTTTGGCGATATATCAACCACAAAAGCCAGCAAAAGCTGTAATCCCTACTATGATTATTCTGTCGGACGAGAAAACGGACCTGTGGGTCTGATTACGTCCATCACGCAGCAACGTGGTGTGTTGCTGGCGCATTCGCGGTTGCGAGTGGGTTAACTGATAGAAGGATGATATCGATGAATAAGACTAAGATTGCTAAAACCCTGATTGCTGCACTGGCCGGTACTGCGCTGTTAAGCGGCGCGGCAATGGCGGCTGATACCAGCAGCAGCGCGGGTTCCAAAATCGATAGTTCTATGAAAAAAGTCGATGGCTTTATGGATGACAGCGGCATCACCGCCAAAGCCAAAGCCGCGCTGGTGGACGATGAAGCGATTAAAAGTACGGATATCTCGGTAAAAACGCAGCAAGGCGTCGTGACGCTGAGCGGTTTTGTCACCTCGCAGGACCAGGCCGAGAAGGCTGTGGCGCTGGTGCAGAAGGTGGAAGGGGTTAAATCCGTCAGCGACAAACTACACGTCAGAGACAGCAAACAGAGTTCATTGAAAGGTTATGCAGGTGATGCAGCAACCACCAGTGAAATAAAAGCTAAACTTTTAGCAGATGACATTGTGCCATCGCGCAACGTGAAGGTGGAAACCACCGATGGCGTGGTACAGCTGTCCGGGGAAGTGGCGAATCAGGCCCAGTCCGATCGGGCTGAGAAGATCGCCAAAGCCATTGAAGGCGTGAAAAGCGTGAAGAATGACCTCAAGGTGAAATCTTAACGCAACCGGAACGGCATCACCAACGGTGCCGTTCCGTATTAAAAACAGTGATGTGAAGAATAAGCAGTTCGATTTTCACTATGGTAAAGGAGAGGCTTATGTTTCGTTGGGGTATTATCTTTCTGGTCATCGCTCTGATTGCTGCAGCATTAGGTTTTGGCGGTCTGGCGGGTACGGCAGCATGGGCAGCTAAAATTGTCTTTATTGTCGGTATTATTCTGTTCCTCGTGAGCCTGTTTACCGGGCGCAAACGACCCTGACCCACTGCGTTAACCATGTTAACCCGCTAGTCACATAAAGCGGAGGCCAGTCATTGCCACCATTGAAGGTGCGCCGCGACGATTGCAGGATGCGGTTGGTCAGGGAACGACAATGACTGGTTCTCCGGGATGCTGATTGAGCGCCTCCCTCAGAGCAGCAAACACTGAGGGACATCCATTGGGAATACGCATCCCGGTGTCGCTGGACACCTTTGAGCCACTGGCACTCACGCCATTCAAATCCAAAAAAATCGCGCTGGTCTGCGAAGGCGGCGGGCAACGCGGCATCTTCACGGCGGGCGTACTGGATGAATTTCAGCGCGCAGGGTTTAACCCCTTTCAGTTAATGCTCGGCACCTCAGCCGGGGCACAAAACCTCTCAGCCTTTGTCTGTGCTCAGCCCGGTTATGCGCGGCGCGTGATTACCCGTTACACCACCAGTAAACTGTTTTTCGATCCGCTGCGTTTTGTACGCGGTGGCCACCTGATCGATCTTGACTGGTTAGTGGATATCACTAAACAGGAGTTCCCGCTGGCGCTGAGCAGCGCCGAAAGCCTGTTTGCCAAAGGCAGCGAATTTTACATGTGCGCCTGCCGCAGCGATGATTACAGCGCGCAGTATTTCAATCCCACCAACCTGACCTGGCATGACATCATTAAGGCTTCCAGCGCGATCCCCGGTTTCTACCGCAGCGGCGTGTTGATGGATGGCGTGAGCTATCTCGACGGCGGCATCAGCGACGCCATTCCGGTGCGCGAAGCGGCGCGGCGTGGCGCCGATACCATTGTGGTGATCCGTACCGTGCCGTCACAGATGGCGTATACGCCGAAGTGGTTTAAACGCATGGAGCGCTGGCTGAGCGACAGCGCCCTGCAGCCAATGATCAATATTCTGCATCAGCACGAAGAGAGCTACCGCCAGATTCAGCAGTTTATTGAACAGCCGCCGGATAATCTGCGCATCATTGAAATCTTTCCGCCAAAGCCGCTGGCCAGCATGGCGCTGGGCAGTCGTCTGGCGTCACTGAATCAGGATTATCATCTGGGCCGCCGCAGCGGGCGCTATTTCCTGGCGACGCTGGGCCAGTGGCTGAGCGATGCTGAACCGCTGGCGCGACCGATTGCCGTGACGCCGCCAGCCGCCGTCGCCAACGCGCCGGATAACCGGCCGGTCAGCACGCCGCCGCTGGCGGGTAATGACGCCGATTACGATGCAGGATCGCTGGCATGAGATTTATCGACACCCACTGCCACTTTGATTTTCCGCCATTTGTCACCGCTGCCGAACACAGTATCGCGCAGGCGGCGCAGGCGGGTGTGGAACGCATCATCGTGCCGTGCGTGGATGCCAGCCGTTTTGCCGTGGTGAGCCAGCTGGCACAGCAGCATCCGGCGCTGTATAGCGCGCTCGGGCTGCACCCGATCAATATTGCACAACATCAGGATGACGATCTCGATCGCCTTGAGCAGCACCTGCAAACGCCGGATGTAAAACGCGTGGCGATCGGGGAGATCGGGCTGGATCTGTATATGGAAGCGCCGGATTTTGCGCGGCAAACCCGGCTGCTGGAGGCGCAGCTGAAGCTGGCAAAGCGCTATGATTTGCCGGTGATCCTGCATTCGCGACGTACGCACGATCAGCTGGCGCAGCATCTGCGCCGTCACGACGTGCCGCGACGCGGCGTGGTGCACGGCTTTGCCGGCAGCCAGCAGCAGGCGGAGCGTTTCATCGCCCTTGGCTACGCGATTGGTGTCGGCGGCACCATCACCTATGCACGCGCCAGCAAAACCCGCCACACCATCGCCAGCCTGCCATTGCAGGCGCTGCTGCTGGAAACTGATGCGCCGGATATGCCGCTGCACGGTTTTCAGGGCCAGCCAAATCGCCCGGAACGGGCGCGTAATGTGTTCGAAGTATTGTGCCAGCTGCGCCCGGAACCGCCCGATGAGATCGCCGATGCGCTGTGGCACAACAGCCTGCGTTTGTTCGCGCTGCCGGATTGAGTAATGATCCTGCGCCTGCCACTATCTCACTTCAGGTAATAGCGCCGTCACGGTTAATGGCCGTTGCAGTTTTGCCAGCGGCACAATTTATTGCGCGATGAATCGCGTCGCTGCAACCCCTCTGCCACTTCTGATGATGTGCTGACAACCCCCGCTCATTCTCAAATTAACTACGCTTTAACGATATCCGATACCTTTTTGCGGCAACATTTGTGATAATAATCACAATCGCATCGTGCCGCGCTGTTGAGTAAAATAGCGATTTAATGTGATTAATATCGCTAAATGCATGTATATCAGAGCGCGGTTTCCTTTTCCTTGTGACAAGTCTCGCAATTCCACGCGGCGTGGGTTGTTATAATTATCACATTCTCCGGTGAGCAGATTTCACCGGCCTGACTTTGGAGAGCACCATGACCGATCTGAACGCGGCCGCGCAGCGCGCGCTGCAACTGATGGACCTGACCACCCTGAATGAAGACGATACCGATGAAAAAGTGATCGCGCTGTGCCATCAGGCGAAATCACCAGCCGGTAACACGGCGGCGATCTGTATCTATCCGCGCTTTATCCCGATTGCACGTAAAACGCTGCGCGAGCAGGGCACGCCGGAAATTCGTATCGCGACCGTCACTAACTTCCCGCACGGTAATGACGACATCGACATCGCGCTGGCGGAAACCCGTGCGGCAATCGCCTATGGCGCGGATGAAGTTGACGTGGTGTTCCCGTACCGTGCGCTGATTGCCGGTAATCGTGACGTCGGCTTTGCGCTGGTAAAAGCCTGTAAAGAGGCCTGCGCGGCGGCGAACGTGCTGCTGAAAGTGATCATCGAAACCGGCGAGCTGAAAGAGGAAGCGCTGATTCGTGCGGCGTCCGAAATCGCGATCGATGCCGGCGCGGATTTCATCAAAACCTCTACCGGTAAAGTGCCGGTCAACGCCACGCCAGAGGTAGCGGCGATCATGATGCAGGTAATCCGTGACAAAGGCGTGCAGCAGCAGGTGGGCTTCAAACCGGCTGGCGGCGTGCGCACGGCGGAAGATGCCGCTATCTATCTGCAGCTGGCCGACGACATCCTCGGCAGCGGCTGGGCGGATGCGCGTCATTTCCGCTTCGGCGCTTCCAGCCTGTTAGCCAGCCTGCTGAATACCCTGGGCCACGCTACGGCGACCAGCAAAGCCGGTTATTGATCCACGCGGCCGCCAAAATGGCGGCCCACGGTGTCACTGCCGTCAGGTGCGCATTGCTGCGCAGCTGGCGGCTGTCATTCAGCGATACATCGCTTTTCCGGGGAGGCAACCTTGTTCCTGCCACAAGAAATTATTCGTAAAAAACGCGACGGCCAGCCGCTGAGCGAAGCGGAAATCCGCTTTTTCATCAACGGCGTGCGTGATAACAGCGTGTCTGAAGGGCAAATCGCCGCGCTGGCGATGACGATTTATTTTCACGACATGAACCTGGAAGAGCGCGTGGCGCTGACCATGGCGATGCGCGATTCCGGCACGGTACTCAACTGGCAGGCGCTGAATCTCAACGGACCGATTGTTGATAAACACTCGACCGGCGGCGTGGGCGATGTCACTTCGCTGATGCTGGGTCCGATGGTGGCGGCCTGCGGCGGCTACGTGCCTATGATTTCCGGGCGCGGCCTCGGTCACACCGGCGGCACGCTGGATAAGCTGGAAGCCATTCCCGGCTTTGATATCTTCCCCAGCGACGATCGCTTCCGCCAGATCATCAAACAGGTCGGCGTTGCCATTATCGGTCAGACTAATTCGCTGGCGCCGGCGGATAAGCGGTTCTACGCCACGCGCGATATCACCGCCACCGTGGATTCTATTCCGCTGATCACCGCCTCGATCCTCGCCAAAAAATTAGCCGAAGGATTAGACGCGCTGGTGATGGATGTCAAAGTCGGATCCGGGGCGTTTATGCCAACCTTTGAGGCCTCGCAGCAGCTGGCGCAGGCGATTGTCGGCGTCGCCAACGGTGCGGGATGCAAAACCACCGCGCTGCTCACCGACATGAATCAGGTGCTGGCATCGAGCGCCGGTAATGCGCTGGAAGTGCGCGAAGCAGTGCATTTCCTCACCGGTGAGGCGCGCAATCCGCGGCTGCTGGAGGTCACGCTGGCGCTGTGTGCTGAGATGCTGATCTCCGGCAAACTGGCGGCGAACGAAGCCGAAGCGCGGCAAAAACTGCAGCAGGTGCTGGATAATGGTAAAGCGGCTGAGGTGTTTGCCCGCATGGTGGCGGCGCAGAACGGCCCGACGGATTTCATCGAGCAGATGGACCGCTACCTGCCGGCACCGATGCTGAGCAAAGCGGTGTACGCCGATCGTCCCGGCATCGTCAGCGCCATGGACACGCGGACGCTGGGCATGGCGGTGGTGGCGCTGGGCGGTGGTCGTCAGCGCGCCAGCGACAGCATTGATTACAGCGTGGGCCTCAGCGACATGATTACGCTGGGCAGTGAGGTCAATGCACAGCAGCCGCTGGCGGTGATTCATGCCGCGTCGGAAGCGCAGTGGCAGCAGGCCGCTGCGGCAGTGAAAGCGGCAGTGACGCTCAGCGACCACGCCCCGGAGGCCACGCCGGTGGTGTATCGCCGCATCAGCGAATAGTGGCGTAACTGCGTGCCAGGCAGCGGCCGTTCGGGTATACTGATCTGATCGCTTTTTTTTGACTTGTCATCGCGCTATGGCGCAGGAGACTTGCATGAAACGTGCTTTTATTATGGTTCTCGACTCCTTCGGGATTGGTTCCAGCAAAGACGCCGATAAATTCGGTGATGAAGGATCGGATACGCTCGGCCATATCGCCGAAGCGTGCTTTGAAGGCCGCGCCAATGAAGGCCGCGAAGGTCCGCTGCATCTGCCCAACATGACCGCGCTCGGCCTTGGCAAAGCGGCGGAACTCTCTACCGGCCGCTTCCCGCCGGGACTGGATCCGCAGGCGGAAATTATTGGCGCTTACGCCTATGCCAGCGAACTCTCTTCGGGCAAAGATACGCCGTCCGGCCACTGGGAAATCGCCGGGGTGCCGGTGCTGTTTGACTGGGGCTATTTCAGCGACAAAGAGAACAGCTTCCCGCAGGAGCTGCTGGATACGCTGGTAAAACGCGCCGATCTGCCGGGCTACCTCGGCAACTGCCACTCCTCCGGCACGGTAATTCTCGACCAGCTGGGCGAGGAGCACATGAAAAGCGGCAAGCCGATTTTCTACACCTCGGCAGATTCGGTGTTCCAGATTGCCTGTCATGAAGAGACCTTTGGCCTCGATCGCCTGTACGCGCTGTGTGAAATTGCGCGTGAAGAGCTGACCAACGGCGGCTATAACATTGGCCGCGTAATCGCACGTCCGTTTGTCGGCGATAAAGCCGGTAACTTCCAGCGCACCGGTAACCGTCACGATCTGGCGGTCGAACCACCGGCACCGACCATGCTGAAAAAGCTGGTGGATGAGAAGGGCGGCGAAGTGATTTCAGTGGGTAAAATCGCTGATATCTACGCGGAGCAGGGCATCACGCAAAAAGTTAAAGCCACCGGTCTGGATGCGCTGTTTGATGCCACCATTGAGCAGATGAAGAAGGCGCCGGACAACTCAATTGTGTTCACCAACTTCGTCGATTTTGACTCGACCTGGGGCCATCGCCGCGATATCGCCGGTTATGCCGGTGGGCTGGAGCTGTTTGACCGTCGTCTGCCGGAGCTGATGGCGCTGGTGAAAGAGGGTGATATCCTGATCCTCACCGCTGACCACGGCTGCGATCCGAGCTGGCATGGCACAGAGCACACGCGCGAGCACATCCCGATTCTGATCTACGGTCCAGAAGTAAAACCGGGCTCGCTGGGTTACCGCGATACCTTCGCCGATATCGGCCAGACCATCGCCAGCTATTTTGGCCTGTCCAGCATGGACTACGGCAAAAGCTTGCTGTAAAACAGCCACCACTTTTTGATAAGGAAGAACAACAATGGCAACTCCTCATATTAATGCCGAAATGGGCGATTTCGCGGACGTGGTGCTGATGCCAGGCGATCCGCTGCGTGCAAAACACATTGCCGAGACTTTCCTCGACGATGTGGTCGAAGTGAATAACGTACGCGGCATGCTGGGCTTCACCGGGACTTACAAAGGCCGCAAAATCTCCGTGATGGGCCACGGTATGGGTATTCCATCCTGCTCGATCTACACCAAAGAGCTGATCACCGATTTCGGCGTGAAGAAGATCATTCGTGTGGGTTCATGCGGTGCCGTGCGTGCTGACGTGAAACTGCGTGATGTGGTGATTGGTATGGGGGCCTGCACCGACTCAAAAGTTAACCGCATGCGTTTCAAAGATCACGATTTTGCCGCCATCGCGGATTTCGACATGGTGCGTAACGCGGTTGACGCAGCTAAAGCGCTGGGCGTGGACGCGCGCGTCGGTAACATCTTCTCCGCGGATTTGTTCTATACGCCGGACCCGCAGATGTTCGACGTGATGGAGAAGTACGGCATCCTCGGTGTGGAGATGGAAGCGGCCGGCATCTACGGTGTGGCGGCAGAGTTTGGTGCCAAAGCGCTGACCATCTGTACCGTATCGGATCATATCCGTACGCATGAGCAAACCACCGCGGCAGAGCGTCAGACGACGTTCAACGATATGATTAAGATCGCGCTGGAGTCGGTGCTGCTGGGGGATTGATTTTCCTGGGTTTTCCTTCGCCCTCACCCTAACCCTCTCCCGCACGCGGGAGAGGGAACTGATCGAGCAACATTTAATGCCCGGTCAACGCCCTGTCCCGCATTCCTGACACAGCAGCCCCATCGTAAACATCTGACACACTTTTACCCAGGCTTGTGCATCTTCCTGCTGGCTCTGCGGCGATCTCTCCCTATCATTAGCGTGATAATGAAGAGACTAAGCCCCTGATGAATTTCCGCAATTTCGAAGCCGAAGAGAAACTGTTTGTGCGCCGCGCGCTGGTGGCGTTTGCCCTGGTTGTTATCTGCTTCACCATTCTTGGCATCAACCTGTATCGCTTACAGGTGGATCAGCACAGCTATTACCAGACGCGTTCCAACGAGAACGACATCAAAATGATCCCCATCGCGCCAACGCGCGGGCTGATTTTCGATCGCAACGGCATCCCGCTGGTGCGCAACGTTACCTGGTACGACATCCTCGTCACGCCGTACAAAATCGACAACATGCAGGCGACGCTGAAGGCGCTGACGCCCATCGTTGATCTGACTCCGGATGATATCGAAACCTTTGAGCATGAACTGAAGCAGAGCAGCCGCTATAAACCGGTGGAGCTGAAGGCCGAGCTCACCGACGAAGAGGTGGCGCGCTTCTCGGTCAATCAGTTCCGCTTCACCGGGGTCACCATTGATACCTATCAGGATCGGGAATACCCGTACGGCGCCGATCTGGCGCACGTGGTCGGCTACGTGTCGAAGATTAACGATAACGATTACAAGCGGCTCAATGCCGAGGGCGTGGGTGAAAACTATGCCGCCGACCATAACATCGGCAAGCAGGGTATTGAGGGCTACTACGAATCCCTGCTGCACGGCAAGACCGGCTATCAGGAAGTGGAAGTAGATAACCACGGCCGCATCGTGCGCGTGCTGAAAGAGGTGCCGCCGGTGGCGGGCAAAAACATCTGGCTGACGCTGGATCTGCATCTGCAGCAGTATGTGGAGAGCCAGCTGGCCGGGCAGCGTGCGGCGGTGCTGATTGAGGATCCGCACGATGGCGGCGTGCTGGCGATGGTCTCCAGCCCGAGCTACGATCCCAACCCGTTCGTGAAGGGCATCAGCTACAAAGCCTATAAAACGCTGCTGCAGGATAAAAACCTGCCGCTGATCAATCGCGTCACCCAGGGGCTGTATCCACCGGCATCGACGGTAAAACCCTACATGGCGATGTCGGCGCTGCTGAGCAAAGTGATTACGCCGGGCACCACCTTCTTTGGCGCGCCGACCTGGACGCTGCCGGGCACCGATCGCAAATACCGCGACTGGAAAAAGTCCGGCCACGGCATGCTCGACGTCACCAAAGCGATTGAAGAGTCCGCCGACACCTTCTTCTATCAGGTGGCGTTCATGATGGGCATCGACCGCATCCACAGCATGCTCAGCCAGTTCGGCTACGGCAAACCTACCGGTATCGATTTGAATGAAGAGTACGCCGGGCTGCTGCCAAGCCGCGAATGGAAGCAGAAAGTGCATAAACATACGTGGTATCAGGGCGATACGGTATCGGTGGGCATCGGCCAGGGCTACTGGATCGCCACGCCGATTCAGATGGTGAAAGCCATGGTAGCGCTGATCAATAACGGCCGGGTAATTAATCCGCACCTGCTGGCCAAAGCGCAGCGCGGCACCTGGCAGCAGGTTTACCAGCCGACCGCGCCGCAGCCGCAGATTGGCGATGCGAAATCACCGTACTGGTCGCTTGTGCGCCACGCCATGTTTGGTATGGCTAACGCGCCTAACGGCACCGGTTATAAATATTTCCATACCGCGCCGTACGGCATCGCCGCCAAGTCCGGTACGTCGCAGGTGTTTAGCCTGAAGCAGAATCAGACTTACAACGCGAAGATGATCCCGGTGCGCCTGCGCGACCACATTTTCTATACCGCCTTTGCGCCGTTTAACAACCCGCAGGTGGCGGTGGCGCTGATTCTGGAAAACGGCGGTAACGAAGGTATTACGGCCGCGCCGGTGATGCGCAATATCCTCGACCATATCTTCCTGCCGCCGCCAGATAGCAGCGTGCCGATGCAGACGGCCAGCACCGCGCAGGTGCACTGATCAGCGGAAAAATACCCGGTTGCGACCGTGGTGTTTGGCATCGTAGAGCGCGGCATCGGCATTGCTGTACAGCGTGTCGAAATCGGAGCCCGGCTTGCCGTAGCTCACGCCGAGGCTGGCGGTCACCAGTTGCTGCGGCAGCACCGCGAGCGGCGAGGCGTTAAGCGAGGCGTGGATCGCACCGGCGACAATCACCGCGTCGGACAGACGATAGGGCGGCAGCAGCACGGTAAACTCTTCGCCGCCGATGCGGCCAATGCTGGCACCGGCCGGGCAGTGCGCCTGAATGCGCGTCACCAGCCCGCAAATCACCTTATCGCCCATCGGATGGCCGTATTCGTCGTTGATTTTTTTGAAGTGGTCGATATCCAGAATGATCAGCGCCGCCGGACCGCTCTCCAGCGTCTGGCTGATGCGCTGAATAATCGCGCCACGATTCCACACCGCCGTTAGCGGATCGTGGCTGGCTTTGTACTCCAGCTCCTGCGCCAGCTGGTTTAACTGCTCATTCACGCGGTTCAGCTCGCGCTCCGCGCGATCGCTGCGGGAGATGAGCCGCCAGGTTTCGCGCATCAGGCGCTGATAGTGGCGATTCAGGTGCAGCAGCGCCTCGCGGTAATCCTGCGCGCTCAGCGTGTTTTGCGCCGCCACATGCTGTGAGCGATTCAGCACCTCGCTCTCTTCACGGAACAGCTCATTGAGATCCATCATGACGCCAGTTCCGCCTGCAGATTAACCTGCAGATCGGTAAAATCCAGCGCCAGTTCCTGACCAAACTCTTCCGCGATGTCATCTTCCGCATCAAACAGCCAGTTCAGCGTGACGCGCTGACCGCGCTGTGCCAGCTGGTTGAACAGATCAAACAGGCTGAACAGCATTTTAGTGCTGGAGCTGTTGAAGTAGCGCAGCGCGATAGTGACGACCACCGCGTCGTTGTCGGTGGGTTGCCATTGCTCAAGGGCATCCAGCAGCGGGCGATAAAACGCCGCCGCGTTCTCCGGCCACGACTCGCCGCGCAGCGCAAACTGGCGGGTGGCAAAATCAAAACTCACTTCGGGCGTGCTCTCAGTGGCAGCGATAATCAGGTTTTGCATACAACCTCAATCCTGGTGAATGGTGGCTTTAAGCCAAAACGTGGCGTAGCCGCTGGCGGGCAGCGGACGCAGTTCATACTCCAGCGGTTCACTGACATCACGGGCAAGCGTCAGCAAACCGATATTGGCCCCTTTGCTGGTGGCGGGGCTCTCGGTGCGCAGACCGACACGGTAGGCCTGCTTAATTTCGTCGTTACTCATGGTACGCAGCAGATCGAGCCAGTCGCGCAGCTGCTCGCAGGCGGCCTGTTCGACCTGATTACTGCTCTCCAGCACATAGCTATCGCCGTCCACGTGCAGCGTTACGGTGCCAAAGCGAAAGTGCTGTTCGGCGTGGCTCAGGGTACGGCTGTCCTGCGAATAGCGTAGGATGTTCTGCACAATCTCGACAAAGCTGGAGAACAGCCGGCGGCGCACTTTCAGCGGGGCCTGCTGGTTTTCCAGAAACACTTTGATCACTTCACCCATCGCGGTGATGTTCTGCGGCGAAAAGAAGCCGGTATAGTGCAGCGCAACGCTGTCGGGCGGCAGGTGCGTGCCGGTGGAAGCTGGATGCATAAGAGGCTCGTTAATAACGCAGACCAAACCAGGTGACGTCATCGCGTCGCGGCTGGTTGCCCTGCCAGTGGAGAAATGCCTGCGCAAACGCCGTGGAGAGCTCGGCCATCGGCAGGGTTTTATGTTGTGCAATGACCGTCTGAATCCGCTTTTTACCGAACATAATCTGCCGCGCGCCGCCGGGTTGATCGGTCACGCCGTCGCTCATCACCAGCAGCACATCGCCGGGCTGCAGTGTGCGCTGCTGCTGCGGCCAGCAATAGTCGTGCGGTGTATCGGTGTAGCCAACGCCGACGCGATCGGCCTGCAGCGCGGCGGCTTCACCCTGTACCGGCTGCAGCACGGCGTGCATGCGCGCGCTGGCCCAGCTCAGCTGATGGCTGGCCGTCTCCAGCCGCAGCGCAATCGCATCGCAGCCGTCGTTGGACAGCGAAGTCTGTTGCGAGGCGTTAAGCTGGCCCAGGGTTTGTTTGATGTGGCGGTTAAGCGCCTGCAGCAGGGCAGACGGCGTACGATGGTTGTGCTGCAGCGCACGCTCCAGCGCCGCATGCAAAATCACCGTCATAAACGCGCCGGGAATGCCGTGACCGGTGCAGTCGGCAATCAGCGCCAGCCAGCCGTGCTCGTCGCGGTGAAAGGCGTAATAGTCGCCGCCCACGCCGTCGCGCGGCTGCCAGTGCAGGCACCAGTCGCTCAGCTGCTGCGCCATCTGCTGCCGCGAGCGGTCCAGCATCGCGTCCTGAATCACCCGCGCGTAATCGATGCTCTGTAAAATCTGCTGATGCTGCTGCGCCTGCAAATCGGAGACGGTACGAATCAGGTCGATACCGAGGCCGATGCCAATATAGCGGCCCTGTTCAGTCACGATAAAACCATCGGTCACTGATTTATCCCCGCTGGCGACCACCTGCTGCGCGACCCGATCGAGTTCGGTTTCGGCATCGATCACCAGCGGTTGTTTATCCATAAAGGCGATACAGCTTTTACGATCGTACAGCTCGCGGAAGAACGGACGCGTCATTTGCGACAGAAAGATGTGGCGGTTGATCATGCCGAACGGCGTGCCGTTTTCCACCACCGGCAGGCCAATCAAATCTTTGTGTTCGCTAAACAGCGCCATTACCGCCGTGTTGTCCATCGCTGGCGTGACGAACGGCACCGCAATACACAGCGAACGCGCGCGGGCACGACCCGTCAGGGCGCTAAGCCCGGTGCGGAAATCAGGCTGCTGCATGAGAAAGAGTCTGGCGTTGATTAGGAATAATCTTAGGTTACGGCACGGCGATGACACTTTTATGTCACCGCCGGCCAGCGCTCGCTGCTGCGCTTACTGCGGGGCTTTTAGTGTATCGGCGACGTGGCTGATGGCGCGCACCACCTCACTGGAGCTGCCGCGAATTTCGGCAATCACACCGCCCGCCTGCTGCGCGAGCACTACGCCCTGATCGGCACGTTTCAGGTTCGACGCGATGCCTTTCTGCGCCTTATCCGCCAGCAGGTGGTTATGTCTCACCCGATTCTCGATTTCGCTGGTGGCGCGATTGATGTTCGCTGCGAGGGTGCGTACTTCACTGGCAACCACGGCAAAGCTGCGGCCGTGATGACCGGCGCGCGCGGCTTCCACTGCCGCATTGAGCGCCAGCAGATTGGTTTGGTCGGCAATACGGCGAATACTCTCCACGATGGCGCCGATGCGATCGGAAGAGTCGCTCAGATCATTGATATCACCAGAAATACCGTGCAGTTCGCTGGCCAGCGCATTGATATTCTGCACGCTGTTTTCAATGACCGCCGCTCCCTGTTGCGTACTTTCACTGGTATGCAGCGCGGTTTGCCATGCCTGCTGCGCTGCTTCGCGCTCCAGCTGGTTCTTTTCCACCTGCGCGGTAACGTCGGTGGCGAACTTCACCACTTTGTACAACTCGCCGGCGCTGTTAAACACCGGATTATAGGTGGCGCGCAGCCAGACGGTGTTGCCCTGCTTATTGACGCGCTCGAACTGGCCGGAAATATATTCACCCTGATTGAGCTTGTGCCAGAAGCGACGATAGGCCTCGCTGGTGCGCATCTCAGGCGGACAGAACAGGCTGTGATGGCGACCGATGATCTCATCAGCGCGATAGCCCATGGTATTAAAGAAGTTATCGTTGGCCATCAGCACTTCACCTTTGAGGTTGAAGGCAATCACCGCCATCGAACGCTCAATGGCGGTGGTCATGGCGCGCTGCTCCTGCGCATCCATGATGCGCGCGGTGATATCACTCGCCAGCTTCACGATTTTAATCACCCGACCGTGGCGATCCTGCACCGGTACGTAGTTGGCTTCCAGCCAGATCGGACGGCTGTGCTTCGCCACGCGCAAAAACTTATCGCTGAAGCCTTCGCCGCGATTCAGACGCTGCCAGAACTCGCGATACTGCGGTGACTGCACCATATCCGGCGTGCAGAACAGGCTGTGATGCTGGCCGACAATTTCTGCCAGCGTGTAGCCCATGCGCTCCAGAAACAGCGCGTTAGCGGTGAGGATGTGACCATCAGGCGTAAACTCGACCATGGCGATGGCCTCCTGCAGCGAACTGAGCGTTGCGCTGTTGTGACTGCGTTTCTGCCACGCGAGGCGCGACAGGATTCCCGATGTAATAGTGCTGAACATGGTGGACCTTATTATGGTTATGGGATGTCAGCACGGTTATCGGCGTTGGTGGCTAAAAATTCACCACTAAATGACGCGGTTGCGCAGGTTTTTACCATCGGGTCCGGCGGTTGCTGCAAAAGGCAGCAGTCAGCTGATTTTTACCGAAAAGCGTTTGACGGTACGGCGCGAGTAAGGTTTAATGCGCCCCGTTGCCCGGATAGCTCAGTCGGTAGAGCAGGGGATTGAAAATCCCCGTGTCCGTGGTTCGATTCCGCGTCCGGGCACCAACATTCTGAAAACCCAGCCTTTATGGCTGGGTTTTTGCTTTTTGAAGCACCATTAGATTTCTGGTCACTTTGACTGCTGAGGTCACTGTACTGCTTCAGCTATCCAGTATGAGTCTTCCTCTTAAGTAACCTGACGGGTAAAGCACTTCAAAAATGGCTGCGTTAACTGGCGAACATCCAGATGCAGACGATCGGTTAAGCCATAGAACGGATAACAAATCGGACTAGCGCGGCATCCCTGACTTAGGTATTTTCCCGTCCATGCCTGACATCCACTGCAGCCCAGGCTGCCCAGAGAAACAGCACGCACAGTAGTAGCCCAACGGACACCAGATACAGAACGCTAATATCGATGTTGCCGGATGCCTTTTTAAACGCGTTAATCTGCGCGGTAATCATCGCCATAGCGTACGGCCTCGCGTGTAATCGCCGCTGACCTTGCCGTAATCCAGCGGTTGCGCACGCGAAGGCTGCGTGTAGCGGTCGATGCCAGCACGTATGGTGTTGAGGTCTTCGCTGGCTTTCTTGTAGTCGAACAGGTAACGGCGGCGGTTATTGGGATCGGACTGTGCAGCGACAGTCCGGGCGCGGTCGAGGGAGAGTTGAACCTGATCTAAAAGGCGTTGGGTGGTGGAGAGTTCATCGAGTTCTGAGCTATAGGCATTTCCAGTTAAAATTAGAAGAGAGATTGCACCGATGCTCACAGCCAGACTTGTTTTTTTCATTGCATTCATTAGAAGATCTCATGATATGATATGGTCAACATGAGGTTGTAATATTTTCAAAAAAATGTCCGTGAATAATTAAATGTTCAAATATAAAATTTGATAGGCGATTATGAATATAAAGAGGTTATTAAAGGCATTAGTTTCATACAAAGCAATATCTTTATATATCCCCACCATCTTAACATTGTATTTTGGATTTCATCCTTTTTCATCTAACAATGAAAAAACAGGTTTTCTAATTGGACAGTGGCGATATGATTATAACTACAACAATGAAGGAATGATGGTGAATGTGACTGGGAATACAACGTATTTTAGAAACGGAAAGTATAATTCAATTGCCAACATGACTCTTCAGGATGAAAAGACTTTCGATATTACTTGCCACTTGAATGTAGCTGGTTTCTGGGAAGAATTTGATGAAAACATCACCACAACTACTCAGGATGTGATCTTCTCGACTAATTCTTTAAAGTTAAACGGTTCAGAAGTCAGTGGTTATGACATTTGCAATGGTGGTACTAAAGCCACAACAGGTAAAAGCACCCTTGCGGCTATAGGTCAAAGTCAATCTTACAGAAAAATTTCAGAAAGTAAGGATAAGATAATCTTGCTAGCACAGAACTCTGTTGGAGAAGACTACACGATATATATGAAAAAAATAAAGTAAAAAGCTATCTGTTTTCTAAGAACCTTTTTGCAGGACCAATAAGAGTTATAGAGTTGGCTTTCTTATCATAATGAAACATTCCTGCTGCACAAATTACTGGAGTAGTAATATTCACAATTAGTGAGATTAGAACAGCTATACCACTGTCTATTGTAGCAGCTCTAATTAGACTTTCAGCATCATTATTTAAAAAGAAACGAAATGACAATCCAAAGAAAATAACAGATAAAAAATAAAGAACAATCATCAAAAGCAAGTGAAAGTTTCGCTTCAAGCTTATGGCTGTACTACTCTCCCAACCGTCGTTAGCAATAACGACAATCCCATCACCTCCTGAGTTAAGAGTGAAAACATCAACGTTTCGCCTAACCATCAGCAGGTTATTGATAGCTTTTAGAGGGGTTGGAAGGCTCATCAAAACAACTATTTCCCTGAATTGGATGTTGTCTGTTTTATAAATTTTAGAAAATAATTATTCGACAGAGTATTTATTTGATGAATCCTTCGCTAACTCTTTCATCATTTCCATCATTAAACCGCTTTCATCTTTTCTTATGTTGTTCCTATATGCTAAATAGCTAACTGCTGCTGCAGCGAAAGGTATGATGATAGCAATAATTGTATTCATACATGACATCCATAATAGTTGAGAAATTAGCGTATCTTATTTTCTGCCGCGCCGCCATAGTAGGTAACCTGCGGACGACAGAGAACAAAGTCGAGCTTTGAACATATAGGATTTGATATAAATTACGCACAACAGCTTATAGCAATATTACGATAGTATAAACCTCGGTGGCAGGAGTAACAGTCGTTGGCGCGGGGCGAAATGGTGACATAACCCAGGGGTGGAAACATCGCTCCGGTCACTTAATAGCAACTGAGAATCCTAATCGATAAATAATGCCACTTTTATTGCTTTCGCAATTGGTGTGTATTGGAACTTATGCATCCTTTTATAACTTCCTTTCCATCTGGTATAAATTTCAGTTCTTATGTTTGTGATTATTTCATGATGATCTTTATCACTTAGAATGTTTTTATATACTTCATTTTCAATTCCATACAAACCTTGTTTACCTGGCTCTTCATGCAAGTGGTGTATTGATATAATTAATGTTAACTTTGAAATGTAGCTTGCGAAATAAGCTGCACCTTCATCATTGGTACAAAAATATACATTATCACCATCGTCAATGAGTTTGTTTATTGTGTCTATTATTAAAAGATCGAACAGGAAGTTTTTCACTTCCTTTAAGCTGTATTTAAATTGAGGGTAATGAATCAAGCCTTTAAAATGATTATTTTTATCGCAATTTAAACTTATATTCATAAGGCATAAAAGAAGATAAAAGCTAATCTCACCTTTTTTAGAGTGTTCTTCATGATGCTTGATGAGGCAATTTATTCTTTCTAAGTTACTCCTCCCTTTAAACTTAGGTATGCTATTCATATAATCCTGATAGCGAATAAACATATTCTCATTGAATGCATTCTCATGCCATTTGCGAAGTGACTCCTTGATCCCCCTTAATTCACTGTTATCAGGAAGAGTCTCAAATGGTGAGTTTATAATAGCTGATTCATTATTGATGGACTGCTCTACTTCAGCAAGTACCGTTATAATATCACACGATAATGAGCTTAAGGAGTGAAAATAAGTTGAATACCTTCCAGAAACATTAGAGTCTAGGAAAACTTTTGGTGATTTACCCAATTCATTCATGGAAATTTGTGTGAGTGGCTTGAGGAAATCACGACCGTAAATCCATAAATCACTTTTATTTTTTGTTTTCATATTTAACTTCTCCTTTTTAAATTTCATTCCTGATTATACTTTTTATTTTTTAGGCGATTTTTCGATATGTAGAAATTATACCATTAAAGCAGTTGTTAGCGTCGAGGATAAACATATTATCTCAACTTGTCAGTGATAAAAATGAGCCCTGCACACTATAAGCCCGAAATCACTAAATTAATGCATAGGAATCGGATTTGATTCTGCCGCGCCTACGGCTTGCCTGCTGACGACAGCGCACAAAGTCAAGCTTCGCACGCTGTCGTCCAGCTCACAAATACTTCTTGAATGAAGCTGCTAGCACCGCCAGCGCCATTCCCAACATCAGCGCCGCAGGCAGCAGTAACAGATTCGGGTAAACCGCCGATGGCCATGACAGATACACCATGCAAGGTACATATAACGCGGGTTTAACGAAGCGTTTCGCATGATGATAAACAAAGCTAGATTCACACGCCGCACCATAGCGCCGCAGATCTCGCCTCCCCAAACCATCAACCACTGCGACCAGCACCACCATCAGAAACAGCGGTATTGAAAGCACCAAAATCGTCACGCGGATTAGCGTCACCACAGCGACATAAACCGTAGCCAATAGATATTCCTGCAGCGCCGATGCCAGCCAGCGGCTACCGGCACTCATCCGGCGGCAACGGCATTCCCACCGCTTTCCATTGCCTGATTTTGCTGAGCGATCCATCCCTGCAAACCGCTATCAACAACCAGCCACTGATAAACCTGAGTTACCCAGGCAGTGACTGTTTCCGTGGGCTGTGACAACATCAGGCTGCGCGTAAACTCAGTGGATAGATAGCCGCTCTCGATTTGCATCACTTGCTGACTATGCGCCGCGCCTTGTTCTGGCCAGAAGAAAGCAATGTCGACGTACTCCATTACCAGGTTGAAAAGCAACGACGCCAGCAACATGCCGATCAGCTTTCATGGCCATCCCCATAGCAGATTTAACAAAAAGCCATGCTCTTTGGGCTGCTGAACGCGAGCTGGAGGTGCTGAAGTGTTTGGTGGTGGCATCATTCACCTCCCGGCGGTTCTGCGCCAGCAGCGCCAGACCACCACGCTTCACTGGTGCGATAATTACGGCGCATCTCAGCAGCAATCTTCTGTAGGCTTTCCGGCATCAAATCGGTTTTATCAGCAGCAGGCAGCGGCATGCGAATCCTCCACAGCTTGCCGCCTTCCAGCAGCGCGAACGCTTGGCCTTTGGGCTGGTTGATGATGTCAGCCGGAGTGAGCATCGGCGTTTTCACCATGCTCACGCGGTCCTGCGTATTGGAGGTGAAATCGGTGCCTTGCTCCTGGTTGGTGATGTCGGTGTAACCAGAAACCAGCGTTTTAGAATACACATCCACTTCAGGCAGCTGGCTGGTAAGCAGCTCGGCGGTACGGTTCTCACGCACGCGCAGCAGTGCTCGAGAAAGGATGAAGAACAGTGAAAGCAGCATCAGCGCTGCATGGGGCACTCCATGCAATCTAGCGAATCCCATCACTCGGCTGATACCTGCTGGCTCAGTGAATGCTCGGTGATCAGCACCGGGTAATGTTCCAACTTGAGGCTGCGCGCCAAATCGCTACCTGATACCGGTGCGAGCTGCAGATCGGGCGCAATCTGGCGCAACTGCTGCAAGTATGCCGGGCTGCTTACGTTGACCACCATCCCAACCGCACCACGACGGGTTATTAGTTCAGCATTGCGTGATAACCATTTCTGCGATTGACCATCGTCACCAATAAGAAACAGCGCCCCAATACACGGCAACTCCAAAGCGCGTGGTTCAACCATGCCGGGAGTAAGTTCAGGTGTTGCCACTGGCAACACTGAACCTTCGCTGTAATCAGGTTGGATTGATTGTTGTTGCGGCTGAGGCTCAGCGTTGATTCCCTCATAAAACGGCGCTGCCGATTGACCGCCGAGATCAGCGATAACGTTGAGTTCCGCATGTGAGAGAAATGGCAGTGCGGCGATGGCGCCAGCCAGCACCAATTTTTTCATTGCTGCCTCCAGGGTTCTGTCCAGATGATTTCAGTTGAAGGTGTTTGGTTACTCGCGAGGTTGACGGGTGCCTGCGTTATGATTGGGCGAGGTTGAGCAGGCGTTAGTGAAGCCAGCTTTTGGCTGACAATCTGCCGATAGCATGCAGCAGGTTTACCGCCAGCCAGATGGTGATAGCAGCCAGCCGCTTTCAACCAGCTGCCGGGGCTTCGCTCCCAGCACTCGCGAAGAATGCGCGCCTCTGCGTTCAGGTTGATATAAGGATCAAACGCATCCCACGTTGAGCTGAAGCGATGGCCATTCCAGCCGAGATTGACCTGTGCGATACCGACATCGATTCTCTTAAGCGAATGGATTTTCATAAACTGCTGCTGCGCCTGCCAGGCAGCTTGTCGGCTTTCATAACGATAACCTTTACCCGCGGCGTTGATTTTCCAGGGCCACGGGCGTGTGCCGTGTGGCAGCTGGCGCGATGATTCAGCCAGCGCCAGTGAGTAGAGTGATTCAGCAGGCACGCCATGTTGCAGCGCGACTTTCTTATAACCCGACGGCACGCTTTGCATGTTGGTTGACGCCACAGAGCTGGCGGCACTCAGCAGCAAAGCGGCGGTTAGAACGCTGAGATATGCCATCCGCTTTCCCCTTGCTGGAGGAGAACCGGCATGATGCCGTTGCCGTAGCGCATCCAGCGGCCTGCATCGTGGTTCAGGGTGATACGGCGCTCGCGGACTTGCTCGGCGGGAATGCGGTGCTGTTGCGCCCAGTTGCGGACTTTCTGATCGCTGCCTTCACTATCGACAAGATAGGTATCTACGGGGCGTTTATCAGCGAGAACGGCGGAGAGTCGGATATTGCAGCGCTGGCAATCTCCTTCACGCACGAACAGCACCAGGCGACCACCTGAGTCATGCGCTATTCCTGCAGCGTTGCCTATATTCACCGACAGCATGTTGGGCATCAAGCGCTTCCAGGCAGCATCAACTTCGCGCTGGAATTTGAGTTCCTTTTCGGTACGCTCGTATTCTTGTTTTACCCAGAGTTCAGCGTAGTGATGGCGCTCGGCGTCGTTGCGGGCTTCAATTCCTAGTATGCTTATTGTGTCTAGATTTGGTGAAAGCTCTCCCCTTAATTTTTTCCTCAATGAATCAAGCCGTAATCTTCTAATTGATTCAATTCAATTGAAGATGTTTGGGTATGGTTTGTGCTTAATTTAAATGATTGCTTCTCCTATGATTTTAATTTCATTTTAGCTACTGATGAATGGCTAATCGTTAAGAACGACATCATGATGATTTTGGAAAAAATATCTATGCATTGAATAACTCCATATCCCTCAAATTCTTTAAGTGACCACTTTTTAATGATTTCATCGCGCTTAATCCTTTTATTCGTTCAATAAATAAAAAATGATAATCTTAAGGCATATATGCATTTATCAGCCGTTCTGATGTTAGATAAATGAACTCAAGGCACAGCTCCTTAACTTGAAAGGATAAAAGGCTTGATAATTTAATTTTTTTGGGATTTTATTCTGGTGGTGTGTATTAATATGGTTTTTAAGTTCTTTAGATAGTTTTTCTAGCAGGTTAGGTAGTCAATGACTTGATTACCACAATGAAATGTTGCTAATTATTATGTGTGTTTCAAAATGAAAAAGAAATTAAATCATTGATTTTAAATGGAAAATTAGAAAATGAGTCAACTTGAAAGAAGAGTCCTTTGCACTATTGAAAAAGGTTACAGCTCCGAACGAGAAGAGCAGATAGGAAAGCTTAGAGTCTTTTTTGAAATTCTAAATAATGGGGATATATCCCCAATTAATGAAAGCGAGCCTTTTTGCGAGACTGAGCAAGTTTTCGTCACAAGCGGCTATGCTGACATTAAAGAGAAATTCAAAAATACATTATTTGAAGTGATATGTATGCCTACCACGTTTGAACAAAAAGATGGGAACTGTAAATATGTTACACGCGCTAGCTCTTGCGAAGAAATAAAAGGATTGCAAGTTTGCCAGGTTTTTGATGAAAAGGTTCCAACACCAAACGAACCAATTATCGTAGTTAGTGATAGCCCTGCAACAAGAACTTTATTAGTTAGAGATGATAACTTTATATATGGACCTTTCGATTACACAAATACATATGACGAAAAAACAGATAGACATATCTTATCATTGAAGTCTATTAGCACTCCACTTAGTAAAATACCTCAGTATCATATAGGGAAAGTCGGTGCGCAAAAATGCGTTGCATATATTTCAGATAATAAATTTGGCCCAGTATTTTTAGCTAATGTTAAAAAAGTAATAGATTCTCTTGATGAAGAAATTGACTTCATTACTGACGACCAGATTATGTCTAATTATGGGAATAAAATTGCTTTAAATTCGGATTTTCGCTCATTTACCAAAGGTACTATAGCTCAGATTAGAAAACACTTCTCATCAATGACTGAGTATAGAACATTTCCTAATCGCTTTAGTCGCTTATTCCAATGCCTGGAAGACTCCTTGGCATGGGATGATACAAAAACTGAACTCATTCAAAGTTTTCTAGCAACAAAAGAGGGGAAGGAAGTTTTAATAAATTATATTTCACAAAATAAAGATGATTATTTTAAAGAGGAAAAAGCCAATCATCTGAAGAAAATAGCAGAAGAAACAAAAAAACAACATGAATTAATCGAGGAAATGAAGCAGAAGCGAGAAGCTTTAGAACTTGAAATTAGAAAAAAAACTAGGGAATGATTTTGAGCTAAATAATGATAATAATATTTCTAATTTGACTGATGAAAGAAGAAAACAAATTGAAGTTCAAATCACCGCAGAGAGAAACAAGCTCGATGGATTAATGAGTGAAGTTAAGTCCTTGGAGGAAAAGTATAAGAAATTTAAAGAATACGATAAGATTGATGAAGAAATTAAGACACTTGAGAACGATCGAGATCGTGCCCGTGATAAAAAGAAACAAATGGAAGAACAAGTCGATGAGGTAAGAGCTAAACTTAAAGAAAATAATGAGAGCCTAACAAGCAGATTAGTCAAATTAAAACCTGATGTTGATGCATTATGTGGATTAAGACCAAGAGCAGAGGCAAAACATCTTGATTATGATGTTGTGATAAAAGAACGTTATTCTTCAACTGATATTGAGGATATTAGAGAAGACTTTATCGATACCGTATTAGAAAATCTAAATAAGCAAGGCAGGAAAACTGACTATGCCACAGCAGCAAATATTCTAACTACAATATCACAATGTCAGTTTACTCTATTTAGTGGTTTACCTGGAACAGGAAAAACCTCGTTAGCAAAAATGTTAGGTAATTGCTTGGGTTTGAAAAATAGGTTTTTAAACATCCCTGTGGCAAGAGGTTGGACATCATCAAGAGATATTATTGGATTCTATAATGCATTGTCTCAGTCATTCTCACCTGCTGCGACAGGTCTTTATGAGCTTATCCAGCACTTAAATTATGAACTTGAGGAAAATAGAGATGCCGCGGCATCTATTATTCTTTTAGACGAGTTCAATTTATCTCAACCCGAGCACTACTTTAGTCCATTCCTCGAAATGGCTGACCCAGAATCCAAAAGAATATTAAATACGGGAAACCCGGATAAAGCATATTTGAATATTCCTGACTACCTCCGTTTCTTAGGGACAATCAACCAAGACGAATCAGTTCAGGCTCTGACACCAAGATTGCTCGATCGCGCTGCTATCATTAGTTTTGATGATTTTGAACAGAACTATGACTTGAATGTTTTAGGTGCTGAGAATTTACTGGAAAAAGCTCCTGATGCAATTAGTGGCAGGAAATTCATAGAAATATTTAAAGCTAATAGTTTAGATATGCCAGCAGATATCGAAAAAATATTGCAATCCGTCATCATGACATTAAGAGACGATAGTCCTGAGTTTGGAATTCCTGTGATAATTTCTTATAGGAAAATAAAGGCGATTCGATCATATTATAATGTTGCAGGTCCACTGATGTCGATGGAGAGTAAATATTTAGGGCTGGACTATGCTATTTGCCAACACATTATTCCTTTACTTAATGGATATGGACAAGGATTTGGAAAAAGGCTTGAAGCATTACTGATGATAATTCCAGATGAAATGGAAAAATCAATAAGGATGCTTAAAAGAGTCTTAAATCATGGCAACCAGAACATGTTTGGTTATGGACATAATTTATGATTCAGTGGAAAGTCTTCATCAATTCCATTGATGAAAGCTCATCATTTGAGCTTTCTCATGGAGTAACAATACAGATTAAAGAAACTGATAAATTATTATTTACTGTAAAGATGAATGCTGAAGACCTCTCATTGAGAGGTACGCCCACAGTAGTTGTAGGTGATATTCCTTTAATTATGATTATTGATGAGAATATCAATGATGATGGCTTTAACTTTATTTCTAATGAGGCTATTTATTCGCATAAGTCAAAGTATTTTTACAATTTCTTTGGGGAGAGTGAAGTCACTCTTTACTTTGATAATAAATTTGATGATGCAGTAAGTGCTAAATTTGATATTCTTGCAAGGAAAGAAAATGCCACTTTAGCAAATGAAATGCTGAGTTTTTTAACCACCAATCTGGAAGATGCGATTGCTATTTGCTTTTCAAGAAGTAGAAAGGGGGCAGACCTAGTTGGTGAGGATGGTTATAACTTCAACAAAATAGATGCTATTGAACAAGCAATATCCTATCTAAATGATTCAGTCTATAAATTTTTAAGGGACAGGAAATCCCTGATAAAAAGCGAAATTATTTTATCTGAAAATGGTCAGCCGACAGGACCAGATTCGGTATATTGGGCTCTAACCAATTTAGATAAGCTGTCTCCTGCAAATCAAGATGATGTAAATATATACTTTAATAATCGAGGTTATCATTACGAAAAGTTACCTAAAGAGATATCCTCAAGTGATTATGATGTTTACGAAAATAGAGTCATAAATTCTTTCCTTGCTGCTTCTGAAGATTTTTTATATCAATTAAAAGATCAGTATAGCATTTCTGAATCAACTCATCACCATGCCGAAAATAATGAGTATGTCAGATTCGATCATACAATGGCTAAGTTCTCACGAATGGCTTTAGATGTGAAAATTAAAGAGGTTGAAGCTTTAATTCTAAAGGTAGTAAATGTAAGGGTTTTGTTCTTAAAAATAATCCCATCAAAATACAAAGTGATTGCACCGCCACATATGACATCTTACGCAGCAAGGAAACATCATTACAGGGAGGCTTTCCATTTAATCGAGAAGTGTTACAGAGCGCAAGCTCCAGACTTCTCTAAGAACAAACTTCTATTAGGTCTAAAAAACCTATCGATTATTTACGAACTTGCTGCCTTGCTGATGCTTCATAAAAGCATATCAAAAGTTTTTGATACTGAACTCTCAGTGCAGAATTTCAGACAGCACGCTGATACTAATCCTTTCGGAGGCATTGATGTTGATCGGCCTGAAGGAGTGATCAATAATCACTTCTTATTTGAAAGTGAAGAGTTCTTAATTGAGCTTCTCTATGAAGCTAAAATATATCCTTACAGCCTCGAAAGTCGACCTGGAGATTTGATAGATACCAGTAATACTTACGGATCGATAAAATATGGGCGACACCATTTTTGCCCTGATTTTATATTAAAGGTAACATCTAAAAAGTGGGGTAATTCTTTTACTGCCATTTTAGATGCAAAACTCAAGGATCTGAATACTGTCAAAGATTATGATATTGACTCACTTACAAACAAATACCTATTAAACATTCATTCGGTGGGCGCAAATGGTGGACTAAAGATGTCTCCTGTAGATATTTTGATTATTTTATTTGCGCATGATAAAGGTGGGAGTATTTTGAGAAGAGTCGCGCCAAGACACTGTTTAACTGGCCAATTCCCTGTATTTCCACAATCAACTGCTATAGCTCTAAATCCCGGAGAGTTGTCAATACTTGATGAGCATTTGGCAAGTTTAAGGAAAATAATATCAAATGGAAAGGATGCAAGATTTTCCAACCTTTAGTTCAATAAACTACAAATAAATTAAAAGCCCCAGTCGGGGCTTTGGTTTAAATGAATTATTAACGTAGTTACGTTCTTTAGCATTCGACTTAGGCGGTGCAGACTCACTCTTTTCTGCTTTAAACACCATCGTCTGACCAATCTTGATCCAATCTACCTTAATCAGCCTAGCTTTCAGGCTAACCCACTGCTCGCTCGCATGATCACCTTTGTTGAGCGTGAAAATTTCAGACGTCAGGTTGCTGAAGGTAAACCCAAGCATAACTTTCTGGTCCTCGTCTACGGCTATCTGACCGAACCGCTGGAAGCGGGCCGATAAAATTTTTGCCATTACTTCTGAAGGCAAAGATCTTTATCCTGCTTACGCGCTGGACGTAGGCGGGCAACCGCTGCCGCAGATGAAGAAAATTATTCAGCTGTTTGGTGAAACAAAAACCCCCTGGTCACTGGCGCTCTGGTTTGGCTCACCGAATAGCTGGCTGGGAAATCAAAAACCGAAAGATCTTCTCGCCTCTGTGCCTGAACGGGTGCTGGAAGCGGTCGCGCGGGCAAAAGAGGGACCGGTACATGGATGAGAAAATAAAAACGCCAGCGGTAAATGACGATCTCACGGCCAGAATGGTGATCTGACCGAAGGCAAAACGATTTGCGGGGCACTCACCTCACAACGCCAGCTGCACCCCCGCGTCCCTGTCTTCGACCTGCGCTGGCACCGCGCAGCAGATCAGCACTTCATCCTGCGCCAGCGTGATGCCTGGCCGGGAAGTGTAAGTCACCGCGCCTTGCACCAGTCTGGTTTTACAGCTGCCGCAATGTCCGGCGCGACAGCTGTAGGCCGGGCTCAGGCCGCGCGCTTCGGCCAGCTCCAGCAGCGTGCCGGACTGCGGCGTCCAGCGCGCTTCTTTCAGCGACTCTGTAAACACCACCGGCACCGCTTCGGTCGCCACTGGCGGCAGCGCGGCGGGCGCTGGCGCATCCTCCTGCTGACGCTGCAGCGACGACGGACCAAACGCTTCGGCGTGAATACGCGCGTCGGCAATATTCAGGCCACGCAGTCCGTCATACATCGCCTGGGTAAATGACGGCGGGCCGCATAGATAGAAATCGTAATCGTTGAAGGGCAGCACCTGCGACAGCAGTGCCATATCGATGCGTCCGGCAACGTCATAATCCACGCCCGCTTCGGCTTCGCCCGGCTGGCTGAGCACCCGTACCAGTTTCAACGCACCTTCGCTGGCTGCCAGCAGCGCATCGATCTCACGCGCAAACGGGCGTTCGGCCAGATTACGCGCCGACTGCAGCAGATACACCGGGCGCATCCGGCGTTGGCGTCGGCCTTCATAAATCAGGTGACGCAGCATCGCCAGCAGCGGCGTGATGCCGACGCCCGCCGCCAGCAGCACCGCTGGCCGCGTTTCGTGTGCATCAATAGTGAAGTCGCCGGCCGGTGCGCGCACCTCCAGCCGATCGCCGACGCGCAGAGCATCGTGCAGATACTGTGATACGGCACCTTCACGCTTCACGCTGATGCGGTAATAACCATCCGACGGCGCAACTGACAACGTATATTGCCGAATCAGTGGTTTAGTGCTGCCCGGCAGCGTCAGGCGGATCGGCAGATGCTGGCCCGCCAGATGCGGCAGCACGCCAGCGCCATCATCCGGCATAAGATGAAACGAGCGAATCTGCGCGCTCTCATCGATAATTTGCGTGATGCGAAATGGTCGCCACTGCGCCGCCAGCTGCTGCGCCTGCAGGCGTTCGCTGGCGGACGGCCAGTCACCGGTCATCAGCGAGGCGGGCGATATGCCGTCTGGCTGATCGGCCCAGCGCAGGGCGAGGGCAGCGCGCCGGCGCACGATGCGGCGCGCGCTAAAGCGCCACAGCCGCTCGGCACCCTGAAAGGCCGCGATTTCGGCGGAATCGGTTATCACCGTGGCATCGCCGCTCATCTGCAATACATCGCCGCTGGCGTAGTCGATAAACAGCAGCCCGGCCTTGCCGTTGAGTACGATATTGCCGAGGGTGGAGAAGAACAGGTTGCCGTTGAAGTCCGGAATGGTCAGTACATCATCGGCAGCGATGCGCACAAAACCAGCTTTGCCGCCGCGATGCGAAACGTCCACCTGCCGGCGCGCCTGGTCGGCATAAGTGGTGACATAAAACGTGTCGGCTTGCCGGATGGCGGCGCGCGCGGCGTCATCCAGCGCGCTGAGCGTCTCAACCTCGCCCTGATAAGCCCTGCCGGGCGCATGGTCGAAGCGGAAATCGCGCAGCTGAATATAGCGCGGACAGTTGCCGAAGCTCTGGTCAACCTGCACGCGCAGGCCGCCGCCAATTGCCGTCAGCACGCCGTTCATGCGGTTGCGCCGCCGCGTGTGCAGCTCAATGCCGAGCAGGCCCACCGGCGCGCCATCGGTCATCCCGGCGGCCGCCGGATCGCTGGCGTCAGGACCGGCCGCGATATCCAGTGTGGTGGCGTTGGGCGAGAAGATAAAACCGGGCTGGCCTTCCAGCAGCGTGGCCCAGGCATCACCCTGTGCATCAACGCTGCCGGCAACGATAAACGGCAGCTGCGCGTAAAAGTCACGATGCTGATCGGGCATGTAATCGCGGATCACGCGCTGCCCGACATCGGCCATACGTTCTGCCACTCCCGCCTGCTGCTGCAGCGCAATTTCACCGTCATGCCATACCGGCAGCGTAATCAGTTTCTCGCCCATGATGCTGGCTCCTGTCAGGCGCGCAGGCCGGCGGCGGTCTGCGGAAAAGGCACAAAGCCGCGCAGCGCTTCAATCCGGCGCAGCAGCTGATTCACCGCAGGGTAACCGGACATCTCGACATTGCCTTCCGGCGCTCCGGCCAGGTAGCTGTATAAAGCGATGTCAGCAATGGTGGGATGGTCGCCCACCAGCCACTCACGCTGGCTGAGATGGCTTTCCAGCCGCGAAAGAATCAGATGCGCGCGCGCCAGCACCTCTTCCGCGTTGAATTTGGCACCAAACACGGTAATCAGGCGCGCCGCCGCCGGACCGTAAGCCAGTTCACCGGCCGCCACCGACAGCCAGCGCTGCACCTGGGCGGCACCCAGCGCATCTTCCGGCAGCCAGTCGCTGCGGTTAAATTTCTTCGCCAGGTACACCAGAATGGCGTTGGAATCTGCGATATAAACACCTTCGTCTTCCAGCACCGGCACCTGACCGAACGGGTTGATGGCGAGAAACGCCGGGGTTTTATGTTCGCCGCCAGGCAGGTCAACTTCGACCGTTTCATGCGCTATGCCGAGCAGTGACAGCGCCAGCAGTGCGCGGTGGGCGTGGCCGGAGAGCGCTAAATTGTACAGTTTCATCATGCGATTCCTCAGGTAGTGGCCGGGGTGATCCCGAGCCGTGGCCTAAGGTTCGCACAGCCGTATTGCTGGCAGAATAGCCAGATCTGCGAAGTCATTATTGCAAAAAGTGGAAGGATGCGGCCGGGTGCGCAGCAGGGCGCACCCGGCAGAGGGAGTGGTTCAGGAAGGCACGACGGCACTGCCGCTGGCGGCCTGCGCCTGCTGTTCGTTCTGCTGCTCTTCGCGCAGTTTCAGGCGATCCCACACGCGGAAAAACGGATAGTAGACCACCAGCGAAATCGTCAGGTTGACCACCTGCAACACCGTGCCGGAAATATGGCCGCCGGTGGCGAGATAGCCGCTGACGAAGATCGGCGTAGTGAAGGGCAGGGCGATGCCGGCCGGCGGCGCCACCAGACCGCTGCTCATTGCCGCCCACGAAACAATCACCAGCAGCACCGGCGTCAGGATAAACGGCAGAAACAGGTACGGGTTCATCACCAGCGGAATGCCGAACACCAGTGGCTCGCTGATGTTGAACAGCGCTGCCGGCGCGGCGATTTTCCCCAGCTGTTTCATCTGACGGCTGCGTGCGCGGATCAGCATAAAGATCACCAGTCCAAGCAGCGCGCCGGTGCCGCCGGGCGCAATCCATAAATCATAAAACTGCTGGGTAAATATGTGCGGAATCGGCTGGTTATGCTGAAAGGCTTCGAGGTTTTCACTCATGTTCGACAGCCATACCGGCTGAATGAACACCAGCACGATGGCATCGCCGTGCAGGCCGAGCGTCCACAGAATGCCAATCAGCAGCACCGAGAAAATCATCCCCGGCAGCGTGCCGCCGACGTGGTGCATCGGCAGACCAATCACCGTGGCGATCAGGTTGTTGATGTCGTGGAACGGTGAGGCTTCAACGGCCAGGCGCAGCAGCAGCACCACGGCCAGCACGCAGAAGCCGGGAACCAGCGCGAGGAACGATTTCGCCACCGCCGGCGGCACGCCTTCCGGCATCTTAATCACCAGGTTACGGCTGTGCACAAAGCGGTAGATTTCGGTGGAGAGCAGCGCAATCACAATCGCCACGAACAGGCCCTGACTGCCGATCAGCGAAATCGGCAGCACGCCGGTGACCAGCTGCGCGGGCGCGCCTTCAACCGGGGCGAACAGCGTCTGCTGCGGAATGGTCATCACAAACGCTACCAGCGCCATCGCGCCGCTGGTCAGCGGATCGAGCGTGCGGTATTTCTCCGCCAGCCGGTAAGCGATGCCGAAGCTGGAGATCAGCGCCATGATGTCGTAGGTGGCACGCACCGGATAGAGCAGTTTATTGCGCCAGCTGTCGCCGAACAGGTCGGCCATCAGATGGCTCCACGCCGGGATCGGCAGGTAGGCGAAGATCAGAAAAAAGCTGCCGATCAGCATGAACGGCATGTTGAGAATGATGCCGTCCCGCACGGACAGCACATGCTTCTGCCCGGCCACCTTGAGCGCGGCGGGCAGCACATAACGTTCGATGATATTACGGTTGGACATAGGGCCTCCTCGGGCACAATGGCGCAACAAATTAACAGGTCAATGCGTGTCATTTCGGCGCGGCAGCGGATACCTGCACCCGGCCGTCGCGGCGCAATTTATTGCGCGATGAAGCGCGCCGCGACGGCCAGGGTGCGGTTTGCGACAGGGATATCACGCAAACTGCGGCAGCCACGGTTGATTCAGCGTCAGCACTTCGTCCAGCAGCGCTTCGGCGCTGGCGACATCGCCGACCAGCGGATTGCCGACCAGCGCCAGCAGCGCGGCACCGCGATCGCCGTGCACCGCCGCATCGATGGTCAATCGCTCGAAGGCTTTGATCTGCTGCGTCAGCCCGTGCATCAGCGGTGGCAGCGCCCCAAACACCAGCGGGTGCGCGCCCTGCGCATCGACCACACAGTTCACTTCCACCACCGCGTCGTCCGGCAGACCGTGAATCGCCCCACGGTTCTGGCAGTTCACCACCAGATTTTGCCCGCTATTGTTATGGATGGCGCTGATGAGCTCAACGGCCACTTCGGAGTAATATGCGCCGCCGCGAAAACTCAGCTGCTCCGGCTTGTGCGCCAGCTGCGGATCGGCATACAGCGCGAACAGCTCGGCTTCCACCTTCATCACTTGTTCGGCGCGCGTTCCGGCCTGGCCGTGCTGCGCTTTTTCCTGCTCTTCGGCCAGCATCTGCGGTGTTTGCCAGTAGTAGCGGTGATAAGGGCAGGGAATCGCCTGCAGCGCGCGCAGAAACGCCGGCGACCACGGCATCTCTTTGATGTTATTCATGGTCAGCGCCTGGCCTTCGCACAGCTGTTCGATCACCCCGGCGGTCACGTCCTCGCCGCGGCACAGCACCTGATGCACCCACACCAGATGGTTCAGCCCGGCGAAGCGCAGCGCCACCTCGTCAAACGGCGCCTGTAACATGCCGGCGATCATATGGTGCATATTCACCGGCACGTTACACAGGCCGATGATCTTCGCGTTGCTGTAGCGCGCCACGGCTTCGGTGACGATGCCCGCCGGATTGGTGAAGTTGATGATGAAGGCGTCCGGCGCCAGCTGTTCCACTTTGCGCGCAATCTCCAGCATCACCGGAATGGTGCGCAGCGCTTTGGCGAAGCCGCCGACGCCGGTGGTTTCCTGGCCGAGACGGCCATACTTCAGGCCCAGCCGCTCATCGGCGGCGCGTGCCGCCAGCTGGCCGACGCGCAGCTGTGTCAGCACAAAGCGCGCGCCGCGAATCGCCTCATCCAGCGCAAAGTGCACGCTGACCTTAACCTGCTCCAGCCCGTTTTTTTGCAGCATGCGGCGCGTGAGATCGGCGATGATCTGCACCTTTTCGCGTCCTGCCGCCACATCCACCAGCGCCAGTTCGGTTACCGGCAGCTGCGCATAACGGTTGATGATTCCCTCCACCAGCTCCGGCGAATAGCTGCTGCCGCCGCCAATGATTGCTATCTTAAGCATCGTTTTCTCCTGCCGTGGTACGGCGATAGAGTTCAATGATTTCGCCCGCTAAATCCTGAATCAGCATGGCGTTCATCAGGTGATCCTGGGCATGAACCAGAATCAGGGTAACCGGCAGCCGGCCGCTGCCTTCGTCCAGGCTAATCAGCGCCGTCTGCTGCTGGTGCGCGCTGCTCACGTTTTCCCGCGCCGCCGCCAGCTGCTGCTGTGCCGCATCAAACTGGCCGGCGCGCGCCAGCCGCAGGGCGCTGAGGGCGGCACTACGCGCAGCACCGGCCTGCACCAGCAGCAGCATGATCTCCTCTTCCGGAACCACCATTTCGTCATCTTCAGGCATGCAGAATCTCCCACAGCGCAACGCCGTGTGTTATCAGTCAGATTGGGGGAAACGAAGAATCAGGAAGCGCGCAGCGCCAGCGCTTTATCCAGCACCTGTTCGCCGCGCATCATGCCGTAATCCATCATGTCGATAACGGCGACCGCCTTGCCCTGCGGGGCCGCGATGGCGGTGAGGCGGGCAGCTTCAAACTGCACCTGCGGGCCGAGCAGCACCACGTCTGCGTCCGGCAGGATACGTTCGAAATCGGCCACCGGGACGGCCTGAATGTTGATCGCCAGCCCGCGCGCTTGTGCGGCGTGCTGCATTTTATTCACCAGCATGCTGGTAGACATGCCGGCGGCACAGCAAAGAACAATGCGCATAATTTATCCTCCTGTGAATTGACTCCGGCATTTAAGACCTGTCGCAGTCGCACTGTAAATACCCTGCGGCCAGATGATTTTGTGATGAAAGTTATTTAAAGTATTATTTATCAATAGCTTAATCATTAAACTGCCATGAAAATAATTTTCATTGGTGTGATCGGCACGATGATTTTCTGTTGCGAGTGCTTTAATTCCAGGAAAATTCAGTGCGCTCAGCTGAAAAAAATCTCACCATGAAAAATATTTTCATGCATCATGAGAGTTCGTTACTGAGGATGTGATGAGCTAATGGATATTGTCTGGCAACTGCAGCAGCAGTCGGCGCGTTTTGATGCGCAGGAATCAAAGCTGGCGCGATTTATTCTGGATAACCTGCACGCCAGCGCGCAGGCCACTATGGAGAGTCTGGCGACGCAGGCGGGTGTCAGCCCGGCTGTACTCCAGCGCTTTGCTGCCTCGGCGGGCTACCGCGATCTGGATGATTTTCTGCACCAGGTGCGCCAGGCCGGCCAGCAGGAAAGTGCGTTTATGACGGTGATTCGTCAGCGGCAGGCTTCGCTCAGCCAGCAGGAGCAGCGGGTGGCGCGCGCCATCCTGCGTGACGCCGCGTTTGCGGCCTCGGCCACCATTGAACAACTGGCCAGCCGGGCGGAAGTCAGTGCGGCGACCATTACCCGCTTTGCCCGTTCGGTCGGCTGCGACGATATTCGCGATCTGCGTATGCGGCTGGCACGCGCCAGCGCCGAGCCAGCCAGCGCCAGCCACGGTGCGCTGCCGCAGCTGGTGAGTCTGCATCAGGCGCTGACCCAGCAGTGGCAGCTGCTGGATGACAGCCGCTGGCAGCAGGCGGCGCAGGCGCTGCGTCAGGCACGCAGCGTGTTGCTGATCGGTGCCGCCGGCCAGCACACGCCGCTGGTGGCGGAAGTGCAGCAGCGGTTGAGTGAAGCCGGGCTGGCGCTGGCGTGGATCCAGGACGACAACCTGCTGCGTCTGACGCTCAGCCGTTTGCAGCCGGACGATCTGCTGCTGATCCTCGCGCCGGACACCATCAACAGCAGCGTGCTCAGCGCGGTGCATCACGCTCACATCCAGCAGACCCCAGTGATGGCGCTGTGCCCGGCGGCGCTGGATCTCGCCAGCCAGGCCAACTACTGGCTGCCGCTGCCGGATGCAGCACCGGCGCGGCGCTATGGCATCCTGCTGGCGCTGGACCGGCTGGCGGCGGCGCTGTAACACCCCGGCTTTCGACTCAGGCGGTTGCCGCCACCTGAGATTTGGCTTCAATAAACTGCACCAGCGCGCGCGTCACGTCAGCGGTGGTGGCGCTGCCGCCGATGTCCGGCGTCAGAATGCCCGCCGCACACACGTGCTCAATGCCCTGCATTATCAGCGCGGCCGCGTTGCGCTCGCCCAGATGCTCCAGCATCTGTACCGCGGTCCAGAAGGTGGCGATCGGGTTAGCGATGCCTTTGCCGGTGATATCAAACGCCGAGCCGTGAATCGGTTCGAACATCGACGGAAAGCGCCGCTCCGGATCGATATTGGCGGTTGGCGCGACGCCGAGACTGCCGGCCAGCGCGCCGGCGAGGTCGGAGAGAATATCCGCATGCAGGTTAGTGGCGACAATGGTATCCAGCGATTGCGGGTGCAGCGTCATGCGGTGCGTCATGGCATCCACCAGCATCTTGTCCCACTGCACATCCGGAAACTCCTGCGCCACTTCCGCCGCAATTTCATCCCACATCACCATGCCGTGCCGCTGGGCATTGGATTTGGTCACCACCGTCAGCAGTTTGCGCGGCCGCGACTGCGCCAGTTTAAAGGCGTAGCGCATGATGCGCGTCACGCCGACGCGGGTGAAAATCGCCACTTCAGTGCCCACCTCTTCTGGCAGGCCGCGGTGCGCACGGCCGCCGTTGCCGGAGTATTCCCCTTCCGAGTTCTCGCGCACGATTACCCAGTCAAGATCGCCCGGTCCACGGTTGCGCAGCGGCGAGGTCACGCCCGGCAGAATTTTGGTAGGCCGCACGTTGGCGTACTGATCGAAGCCCTGACAAATCGGCAGGCGCAGCCCCCACAGCGTGATGTGATCCGGCACGTCCGGCGCGCCCACCGCGCCAAAGTAGATGGCATCAAACTGCTTCAGCGTCTGCAGGCCATCTTCCGGCATCATCACACCGTGCTGTTTGTAGTAATCCGAGCCCCAGTCAAAGGTCTGCACGTCAAACGTCAGCTGTTCATCGTGCCGCGTCAGCGCCTGCAGCACCTCAACGCCAGCCGAAATCACTTCCGGGCCAATACCGTCTGCCGGAATCGCGGCAATTTTGTAGTTACGCATAGTGTTCTCCAGTCAATTAATGGGTATGAGGATGAGGCAGATCGGCGCTTTGCGGTTTTGGCGTGTGCGCGGCGAGAATCAGCACGATGAGCGCGGACAACGCCAGCAGCGCGGCGACGAAATAGAGTCCCCAGGTGTAGCTGCCGGTTTGCTGGCGGATCACGCCAATCATCATCGGGCCGACAAAACCGCCGAGGTTGCCGATGGAATTAATGGTGGCGATGCCGGCAGCTGCGGCCGGCCCGCTGAGAAACAGCGTCGGCATGCTCCACAGCGGCGGTTTGGAGGCGCTGATGCCGACCGTGACCAGCGTCAGCGCAATAATCACCGCCAGCAGCGTGCTGACGTTGCCGGCGTAAATCAGCCCGGCGGCAGCCAGTAAACAGGCGCCAATGACGTGCCAGCTGCGCTCTCCGCGACGATCGGAGTGACGCGCCCACAGGATCATGCCGATCACGCCGATCACCGCCGGGAAAGCATTGAGGAAGCCGATTTCCAGCGAGGAGGCGCCGAAGCTGCGGATGATTTGCGGTGACCAGATCCCCAGCGTATACAGCCCGGCCGACGTGCCGAAGTACACCAGCGCCAGGGCCAGTACGCGCTTGTCCGCCAGCCCGCGCCAGGCGCTGCTGTGGCCGTGCTGCGTCGACCGCGCCTGCTCTTCAGCCTGCATGGTCTCCTGCAGCCAGCGCCGCTCTTCTGCGTTCAGCCATTTAGCCTGCGCCGGACGGTCGGTGAGGAAAAACAGCACTACGATGCCCAGCAGCAACGCCGGAATCGCTTCTAATACAAACATCCACTGCCAGCCGGCGTAGCCCAGCAGACCATGCATCTCCAGCAGCGCGGCAGAGACCGGCGAGCCAAGCGCGGTAGAGAGCGGGGCGGCAGCCATGAAGATGGCGGTAACCTGCGCGCGCTTCGCCGCCGGAAACCAGTAGCTGAGGTAGAGAATGATGCCAGGAAAGAAACCGGCTTCCGCCACGCCGAGCAGAAAGCGCAGGAGGTAGAAGCTGGTGGTGCCCTGCACCAGCGCCATGCAGCCGGAGACCAATCCCCAGCTGATCATCACGCGGGCGATCCAGATGCGTGCGCCCACTTTGTGCAAAATTAAATTCGACGGGACTTCAAACAGAAAATAGCCGAGGAAAAAGATCCCGGCGCCAAAACCAAATACCGTGGGCGAGAAACCTAAATCCTGATTCATGGTTAACGCGGCAAAACCAATATTGACGCGATCGAGAAATGCGATGAAATAGAGCAGCATGATGAAGGGCACAATGCGCAACGTCACTTTACGCATCACCCTTTTTTCGAGGTGAGATTTCATATTAAAGTGCTCCAGATTGTGTAGGGTAGTATTATTTTCTGGTTGTCGAATGCAGTATGCAGGTTTGTATTGCGCGATCATCAGGCGTGGATTATATAAACTATTTGAATAATCGTGCGGTGAGGGAAATGTGGATATAAATCAATTGCGTTGTTTTGTCGCGGTGGGTAAAGAACTGCATTTCGGTCGGGCGGCACAAAGTATGGAAATGATGCCTGCATCACTTTCCCGCTTTATTCGCCTGCTGGAGGAGGATCTCGGCGTGCGCCTGTTAAACCGCTCAACGCGCAATGTTTCATTAACCGCCGAGGGAGCCCTGTTTTTTGACGAAGCGGGAAAACTGATCGATCAGTTTGATGCGCTGGCGCTGCGTTTTAAAGGCGGATTAAAAGATGAACGCCGGACATTACGCATTGGCGCTATCGATAGCGCCGCGCGCGGTTTAGTTCCGGCACTGCTGAATTTATTTGTGCCGCGTCATCCGCTGAGCGATATCCATATTATCGAAGATAAAACCCTTAACCTGATTCCTAAATTAAAATCCGGCTGGCTGGATATGATTATTATCCGCGCGCCGCAGCGCATGGATGCGTCACTGGCGCTGCGTTTTATTACCCGCGAAAGTTGCGTGCTGGCAGTGCCGCTGACGCATCCGCTGGCGGATAAAGCGCAGGTGACGGTGGCGGATTTTCAGCATGAAGCCATGATCATTCCGGACCGCCGCACCCGGCCGCACAGCCACGATCTCACCATCAGCCTGTTTAAGCAGGCCGGCCTGACGCCACATATCGCGCAATATGCCGAAGAGAAGCAAACCATTCTCAGCCTGGTGTCCGCCGGCCTCGGTCTGGCGGTGGTACCAGCCTCTTATCGCACCATGAACAGCGACAGCGTGCGCTATATCGCGCTGACGTTACCTGAGCAGATCAAAGGCTTGCCGCTGAGTATTGCGTGGCAGAAGGGCAACGAAGATCCGCTGTTGCGTGAAATGCTGCGTCTGCTGCATGACCACCGGCAGGAATTGATCGACAGGCTGTGAGGCTGCGCCAGAACGCGCGCTGACGTTCTGTTTATTACTTTCATTATGCAAGTGACTTGCAAAATGAAAGTTACCCTGCCACAGTATCCCGCATCGACTTCACATCGGGAACTGGCCCATGAAAAACCAACCTCTGTGTAATATGCCGTGCCCTATCGCACGCAGCCTTGGACGCGTCGGCGACGGCTGGAGCATGCTGATCATGCGCGATGCGCTGGCCGGCTTTACCCGCTTTGATGAATTTCAGAAAAGCAGCGGCGTGGCACCCAATATTCTGTCGCGCCGGCTGAAAGAGCTGGTAGAGGATGGATTGCTGGAAAAGGTGTGTTACAGCGACACTCCGGCACGCTACGAGTACCAGCTCACTGCGGCGGGCCGCGATTTTCGTACGGTAATACTGGCGCTGGCCGAGTGGGGTAGCACCCACTTTTCACCGGAAGGGCGGCAGATGCAGCTGGTTGAAAGCGCCACCCAGCGCCCGGTGACGCCGCAAATGGTCGACAGCGCCACCGGCCAGCCGCTCTCCAGTGACAAATACCAGATGGTGCCAGGCCCGGCGGCCAGCCCGATGATGCACTATCGCCAGCAGTATCTGGCGAGAAAGCGCGCAGGCGATACGGCGCAAAAATTCGCCCCGCAGACGGTGGCCGGGAACGAACCATGAGCCTGACGCGGAAAAAAGCGGCACTGCTGCTGATGCTGGCCTGCGGCGGCGTGGCGCTGGCCGGCTATGGCTATTACTGGTGGCACAGCGCGCGCTTTATGCCTTCGACCGATGATGCTTACGTCGGCGCGGATATCAGTGCGATTTCGGCCAAAGTGTCCGGCTATGTCCAGACCCTTACGGTGCAGGATAATGCGGCGGTTAAAAAGGGCGACCTGCTGGTGCAGCTGGATAACCGCGACTATCGGGCGGCGGTTGACCGTGCGGCGGGCGAAGTCGCCGCGCAGCAGGCGGCGCTGCAGGATATCGTCGCCACGCGCCAGCTCCAGCTGGCCACCATCGACGGCGCGCGTGCTGCGCTGCTGGCGGCGCAGGCGGTGACGCAGAAAACCACCGCCGACCAGCGCCGCTATGATGCGCTGGTAAGCAGTGCGGCGGTGTCGCAGCAGATTCGCGATCATGCGCAGGCCGATTACCATCAGGCGCTGGCGCAGGAAGGCAAAACCCGTGCCGATCGCGCGGTCGCCGAACGTCAGCTGCAGGTGCTGGATGCGCGCGAGCAGCAGACGCACGCCGCGCTGGCACAGGCGCAGGCCGACCTGGCACTGGCACAGCTCAATCTGGAATACACCGCTATCCGCGCGCCGTTTGATGGCGTGATCGGCAATCGCCGCGCCTGGGCCGGTTCGTATGTCAGCAGCGGCACGCAGCTGCTGTCGCTGGTGCCGGCGCAGGGGCTGTGGATTGACGCCAACTTTAAAGAGAGCCAGCTGGCGCACATGCGGCCAGGCCAGACGGCAACAATTGTGGCGGACGTGCTGCCAGGCCGCACCTTCAGCGGGCATGTCGCCAGCCTGTCGCCCGCGACCGGTTCGCGCTTCAGCATTCTGCCGGCGGAAAACGCCACCGGTAACTTCACCAAAATTGTCCAGCGCGTGCCGGTGCGCATTGCGCTGGACGGCGATGCGGCCACGCTCGGGCTGTTGCGTCCGGGACTGTCGGTGACCGTGACCGTCGATGAGCGCAGCGCGCAATGAGCCGCGTGGTCGCCGCGCCGATCGCGCCCGCGCAGATGCCGGTCAGCCGGAAAGTTTTCGCCTTTGCCACCCTGTGCATCGGCATGTTTATCGCGCTGCTGGATATCCAGATTGTCTCAGCTTCGCTGCGCGACATTGGCGGTGGCCTGTCGGCGGGCGATGATGAAACCGTGTGGGTGCAGACCAGCTACCTGATCGCCGAAATCATCATTATTCCGCTCTCCGGCTGGCTGGCCAGCGTGCTGTCTACGCGCTGGCTGTTCGCCGCTTCGGCCTGCGGCTTTACGCTGATGAGCCTGCTGTGCGGCTGGGCGTGGAACATTCAGAGCATGATCGCGTTCCGTGCGCTGCAGGGGCTGGCGGGCGGCTCAATGATCCCGCTGGTGTTCACCACCGCCTTCGCCTTTTTCCAGGGCCGGCAGCGGGTGATTGCTGCCGCGACCGTCGGCGCGCTGGCGTCGCTGGCACCGACGCTCGGCCCGACCGTTGGCGGCTGGATCACCGATAACTTCAGCTGGCACTGGCTGTTTTTTATCAACATCATTCCCGGTATTTACATCACCATTGCGGTTCCGCTGCTGGTGAACATCGACGCGCCCAACCGCGAACTGCTGCGCGGTGCGGATTATCTCAGCATCGTGCTGCTGGCGCTGTCGCTCGGCTGTCTGGAATATACGCTGGAAGAGGGGCCGCGCTGGGGCTGGTTTGATGATGACACCATTGCCACCACCGGCTGGATTGCGCTGGCGGCGGGCGTGTTGTTTGTGATCCGCACGCTGCGGCATGCCAAACCGATCGTCGATTTACGCGCGCTCAAGGACCGCGACTTTAGCCTCGGCTGCTACTTCTCGTTTATGGCGGGCGTGGGGATCTTCGCCACCATTTACCTTACGCCACTGTTTCTCAGCCAGGTGCGCGGCTTCAGCGCACTGGAGACTGGACTGGCGATCTTCTCTACCGGGGTGTTTCAGATTCTGTCGATCCCGCTGTATGCCTGGCTGGCGAACCGCGTCGATCTGCGTATTTTGCTGGCGGCGGGGCTGATCTGTTTTGCGCTGTCGATGCATTTCTTTGTGCCGATTACGCATGACTGGGGGGCGAAGGAGCTGCTTTTTCCGCAGGCATTTCGCGGTATGGCGCAGCAGTTTGCCGTGGCACCCACGGTGACGCTGACGCTGGGCAGTTTGCCACCGGCCCGCCTGAAGCTCGCGTCTGGCCTGTTTAATCTGATGCGCAACCTTGGCGGCGCGATTGGCATTGCCCTGTGCGGTACGGTGCTCAACGACCGCACCAACCTGCACTTTAATCGGCTGGCGGATCACCTCAACAGCACCAGCCTGACGCTGGGTGATTTTCTGCAGGGGCGCGCTCAGGCGCTGATGGCCAGCGGCCTGAGCCCGGATGCTGCGCATACGGCCGCGCTGCAGTCGCTGGCGGCGCTGACGCTGCGTGAAGCGCGCACCCAGGCCTTTTCCGACGCGTTCTGGCTGATCATGACAGGCTTTTTCGTCGCGGCGCTGCTGGTACCGTTACTGAAAAAGCCACAGGGATGAGGCTCGCCCGCAGCCTGTCACCGCTTGCTCAGCGCTTCCCACAGGCCCAGCAGATAGGTGGTGCCCAGCGCGCGGTCGTACAAACCGTAGCCTGGGCGTCCGGTTTCACCCCAGATAAAGCGGCCGTGATCCGAACGGATATAGCCGTCAAAGCCGTTGTCATACATCGACTGCAGCACTTTATACATATCCAGCGAGCCATATTCCGTCGGATGCGCGCACTCGTAGAAATCTTTATCGCGGATGATCTTGATGTTGCGCACGTGGGCAAACGGGATGCGCTTGCGGCGCGAGAATTCGGCCAGAATGGCATAGACATCGTTCTGCGGATCCTCGGCAATCGATCCGGTGCACAGCGTGATGCCGTTGGCTTCAGAATCGACGACGTTACAGATCCAGTCGAGATCGTCGCGGTTCTTCACCACGCGCGGCAGACCGAAGATCGAATACGGCGGATCGTCCGGGTGGATCGCCATCTTCACGCCCACCTCTTCGCACACCGGGATCACCGCTTTGAGGAAATAGGCGAGGTTTTCACGCAGCTTCGCGTCATCAACGTCCTGATATTTGGCAAACAGCTCCTGAACTTTTGCCAGCCGTTCCGGCTCCCAGCCCGGCAGCGCGAAGCCGTTGGCGCTGCCCAGTACTTCTTTCACCACTTCGTCGAGGCTTTTATCAATGCCCTGCTTCTCGAAGGCCATGGTGATGGAGCCATCCGGCAGCACGTAATGCATATCCGTCTTCATCCAGTCGAACACCGGCATGAAGTTGTAGCAGATCACTTTTACCCCGGCGGCCGCCAGGTTGCGGATACTTTGCTGATAATTGGCGATGTAGCGATCGCGGCTCGGCAGGCCGATCTTGATGTCGTCGTGAATATTTACACTCTCAATCACTTCAACCGTCAGTCCGGCTGCGTGCACCTGATCGACCAGCGCCTGGATCTTCTCCTGCGGCCAGGTTTCGCCCACCGGCACATCGTAGAGTGCGCCCACCACGCCGCGTACGCCCGGCACCTGGCGAATATATTCCAGCGAAACCTTGTCTTCCTTCGGCCCAAACCACCGCATTGTCAGCTGCATTATGTCATCCACCGTCATCGTGTCTGTATGATAACGGCTAAACTACCATACTAGAATTCATGAGGGCAGCCTTGTGCGGCGATTAAGCCTTGATCCGCGTCACAGAACCAGTTTTATCCGCAGCGCAGTCGCTTACTGGGTGGTCACCAGCTCGGTGAAATATTGCTTGTACTTAAACAGTTCGAGATCCGAGCGCAGCCCCAGTTTGCGCAGCGCGGTCTGCTTCTGACCGCTGATGGTTTTGCGGCTGCGCGCGTATTTACCGGCGATCTGCGTAATGCTCAACCCGTCGAGATAACAGCGAATCACCTCGATTTCGCGCGGGCTCAGCTCGCGCAGCAGCAGCGTGATGTCGTCGCCCGCCTGGCGCGGCGTCAGGTAGTCGTGCATCTCGCGATCGCTCTCCTGGAATTTATCCAGCTCCAGCATTATGTCCGGCGTCAGGAAGCGCTTGCCGCGACAGATTTGATGGATGGCGTCGATCAGTACCTCCTGATCGTGGCTTTTGCCGACAAATCCCTGTACACCGGCTTTCAGCAACAGCTGGACAATCGCCGGTTTCTCCACCGCGGATGACACCAGAATCTTCAGCTGCGGGTAGTGCAGGCGCAGCTGTTTCACCATTTGCAGCCCGTCGAGCTGGTCTTCACCCAGCATGTAATCCAGCACCAGGATATCGAGCGGGTGGCGCTGCAGGAAATTCATCAACTGCTGGCGCTGGGCAAAAGCCCCGGCCAGATCGAGCTGCGGCTCCTGCGCTAAGCGGTACTGCATGGCTTTACCAATCAGCGGATGATCGTCCAGCACGGCAATCTGCCAGATTGCGCTCTCTTTCATTACATCACCTCTTCAGGAATAGGTGTTTCCAGGGCACGCAGGAACAGCGCGTCCAGCTCGGCCACCGCCCCGGCGACCTCCGGCAGCAGCTGTTGTAATAGCGCACCATCTTCATGCTCCGCCGCCTGTTCGGCGGCGCGGCAGCGATGTTGCAGCGCGTCGGCGCGCAGCATTCGGGCACTGCCGAGTAGCTGATGCGCGGCGTGACGCGCCGAAGCAAAATTGTTCGCAGCCACCGCCTGCGTCAGCTGGGCGAGATCGTAACTGTTCTGCTGGCGCGCGGTGGTCACCAGGTCGCGCCACGCCTGCGGGTTGTTTGCCGCCAGATTCTCCAGCGTCAGCAGGGTATCGTCGCGCGTCGGGTTCATCGGTGCGCCGGTGATCACCTGCAGCAGCTGCGCGCGCTCCAGCGGTTTAAACAGACAACCGTTCATGCCGGCGTCCTGCGCCAGCTGAGCCACGCGCTCCTCCGCCATCGCCGTCAGGCCGTAAACCGGTACCGCGCGTCGCACCAGGCGCTTCTCTTCGGCGCGCAGCTGGCGGGTGAATTCGAAGCCGTCCATCTCCGGCATGTTGCAGTCGGTAATTACGCGGTCCGGCTGATTTTCGCGCCACAGCGCCAGCGCCGCTGCACCGCCATCCGCCACCAGTACATGGTGCCCGGCGTAGCGCAGCTGCTGGGCCAGCAGCAGGCGGTTGGTGGCGTTGTCATCGACAATCAGAATGCGCAGTGCAGCCTGTTTTGCTGGCTCCACCGGCTGTGGCAGGGCGGGCTGCTCATGTTCAATGCTCGCCGCTTCCGCGCGGAAGCGCAGCATAAACACGCTGCCGTCACCCGGTTCACTCTCGACGTGCAGCTCGGTGCCGAGCATCACCGCCAGCCGGCGGCAGATATTCAGGCCTAACCCGGTGCCGCTGGCGCGGTTGCTGCCCTGATCGACCTGAATGAACGGCTCGAAGATCGCCTGCTGCTGCTCTGCCGTCAGGCCAACCCCGCTGTCGCTCACCTCCAGCACATACTCCGGCCGCGTGCTCTCTGCCTGATACAGCGCCACTTCGACTTCGCCGTGCGAGGTAAACTTGATGGCGTTGCTCACCAGATTGGAGAGAATTTGCTTCAGCGCCACCGGGTCAAACAGCACCTGGTCCTGCTCCAGCTCCAGCACGATATTCAGCGCCAGCCCCTTGTTGAGCGCCACCTGGCGGAACAACGCTTCGCAATCCCGCACCACTTCACTGAGCGACATCGGCTGCAGCTGCACGCTGAAATGCCCGGATTCGATTTTGGCCAGGTCGAGAATATCGCCCACCAGCGACAGCAGCGAACGCGACGACTCCCAGGCGACATCAATGTTTTTCTGCCGCTGCTGTTCATTACTCTGGCCAAGATGCTCGATTTCCAGCAGGCCAATCAGCGCCGCCAGCGGCGTGCGGATTTCATGACTCATGTGCGACAGGAAGGTGCTTTTCGCTTCGCTGGCGCGCACCGCGACTTCGTTGGCTTTGCGCAGGTCGGCCATCAGCGCTTCGATATGCGCCAGCTGCTCGCTGATTTCACGCTCGTGCTCGCGCTGTTTGGCCAGCGAGGCTTTCAGCAGATGGTTACGCCACAGGAAAAACAGCAGGCCCAGCCCGGCCACGGCGACGATGCGCAATATATAGCTGCGATAGCTTTGCCACGAGGTGCTGGTAGCGGGCGGCGTGTATTTGATCCAGCGCTCCATCAGCGACTGCATGGTCGGCTGCGGAATATCGGACAGCGCTTTGTTAAGGATCGACAGCAGCACCTGATCCTGGCCATTGACCGCCATCGCCATGCGGAACATCGGCAGCGGCGCGACAAACGCGACCTTAAAGCTGTCATTAAAGTGATTGTTGAGCAGAAACAGCGACGACTCGTACGGCACGATAAAGCCATCCAGCTGCTTATCGAGTAGCTGACCGAGCGAATCAATCGATACGCCATTTTCGACGAAGTTGATGCCCGGCCAGCGCTCACGTAAATCGTAACGATAGTAGGCGCGCTCATAGATACCGACGCGCTTGCCCGCCATCTCATCAAAGCTTTTCCACGGGCTGTCTTTGCGCGTCACCACTACCCACGACGAGTAGATGTAAGAGCGGGTGTAGCGGATTTTGTCGTCCTGCTGCGCGGTGGCGTCGCTGACGGCGATAATCGCATCGCGCTGGCGGTTGAGCGTATCGCGCATGTTGCTCAACCCCTGAATCGGATTGTAGCGAAAGCGAATGCCGGTGCGCTGGGAAATCATTTTCAGCAGGTCCATGCTCAGGCCGACCACGCGCTGGCGGTTATCAGTAAAGGTAAACGGCGTATGCGAAGGATCGTAATTAACGGTGATCTCGCGGTGCTCTGCCAGCCACGCGGCCTCTTTGTCGCTGAGATCCAGCGGATGGTTTTTAACCACCGACTGATAATCCAGGCTCCAGGCTTCCGCGATCTGTACCGCGTTGCGCAGCGGAATGTTTTTCAGGATTTCATCGATGGCTGCGATCAGCGGCAGATTGGCACTGTTGCTGGCAAAGCGCGCGTCGACATCGTTGGTGTACGGTGTGCTGTGCGCCTCAATCACGTTCTGCAGGCCGCGATGCGAAAGAAAGCGCTGAGTGGCGCTGTTGCTCCAGAACAGGGTGTTTTCGCTAAACGCGGTGTCGGTGTAGGCCCACAGCGGCGGCGCGGCCGGCGCCAGCGTGGCGCGCGGATAGCGCTTGTGCAGCAGCGCTTTGAGTTCCGCATCACCATAATAGAGCAGACGATAGCGGCTATTTTTCAGTTCACTGTCGAAGGTCGCGTTACGTTTGCTGATTAATACGCTGCGCGCCAGTGAATACGGCAGGCTCAGCGCCAGCTGCGTATCCTGATTAGCGGCCAGCGTGTAGTAAGGAATCAGATCGACTTCACCGTCGTTGAGCGCATCCACCAGCTCCAGCCGGGTTTTATACACCTTGATTTTCACCGGCAGATTTAACGCCTTCGCCACGATGGCCAGATAATCGGCCGAGAGTCCTTCGTAGGTATTGGCTTCAAACGACACGGAATAGGGCGGCAGCGGGTTGTTCCACACGCCGACGCGCAGTACAGAGTGCTGTTTCAGCCACTGCTGGCTCTGCGGCGACAGCGTGACTTCCGGTGCCACCAGACCATAGCGCGGCGAGAAATTTAACGTGGTTGCACCCCAGGCAGACAGGCAAAAGCCCAGTAACAGAAGGAGGCTGAGGATGCGTTTACTCACGGATGATTTCACTCGCTGGACCGGTTGCGCGCGCCGCCACTATGACGGCACTTCTTCTCTGACGGCACGTTACGCGTCAGGCATCCTTCAACAGCGACTTAATACAAGTGGACTTAAATCGTGCTTAAGAAATTTCTTAAAAACAGGAGAGAAAATTCCTGGTGAAAGGCAGGTTCCGCCGGCGCGCCGAAGCGAAGCGCGCTGCTATTTTTAGTAAGTGTAAGTTTTGTTTGCTGAAATTACCGCGTTGCTTCGCCATTCCTGCTGAACCCGGCGCAATTTTCCGACGCTAATCGCCTTTTCATTTGTTTTATTTACAGAATCTATCGTGCAGGCAAAATAGCCCTTATTTTCTCTCCAGCGATCAACCATGTCCGAAGAAGCGCTGCGCCAGCAGATTCAGAACCTGAAAAAGCACAATGCGCGCCTCAAGCGCCTGGCGCACGACGCGCGTAATAAGCTGAACGCGGCGCTGGACGGCACCGGCTTGTGCCTGTGGCAGCTGGATATTCCCAGCGGCAAGCTGGTGATTTTTAACCGGCGCTGGGGCGCGATGCTCGGCTTTCAGGCGAAAGAGACCAAAGCGCGCTTTGATGCCTGGCGCGAGTGCCTGCATCCGGAAGATGCCGATGAGGTGCTGCGCGCCTTTTACGATCATATTGAAGGGCGCGCGCCCTATTACGAGGCGCTGCACCGTATGATCGGCAAGAACGGCAAAATCACCTGGGTGCTGGATCGCGGCCGCGTCAGCGAGTGGGACGAGCAGGGTAATCCGCTCAAAGTGACCGGCACCCATATCGATATGACCAAAGAGAAGAATTACGAAGCCCAGCTCTCCCTGCTGGCGCATCACGACCCGTTAACCGCGTTGCCCAACCGCCACGCGCTGCAGGCGCATTTTAGTCAGCTGCAACGCGCCGGGCCGCTGTGCGTGGCGTTTATCGACCTCGACAACTTTAAGCACGTCAATGACACGCTCGGCCATCGCAGTGGTGACGAGGTGCTGATTCAGCTCAGCCAGCGCATCCGCGATTTGCTGCCGTCAGAGGCCATCGTCGGGCGGCTTGGCGGCGATGAGTTCGTGCTGCTGCTGCCGTTTTTGATTGACTACCCGAAGGTGCGCATTCTGGCGCAGGCGGTGCTGGATGCGGCGCTGACGCCGTTTGACGTCGACAATGGTCATGCGCGGATTGGTGCTTCGATCGGTATCGCCCCGGTACACCGGCGCGACAGCTTCGACGACGCGCTGACCCGGGCAGATGGCGCGATGTACCAGATTAAAAAGAACGGTAAGCAGGGCTTTGGCCTGGCAGGCAATATATCGATGGGGTGAGGGCCAGCGCCCGCACCCCTTGATCACTTAAAACGCAAAACAGGAACAGCCCAGCGCACCCCAGAACGCGTTATTGTCTGACACCGGCACCGATGACTGGCGCGCCACATCATGAGCGTGGCTGTGCACGCCACAGGGGCCGCTGCACTGGTGTACCTGCGGCATCCGCGCGGCGCGGCCGCTGGTCTGCGGCGGGGCGCTGCGGTAGTGACCGGGCACGGTAACCACCGGCGACCACTCCGGCAACACCGGCACCGGCGGCGGTGCCAGCGGCGTGAAGCTGCCGGCGGCATACACCACATTGCCATCCACCAACGTCAGCACCGATTCAATGCCTTTGATCTCCTCTTCCGGTACGCTGAAGAAATCTTTCGACAGCAGCACCAGATCCGCCAGCTGGCCGACTTTGATCTCACCTTTGGCGCTCTGCTCGCTGGAGAACCAGGCGCTGCCTTTGGTCCATAGCATCAGCGCGGTTTCACGGTCGATGCGTGCGTTGTCATCGTACAGCTGCATCCCGCCGACGGTACGGCCTGAAACCAGCCAGTACAGTGCGGTCCACGGGTTATAGCTGGCAACGCGGGTGGCATCGGTACCGAGGCCGACCGGCACGCCGGCCTCCAGCATGCGCGCCACTGGCGGCGTCTGCTTCGCGGCCTCTTTACCGTAGCGATCGACAAAGTATTCTCCCTGGAAAGCCATGCGATGCTGCACCGCCAGGCCGCCGCCGAGCGCTTTTACCCGCTCAATATTGGCTTCAGTGATGGTTTCCGCATGGTCAAAGAACCAGTGCAGGCCATTGAACGGAATGTCGCGATTCACCTTCTCAAACACATCCAGCATGCGGCTGATCGATTCGTTATAGGTGGCGTGCAGGCGGAATGGCCAGCGATGCTCCACCAGGTGACGCACCACGCGCTCCAGCTCATCTTCCATGCCGGGTGCCAGATCCGGGCGCGGTTCAAGGAAATCTTCGAAGTCCGCCGCCGAAAACACCAGCATTTCACCGGCACCGTTGTGGCGCAGGAAATTGGTGCCCTGGCCCGGCTTCAGCATATCGGTCCACTTCTCAAAGTCTTCCAGCTCGTGGCCGGGACGCTGGGTGAACAGGTTATAGGCGATGCGTACCGTCAGCTGCTTTTTCGCGTGCAGTTCGGCGATCACGTTGTAATCGTCCGGGTAATTCTGGAAGCCGCCGCCGGCGTCAATGGCGCTGGTCAGACCGAGGCGGTTCAGTTCACGCATAAACTGACGCGTCGAGTTAACTTGCTGTTCCAGCGGCAGTTTGGGCCCTTTCGCCAGCGTGGCGTACAGCAGCATGGCGTTAGGACGGGCGATCAGCATGCCGGTCGGATTGCCATTGCTGTCGCGCTGGATTTCGCCGCCCGGCGGGTTGGGGGTCTCTTTGGTGTAGCCCACCACTTTCAGCGCGGCGCGATTGAGCAGCGCGCGGTCATACAGATGCAGAATGAAGACCGGCGTATCGGGCGCGGCGGCGTTGATTTCGTCCAGCGTCGGCATGCGGCGCTCAGCAAACTGGAACTCGCTCCAGCCCCCGACCACGCGCACCCACTGCGGTGACGGCGTACGCAGGGCCTGTTCGCGCAGCATACGCAGCGCATCGGCCAGCGACGGCACGCCTTCCCAGCGCAGCTCAAGGTTGTAGTTGAGGCCACCGCGAATCAGATGCAGGTGGGAATCGTTCAGGCCGGGAATGCCGGTGTGCCCTTTGGCGTCGATGATTTGCGTGTCGCTGCCGGCAAAGCGCATGACGTCTGCTTCGCTACCTACGGCGAGGAACTTGCCGTCTTTGATGGCCACGGCGGTAGCCAGCGGGTTCGCGCGGTCGACGGTGTGAAACTTACCGTTGGTAAAAATCAGGGATGCGGTCGTCATTCTGTTCTCTCCGTTAAATTAAGCGTAGCGGCCCTTAGCCACCGTGTTAATGCGCGGTTAAAAATGCTTGCGCCGATGAGGAAAAAAATACGAAATGACAGCAGTTATTGATAACGGATTGTTTTTACGTTGTCGTTCAACTTTTTTTACGGAGGGTAGGGAATGCGTTTAAATCTGGAGGCGCTGCTGATTCTGGATGCGCTCGATCGTCATGGCACCTTTGCCGCTGCGGCCGCGCGACTGTTCAAAACCGCGTCGGCGTTGAGCTATACCGTGCAGAAGATGGAGAGCGATTTAAAAATCACGCTGCTCGATCGCTCCGGCCATCGCGCCACATTCACGCCGACCGGCCGCCTGATGCTGGAAAAAGGGCGGACGCTGCTGCGTGCGGTGAACGAGCTGGAGCAGCAGGCGCGCTACGTGGAGAGCGGCTGGGAGAGTCTGCTGACCATCAGCGTGGATGCTTCGCTGCCGTTCAGCATCCTCACACCGCTTATTGACGAATTTTATCAGCAGCACCCGCACACCCAGCTGCAGTTCCGTCAGGACGTGCTGGCCGGCTGCTGGGAAGCGCTGCACTACGGCGAAGCGGACATTGTCTTTGGCGCGGTTCAGGAACCCGCCACGCGCAAAGAGATTGTCTGCCAGCCGCTGGGCTGGCTGGAGTATGTGTTCGCTGTCGCTCCTGACCATCCGCTGGCGGCGGAGCCCGAACCGCTGCTGCGTGAACAGATTCGCCAGTATCGCGCGGTCACGGTGCATGATTCATCCCGCCACGGTGCCGGGATGGATTTACGCGTGCTGGATGAGCAGAAGACGCTGAGCGTGCATGATTTCCCGGCCAAACTGCAGGCGCATCTCGCCGGGCTCGGCTGCGGTTATCTGCCGCTTTACCTGGCGCGCCCGCACCTGGCGAGCGGTGCGCTGGTGGCGCGCCAGCTGGACAGCGAGTGCCGGCGCGATATCGCCTATCTGGCGTGGAATGAGAGCGCCTGCGGCAACGCGGCTATCTGGTGGCGCGAGCGCCTGCCGACGCTGCCCGGCCTGAGTGACATCTACGCGCCAGCCTGATCACAGCGCAATATGATGGCTGACCTGCGGGGGTTCATCACCCTGATGGAACTGCAGCACCGCCTGCTGTAACTCAGCATCGGCGCGCGAGACGCGCTGGTGCTGACGCAAATGCTCCTGCCATGACTCCACCATAAACCACTCCAGCAGCGCTCCGGCATCGTCGGTCTGCTCCATTAATCCCCACGCATAGGCACCGTCACGACGTCGCGCCTGCGCCAGTTTGTGCATGGCGTGCTGGAAAGCGGCGCGATCGGCCTGGGGAACACGGTAGCGAATCTGGATCAGTACGGCACCACGGCGGATATCCACCGCATCGCTCACCACCGGTTCAGCCCAGTGCTGCGCCGGCTGCAGATCCGCTTCGCCCGCCGGCAGCGCCAGCCGTTTTGCCAGCAGCGCCGTGATGAGCAGCGCCGCGCCGGCCAGCATCAGCGTTGGCGCCAGACCTATGTGCTGGGCGATCAGCCCCCAGGCCAGACTGCCACCCGCCAGCGTGCCGTTGAACACCATCAGATAGACCGCCAGCCCGCGACCGCGCACCCAGTCGGGCAGCACCGCCTGCGCCACGCCGTTGAGGGTCGTCAGCGCGATGATCCAGCCGGTGCCCAGTACCAGCATCAGCAGCAGCGCCAGCCACTGTGGCGGACTGAGCGCCAGCGCCACCATGACCAGCGCGCTGAGCACGGCGGAGAGCAGCATCAGTCCATCATGGCTCAGCCGGGCACGCAGGCGCGGCAGCAGCAGTGCGCCGGCAATGGCACCGGCACCGACGGCCCCAAGCAGCAAGCCATAAAAGCCCGCGCTGCCATGCAGCATGGTGCGCGCCACCAGCGGCAGCAGCGCCCAGATGGCACTGGCGAAGGCAAAATACAGCGCGGCGCGCAACAGTACGCGGTGCAGTTCGCGGCTGGCTTTCACATAGCGCAGCCCGGCGCGGAAAGCGCCAAAGAAGTGCTCATTCAGCGCGGTAGCGGCTTTCGCCGGACGTTTCCACCACAGCAGCGCGGCGATGACGAAAAAATAACTGGCGACATCGGCACCGTAAGCGGCCATAGCACCTAAACTTGCCAGCAGCAGGCCGCCGGTAGCCGGTCCAATCGCCCGGGCAATGTTGATGCCCAGCGAGTTGAGCGCGACGGCATTTTTCAGCTCATGGCGGGGTACCAGTTCCGGCACGATGGCCTGCCATGCCGGACCGAACAGCGCCGCGCCGACGCCGCCGACAAAGGTCAGGCCGATCAGCCATTCAACGGTGAGCCAGTGGTTGTGCGACAGCAGCAGTAGCGTGCCGCTGACGCTGGCCATCAGCAGCTGCACCACAATTAGCAGTCGGCGGCGGTCAACAATATCTGACAGCACGCCGGCCGGCAGCGCCAGCAGGAACACTGGCAGGGTGGCGGCGGTTTGCATCAGCGCGACGGCGGTTGGGTTATCCGACAGTCCGGTAATCAGCCAGGCGCTGGCAACGTCACGGATAAAGCTACCGGTATTGCCGAGCACCGAAGCGGTCCAGATCACGGCGAAAAGCCCGTAGGCGAAAGGGGAAAACGCGCCGCTGCGCGCTGTTTGTGGATTTGGCTGGTTCATCAGGCTGTTCCTGTCTGTGTGCGATGAGAGCACGATACGAAGCTCGCCCGTCAGGAGATAGCGGAAAAAATCGGCCAACTTGTACAAGGATTTTTGACGGCAGGGCTTAGCAAAAATCTTTGCACAAGTTGTCAAAATCTCTGCTTTAGGTTTTTCCAGCATCCCACGCTAGTTTGATTGCCAGACACAACATCACTGACTAACGGAGAAAAAACATGAGCACATTCAAGACTAAAGACGGCGTAAACCTGTACTTCAAAGACTGGGGCAAGGGGCAGCCGGTGCTGTTCAGCCACGGCTGGCCGCTGGATGCCGATATGTGGGACAGCCAGCTCAACTTCCTCGCCGAGCGCGGCTACCGCGTCATCGCGTTTGACCGCCGCGGCTTTGGTCGCTCCGATCAGCCGTGGGAAGGCTACGATTACGACACTTTTGCCGACGATATTCACGGCCTGATCGAGCATCTGCAGCTGGATGAGGTGACGCTGGTGGGCTTCTCGATGGGCGGCGGGGATGTGTCGCGCTACATCGGTCGTTATGGTACCGCGAAAGTGAAAGGACTGGTGCTGCTGGGCGCCGTTACCCCGATTTTTGGTAAAACCGACGATCACTCGGAAGGGGTGGAAGCAGCGGTGTTTGACGGGATCAAAGCGGGTTTGCTGAAGGATCGTGCGCAGTTTATCAAAGAGTTCGCCACGCCGTTTTACGGCACCAACGCGGGCCAGACGGTTTCCGATGGGGTGCTGACGCAGACACTGAACATTGCGCTGCTGGCGTCGCTGAAAGGTACGCTGGATTGCGTGACCGCGTTCTCTGAGACGGATTTCCGTGCGGATATTGCCAAAGTGGATGTGCCGACGCTGGTGATCCACGGCAGTAACGACCAGGTGGTGCCGTTTGAAGCTACCGGCAAGCTGGTGCATGAGATGATTGCGGGTTCACAGCTGAAAGTGTATGAGAACGGCCCGCACGGTTTCGCGGTGACGCATCAGGACCAGCTGAATGCGGATCTGCTGGCGTTTTTGCAGGGGAATTGAGGGGGGAGTGCATTTTTCCCCTCACCCTAACCCTCTCCCGCCCGCGGGAGAGGGGACCGTTCGAGTGAACAATTAATTCATTAATTACATATGGCAGCGTTTCCCTCTCCCGCCCGTGGGAGAGGGGACCGATCGAGCGGGGGATTGGCTCTTGAATTAACCTGGGCTGTCTCAGTCCTGCATATGGCAGCGTTTCCCTCTCCCGGTGGGAGAGGGCCAGGGTGAGGGCATCAGGCCGCAGTATCCCGCATCAGGCCGCCGCATCCTGCCTGCCACTCCACCCAACTACGCCGTCAGTCCGCCAGCAAATGCCCGTACATCGCCAGCAGGCGACGGGTGACGCCGTTGGTCCAGCCGAAGCCGTCCTGCAGCGGATACTCACCGCCGCCGCCCGGGCGGGCGCGATCGCCGCTGATATCGTACTTCTCTACCAGCTTATGGTGCAGCGAATAGAAATTCTTCACCGTGGTCAGCCAGTTGACCGCAATCTCGGTTGCCAGCGTCTCTTCACCGTAGTTATTCAGTCCGACCACCGCCATCCACTGCAGCGGTGCCCAGCCGTTGGGTTTATCCCACTGCTCGCCGCTCTCCACCATGGAGGTCACCAGCCCGCCCTGCGTCAGCAGCAGCTGGCGCAGCGCCACCGCCTGCAGATGCGCCTGCTCGGGTGATGCCAGCCCCAGGAACAGCGGTACCACCGCCGCTGCGGTAAAGGCACCAAAGCGTTCACGTCGCCAGTCGTAGTCGCGGTACACGCCAGCGGTGTTGTCCCACAGATAGCGATGAATCGCCTGCTTGCGCGCATCCGCCTTCTTCTGCCACGCCAGGCCGGTGAGTTCTTCGCCCTTCGCGTGCGCCAGCGTCGAGATCATCAGCTCCAGCTTGTAGAGAAACGCATTCAGATCCACCGGAATAAACTGGGTGGTGCGAATGCTGGCCAGACGCTGTGGATCGCGCAACCAGCGCGAAGAGTAATCCCAGCCGGAAGCGGCACCGGCGCGCAGATCGCGATAGACCTCGCTGGCCGGCCGACGCGATTTGCTGGCGGTTTCCACATCTTCCATCCACGACTCATCGCGCGGCGTGTCGCGATCGTCCCAGTAGCGGTTGAGCAGCGAACCATCCGGCATGCGCACCACGTGGCGATAGGCCTGGTGCGGCATCAGCTCGCCGGCTCCGTCCATCCAGAACTGATACTCTTTCATCAGCTGGTCAAGATAGCGCTTCGCGCCGCGAATGCCGTCCTCTTCAAACAGCTCGACCATCAGCGCGAACACCGGCGGCTGCGAGCGGCTGAGGTAATAGGTACGGTTGCCATTCGGCACGTGACCGTAGTTATCAATCAGCCAGGCGAAGTTGTCCGCCATATGACGCAGCAGATCGTCGCGGCCCGCTTCGGCCAGTCCCAGCATGCTGAAGTAGGAGTCCCAGTAATACGTTTCACCAAAACGCCCGCCGGGCACCACGTAGGGCTTCGGCAGCGGCAGCAATGACGAATGCGGTAAATGCTGCTGCGGCATTTTGGTTAACACTGGCCACAGATCGTCAATATGCTCCGTCAGGGTTTTATCCGGATTGGAAACATAAAAACTCTCATTGACCTGCGGTAAATAAAAATGCTCGTGGACAAATTTTTCCAGGTCGAACTCCGCCGAACGTTTGCGGCGGCGATAGCGGATTAAAATATCCAGCGGATCGAATTTAGGCGCGCAGTCCGGAAACGTTTTGCTGTCGGCAAAAATACGTGACGTCTGCACGTGCTCAAACAGCTCCAGATAGCGATCGGCAGGCGTCAGCGCATCAGGCGCAGGCAGGCCTTCGATCAGCTCGGGTTCCGGCTCCGAATCCTGCATACCTTCGCGGATAAACTCGTGAGGATCGTATTGATACCCCAGATCAGCATGGGCTTCGTGTTCTCCGAAAGCTTGACGTTGCTGGTGGTTAGTATTAATAGCGGCCTCCTGAAATTGCCTGGTTGCTCAAAGGACAAATTATAGATCTCTGACCCGATGAGACAACAATGCGAAATATCTATGAACGTAATAAATCTTGTCGATTGATCGGCTATTTTAGGCTTTTTTCAGCGAATACAACGCCCTATATTTCAGGAATTGAAAGCAGTGTTTCAGATGAAGCTTTAAATAAATGAACAGATTTATCTGTAAATAAGAAAATCGTCAGTGATAACGGCAAAAAAGCGGGAAGAGGTTGATCATTTGATGGCAAACGAGACGGGGAAAAGAGGGCTTTTCGTCGCCCTCACCCCGGATTTCACCGCAGGTGAGGGCGCCATCAGCGCCTTACTTTGCCAGCGTGGCCTTAATTACCGCGGCGAACGGTGTGGTCGGGCGGCCAATGAGTTTGCTGAGCGTGTGACTGTCGTCGAACAGGGCACCCTGAGCGGCACCGGCGTCGGAATCCGCCAGCAGTTCGGCCAGCGGCGCGGGTAAACCGGCTCCGATCAGCGCCGCGCTGAACTCCGCAGGCGGCAGGTTAACGTACTCCACCTGTTCGCCGGACTGGCGGGCGATCTCCGCACTGAATTCTGCCAGCGTATAGCTGTCATCGCCGGCCAGTTCGTATACTTTGCCGGCCTGATCGTCACGACTGATCACCTCTGCCGCCGCGGCAGCATAATCCTCGCGCGCCGCCGACGCGATGCGCCCGTTGCCCGCCGCGCCGATAAAGGCATGATGCGCTAACGCCGGTGCGATGCTGGCCGCATAGTTTTCGCTGTACCAGCCGTTACGCAGCAGGGCATAAGGGATGCCTGAAGCCTGCAGCAGCGCTTCGGTGGCGCGGTGTTCGACGCCCAGACCCAGCGGCGAGGTATCGGCATGCAGCAGACTGGTATACGCGATAAATGACACGCCCGCCGCTTTGGCGGCATCAATCACCGCCCGGTGCTGGGCTTCGCGCTGGCCCACTTCGCTGGAGGAGATCAGCAGCACTTTCTGCACGCCGGCAAAGGCGCCCTGCAGCGTCTGTGGCTGGTTGTAATCCGCGGTACGCAGCGCGACGCCGAGCGCCTGCAGGTCCTGCGCCTTTTCCGGTGAACGTACCACCGCGATGATCTCGCTGGCCGGTACTTTTTTCAGCAAGGCATTAATCACTAAACGGCCCAGTTGGCCAGTGGCTCCGGTAATCGCAATCATGGTGTTTTTCCTCAGGTTGAACTGGTATGGAAACAGCCTACGAGATAAACTAACTTTTAGTAAGTACTTACAGATTTGTTAGTTTGAGCGGAGTGATGTAAATGGCTGAAAACCTGAGTGATAAATTTTCCCGTGGTGAATTGCTCAATGTGAACTGCCCGTCACGTGAAGTGTTAAAACGGATTACCAGCCGCTGGAGTGTGCTGGTGTTACTGGCGCTGCGTGCTGAGACGCTGCGCTTCAGCGAACTGCGCCGCCGGATTGGTGGCATCAGTGAACGCATGCTGGCGCAGACGCTGCGCTACATGGAAGAGGATGGCTTCATTGAGCGTATCGCTTATGAAGTGGTGCCGCCGCACGTGGAGTACCGGCTGACGGCGCTGGGCCATGAGGTGGAAGGGCAGGTCATCGGCCTCGCCGACTGGCTGGAAAGCAATGTCCACCGCATCATTAAAGCGCCGCAGACAGCGTGAGTGCCGTCGCGGCGCGCCAGGCTCAGGCGTGCAAATATTTCTCAAACCAGCCGAGTGTGCGACCCCATGCCAGTTCTGCGGCAGCTTTGTCATAGCGTGGCGTTGAGTCGTTGTGAAAGCCGTGATTCACGCCGGGATAAATATACGCTTCATAGGTTTTGTGGCTGGCTTGCAGGGCGGCTTCATAGGCTGGCCAGCCTTCGTTGATGCCTTTATCCAGCGCGGCATAGTGCAGCAGCAGCGGCGCCTGAATGCGCGCCACATCTTCCGCTTTTGGCTGGCGGCCGTAGAACGGCACGGCGCAGGCCAGCTCAGGAAACGCCACTGCCGCCGCATTTGCTACGCCGCCGCCATAACAGAAGCCGGTGATGCCGACCTTGCCGTTCCCCTCGGGATGCTGCATCAGGAAATCGACCGCCGCGAAGAAATCGTTCATCAGTTTGGCCGGGTCGACTTTGGCCTGCATCGCGCGGCCCTCTTCATCATTGCCCGGATAGCCGCCCAGCGAACTTAAGCCATCCGGCGCCAGCGCGACATAGCCCGCTTTGGCGACCCGTCTCGCCACGTCTTCAATGTAAGGATTCAGGCCGCGATTCTCGTGTACCACCACCACGGCACCCAGCTTGCCGCTGGCGTGAGTCGGGCGCACCCGATAAGCGCGTACCTCGCCATGTCCCTGGGGCGACGGGTAGTGAATGTATTCGGCGTTGATATCAGGGTCGGTAAACGACACCTGCTCTGCCAGCGCATAATTGGGGCTCATGGCGCTGAGCAGGGTGGCTCCGGTCATGCCGGCGATGGTGAACTTCGCGGCCAGCGAGAGAAACTCGCGCTTGCTGATGCGACCGTGCGCATAGTAGTCATAAAGCTCAAGCAGTTCCTGGGGAAAATCCTGGGCGGTAAGACGGGTCATAACCTCTCCTTCGCTGATTAACCGGACTGTGCTGCTTTAACAAAGCACAGCCTGACGCCGCTGGCAAATGCCATGCCCCATCGGGTTAATGCGCGATGGCTCACAGAATGTCACCGAAAGACAGCAAATTAATTTCTTTTTGGTCTATAAAAATTATCTTTTAATTAACAAAGTTTCTTTCTGGCGACTGTGCAGGAAATTTTACAGCGTAACGTGAAGGTGCGGTCCTCTGCCGTTTTGTCTGGCGCAGTAATTAACAGCTAAATTAGCCAGTTACCAGATTAACGCCTTTTCCTCTCGCTCTGCTTAATAACAAGATTGTCACAATAAATCACGGGATTTAACCTTAACTTAGTGATTTTAAACAAGTAGTTTCTGGTGAAAACAATGATCGAAATCAAAAAATACTGTTATAGTTTTAGCCATTCCCACTGTTTCTTTTTGTTCTCGCCGCTTGCCTTACAATTGGCGTGAATCTCTTTCGACGTCACGAAATAATAATTTTGTGCGTCAACCTTGTTAATTATAAGTAAAAATTCGGTGCAATCTTGTGGCAAAGAGGTAAGCAATGTTTGGATTAGATGCCTTCCACCTGGCCAGGATTCAGTTCGCCTTTACTGTTTCCTTCCATATTATTTTCCCGGCCATCACCATCGGTCTCGCCAGTTTCCTGGCGGTGCTCGAAGGCATGTGGCTGAAAACCCGTAACGAGACCTATCGCGATCTCTACCACTTCTGGTCCAAAGTCTTTGCCGTTAACTTCGGTATGGGCGTGGTGTCCGGGCTGGTGATGGCGTATCAGTTTGGTACCAACTGGAGTGGCTTCTCGCAGTTTGCCGGCAGTATTACCGGTCCGCTGCTGACGTATGAAGTGCTCACCGCCTTCTTCCTTGAAGCGGGCTTCCTCGGCGTGATGCTGTTTGGCTGGAACCGTGTTGGACCGGGCCTGCACTTCTTTGCCACCTGCATGGTTGCGCTCGGCACTATCATCTCGACCTTCTGGATCCTCGCGTCCAACAGCTGGATGCATACCCCGCAGGGCTACATCATAGAGAATGGCATCGTGGTGCCGCAGGACTGGTTTAAGATTGTCTTCAACCCGTCGTTCCCGTACCGCCTGTTCCATATGTCGGTGGCGGCCTTCCTCGCCAGCGCCTTCTTTGTTGGCGCGTCTGGCGCGTGGCATCTGCTGCGCGGTAACGATAACCCGGCAATCCGTAAAATGTTCTCCATGGCACTGTGGATGGCACTGATCGTGGCGCCGATTCAGGCGATGATCGGCGATGCGCACGGCCTGAATACCCTTGAGCATCAGCCAGCAAAAATTGCGGCGATTGAAGGCCACTGGGAAAACCCGCCGGGGGAAGCGACGCCGCTGATTCTGTTCGGTATTCCGGATATGGATGAAGAGCGCACCAAATATGCGCTGGAAGTGCCGTACCTCGGCAGCCTGATTTTGACCCACAGCCTGGACAAACAGGTCCCGGCGCTGAAAAGCTTCCCGAAAGAGGACCGCCCGAATTCGCTGGTGATTTTCTGGTCGTTCCGCGTCATGGTGGCAATGGGCCTGCTGATGATCACCCTCGGCGTGCTAAGCCTGTGGCTGCGCTACAAAAAGCGGCTATATAACTCCCGGCCGTTCCTGTGGTTCGCCCTGCTGATGGGCCCATCCGGCCTGATCGCCATTCTTGCCGGCTGGTTTACCACGGAAATTGGTCGTCAGCCATGGGTGGTGTACGGCGTGCAGCGCACCATTGATGCGGTGTCGGCACATGGTGATTTGCATATGAGCATCAGCCTGCTGGCTTTCATCCTCGTCTATTCGTCGGTGTTTGGTGTCGGCTACGTTTACATGATGCGCCTGATCAAGAAAGGTCCGCTGACCGGCGAGGGTAAAGATGTGCGCCACGGTGGTCCGGGGCAGGATAAAACACCTGCGCGTCCGCTTTCTGCGGCCCATGAGAGTCTGAACGAACCGCAGGAGGGTAAATAAATGATCGATTTCTCCATTATCTGGTTCGCCATTATCGTATTCGCCACCCTGATGTATATCGTGATGGATGGCTTCGATCTTGGCATCGGTATCCTGTTCCCGTTCAATAAAGATGCAGTTGAGCGCGACATGATGGTGAATACCGTTGCGCCGGTCTGGGATGGCAACGAAACCTGGCTGGTGCTGGGCGGTGCCGGTCTGTACGGTGCGTTCCCGCTGGCCTATTCGGTGATTGCCGATGCGCTGGCTATTCCGCTCACCGCGATGCTGATTGGCCTGATTTTCCGTGGCGTGGCGTTTGAGTTCCGCTTTAAGGCCACCGAAGAGCACCGCGCGTTCTGGGATAAATCATTTATCGCCGGTTCACTGCTGGCGACCTTCAGTCAGGGCGTTGCGGTCGGTGCGATTATCGATGGCTTCCCGGTGAAAGGACGCGAGTTTGCCGGCTCGGCGCTGGACTGGCTGGCGCCGTTCCCGCTGTTCTGCGGCGTCGGTCTGGTGGTGGCGTACGCGCTGCTGGGCTGTACCTGGCTGATCATGAAAACCGAGCATGAGCTGCACCGTAAGATGTCCGCGCTGGCGACGCCGCTGGTGATCGCGCTGCTGCTGATTGTCGGCATTATCAGCCTGTGGACGCCGTTCACCCACGATGCGATTGCGCACCGCTGGTTCAGCCGTCCTAACCTGTTCTGGTTCCTGCCGGTGCCGGTGCTGGTGCTGCTGTGTTCGTGGGGCATCGTGCGCGCCATTAAGCGTGAGGCGCACTACTCGCCGTTCCTGCTGACGCTGGCGCTGGTGTTTCTCGGCTTCTCCGGCCTTGGTATTAGCGTGTGGCCGCACATTATTCCGCCGTCGATCACTATCTGGGACGCCGCGTCACCGCCGCAGAGTCAGGCCTTTATGCTGGTCGGTAGCTTACTGATTATTCCGGTGATTCTGGGTTACACCTTCTGGAGTTACTACGTGTTCCGCGGAAAAATCAAAGCCGACGAAGGATACCACTGAGATGCAAACCGAGGTCAGCAATATGAACAACCCCACTGAAACGAAAGCCCCCTGGTGGAAGCGCGTGCTGTGGTTAGTAATCATCTACGGCGCAAGCGTGCTGGCACTGGGCGTGGTGGCATCACTGTTTCGTATGATGATGACGGCAGCGGGCATGCGTTCGCACTGAGTGGTCGATGAGGGCAGGCACGCCTGCCCGGTGTTATCGGTCGCCATTAATGGCGACCCTGCAAGGCGATGCACGATTTTCACAGGGTGCGCATTAATGCGCACCGCTACGCGCAGGCACATCACTGCTCAACGATGCGATGCCGTTAAGACGATAAAAGGTTAGTTACCTAAGCAATTAATGCTTTTCCCGTCTCGCTGTCTTTACTCTTCCTTACGTTATCCATACGATTTTGTTATGTTTATGTGACGGATTACGCAAAAGCACCGCCTTTCCCAACCCATTCAATTAAAAAAAATGCTCAGCCTGAATCTGAAAAAACAGTACATCAACGATCTGGTGGACTGGATCGAGGCCAATCTGACCGACGAGCTCAACATCGATCTGATTACCCTCAAATCCGGTTACTCCAAGTGGCACATGCAGCGCATGTTCAAAGAGATGACCGGCCAGACGCTGGGCTCGTACACGCGCAAACGTCGCCTGACGCTCGCTGCCATGGCGCTGCGCCTGACCAGCATGCCGCTGATTGATATCGCCGTGCGGTTTGGCTTTGATAATCAGCAAAACTTTACCCGGGTGTTTAAAAGCCACTTCGCCATGACGCCAGGCGCTTATCGCCGCATCCCTGAGATGCAGATGAAAGACTTCCACAGCCGCATCTCAACCCAGCGGCAGTGGGTAAGTGCGCGCCTGGCAGAGAAGCCGGAGCTGAAGTTGTGTGGAGAAGTAATCGAGTGGGAGTGCCGCTTCGGCGAATACATTGACCACCACAATCACGTGGTGGCGCAGCATACGCGTGATTTCATCGCCTTCGCCGGCCAGCACGTGCAGCGTGGCTGGCTGGGTTTCCAGTTCAGCCCGGGGGTTAACTCCAGCGATCAGCAGCATATCAGCCTGTTTCAGGCGCTGGAGAGCCAGTACGCCGACGTGCTGACCGGCAATGTACAGAACTGGACCGGTGAAAGCGGACTGTATGCGGAGATTGACTGGCACGGCGCGCCGGAAGAGATCAATGCGTTCACCGCAGAGGTGTACTACAACCATCTGCCTGCGCTCGGCGTGGCACGGCGGCCGGGCAAGGACCTGATTAAGCTCGATCTCCGCTACAGCACGCCGGATCTGCTGCAGGGCACCTTTTACATTCCGGTCAAAGTCGGATAATGCATAAATCGTGCGGTAAACTGTGATAAACCGCACGATTTTATAAATTCCTGCGCCTGAGTGGCGTAAAATCCTTCACTGAAACCTGACTGACCGTGGAAAACACTGTTTGCCACCTCTCAGGCTGGATCATCACCTGCATGCCTGGTCCATTCCGGACCGTTAGAGTGAAAAGACAAAAAATTATGCGACTTCTACCGTTGTTACTTTCAACAGCGCTTGTGGCGTTTTCCGCGCTGGCAAGTGCCCAGATGGCTGAGCCTTTCTCACCGCCAGGCGGTCTGCATCCGCATCAGCCTCACTGCGCCCAGCATGAGATTGCCGGCGATAATGCGCTGCCACAGCAGCGTACGGATGACGTGACGCTGCTGACCTGCACGAACCACCAGGCCTGACGGCGCGCTACCTGCTTAACGACCAGCGCCGTATTGCGTCCGTCCGCTTTTAGCCCTCCCACCGCTGCAATACGCCCGGCCTGGCGAATAACTCGAAAATCCCGAGCAATAAACGAGACATAAGCTGCTTTTAACGAGGTGTTACAGCGGCTAAACTTCTCCACCAAATGTCTCTGCTCAGGAGGAGTTGTGAACAAACCCCGTAGTATTCGAAGCTTGCTGAAAAGCTTTATCGAAAGTGACGCCAGCAACGGCATGGTGCTGATTCTGGCGGCGGTGGCGGCGATGGTGCTGGCCAATAATGCCGCCACCGCGCAGGGCTATCAAAACCTGCTGGCGGAGCCGGTACAGATTCGCTTCGGCGCGCTGGATATCAGCAAAAACCTGCTGCTGTGGATTAACGATGCGCTGATGGCGCTGTTCTTTCTGCTGATTGGCCTCGAAGTGAAGCGCGAACTGATCAGCGGCGAGCTGGCCAGCCGCGATCGCGCGATCTTCCCGGTGATTGCTGCGCTGGGCGGCATGGTTGCGCCGGCGCTCATTTTCCTGCTGTTCAATCATGATAACGAAGTTGCCCGCAACGGCTGGGCTATTCCCACGGCCACCGATATCGCCTTTGCGCTCGGCGTGCTGGCGCTGCTCGGCAGCCGGGTACCAGCGGCGCTGAAAGTGTTCCTGATGGCGCTGGCGATCATTGATGACCTCGGTGCCATCGTGATTATTGCGCTGTTCTATACCAGCGATCTGTCAGTGTTGTCGCTGAGCGTGGCGGGCGGCGCTATCGTGCTGCTGGCGATCCTCAATCGTTGCGGCGTGCGCAACATCGCGGTGTATATGCTGGTGGGCGTGGTGCTGTGGACCGCGGTACTGAAGTCCGGCGTGCATGCCACGCTGGCGGGCGTGGTGGTGGGCTTCTTTGTGCCGCTGGAGGAGAAAGAGGGACACTCACCGGCTGAGCACCTGGCGCACGGCCTGATGCCGTGGGTGAACTGGCTGATCCTGCCGCTGTTCGCGTTCGCCAATGCCGGCATCTCGCTCAGCGGCATTACCTTTGGCGATGTGCTGTCGCCGGAGCCGCTTGGTATTATCCTCGGTCTGCTGATTGGTAAACCGTTAGGTATCACGCTGTTCTGCTGGCTGGCGGTGAAGCTGCGGCTGGCGGCGTTGCCAGGCAGCACCACCATTCGCGACATTATGGCAATCGGCGTGCTGTGCGGTATCGGCTTTACCATGTCGATCTTCATCAGTTCGCTGGCGTTTGACGCCGCGCATGAACAGCTGGTGACGTTCTCGAAGCTGGGCATTCTTAGCGGTTCACTGCTGTCGGCGGTGATAGGTTATACGCTGCTGCGCATCAAACTGCGCTAATAAGGAGAGGCGCAAGCCTCCTTTATGGTATGAATCAGCTCAATTTTAATCATCTCTACTACTTCTGGCAGGTGTGCAAAACCGGTTCGGTGGTGCGCGCCGCTGAAGTGCTGTGCCTCACGCCGCAGACCGTAACCGGCCAGATCAAAGCGCTGGAAGAGCAGCTGGATGGCGTGCTGTTTCGCCGTCAGGGGCGCGGCCTGGTGCCCACCGAGCTGGGGCAGCTGGTGTTCCGCTATGCCGATCGCATGTTTATGCTCAGCCAGGAAATGCTCGATATCGTTAACTACCGCAAGGAGTCGCATCTGCTGTTTGATGTTGGCGTGGCGGATGCGCTGTCAAAACAGCTGGTGAGCAAGGTGCTGGAAACGGTGGTGATGGCCGGCGAGAAAATTCAGCTGCGCTGCTTTGAATCAACGCATGAAATGCTGCTGGAGCAGCTCAGCCAGCATAAGCTGGATATGATCCTCTCCGACTGCCCGATAGATTCAACCCAGCAGGCCGGGCTGTTTTCGGTCAAGCTCGGCGAATGTCCGGTTAGCTTCTGGTGTAATGCGCCACTGCCTGAGCTGCCATTTCCGGCCTGTCTGGAGCAGCGGCGCCTGCTGCTGCCCGGCCGGCGTTCGATGCTGGGGCGCAAGCTGCTGAACTGGATCCACAGCCAGGGGTTACAGGTTGAGATTCTCGGTGAATTTGATGATGCGGCGCTGATGAAGGCGTTTGGCGCGCAGAACAATGCGATCTTTGTCGCACCGACGCTGTACGGGGATGAGGTCTATCGTGACGATAGCGTGCGCGAGATCGGCAGGCTGGAGACGGTGATGGAGGAGTATCACGTTATTTTTGCCGGGCGCATGATTCAGCATCCGGCGGTGCAGAGTATTTGCCATCGCGACTTCAGCGCGCTGTTCAGCCATGGATCGCAGGCATAAAAAAACCGGCGAAGCGCCGGTTCTTTTAACAAAGCGATAAACAGACGGCGATTAAGCCAGTTTGTTGATCTGAGCAGTCAGGTTTGCTTTATGACGTGCAGCTTTGTTTTTGTGGATCAGACCTTTAGCAGCCTGACGGTCCACGATTGGTTGCATTTCGTTGAATGCGTTCTGCGCAGCAGCTTTGTCGCCGGTTGCGATAGCCGCGTATACTTTCTTGATGAAAGTACGCATCATAGAACGATTGCTCGCGTTATGCTTGCGACGTTTCTCAGATGTTACGGCGCGTTTCTTAGCTGATTTGATATTAGCCAAGGTCCAACTCCCAAATGTGTTCTATATGGACAAATCAAAGGCCGAGGACTATGCCTTTTGCGCCTTCTTTTGTCAATGGATTTGTGCAATAAAGCGTCGTTTTAACCACGACACCCGCTTACGTAATTGATGGCGCAAGATTCTACCAGCAACACCGCGCTGAATACAGTATTTCGCAACAAAATTGTTGTGATGGGGCCGGAGCCGCCAGCCAGCGGGCGCCTGACGCTGAATCAGGCGCAGGAAAGGCACGCAGACGGGTTAACCTGAACGCTATTCAAGGGTATAATCCGCCGATTTCCACCGGTTTGAGTCAGCCATGAAGTTTATCCGCGGTATTTACAATCTGAAAGAGCAGCATCGCGGCTGCGTCCTGACCATTGGTAATTTTGACGGCGTGCATCGCGGCCACCAGGCGCTGATGGCGGAGTTAATTGCCGAAGGACGTAAACGCAACCTGCCGGTGGTGGTGATGCTGTTTGAGCCACAGCCGCTGGAGCTGTTTGCCGGCGACAAAGCGCCGGCGCGCCTGACGCGTCTGCGTGAAAAGCTCAAATACCTCGCACTGGCCGGCGTTGACGCCGTGGTGTGCGTGCGCTTCGATCGCCGTTTTGCGGCACACTCAGCACAAAGCTTTATCAGCGAACTACTGGTCGACAAGCTCAATGTGAAATTCCTCGCAGTGGGGGATGATTTCCGCTTTGGCGCTGGTCGCCAGGGGGATTTCCTGTTATTACAGAAAGCCGGTGCGGAGTATGGCTTTGAGGTCATCAGCACCCAGACCTATTGTGATGGCGGCAAACGTATCAGCAGTACGGCGGTACGTCAGGCGCTGGCGCAGGACGATTTTGCTCAGGCGCAGCAGCTGCTCGGTCATCCGTTCAGTATTTCTGGCCGCGTGGTGCACGGTGATGCACTGGGACGCACCATTGGTTTCCCGACCGCCAATCTCCCGCTTCGTCGCACCGTGACGCCGGTAAAAGGTGTCTTTGCGGTAGAAGTGCTGGGGCTGGGCGAGCAGCCGATTCCCGGCGTGGCAAACATTGGTACGCGCCCGACGGTAAAAGGTCTGCGTCAGCAGCTTGAAGTTCACCTGCTTGACACACATATGAATCTTTATGGGCGCCACATTGAGGTGGTGCTGAAGCAGAAGATTCGCGACGAACAGCGTTTCGCTTCGCTGGACGCGCTGAAAGAACAAATTGCGAAAGATGTGGTGACGGCCCGCCAATTTTTTGGGCTAAAAACACCGGTTTAATGACCGAAATACGGAACCGAGAATCTGATGAGTGACTATAAATCTACCCTGAATTTGCCGGAAACGGGGTTCCCGATGCGTGGCGATCTGGCCAAACGCGAACCGGGAATGCTGCAACGTTGGTATGATGACAACCTGTACGGCATCATCCGCGCAGCCAAAAAAGGGAAAAAAACCTTTATCCTGCATGATGGCCCTCCATATGCGAACGGCAGCATTCATATTGGTCACTCAGTTAACAAGATTCTGAAAGATATTATCGTTAAGTCGAAAGGCATGGCGGGCTTTGACTCGCCGTATGTTCCCGGCTGGGACTGCCACGGCTTACCGATTGAGCACAAAGTTGAGCAGATGATTGGCAAGCCGGGCGAGAAAGTCAGCGCAGCTGAATTCCGCGCAGCCTGCCGCAACTACGCGGCGGAGCAGGTTGAAGGCCAGAAGAAGGACTTCATCCGCCTTGGCGTGCTCGGTGACTGGGATCGTCCTTATCTGACCATGAATTTCCAGACCGAAGCCAACATCATTCGCGCGCTGGGCAAGATTATCGGTAATGGCCATCTGCACAAAGGCGCCAAGCCGGTGCACTGGTGCATGGACTGCCGTTCCGCGCTGGCGGAAGCGGAAGTGGAGTATTACGACAAAACCTCACCTTCTATCGACGTGATGTTTAACGCGCTGGACGCCGATGCGGTACGCGCGAAGTTTGGCGTTGCGGCGTCAGAAGGCCCGGTTTCACTGGTTATCTGGACCACCACGCCGTGGACCATGCCGGCAAACCGCGCCATCTCGCTGCATCCGGAATTCGACTACCAGCTGGTGCAGATTGCCGGCCGCAGCCTGATCCTCGCGAAAGATCTGGTGGAATCGGTGCTGAAACGCGCAGGCATCAGTGAGTGGCAGGTGCTGGGCGAATGCAAAGGCGCCGCGCTGGAGCTGCAGCTGTTCCAGCATCCGTTCCTTGAGCAGATCCAGTCGAAAGTGGTGCTGGGCGAGCACGTCACGCTGGACGCCGGTACCGGTGCGGTGCACACCGCGCCAGGCCACGGTCCGGATGACTATGTGATCGGCCAGAAGTACGGCATCGAAACCGCTAACCCGGTCGGACCGGACGGCGCGTATCTGCCGGGCACCTATCCAACCCTGGATGGCGTTAACGTATTTAAAGCCAACGACATGATCGTTGCGCTGCTGCAGGAGAAAGGCGCGCTGCTGCACGTGGAAAAACTGCTGCACAGCTATCCGCACTGCTGGCGTCATAAAACGCCGATCATCTTCCGTGCTACGCCGCAGTGGTTTATCAGCATGGATCAGAAAGGCCTGCGTGCGCAGTCGCTGAAAGAGATCAAAGGCGTGCAGTGGATCCCGGACTGGGGCCAGGCGCGTATCGAAGCGATGGTCGCTAACCGTCCGGACTGGTGCATCTCGCGTCAGCGCACCTGGGGCGTGCCGATGGCGCTGTTCGTCCATAAAGAGAGCGAGCAGCTGCACCCGGATACGCTGGAGCTGATGGAGAAAGTGGCGCAGCGCGTCGAGCAGGACGGTATTCAGGCGTGGTGGGATCTCGATCCGCGCGATCTGATGGGCGATGACGCCGATCACTACGTCAAAGTGCCGGATACCCTCGACGTCTGGTTTGACTCCGGATCGACCAGCTTCTCGGTGGTGGATGCGCGTCCGGAATTTGACGGGCACGCACCGGATATGTATCTGGAAGGCTCGGATCAGCATCGCGGCTGGTTCATGTCGTCGCTGATGATCTCCACGGCGATGAAAGGCAAAGCGCCTTACCGTCAGGTACTGACCCACGGCTTCACCGTCGACGGTCAGGGCCGCAAAATGTCGAAATCAATCGGCAACACCGTGGCACCGCAGGATGTGATGGACAAGCTGGGCGCGGATATTCTGCGTCTGTGGGTGGCCTCGACCGACTACTCCGGTGAGATGGCAGTATCCGACGAAATCCTGAAACGGGCCGCCGACAGCTATCGCCGTATCCGTAACACCGCGCGCTTCCTGCTGGCGAACCTTGCAGGCTTCAACCCGGCGACCGACTGCGTCAGCCCGGAAGAGATGGTGGTAGTGGATCGCTGGGCCGTAGGCCGTGCGCTGGCGGCACAGCAGGACATCGTGCAGTCGTACGAGAACTACGATTTCCACGAAGTGGTGCAGCGTCTGATGCACTTCTGCTCCATCGAGATGGGCTCGTTCTACCTCGACGTGATCAAAGATCGTCAGTACACCGCGAAGGGCGACAGCCTGGCGCGTCGCAGCTGCCAGACCGCGCTGTGGCATATCGCTGAAGCGCTGGTGCGCTGGATGGCGCCGATCATGTCGTTCACCGCGGATGAGATCTGGGGCTATCTGCCTGGCGAGCGTCCACAGTACGTGTTCACCGAAGAGTGGTATCAGGGCCTGTTTGGTCTGGCGCAGGATGAACCGCTGAATGATGCGTACTGGGCAGAACTGCTGAAAGTGCGCGGTGAAGTGAACAAGGTGATCGAGCAGGCGCGCAGCGACAAGCGCATCGGCGGCGCACTCGAAGCCACCGTCACGCTGTACGCCGATCCGGAACTGGCGGCGAAGCTGCAGGCGCTGGGCGATGAGCTGCGTTTCGTGCTGCTGACCTCGGGCGCGACCGTGGCGGATTACGTGACGGCCAGCGACGAAGCGCAGCAGAGCGAGCTGTTAAAAGGTCTGAAAATCGTGCTGCATAAAGCAGAAGGCGAGAAATGTCCGCGCTGCTGGCATTACACTACTGACGTCGGCCAGAATCCGGAGCATGCTGCGGTATGTGGACGTTGCTACACCAACGTAGCCGGAAACGGTGAAGTGCGGAAATTTGCCTGATGAGTAAACTGTGCTCAACCGGACTGCGCTGGGTATGGCTGGTGCTGGTGGTGATCGTGGTCGATTTTGCCAGCAAGCAGTGGGTCATGAACAACATGATGCTGCATGAAACCCAGCCGCTGATGCCGTTCCTGAACCTGTTCTACGCGCACAACTATGGCGCGGCGTTCAGCTTCCTGGCAGACAAAGGCGGCTGGCAGCGCTGGTTCTTTGCCGGTATCGCCATCGCCATTGTGGTGTCGCTGCTGGTGATGATGTATCGCAATCGCGCCAGCAATAAATTAACCAACATTGCCTACGCGCTGATTATCGGCGGGGCGCTGGGTAACCTGTTTGATCGTGCCTGGCACGGCTTTGTGGTCGACTTTATCGACTTCTATGTCGGTGACTGGCACTTCGCCACCTTTAACATTGCCGACTGCGGTATCTGCATCGGTGCGGCGCTGGTGGTGCTGGAAGGCTTTCTCAGCCCGAAAGGCAAACAGGTCACGAATAAATAAGGGTAACAGATGACAGACATCGTTCAGCGCGACAGCGCGCTGCTGGTGCATTTTACACTGAAGCTGGAGGATGGCTCGACGGCTGAATCCACGCGCGCCAACGGCAAGCCTGCGCTGTTCCGTCTGGGAGATGGCAGCCTGTCGGCGGCGCTGGAGCAGGAGCTGGTCGGACGTAAAGTGGGCGATCAGCACGCCTTTACGCTCGAGCCGGAAGACGCCTTTGGCGCTGCCAGCCCGGATCTGATCCAGTACTTCTCGCGCCGTGATTTCATCGACGCGGGCGAGCCGGAAGTCGGTGCCATCATGCTGTTCAGCGGCATGGGCGGCAGCGAGATGCCGGGCGTGATTCGTGAAATTTCCGGTGACTCGATTACCGTCGATTTCAACCATCCGCTGGCGGGTCAGCGCATTAAATTTGAGATTGAAGTGCTGGAGATCGATCCGGTGCTGGAGGCCAGCGATGCAAATCCTGTTAGCTAACCCACGCGGTTTCTGTGCAGGCGTCGACCGCGCTATCAGCATTGTCGAGCGGGCGCTGGAGATGTATGGCGCGCCAATTTACGTGCGCCATGAAGTGGTGCATAACCGCTACGTGGTCAGCAGTCTGCGCGAGCGCGGTGCGATCTTCATTGAAGAGATCAGTGAAGTACCGGACAACGCCATCCTGATTTTCTCGGCACACGGCGTTTCCCAGGCCGTGCGGGCCGAAGCGAAAGCGCGCAGCCTCACCATGCTGTTTGACGCCACCTGTCCGCTGGTGACCAAGGTGCATATGGAAGTGGCGCGTGCCAGCCGTAAAGGCGTGGAAGCGATCCTCATCGGCCACGCCGGCCATCCGGAAGTGGAAGGCACCATGGGTCAGTACAGCAATCCGAACGGCGGCATGTATCTGGTGGAGTCGCCAGAGGATGTGTTTAAGCTGCAGGTAAAAGATGAAAACAACCTGTGCTTTATGACGCAGACCACGCTGTCGGTGGATGATACCTCGGACGTGATCGATGCGCTGCGTCAGCGTTTCCCGGCAATCATTGGACCGCGTAAGGATGATATCTGCTACGCCACCACCAACCGCCAGGAAGCGGTGCGCGTGCTGGCGCAGGATGCGGAGGTGGTTCTGGTGGTCGGCTCGAAAAACTCCTCCAACTCGAATCGTCTGGCGGAGCTGGCGCAGCGTGCCGGCAAGCTGGCGAAGCTGATTGATTCTGCGGATGATATTCAGGAAGAGTGGGTCAAAGGCGTGCAGTGTATCGGCGTTACCGCCGGCGCTTCGGCTCCGGATATTCTGGTGCAGCAGGTGATTCAGCGCCTGCGTGAGCTGGGCGGCGAAGCGGCGATTGAGCTGATTGGCCGTGAAGAGAATATCGTGTTTGAAGTGCCGAAAGAGCTGCGCGTCGACGTACGCAACGTGCAGTAAGCACTTCAATTTGCTGACAGAAACAGGCCGACAATGTTCGGCCTTTTCTTTATCCTTTATTACCTCAGCCGTGACTTCCAGCGGGCGGGATTGCTTTTACTGATAATCTATCGCGGCTGGCCTAAAATTCTTATTATCCCGTTATTATTGTGGCGTGACTGTTATCTGACCGTTAACCTGTTTACGCTTTGCATGCATAGTTTTGTATCAGGAATGAATAAATATGAGTGAAATCCGCATTGCTATTGTTGGTGCGCCGGGTCGCATGGGACGCAATCTGATTCAGGCCGCACAGCAGGCGGAAGGCGTGGTGTTAGGCGCGGCGCTGGCGCGCAGCGGTTCCTCGCTGCTGGGGGCGGATGCCGGTGAACTGGCGGGAATCGGCAAAACCGGCGTACGGGTGACCGACGATCTGCGGCAGGTGGTGAATGATTTCGATGTGCTGATCGATTTCACCCGTCCGGAAGGCACGCTGGAATATCTGGCGTTCTGCCGTCAGCATCAAAAAGCGATGGTGATTGGCACCACCGGTTTTGATGAAGCCGGTAAGGCAGCCATCCGTGAAGCGGCTGAAGAGATTGGCATCGTGTTTGCCGCGAACTTCAGCGTAGGCGTCAATCTGGTGCTTAACCTGTTACAGCAGGCGGCAAAAGTGATGGGCGACTATGCGGATATTGAGATTGTGGAAGCGCATCACCGCCATAAAGTGGATGCGCCATCTGGCACGGCGCTGGCGATGGGAGAGGCGATTGCCGACGCCATGCACTGGAAGCTGGATGAGCACGCGGTTTACGCGCGCGAAGGCCATACCGGCGAGCGCAAGGCGCAAACCATCGGCTTTGCCACCGTGCGCGCGGGCGATATTGTCGGTGAGCACACCGCGATGTTTGCGGATATCGGCGAGCGCGTAGAGATTACGCACAAGGCTTCCAGCCGCATGACCTTCGCCAATGGGGCCGTTAAGGCTGCTGCATGGCTAAAAGATAAGAAATCTGGCCTTTATGATATGCGTGATGTGCTGGATTTATCGATGTTGTGAGTGTTGTGAACCATCGTGATGTGGTTATTTCAATCGGTAAGATATTGATTGAACAGGGCAATGTTTTCATTGCCCTTTATTTTATCTGTAAAATGGCGATCTGATTGTCATTTTTGTTTGTGGTTCTTATTTTTATGATTTATCTGCACGTTTTTTCATGTTGAGTGGCTTTTTTTGACCATTTGGTCAAAAATTTACGTAGTTGGCCGGTGTTTTGCCATTAATTGCGTCAGGCAACCGATTATTTATCGGAGATCTCTCACTATTTTGTCGCCTTGCTTCACTTTTAACATTCAGTAGCCCGAAATATACAAAAAAATAACCGCTCAGGGTAGACAATCACCAGGTCGATCATTAGAATGCGCGCAATTTGCCAAAAATCGAGCGGTCAGGCGGTTTTTGCATTGATTCAGCGCATCATTTTGAATTAATATGCAGATATTGTGACTGTTTATTCCCTGGAGGATGTTTTGATTAAGTCAGCGCTCTTGGTTCTGGAAGACGGAACCCAATTCCACGGTCGGGCCATCGGGGCAACGGGATCGGCAGTGGGGGAGGTCGTTTTCAATACGTCAATGACCGGTTATCAAGAAATCCTCACTGATCCTTCCTATTCCCGCCAGATCGTCACCCTCACTTATCCTCATATCGGCAACGTTGGTGCCAATGCCGCCGATGAAGAATCCAGTCAAATCCATGCTCAGGGCCTCGTCATCCGCGATCTGCCGCTGATTACCAGCAACTTCCGCAGCGAAGAGAGCCTGTCAGCCTATCTGCAGCGCAACAATATTGTCGGTATCGCCGATATCGATACGCGCAAACTGACGCGCCTGCTGCGTGAGAAAGGGGCGCTGAACGGCTGCATCATCGCCGGCGACAGTCCGGATGCGGCGCTGGCGCTGCAGAAAGCCCAGTCGTTCCCGGGCCTGAAAGGCATGGACCTGGCGAAAGAAGTGACCACGGCGGAAACCTACGCGTGGCAGCAGGGGAGCTGGGCGCTGAAAGGCGGCCTGCCCGAGCAGCAAAGCGCTGACGCGTTGCCGTTCCACGTGGTGGCTTATGACTACGGCGCCAAGCGCAACATTCTGCGCATGCTGGTGGATCGCGGCTGTCGCCTGACGGTTGTCCCGGCGCAAACGCCGGCTGATGAGGTGCTGGCGCTGAATCCGGACGGGATTTTCCTGTCGAATGGCCCTGGCGACCCGGAGCCGTGCGACTACGCCATCAGCGCGATTCAGGCTTTCCTGAAAACCGACATTCCGGTGTTTGGTATCTGTCTTGGCCATCAGCTACTGGCGCTGGCCAGCGGTGCGAAAACCGTGAAGATGAAGCTTGGCCATCACGGTGGCAACCATCCGGTGAAAGACCTCGATAACAATACTGTGATGATCACCGCGCAGAACCACGGTTTTGCCGTCGATGAAACCAACCTGCCGGCTAACCTGCGCGTGACCCATGTTTCCCTGTTTGACCAGACCGTACAGGGCATTCACCGCACCGATAAACCGGCGTTCAGCTTCCAGGGACATCCGGAAGCCAGCCCAGGCCCGCACGATGCGGCGCCGCTGTTCGATCACTTTATCGAACTGATCGAAGCTTACCGTTCTAACGCGAAGTAATCAGGAGCCCACGATGCCAAAACGTACTGACATAAAATCTATCCTGATCCTTGGCGCTGGCCCGATTGTGATTGGCCAGGCATGTGAATTCGACTATTCAGGTGCGCAGGCGTGTAAAGCGCTGCGTGAAGAGGGATACCGCGTCATTCTGGTGAACTCTAACCCGGCCACTATCATGACTGACCCGGAAATGGCGGATGCGACCTACATCGAGCCTATCCACTGGGAAGTGGTGCGTAAAATCATTGAAAAAGAGCGTCCGGATGCGGTGCTGCCGACCATGGGTGGTCAGACCGCGCTGAACTGTGCGCTGGAGCTGGAGCGCCAGGGCGTGCTGGCCGAGTTTGGCGTGACCATGATTGGTGCCACCGCCGATGCGATTGATAAAGCTGAAGACCGTCGCCGCTTCGACGTGGCGATGAAGAGCATCGGCCTGGATACCGCACGTTCCGGTATCGCGCACACCATGGAAGAAGCGCTGGCGGTAGCGGAAGAGGTCGGTTTCCCGTGCATCATTCGTCCGTCGTTTACCATGGGCGGCACCGGTGGCGGTATCGCTTACAACCGCGAAGAGTTTGAAGAGATTTGCGAGCGCGGCCTCGATCTGTCGCCAACCAATGAGCTGCTGATTGATGAGTCGCTGATTGGCTGGAAAGAGTACGAGATGGAAGTGGTGCGTGATAAAAACGACAACTGCATCATCGTCTGCTCGATCGAAAACTTTGACGCCATGGGGATTCACACCGGTGACTCCATCACCGTGGCGCCTGCCCAAACGCTGACCGATAAAGAGTATCAAATCATGCGTAACGCCTCGCTGGCGGTGCTGCGTGAAATCGGTGTCGAAACCGGCGGTTCCAACGTCCAGTTCTCGGTGAACCCGAAAGATGGCCGCCTGATCGTCATTGAGATGAACCCGCGTGTGTCGCGCTCTTCAGCGCTGGCCTCGAAAGCGACCGGCTTCCCGATTGCCAAAGTCGCGGCCAAGCTGGCGGTGGGCTTTACCCTCGATGAACTGATGAACGACATCACCGGCGGCCGTACGCCGGCCTCGTTCGAGCCGTCCATCGACTACGTCGTCACCAAGATTCCCCGCTTCAACTTCGAGAAGTTTGCCGGTGCCAATGACCGTCTGACCACGCAGATGAAGTCGGTTGGTGAAGTGATGGCGATTGGCCGCACGTTCCAGGAGTCGATGCAGAAAGCGCTGCGCGGTCTGGAAGTGGGCGCCAGCGGTTTCGACCCGAAAGTGGATCTGGATGATGGCGAAGCCCTGACCCGTATCCGCCGCGAGCTGAAAGATGCCGGTTCTGACCGCATCTGGTATATCGCTGATGCGTTCCGTGCCGGCATGTCAGTCGACGGCGTGTTCAACCTGACCAACGTTGACCGCTGGTTCCTGGTGCAGATTGAAGAGCTGGTGCGCCTGGAAGAGCAGGTGGCGCGCGAAGGTGTCAACTCGCTGAGCGCAGATTTCCTGCGTGCGCTGAAGCGTAAAGGCTTTGCCGATGTGCGTCTGGCAACGCTGGCGGGCGTGGCGGAGAGTGAAATCCGCAAGCTGCGTCATCAGTTCAACCTGCATCCGGTTTACAAGCGCGTGGATACCTGTGCGGCAGAGTTCGCCACGGATACCGCCTACATGTACTCCACCTATGAAGAAGAGTGCGAAGCCAATCCTAATCAGGATCGCGACAAAATCATGATTCTGGGCGGCGGGCCAAACCGTATCGGTCAGGGTATTGAGTTCGATTACTGCTGCGTGCATGCGGCGTTAGCGCTGCGTGAAGACGGTTACGAAACCATTATGGTCAACTGTAACCCGGAAACCGTGTCAACCGATTACGACACCTCAGACCGTCTCTACTTCGAGCCGGTGACGCTGGAAGACGTGCTGGAGATCGTGCGCATCGAGCAGCCAAAAGGCGTTATAGTGCAGTACGGTGGCCAGACGCCGCTGAAGCTGGCGCGCGCGCTGGAAGCGGCTGGCGTGCCGGTGATTGGTACCAGCCCGGATGCCATTGACCGCGCGGAAGACCGTGAGCGTTTCCAGCAGGCGGTGGATCGCCTGAAACTGAAACAGCCGGCTAACGCCACGGTGGCGACTCTGGAACAGGCGGTAGAGAAAGCCGCAGGGATTGGCTATCCGCTGGTGGTGCGTCCTTCATACGTGCTGGGCGGCCGGGCGATGGAAATCGTCTATGACGAAGTGGATCTTAAGCGCTACTTCCAGACTGCGGTGTCCGTGTCCAACGATGCGCCAGTGCTGCTGGATCGCTTCCTCGATGACGCGGTGGAAGTGGACGTCGATGCGATTTGCGACGGCGAACGCGTGCTGATTGGCGGCATCATGGAACACATTGAGCAGGCGGGCGTGCACTCCGGTGACTCGGCCTGTTCGCTGCCGGCGTACACCCTGAGCACTGAGATTCAGAACGTGATGCGCCAGCAGGTGGAAAAGCTGGCGTTCGAACTCAACGTACGTGGTCTGATGAACGTGCAGTTTGCGGTCAAGGACAACGAAGTTTACCTGATTGAGGTGAACCCACGTGCCGCGCGTACCGTGCCGTTTGTCTCCAAAGCCACCGGCGTGCCGCTGGCGAAAGTGGCTGCGCGCGTGATGGCTGGTAAAACCCTGGCTGAACAGGGCGTAACCGAAGAGGTGATTCCGCCGTACTACTCGGTAAAAGAAGTGGTGCTGCCGTTCAACAAATTCCCGGGCGTGGACCCGATTCTTGGTCCGGAAATGCGTTCGACCGGTGAGGTGATGGGCGTGGGCCGCACCTTCGCGGAAGCATTCAGCAAAGCCATGCTCGGCGCGCAGAGCAATATGAAGAAGCAGGGGCGTGCGCTGCTGTCGGTGCGTGAAGGCGACAAGAAACGTATTGTTGACCTGGCCGCGAAGCTGCAGAAGTTTGGCTTCGAGCTGGATGCGACGCACGGTACCGCCGTGGTGCTGGGTGAAGCCGGCATCAATCCGCGCCTGGTGAACAAGGTGCACGAAGGGCGTCCGCACATTCAGGATCGCCTGAAGAACGGTGAATACACCTACATCGTCAACACCACCGCAGGACGCCAGGCGATTGAGGATTCTAAACTGATTCGCCGCAGCGCGCTGCAGTACAAAGTGCATTACGACACCACGCTGAACGGTGGTTTTGCTACCGCGATGGCGCTGAATGCGGATCCGACCGAAAAAGTGATTTCGGTGCAGGAAATGCACGCGCAGATTAAAGGCTAAACCGCCTGCTCTGTGACTAAACGGCCCCGCGCGGGCCGTTTTTTTTGGCCTGTTTTGCCTGTGCTGCATAAGGTTATACGTTACAAATCTATTGATTTGACATAATTTTTATCAGTTGATGCGAAACCAGTTACATTCAGGCGTATCCGCACAAAATTATAAATACCTCCCCGCTAAGCGCACCGTACTATTCCGCTGCTCAATCATAGAGCGCTCACCTTTACGGGATATAAAAATGAAAATGCGTGCTTTCACTCTCAGCGCAGTGGCTGCGTTACTTGTTGCTGCACCTCTCGCCAGTCAGGCGGAAATCACCCTGCTGAAGCAGGATCCGCAGGCCGGCGATCCGCTTAGCCGTCTTGATTTCAAAGTGGGCGGCAGTATTCGTCCGCAGTATCTGCATCAGAACGGGGTTAACGATAAATCGTATAAGCGTAACGGCTACGACGGCGGTTCACGTTTCCGCTTCAGCGCCAACTACTACCTGTTTGACGATGTCAGCTGGGTGGGTTACTACGAGCTGGGCGTTAACTTCCCGGCCTGGTGGGGCTGGGATAACCACTATGCGGACGGTGCCCACAACACCACGCGTCGCCAGCTGTATACCGGTTTCAAAAGCGCATCGCTGGGCGAGCTCTATTTTGGCCAGCAGAACAGCGTTTATTACGATGTCGTCGGCGCTAAAACCGATATCTGGGACTACGATATGCTGGCCCAGGCACCGGGTAACGGCATCAACGGTGACTACGACGGATCTTACCGCTCGCGCAAGATGCTGAAGTATAAAAACACCTTTGGCGATGCGGATGTCTATGCCGCTTATCTGTTTGAAGATGACGACTATCTGCCGGGCAACGGCCTGCGCTACAAGCGCAAGGGCGGCGGTTCGCTGGGCGTGAACTATCACATCACCAAAGATCTGGCGTGGGGCACCGCGTGGAACTACACCCGTGCGGATATCCGCAATCCGGGCAATGGCGACAGCAAGCGTTACGACCAGAATATCTACGGTACCGCGCTGAGCTGGACGCCGGACAACTGGACGCTGTCCGCCGGTGCGGGCTGGTATGAGAACTTCTCGCCAACCAAACGCAACACCGTTAACAACTACTTCGCGGATGATGCGTGGGGCGTTGAATACTTCGCCGGTTATAAATTCCCGATCGGCCAGTATGCTGTGAAGAGCATCCAGCCGTACTTCATGGGCGATCGCCTGGAGTTCGTCAACGGACGTAACTACAAGCGTATCGATAACGGCGTGGGCGTCAGCGCGCAGCTCGACTACGGTTTCCGCGTCGACTACGAGTACGTGATCACTTCCAGTACCGATAAATCACTGGGCAACGTTAATCTGGTGCGCCTGCGCTACGATTTCTGATGCGTAAATCAACGGCTCCTGCGGGAGCCGTTTTTTTTGGGGCGGACACAGTGCGCTTTTCTTTACACAGCGCGCGGGCAGCGTGGAGCATCACCCTGAGTTGTAGCGCCTTCACCGCGAATTCTGGCGGCTCTTTCCGCTAACTGCCGCAAAGCCGGAGTAAAACTCTGTCGCTCAGACAAAACGCCGAGCCAAGCGGGCTTTACGTAAATAGCACGGTCGTCCTATCGACGAAAGTTTCACCTTTACGTATCATTGCGCCAATTTTTTTCCTGTAGGTCTTTTAACATGATTAGTTTGATCGCGGCACTGGCAGCAGATCGTATTATTGGCATGGAAAACGCCATGCCATGGCACCTGCCTGCCGACCTCGCGTGGTTCAAGCGCAACACGCTGAACAAACCGGTGATTATGGGCCGTCTGACCTTTGAATCGATTGGTCGCCCGTTACCGGGACGCCTGAATATTGTGGTCAGCAGCCAGCCCGGCAACCATGACGGCGTGACCTGGGTGACGTCGCCGGAAGAGGCAATTGCCGCAGCGGGTGAGGCAGAAGAGATCATGGTGATTGGTGGTGGCCGGATTTATGCGCAGATGCTGGCGCGTGCCGATCGTCTCTATCTGACGCATATCGATGCGGAAGTGGAAGGCGACACCCAGTTCCCGGATTACGAGCCGGACGAGTGGCAGTCGACGTTCAGTGAGTTCCACGATGCCGATGCGCAGAATTCGCACAGTTACTGCTTTGAGATTCTGGATCGCCGTCGTTGATTGTGGCCAGTTGCGCATGAATGCGCAGCCTGTAAAGGCAGGGATCAATCGCTGTTTATGACCTTCCAGGTGCGCATAAATGCGCACCCTACAACGGCAGGGACCAATCTCTGTTTATGACGCGATAAACCCGTGCAATATCAGGCTGATGGCTATCACGGTACAGATGGTCGTTGTAGGGTCGCCATTTATGGTGACCAAAAAAAAGCCCCGCTAACATCGCGGGGCTTTTTGTTTACTGCATATCGCTCAGGGGGAGGGCGCATTCACCGCGCTTTCCGCCATGGCCTGGTCACGGTTCGAGACCTGGGTGTAATACTGGCCGCTCTCCCAGTGCAGCAGGGTCAGCGTTCCGCCCCAGCAGCAGCCGGTGTCGAGCCCGATCACATGCTCTGGCGTGCCTTTTCCTTCCAGCGAAGCCCAGTGACCAAAGATTTGCGTATAATCACTGCTGATTTTGCCGGGCACCTGGAACCACGGTTTCAGCGGCGGCGGCGCTGAGGCGGGTGCCTCTTTGCAAATCATGTCGAGCTGACCATTGGGGAAACAGAAGCGCATGCGCGTCAGCGCATTGGTGCTGAAACGCAGGCGCGCCAGTCCGCTCAGTTCCGGTGTCCAGTTGTTCGGCATGTCGCCATACATGGCATCGAGAAACAGCGGATAGCTGTCGCTGGATAAGACCGCCTCAACTTCGCGCGCGCACTGCTGTGCCGTCTCCAGATCCCACTGCGGCGTAATGCCAGCATGCGCCATCAGCAGCTTTTTCTCTTCATCCACCTGCAGCAGCGGCTGGCGACGCAGCCAGTTAATCAGCTCGTCGGCATCGTCCGCTTCCAGCAGGGGCGTCAGGCGATCCTTGGGCTTGTTACGGCTGATACCGGCATACACTGCCAGCAAATGCAGGTCATGGTTGCCCAGCACTATGCGCACACAGTCTCCGAGCGACCTGACGTAGCGCAGTACCTCAAGCGAACCCGGACCGCGCGCCACCAGGTCGCCGGTCAGCCAGAGCTCGTCCTGCTGCGCATCGAAATTGACCTGCGCCAGCAGCGCACGTAATTCGTCATAACAGCCGTGAATATCGCCAATCAGGTATGTACTCATTAAGTCAGTCCGATGAAAACGCGCCGCCCGGACTGGCCGGGCGGAGGAGGAATTAGTGAATGTGGGTTTGCACCGCGAGGCGGAACACCGGAATCTCCACGTGGAAGGTCTCGCCCTCTTCGTCGATCATCACATAGTGTCCCTGCATGGTGCCCATCGGCGTTTCCAGAACCGCACCGCTGGTGTACTGAAACTCATTGCCGGGCGCGATATGCGGCTGCTCACCGACCACGCCTTCACCCTGCACTTCGGTCTCGCGCCCGTTGCCATTGGTGATCAGCCAGTAGCGGCTGCGCAGCTGCACGCTGTTGCGCCCGAGGTTACGGATGGTGATGGTGTAGGCAAACACGTAGCGATCCTCATCGGGAGAGGATTGCGATTCCACATACTGACTCAGTACCTGAACACAAACGCGGGCCAGTTCACTCATGCACTCAGTTCTCCGCAGATTCAGCCTGATGATTGCCCAGCCAGTTTGCCAGCTGGCAATACTGCGCCACGGTGACATTTTCTGCCCGCAGCGAGGCGTCGATGTTGAGTTCATCCAGCGCACCGGCCGTGAACAGGTGTCCCAGGCTGTTACGCAGGGTTTTGCGTCGCTGACCAAACGCTTCGGTGGTGATACGGCTCAGTAAACGCACATCGCTGACCGGATACGGTGGCTGGGTAAAGGGCACCAGACGCACTACCGCCGAATCCACTTTCGGTGGCGGGGTGAACGATTGTGGTGGCACTTCCAGCACCGGAATCACCTGACAATAATATTGCGCCATCACGCTGAGACGCCCGTAAGCTTTGCTGCCCGGGCCGGCTACCAGACGGTTAACCACCTCTTTCTGCAGCATGAAGTGCATATCTTTAATCGAACCAGTATAGCTGAAAAGGTGGAACATCAGCGGCGTCGAGATGTTGTACGGCAGGTTGCCGAATACGCGCAACGGCTGACCCTGCTCCTTTGACAGCGCGGAGAAGTCGAAGGTCATCGCATCCTGCTGATAAATCGTCAGCTTAGGACCGAGGAACGGGTGCGTCTGCAAACGCGCGGCAAGGTCGCGGTCCAGCTCGACGACAGTCAGCGCATCAAGACGCTCGCCCACCGGCTCGGTTAACGCACCCAGCCCTGGGCCAATCTCCACCATGGCTTCACCCTTTTGCGGATGAATAGCGGAGACGATGCTGTCGATAATGTACTGATCGTTCAGGAAGTTCTGCCCGAAACGTTTACGGGCGTAGTGCCCCTGATGGACGCGATTATTCATTACTGCTCTTGATCATAGTGATGGCGAGGTTAAGCGCCGTAATAAAGCTGCCCGGCTCTGCGCTGCCCAGACCGGCGAGTTCCAGCGCGGTGCCGTGGTCAACAGAGGTACGGATAAATGGCAGGCCGAGGGTGATATTCACCGCGCGACCAAACCCCTGAAATTTTAGCACCGGCAGGCCCTGGTCGTGATACATCGCCAGCACCGCATCGGCGTGCTGCAGATATTTCGGCTGAAACAGCGTATCGGCCGGTAACGGACCGGTGAGCTGCAGGCCCTGCTGGCGCAGTTCGTCGAGCGCCGGAATGATGGTATCGATCTCTTCCCGGCCCATATGACCGCTTTCGCCAGCATGCGGGTTGAGGCCGCAGACAAAGATATGCGGCTGCGGAATGCCAAACTTACGCTGCAAATCCTGATGCAGGATGGTGATCACTTCATGCAGACTGTCACGGGTGATGGCGTCCGCGACATCTTTCAGCGGCAGATGCGTGGTGGCCAGCGCCACGCGCAACGCTTCGGTCGCCAGCATCATCACCACGCGATCGCCACCGGCGCGCTCAGCAAAGAACTCGGTGTGACCGGTGAAGGGGATGCCGGCGTCATTGATCACGCCTTTGTGTACCGGACCGGTCACCAGCGCGGCAAACTCGCCGCTGAGGCAGCCGTCGCAGGCGCGGGCCAGCGTCTCCAGTACGTAATGACCGTTGGCGACCGTCAGTTCGCCGGCCGTCACCGGCTGCGCCGTCGCGATGGGCAGCAGCGTCAGCGTACCGGCCTGCTGCGGCTGCGGTGCCACCCCGGGCTGATAGTCACGCAGCGTCAGCGGCAAACCCAGTTGAGCCGCGCGCTGGCGCAGCACGTCGCCGTCTGCGCACACCACCAGCTCAACCGGCCAGTCACGCTGAGCCAGCGCAACGGCGAGATCGGGACCAATCCCGGCGGGTTCGCCGGGCGTGATCGCCACACGATAATTACTGACCATTGCCATCCAGAATCTTCACGTAAGCACTGGCGCGCTGTTCCTGCATCCAGGTTTGCGCTTCTTCGGCAAACTTACGGTTGAACAGCAGACGGTAAGCGCGCTCTTTCTGCGCGGCATCGGTTTTATCCACCTGACGGGTATCCAGCAGCTGAATCAGGTGCCAGCCGAAGGAGGAGTGCACCGGCGCACTGACCTGGCCTTTCTGCAGCTTCAGCAGCGCATCACGGAAAGCCGGATCGTAGATTTCCGGTGACGCCCAGCCAAGGTCGCCGCCCTGGTTCGCGGAACCCGGATCGTCGGAGAACTGTTTCGCGGCAGCGGCGAAGGTGGTTTTGCCACTCTTGATGTCTGCGGCGATCTGTTCAATCTTCTGACGTGCCTGATCGTCGGTAAGGATCGGTGACGGCTTCAGCAGAATGTGGCGGGCATGCACTTCGGTGACCGAAATGTTTTTGCTCTCGCCGCGCAGATCGTTCACTTTCAGGATATGGAAGCCAACGCCAGAGCGGATTGGGCCGACGATGTCGCCTTTCTTCGCGCTGCTCAGCGCCTGCGAGAACAGCGTTGGCAGCTCTTCAATTTTGCCCCAGCCCATGTTGCCGCCTTTCAGCGCCTGCGGATCGGCAGAGTAGGTCACGGCCAGTTTACCGAAATCGGCACCGCCTTTCAGTTCACCCACCAGCTGACGCGCCAGCGCTTCCTGGTCATCAACCTGCTGCTGAGTTGGATTTTCCGGCAGCGGCAGCAGAATCTGACTGATGTTAAGTTCGGTGCCCTGGGTATTCTGCGAGCCGATCTGCTTAGCCAGCGTATCCACTTCCTGCGGCAGAATGGTGACGCGACGGCGCACTTCATTGTTACGCACTTCAGAGATCAGCATCTCTTTGCGGATCTGCGCGCGATAATCGTTGTAGTTCATCCCGTCATAGGCCAGACGGCTGCGCAGCTGATCAACGCTCATGCGGTTCTGCGCGGCGATGTTCTGGATCGCCTGATCCAGTTGCTGATCGCTCACCTGCAGACCGGCTTTTTCGCCCATCTGCAGAATGATGGCGTCCATGACCTGGCGTTCAAGGATCTGATGACGCAGGGTTTTGTCATCCGGCAGCTGCTGACCAGCCTGCTGCGCCTGTGACTTCACGGTGCGCAGCATGTTGTCTACGTCACTTTCCAGCACCACGCCGTTGTTCACGACTGCGGCAACTTTATCGACCATCTGTGGGGCTGCGAACGCAGTGTTAGCGGTGATCGCCACACCAAGAATCAGCATTCTCCAGTTCTTCATACTTTATCCATTGTTGTTTCCGCACTGCGGGATAGCCTGTCAAATATCACAACATCAGAAAGCGCGCTGATAAGGGATGATGCCCTGACGCAGCATTTCATTGGTGCCTAAGCCATAGTTAGAACTCAGACCACGCAGCTCAATGTTGAATGAGATTTGGTTGTCATACTTGCTGTCGTTGTTTTCCCAACCGTTGATCTTGCGTTCGTAACCCAGACGAATGGCGTAGCAGCAGGAGCTGTACTGCAGACCGACTAGCTGCTCGGCCGGACGGCTGTTGCGGGTGTCATAGTAGTAACCCCCCACCAGCGACCAGGCATCGGCAATCGGCCAGCTGGCCGTGGCGCCCACCTGCGAGATACCGTTTTTGTAGATCGGGTTAGTGACATAGCTGGGGTTATTCAACGCCTGCGCCACATACTCCGGGCTACTGTAGCGATAGCTCAGCTGCACCATACGGTCGGCATCACGACGGTATTCCACAATGGCATTGCCCTGGGAAACGTTGTCCAGCCGCGTATCGTATTGCAGGCCGCCGCGCACGCCCCAGCGATCGCTGACTTTCCAGTAAGTATCACCCGCCCACACCAGGCTACCGGTATCATCTTCTTTATTCGTCTGGTTTACGCCGGTACGAGACGGGGTAAACGAGTAGATTTGACCCACGGAAACGTTAAAACGTTCAACCAGATCGTTATCATAAATACGCGTGGTCACGCCGGTCGCCACTTCGTTAGACGAAGCGATACGATCGAGGCCGCTGTAGGTGCGATCGCGGAACAGGCCGGTGTAGTCGGTCTGCAGCAGCGTGGAGTCGTACGGATAGATGTTGCTCTGGTCGCGATACGGGATATACAGGTACTGCACGCGCGGTTCCAGCGTCTGGGTGTAGCCTTCAGCCCAGTCCATATTGCGGTCAAATACCAGGCGACCATCTACCTTGAACTGCGGCAGGGTGCGGTTGACCGACTCTTTCAGCTGATTGGTGCGGGTGGTATCGATATTTTCGTTGTAGTAGTTAACGTTATCCTGCTGGTAATGCGTTGCCAGCAGCTTTGCCTCGGTATCCAGACTGGCCCAGCCGTTGGACAGCGGCAGGTTGAGCGTTGGCTCGATGTGCAAACGCGTCGCTTCCGGCATTCGGTTACTGACGTTAGTGAACTTCACCGCCTGCGCATAGATGCGACCGTCAAACGGCCCGATATCGTTCTGGTACAGATTGACATCCAGCTGCGGCATCGCCCGATACACGTTCTGGCTGCTGGTATTACCAAACACCTGGAAGTCTTTGCTGGACAGCGTCGCATCCCAGTTGGTGTCAGCGTAGCCTACGCTGAATTTCTGCGTGGCGTAGCCGTCAGTCGAGCTGTAGTACTTCGAATCCAGGTCGTTGAAGTAATAAGGATCGCTGACTTTGGTGTAGTCGGCGTTGAAGCGCCAGTGCTGATCGTAGACGCCGGAGTGACGCCAGTAGAACAGCCAGCGGTCGTCGTTGCTGTCGTTCTGCACCGACGGTCGCGCGGCTTTATCTTTGTTGTACTGATTGTCAGACGGCAGATAGTCCAGCTCTAACAGGCCGGCACCAAACTGCGTCAGGTAGCGGAACTCGTTCTGCAGCTGCAGACCGCGCTTGCTCATGTAGTGCGGCGTAATAGTGGCATCGGCCTGAGGCGCGATGTTCCAGTAGTACGGCAGCATGAATTCGAAGCCGTTGTTGCTGCCGTATTTCGCGTTGGGGATCAGGAAGCCGGAGCGGCGGCGGTCGCCAATCGGCAACTGCAGATACGGGCTGTAAAACACCGGCACGTTGCCGAGCTTAAAGCGCGCGTTCCAGATCTCCGCCACTTCTTCTTCACGGTCCTGAATCACTTCCGAACCGACCACGCTCCAGCTGTTGGAACCCGGCAGACAGGAGGTAAAGCTGCCGTTTTCCAGAATGGTATAGCGGTTATTACCGCGCAGTTTCATCTGGTCAGCATCACCGCGACCCTGACGGCCGACCATCTGATAATTACCGTTCCACACGTTGGTGTCTTTGGTGTTCAGATTGGACCAGGCTTTCGGACCTTTCAGGATGACCTGGTTGTCGTCATAGTGCACATTACCCAGCGCATCGACGGTACGCACCGGCGTCGTTTGTCCGTCCTGCTGACGCTGATGCAGCTGCATCTCGTCGGCAACCAGACGGCTGTTCCCCTGCTGCACATCAACATTACCGGTGAACACCGCGTCGTTCGGATAGTTCCCTTTTGCTGAGTCAGAGTTGATGGTTACCGGCAGCGAATTCGCGTCGCCACTGACCAGCGGACGGTTGTAGCTCGGCACGCCCAGCATACACTGCGACATCAGATCGTCGGCCAGTGCATGCTGACTATAAAGCGCTGCACCAATCATGGTAGCCAGCAGGGTAGGTATACGTTTTTTCATACGCGGTTTCGATAATTCCATGAAAACTGGCATCATGCCGACAATCCGGACAGAGACTAACGTACCGCCCGGCGTTGCGCCAGTGTTAATCCTGCTCTGCCTGCGTTGCCGTTAGGCGCGGAGATAAATGACAGGTATGATAATGCAATTTTCAGCCGCAAGCATGGCGAATTGAGGAGTTTATGCGCTACTGGGGAAAAGTTATTGGTCTGGCTCTCGGCTTACTTTCCGGAGCAGGCTTTTGGGGCATCGTACTGGGTCTGATCATTGGTCATCTGTTTGACAAAGTGCGCAGCGTAAAAGGACAGGGCTACTTCGCCAACAATCAGGCGCGTCAGACGCTGTTCTTCAGCACCACGTTCCAGGTGATGGGCCATCTGACCAAGTCGAAAGGGCGCGTCACCGAAGCGGATATCCAGATTGCCTCTTTATTTATGGACCGCATGCAGCTGCATGGCGAGGCGCGTACCGCGGCACAGCGTGCGTTTCGTGAAGGTAAGCAGAGCGAATATCCGTTACGTAACAAGCTACGCGAGCTGCGCAGCGCCTGCTTTGGCCGTTTCGACCTGATTCGGATGTTTCTGGAAATTCAAATCCAGGCGGCGTTTGCTGATGGTTCGCTGCATCCCAACGAGCGTCAGGTGCTGTACGTCATCGCGGAAGAGCTGGGGATTTCCCGCGCGCAGTTCGACCAGTTCCTGCGCATGATGGAGGGCGGTCAGCAGTTTGGTGGCGGTTCGTCGTACGGCGGCGGCGCTTATCAGCAGGCGAAACGTGGCCCGACGCTGGAAGATGCCTGCAGCGTGCTGGGGGTGAAAAGCAGCGACGACAGCACCACCATCAAGCGCGCCTACCGTAAGCTGATGGCCGAGCACCATCCGGATAAGCTGGTGGCGAAAGGTCTGCCGCCGGAGATGATGGAGATGGCGAAGCAGAAAGCGCAGGAAATTCAGGCCGCGTATGACCTGATTCGCAAAGAGAAGGGCTTTAAATAAGGGGCGGCGGCCCCTTAAAAATCGGCCGGCTGGCGAAACGTCATGCTGTTGCCAAACGCCGGATGGGTAATGGTCAGCGATTCGGCGTGCAGCTGCAGGCGTGGCGCCATGGCTAACGCCTCGGGATGGGCATAGAAGCGATCGCCGAGAATCGGATGCCCCAGCGCCAGCAGATGCACGCGCAGCTGGTGTGAGCGGCCGGTGATCGGCTTCAACTGCACCCGCGCGCTGTTATCGGCGTCATACGCCAGCACCTGATACTCCGTCTGCGCCGGCTTACCCAGCTCCACACTCACCATCTGCTTCGGCCGGTTAGGCCAGTCGCAAATCAGCGGCAGATCGATCATGCCCTGTTCCGCCGCCGGATGTCCCCAGACGCGCGCCACGTACTGCTTCGCGGGCTCGCGCTCGCGAAACTGCCGCTTCAGCTCGCGCTCGGCCGCCTTGGTCAGCGCCACCACAATCACACCGCTGGTGGCCATATCGAGCCGGTGCACCGACTCCGCCTGCGGAAAGTCACGCTGGATGCGCGTCATCACGCTGTCCTTGTGCTCCTCAAGGCGGCCGGGCACCGACAGCAAACCGCTCGGCTTGTTAACCACCATGATGTGCTCGTCCTGATACAGAATATGCAGCCAGGGGTCGAGCGGCGGATTGTAGGGTTCCATCAGCATGATTCAGCGCGGCCTCAGCGATTATTGGTGTGTCACAACGATCAGACGCAGCGCATCCAGCCGCCAGCCAGCTTCACCGAGGCTGGCCAGCACCTGCTCGCGGTTGCTCTCCAGCGCATCAACCTCATCATCACGGATGTTGGGGTTGACCGCTTTCAGCGCTTCAAGGCGCGACAGCTCGGCGCTCAGCTTCTCATCGGCTTCGGCTTTGGCCGCCGCAATCAGCGCCTGCGCTTCCGGCACGATGACTTTTTCCGCCTGCGTCAGGATGTGATGCACATCCTGCTGCACCGCGTTCACCAGCTTGCTGCCGGTATGGCGATTGACTGCGTTGAGCTGACGGTTAAAGCTTTCGAACTCCACCTTGCCGGCGAGATTATTTCCGGCGCGATCCATCAGCAGGCGGACCGGCGTGGGCGGCAGGAAGCGGGTAAGCTGCAGGTGCTTCGGCGCCTGTGCTTCGACCACATAGATCATCTCTACCAGCAGCGTGCCGACCGGCAGCGCCTTGTTCTTCAGCAGCGACAGCGCACAGCTGCCGGTATCGCCGGAGAGAATCAGGTCGAGGCCGTTGCGAATCAGCGGATGTTCCCAGGTAATGAACTGGGTATCTTCGCGTGACAGCGCCTGGTTACGATTAAAGGTTACGGTGCAGCCATCTTCCGGCAGGCCGGGGAAATCCGGCACCAGCATGTGGTCCGACGGCGTCAGGACGATCAGGTTATCGCTGCGATCTTCCTGGTTGATCCCGACGATATCAAACAGGTTGAGCGCAAAGTTCACCAGCTCGGTGTCGTTATCCTGCTCGCCGATGGCATCAGCCAGCGCCTGCGCGGCTTCGCCGCCGTTCGAGTTCAGCTCCAGCAGACGGTCGCGCCCCTGCTCCAGCTGCGCCTTCAGCGTGTCATGCTGTTTGCGGCTCTGGGCGATAAAGTCGTCCAGCCCCTGCGGGTTGTCCGGCGCGGCCAGATACTCAATCAGCTGCGGGTAGGCGCTGTCGTAGATGGTGCGGCCGGTCGGGCAGGTGTGCTCAAACGCGTCCAGCCCTTCGTGATACCAGCGCAGCAGCACTGCCTGGGCGGTTTTCTCCAGCCACGGCACCAGAATCTGGATGTCATGCAATTGGCCGATACGATCGAGACGGCCGATACGCTGCTCAAGCAGATCCGGGTTAAACGGTAAATCGAACATCACCAGCCGGCTGGCGAACTGGAAGTTACGCCCTTCCGAGCCGATCTCCGAACACAGCAGCACCTGGGCGCCATCTTCCTGCGAAGCGAAGAAGGCGGCCGCGCGGTCGCGTTCGATGATTGATAGCCCCTCATGGAACACCGCGGCGCGGATGCCTTCACGCTCGCGCAGCACCTGCTCCAGCTGCAGCGCAGTGGCCGCTTTGGCGCAAATCACCAGCACTTTCTCTTTACGGTTGCTGGTGAGATAGCCCATCAGCCACTCAACGCGCGGGTCGAAATTCCACCAGGTGCCGCTGTCGCCTTCGAATTCCTGATAAATCTGCTCGGGATACAGCATGTCGCGCGCGCGCTCTTCCGCCGTTTTGCGCGCCGCCATAATGCCGGAGACTTTAATCGCCGTCTGATACTGCGCCGGCAGCGGCAGGCGAATCTGATGCAGTTCGCGTTTCGGGAAACCCTTCACGCCGTTACGCGTGTTACGGAACAGCACGCGGCTGGTGCCGTGGCGATCCATCAGCATCGAAATCAGCTCTTTACGCGCGTCGTCTTTGCCGTCGCGATCGCTGTTCGCCACCTGCAGCAGCGGCTCGATGTCCTGCTCGCCGACCAGATCGTTGATCAGGTTCATCTCGTCTTTGCTGATGGCGTGATCGGCCAGCAGCGTACTGACGGCGTCAGCCACCGGGCGGTAGTGCTGCTGCTCGGCCACGAACTGCGCGAAATCGTGGAAACGATTCGGGTCCAGCAGACGCAGACGGGCAAAGTGGCTCTCCATGCCGAGCTGTTCCGGCGTCGCGGTCAGCAGCAGCACGCCGGCGGTCTTTTCCGCCAGCTGTTCGATAACCTGATATTCGCGGCTCGGCGCGGCTTCGCTCCACGCCAGATGGTGCGCTTCGTCAACCACCAGCAGGTCCCAGTCAGCTTCGGCCAGCAGCTCCAGCCGCTGTTTGTTGCGGCGGACAAAATCCAGCGAGCAGATAATCAGCTGCTCGGTATCAAACGGGTTGTCGCTGTCGTGCTGCGCTTCGGTGTAGCGATCGTCGTCGAACAGGGCAAAGCGCAGGTTGAAGCGGCGCAGCATTTCCACCAGCCACTGGTGCTGCAGGGTTTCCGGCACCACGATCAGCACGCGCTCGGCGCGTCCGGCCAGCAGCTGCTGCTGGATAATCATCCCGGCTTCAATGGTTTTACCGAGGCCGACTTCATCGGCCAGCAGCACGCGCGGTGCGTGGCGGCGACCGACGTCATGTGCGATGTGCAGCTGATGCGGAATCAGGTTGGTGCGCATGCCGCGCAGGCCGCTAATCGGCAGGCGATACTGTTCGCTCTGGTATTTGCGTGCGCGAAAGCGCAGGGCGAAGCGATCCATACGGTCCAGCTGGCCGGCAAACAGGCGATCCTGTGGCTTGCTGAACACCAGTTTGCTGTCGAGCATCACTTCGCGCAGCACCACGTTGCTTTCGTCGGTATCAAGACGCGTGCCGATGTAAGTCACTAAATCGTTTTCGTTGCGGACTTCATCAACCTGCATCTGCCAGCCTTCGTGGCTGGTGACGGTATCACCCGGATTAAAAATCACGCGGGTGACCGGAGAATCATTACGGGCATAGAGGCGGTTTTCGCCGGTGGCGGGAAACATCAGTGTGACCATGCGCGTATCCAGCGCCACGACTGTCCCCAGTCCCAGCTCACTTTCCGTATCACTAATCCAGCGTTGACCCAGTGTAAAAACCATATATTTTTTGCTCGATTCTCTAAAAGATAGAAAGACGTTCGCCTGCTCTCAGACAATACCCCACCGCCAGACAGTTATCTGGTCAGCTGGTGCACGCGGTGAGAATCAGGAAGGGCGCTATGGTACTGGATGGCAGGGCATTCGTCACCTGTCAAAAAAGCCCCAGTTGCCCGGTGATCAGTGTAGCAAAGTCATCGCCGACAAACGGTAAAATCCCCTCGGCGATCGGCTGTAGCTGTTTGCTGACGTAATGATCGTAATCCAGCGGCGTGCTGCGCGCTTCCAGCGGCTCCGGCCCGGCGGTGGCCATGACGTAGCGGATCGATCCGCCGTTCTGATACTGCAGCGGACGCTGCAGTTTACGGTTATGTTCATCGGCGAGGCGCGCGGCACGCACGTGGGGCGGCACGTTGCGTTCGTAATCTTTCAGCGGCCGGCGCAGGCGCTTTTTATACACCAGCAGATCGTCCAGCTCGCCGGCCAGCAGCTGTGCTACGGTGTCGCGAATGTAATCCTGCCAGGGTTCACCGCGGAAGATGCGGCCATACAGCGTCTGCTGGAACTGCTGTGCCAGCGGCGTCCAGTCGGTGCGCACCGACTCCAGCCCTTTAAACACCAGCCGCTCGTCGCCGTCGCGGCGAATCAGTCCGGCGTAGCGCTTTTTACTGCCCTGTTCGGCCCCGCGTATGGTTGGCATCAGGAAGCGGCTGAAGTGGGTTTCGTACTCCAGCTCCAGCGCGCTGTCGAGACCGTAAGTCTGCTGCAGATGCTGTTGCCACCAGCGATTCACGTGCCCGGCCAGCCGCTGGCCGATCGCGGCGGCATCGGCTTCGCTGTGGGCGCTTTTCAGCCAGACAAAAGTAGAATCGGTGTCACCGTAAATCACGTCAAAACCTTCGGCTTCAATCAGCTCACGCGTTTGCTGCATGATGGCGTGACCGCGCAGGGTGATCGACGAGGCGAGGCGCGGATCGAAAAAGCGACAGGCGCTGGTGCCGAGTACGCCATAAAAAGCGTTCATGATGATCTTCAGCGCCTGCGACAGCGGCTGGTTGCCGTCACGTTTGGCGGCCTCGCGCCCCTGCCAGATCTGGCCGACAATCGCCGGTAAACAGTGGGTGCGGCGCGAAAAGCGCGCGTGGCGAAAACCGGGAACCGAATCGGCGTCGTCCGGATGCGCCAGGCCTTCGACCAGCCCGACCGGATCAATCAGAAAGGTGCGGATGATCGACGGATAGAGGCTTTTATAATCCAGCACCAGCACCGAATCATACAGTCCGGGGCGCGAATCCATCACGTAGCCGCCAGGGCTGGCTTCCGGTGCCACTTCGCCGAGATTAGGCGCGACAAAGCCGGCGCGGTGCATTCGCGGAATATACAGGTGGCTGAACGCCGCCACCGATCCGCCGTGGCGATCCACCGCCAGGCCATTGACGGTGGCGCGCTCCAGCAAAAACGGCATGATCGCGGTGTGCTGGAAAATACGCGTAACCAGCTCACAATCCTTCAGGTTGTAGGTGGCCAGCGCCGGTTTGTCGTGGGCAAAGCGCCAGTTGATCTCTTCCATGCGCTGCCACGGATTGTTGATGGCTTTGCCTTCGCCCAGCAGCTCGCGCGACACCGCTTCCAGGCTGAATGAGGCGAAGTCCCAGAACGCCGATTTCAGCGCCTCGATACCGTCAATCACCAGCCGGCCACTGGCCTGAGCGAAGAACACGCCGGGCTTAAAGCCGTGCTCGCGCCACTCCAGCGGCTGCTGCTGACGGCCAAGACGCAGCGGAATACCGTAGCGGTCGGCATGTTTTTGCAGCACGCGCAGGTCGAACTGCACCACGTTCCAGCCGATGATGACATCGGGATCGTGACGGGCGAACCAGGCGTTAAGCTGCTCCAGCAGCTGTGGCCGGCTGTCGAGGTAAATCAGCTCAAAATCCAGCTGGCTGGCATCACCGTTCGGCGGGCCGAGCATATACACCTGGCGCTGGCCGCAGCCCTCCAGCCCGATGCAGTACAGCTCGCCGTGCTCGGTGGTTTCGATGTCGAGCGACACCCATTTCAGCTGCGGACGGTAATCGGGATGCGGCTTGAGGCGCGCGTTGACGAGGCTGTCGCCGCGCGGCTCGCCGCTGAACCACACCGGTGCCGTGATAAAGCGCTCCATCAGGTAGCGTTCCGGCGGGCGGATATCTGCTTCATACACCGCAATGCCGTTTTCACGCAGGCGTTTTTCGATGCTTTGCAGCTGTCGGTGGCTGCGGCAATAGAGTCCCAGCACCGGTCGGCGCCGGAAATCTTTCAGATCCAGCGGTTGCAGGCGCGTATGGCGCTCGTCGCGAATCAGCGCTTCGGTTTGCGCCTGGAACTCCCGGGGAATAAACGCCACTGACTCCTGCGCAGGCAGCACCAGGCGCTGCGGGCCCTGGTCGGTGGCCAGCCACAGCACCACTTCGCTGCCGGTCGGGGTATCCCGCCAGTGTCGAGTCAGCAAAAATCCTGCGCGCGGTTCGGTCACGTTAACTCCGGAGAATGAATTCATTTCAGTATATCATGGATGTTTATACAGTGTACTGCCGGTGGTGCCGTCGTATGCGCGGCGCGGGCGTGCGGCAGCGCGGGGAATTGCTTGACGCTGTGGGGCTGTCTCAGGACAATCCAGCCTCTATATTCCGCAGAGGATAGTTATGGAAGCCTGGATCCAACACCTGTTTACGCAATCGCTGGAGTACGCGCTGATTGCCGTGGCGCTGGTGACCTTTCTTGAGTCGCTGGCGTTTGTCGGCCTGCTGCTGCCGGGAACGGTCCTGATGGCCAGCCTCGGCGCGCTGGTGGGCAGCGGACAAATCGGGCTCTATCCGGCGTGGGCCGCCGGGCTGGCCGGCTGTCTGATTGGCGACTGGGTGTCGTACGGCATTGGCTGGAAATTCCAGGGACCGCTGCACCGCTGGAAATACCTGCAAAAATACAAAGGGCTGCTGGATAAAACCGAGCACGCGCTGCATCAGCACAGCATGTTCACCATCCTCGTGGGGCGCTTTGTCGGACCGACGCGTCCGCTGATTCCGCTGGCGGCCGGCATGCTGGAGCTGCCGGTGCGTAAATTTCTGCCGCCGAACATTATCGGCTGCATCCTGTGGCCGCCGGCTTACCTGATGCCGGGCATTCTGGCGGGCGTGGCGATCGACGTGCCGCAGGCGGCGCAGGGCGACAGCTTCAAATGGCTGCTGCTGGCGGTGGCGCTGCTGCTGTGGATCGGCGGCTGGCTGCTTTGGCGCTGGTGGCGCAGCGGCAAAAGCGTCGACTGGGCCACGCCTTATCTGCCACTGGCGCGGCTGCGCTGGCTGGCTCCGCTGATGGCGCTCATCGGCGTGGGTGCCTTTATTGCGCTGTTGTTCCACCCGATGATGCCGATTTTCCTGCAGCTGCTGTGGAAAGTGTTCTTCGCTTAACGCGGTGATACGCCAAGGATGGCGGCCGCCGGGCTTTCTCCGCGCAGCAGGCTGGCGGTGCTGCCATCCCAGTACACCCGACCGTCAACAATCACCAGGCTGCGTGACGCAATCTGCTGCGCATCCTCCAGACTGTGCGACACCATCAGCAGCGTGATAGTGCGCGCCTCGCACACCGCGCGCACCAGCTGTAACATCTCGCTGCGCAGCGCCGGATCGAGTGCCGAAAACGGTTCGTCCAGCAGCAGTACCGGCTGATTGCGCAGCAGGCAGCGCGCCAGCGCCACGCGCTGTCGCTGACCGCCGGAGAGCTGGCCGGGCAGACGCGTCAGCATCGATTCCAGCCCGGTTTGCTCCGCAATCTGCTGTACCTGCTGCTGCTGTTCGCGCGTCAGCTTCAGGCCGGGATGCAGGCCCAGCCCCAGATTTTGCTGCACTGTCAGGTGCGGAAACAGATTGTTCTCCTGAAACAGCATTGATACCGGTCGCGCGGAAGGCACGCTGCGGGTATGGTCGACGCCATCGATCAGCAGGCTGCCCTGACTCACCGGCAGAAAGCCGCCGAGCAGGCTCAGCAGGGTACTTTTGCCCGCGCCGCTCGGGCCGAGAATGGCGAGACGTTCACCGGCCTGTGCGCTAAAGCTGAAGCGCATCGGCAGATGATGGTAGAGATAAGTAAGGTTATTCAGTGTCAGCATGGCTACCTGGTAATTTTTCCATTAGCGTAAACAGCAGCAGGCATAACAGCAGCAGTAGCAGCGCGGTCACCGCGCCATCGGCACCGCGATAGGCGCCAATCTGCTGGAACAGATAAAACGGCAGGGTGCGGAAATCGGCGCTGCCGAACAGCGCCACCACGCCGAAATCCCCAATCGACAGCACGCAGGCAAATGCCAGCGCCTGTGCCAGCGGACGTTTCAGCGCCCGCAGTTCAATCAGCCGCAGGCGAGTAAACCCACTGATGCCCAGCGAGGCGCACAGCTGAGCGTAGCGCGCGCTGAGATCGCGCATCGGATTTTCCAGCACTTTCATAGCGTAGGGGATGGCGATCAGCGCGTTGGTGAAGATCACCAGCGCATCGGCACGCTGCGGCAGGCCAACGGTGGCGTTGAACAGCAGAAAGAACCCGCTTGCCAGCACGATGCCCGGCATCGCCAGAATCAGCATTCCGCTGAGTTCCATGGCCTGCGCGGCGAAGCGCTGCTGACGCTGGCGCAGTTCGCGACTGCTCCACAGCAGCATCATGGTCAGCAGCACGCACAGCACACCGGCACCGAGTGCGATACGCAGCGACGTCCACGTGGCCTGCCACAGCGCGGACTGTTGCAGCGCGCCGGCAATGCCGCCGCGTAAGCCGTCGACCAGCACCGCCGCCAGCGGTGGCAGCAGTAACAGCAGTGCCAGCGTAATCAGCAGCGTATCCGCGACGCGTGCGTGCCAGGAATCCTGCGGATCGCGCCAGCCGCGCACCGTCTGGCTACCGGCCGGAATCGCTTTACTGAAGCGCTGGCTGAGCAGCACCAGCAGCAGACAGCAGCCGAGCTGCAACAATGCCAGCAGCGCGGCGCGGCCGGGATCGTAATCAAAGCTAAGCGCCTGATAAATGGCCAGCTCCAGCGTGGTGGCCTGCGGACCGCCGCCCAGTGCCAGCACGGTGGCAAAACTGGCGAAGCACAGCATAAAGATCAGCGCCGCCGTCGGCAGCAGCGGACGGCGCAGCCACGGCCACTCCAGCAGGCGAAACAGCGGCCAGCCGCGCAGACCGAGCTGCGCCGCCAGCTGGCGCTGCTCGCCGGGAATGCTCTCCAGCGCCTGCAGCAGCATGCGCGTCGCCAGCGGCAGATTAAAGAACACGTGCGCCAGCAAAATACCCTGCAGGCCATAGGGCGAGAAGTGATAATCGATACCGACTGTGGCACACAGCTGCGCCAGCCAGCCGCTGCGCCCATAGACGCTCAGCAGACCGAATACGGCGACCAGCACCGGCAGCACCAGCGTCATGGCGCACAGGCGCAGCAGCAGGGTGCGGCCGGTAAAACGGCGGCGATAGAGCGCGCGGGCCAGCAGAATGGCTGGCAGCACCGAGAGCAGCGCTGACAGCAGCGCCTGTTCAAAGGAGAACGCCAGCACATGGTGCAGATAGCTATCGCTGAGCAGCGCGCGCCAGTCGGTGGCCGGCGCGGCGAGCAGCAGGGCACCGAGCGCCAGCAGCGCGACCGCACACAATAGCAGTGCGCTAAGCGCTCCGGGCAGCAGCCAGCCGGGCATCAGCGGCTGACGGCGCGCTGCCACGCGCTAATCCACGCCGCGCGATGGTCAGCCACCTCTGTCGGGGTGTATTGCAGCGCATTCGCAGGCACCGGCAACGTCTGATAACCGGCGGGTAAATCGCTTTTAATTACCGGATACATCCAGTTGCCGGTAGGAATGGTGCGCTGAAACGCTGGCGACACCATAAACTGCATGAATTGCTGCGCCAGCTGCGGCTGTTTGCTGCTGGCGAGCTGCGCGCCCACTTCTACCTGCAGATAGTGACCTTCGCTGAACGGCGCGGCGGCGTAGTTATCCTTTTTCTCTTCAATAATGTGGTAAGCCGGCGAGGTGGTATAGCTCAGCACCAGATCGCTTTCGCCTTTGAGGAACAGACCATAAGCTTCGCTCCAGCCTTTGGTGACGGTCACGGTTTTGCTGGCCAGCTTCTGCCAGGCCGCCGGTGCGTCATCGCCGTACACTTTCTGCATCCACAGTAGCAGACCGAGCCCCGGCGTGCTGGTGCGCGGGTCTTCATAAATCACCCGCCATTTTTCCGGGCTTTCGACCAGCTCCTTCAGGCTGTGCGGCGGATTCTTCAGCTTGTTTTTGTCGTAAACGAACGCGAAGTAGCCGTAATCAAACGGGATAAAAGTGTCATTGTGCCAGCCGTCCGGCAGTTGCAGTGCACGAGTATCCACCGTGCTTTTGCTGAACAGGCCGGTTTTTTCCGCCGCCTGAATCAGGTTATTGTCCAGCCCCAGCACCACGTCGGCCTTGCTGTTTTTTCCTTCCATGCGCAGGCGATTAAGCAGCGATACGCCATCCTCCAGCGCCACATAGTTCAGCTCACAGCCGCAGCGGGCCTCAAAGGCTTTTTTCACTGCCGGACCGGGGCCCCAGTCGGCGGCGAACGAGTCGTAGGTATAAACCGTGAGAACGGGTTTGGCCGCCAGAGCCGGCGCAGCGATCAGCAGCAACAGGGGCAGAACTTTATTTAACACTTTGCGTTCCTTAAGGAGAAGGTAAGGTTGCGTCGCAAAGGATCTGAGGGCGGAGCATCTCAAATCCCTACGCCGGTACGAGCCGGATCAGGTTCGACGGGTCTCTCTCAGCCAGTTAACCGGCACCCCGTTGAGAACGACATATTCTAGACATTTACAGGACAACGCGAAAGGTTCACCTGCCGGTCGTGTTGTCTCATGCTGCCCTTTTTACAGCTCCGGCGGGGCGAACCAGGCGGACTTGAAGTCAAACCAGCCGAGCGTGTTCAGCCGCACGCCACGCATGCTGCGCTGGCCCTCCAGCAGCAGCCAGTGATGAAACAGCGGATGCAGATAGTCGCTGTTTACCAGCTGTTTGCTCCACTCCGCCAGCGGCAGCGCTTTCTCACGCCAGCGCGCGGCGTCGGCCTGCCAGTCGAGCGGGATACAGTGATGCATCAGCGGTAGCTCGTAGAGCTGAGCGAACAGGGCGTAGTCGAGCGGCAGGGTAAAGTTGACGCTGCCCAGCCAGATGTCACTCTCGCCCGCGCCGTCGAACCAGCTTTCGTAGCTCACTTCGCGGGTAATCAGCTCGACGCCCTGCTGCGCCAGCAGCGGCCGTAGCGCATTGGCGATGCCCTCGTGTTCGACGTGGTGGCTGTACCAGCTGAGCGTCAGCTGGGTCACGCCGTCGGGCTTGTGGGCTGGGGTGATATCGCGCCGATGGTGCCAGCGCGGCAGCAGACCATAAGCCGGGAACCAGTAGCGCTGATAGCCGACGCCGGCATGATTGAGCAGCGCGATAGGGTTAAGCAGATCGCTCACCCAGCGGCGGAAACCGGCATCGCGCCCGCGTTCAGAGCGCTGATCGAACAGCAGAAAATAGCAGCCCTCTTCGAGACGACTCTCTTCCGATTTTTCGTCGTCGTTTTCGCCTTCCAGTTTTACACCGGCGTAGACCAGCTCATCGCTGATCTCCGGCAGCACCCAGATCGAGACATCATCAATCAGCGCGCGGTAGCCGAAGTAGTCATCAAACGCGGCGATTTTCAGCTGGGTTTGCTGATTGCGCACCACGCTGTACGGACCGGTGCCAATGGGCTGACGGGCGAAGTGGCGCAGTGTCGGCCATTCACGCGGCAGAATCATGGCGCTGACGCTGGCCAGCAGCCACGGCAGCCAGCAGTCCGGCTGGCTGAGATGGATATCCAGCGTCCACGGCGCCGGCGAGTGCAGTTGGTCGATATGCGAAAACAGCGGCTGGCTGCGCACCCGTTCCAGCGAGGCGATGACATCCTCCATCTCCAGCTCGCGACCATGATGAAAGCGGATTGCCGGCCGCAGGAAGAAGCGCCAGTGCAGCGGAGAGGTTTGCTGCCAGTGATGGGCAATGTCGGCGGCGATTTCCCCCTTTTCCTCATTTATACGCGTCAGGCCGCTGAATATCTGTCGCGCCAGATGGGTTTCTGAACGGCGCAGCGGCGAGCCGGGCAGCAGGTTAGGCAGGGGCCGGTAGTAGAGCACGCGCAATATATGCTTGCCCTGGCGAAAGCTGCGGCCAAGGTGCGCGGCAATCATCTGTCGCACCTGGTTTTTATCGCCCACCAGCTGCACCAGCTGGTCGATGCGATCCTGCTCCAGCAGGTCTTCTGCGCGCTGCTGCTGTAGCGCCAGTCCGGTGTAGCAGAAGCTCAGCAGCGAGCGTTTACCGCGACCGGCTTCAGCCTGCCAGATCAGCCAGCCCGCCGCCTGCATGGCGTTCAGCAGATTACGCATGTGGCGGCGTGAGCAGTGCAGCAGTTCGGCCAGCTCGCTCAGCGTGGTTTCCTGATCCTGGCCCTGACAGTGTTGCCACAGGCGAATGAATTGCTGTTGCAGACGCGCAGAGGACATAAAAGGGGAACTCCTTCTCGACTTCGCTCAGTTTTTCCTGCCCCATATTAGAGGCATACTGGCGGGCAATGGAAGAGCGGGAGGCATTCAGCAATGAATGGCGCTCTGCCAGCGGTTCCGCCGACGTGGAACCTTTTCTGAGTAGGGTGCAATTTCACCGCCAGCGGAGTTTTTCTCTGCTGGCTTTTTTCGTTTTGCTGTGGAATCTTCTACGCTGTTTTTTCCCGGTCTTTTTCCTCAAAGGGATTTCTGCATGAAATCGCTGTTACCGCGGCCGCGCCGCCTGAATCCGGTTTACCTCTCCTTTATGGCGGTGTCGTTTATGGTCGGCGTGGCGGGGGCGTTACAGGCGCCGACGCTCAGCCTGTTTTTGACGCGCGAGGTGCAGGTGCGGCCGTTCTGGGTCGGCCTGTTCTTTACCATCAACGCCGTCGCCGGGATCGTGATCAGCCTGCTGATGGCGAAGCGTTCAGATAACCGTGGCGATCGCCGTCACCTGATCCTGTTTTGCTGCCTGATGGCGGTGGCCAACGCGCTACTGTTTGCCTTTAACCGTCACTATCTGACGCTCATCACCCTCGGCGTGCTGCTGTCGGCGCTGGCCAGCGTGGCGATTCCGCAGATCTTCGCGCTGGCGCGTGAATATGCCGATCAGTCAGCGCGGGAAGTGGTGATGTTCAGTTCGGTGATGCGCGCGCAGCTGTCGCTGGCGTGGGTGATTGGGCCGCCGCTGTCGTTCGCGCTGGCGCTCAACTACGGCTTCGTTACGCTGTTCTGCGTGGCGGCGGTGATTTTTCTGCTGAGTATGCTGCTGATCTGGCGCACGCTGCCCTCGGTGCCGCGCATCGCCGCCACGCCGGAGCAGGTGCTGATGCAGCTCAGCCCGTGGAAAGACAGCCAGGTGCGGCTGCTGTTTATCGCCTCGGTGGTGATGTGGGCGTGTAATACCATGTATATCATTGATATGCCGCTGTATATCAGCACAACCCTTGGCCTGCCGGAGAAGCTGGCGGGTCTGCTGATGGGCACCGCCGCCGGGCTGGAGATCCCGATCATGCTGCTGGCCGGCCATTACGCGAAGCGCTACGGCAAGCGCAAGCTGATGTTGCTGGCGCTGGTAGCGGCGATTGTATTTTATCTCGGGCTGGTGCTGTTCCGTTCTCAAACCGCGCTGATGGTGCTGCAGCTGTTTAACGCCGCGTTTATCGGCATCATCGCCGGCATTGGTATGCTGTGGTTTCAGGATTTGATGCCGGGCCGTGCCGGTGCGGCGACCACCATGTTCACCACCTCGATTTCAACCGGGTTGATTATCGCCGGCCTGATTCAGGGGATACTGAGTGAGCGCTTTGGTCATGAGTCGGTTTACTGGCTGGCGCTGGTGATGGCGGTGGTGGCGCTGGTGCTGGCGGCGCGGGTACGGGATGCGCGGTGAGGGCGGTTTGGAGGTTGAAGGTCGCCATCAATGGCGACCCTGCAGGGCATTGCGCGTTTCGGGCATGTTTTGCACATTTTTGGTCGCCATAAATGGCGACCCTACAGGGCATTGTGCATTTAAGCATCTTTGGTCGCCATAAATGGCGACCAAATTACTGACGCGTTTGCTGTAGGGTGCGCCTTGCTGCGCACCGGGTAAACCTTAACGCAGAAACGCTGGCTGGCTGGATTCGTAGCTGGCGATGGACGCTTCATGCTGCAGCGTCAGGCCAATGCTGTCGAGGCCGTTGATCATGCAGTGACGGCGGAAGCTGTCGATTTCAAAGTGGTAAACCTTGTCGCCGGCGGTGACGGTCTGCGCTTCGAGATCGACGGTGAAGCGGATGCCCGGCTGCGCGGCCACCAGTTTGAACATCTCATCGACCTGCTCTTCGCTCAGCTTCACCGGCAGCAGCTGGTTGTTGAAGCTGTTACCGTAGAAGATGTCGGCGAAACTCGGCGCAATCACCACGTGAAAACCGAAGTCGGTCAGTGCCCACGGCGCGTGTTCACGCGAGGAGCCGCAGCCAAAGTTCTCACGCGCCAGCAGGATGCTGGTGCCTTTAAACTCCGGCTTATTCAGCACGAAGCTGGCGGTCGGCTGGGTGCCGGCATCATCATCAAAACGCCAGTCGTGGAACAGGTGCGCGCCAAAGCCGGTGCGCGTCACTTTCTGCAAAAACTGCTTCGGGATGATGGCATCGGTGTCGACGTTTGCGGCATCCAGCGGGGCCACAATCCCGGTGTGTTGGGTAAATTTGTTCGCCATGGCTTAAGCTCCCTGAGTCAATTCACGAATGTCGGCAAAACGACCGGTTACCGCCGCCGCAGCAGCCATCGCCGGGCTCACCAGATGGGTGCGACCGCCGCGACCCTGGCGACCTTCAAAGTTACGGTTACTGGTTGAGGCACAGCGCTCGCCCGGATTCAGACGGTCGTTGTTCATCGCCAGGCACATCGAACAGCCCGGCAGACGCCACTCAAAACCGGCTTCGAGGAAGATTTTGTCCAGGCCTTCGGCTTCAGCCTGCGCTTTCACCGGACCGGAACCTGGCACCACCATCGCAACCACGCCCGGCGCGACTTTGCGGCCTTTGGCGATCGCGGCAGCCGCGCGCAGATCTTCGATACGTGAGTTGGTGCAGGAACCGATAAACACTTTATCGATCGCTACCTCAGTCAGTTTGATGCCCGGCTGCAGATCCATATAGGCCAGCGCCTTCTCGGCGGAAGCACGTTCAACCGGATCGGCAAACGAGGCCGGATTCGGGATGGCCTGATCCACGGCCATCACCTGGCCCGGATTGGTGCCCCAGGTGACCTGCGGCGCGATATCGGCAGCATTCAGAGTCACAACGGCGTCAAACTTCGCGTCGCTGTCGGACTTCAGGGTGCGCCAGTAAGCCACCGCCTGTTCCCACTGCTCGCCCTTCGGCGCAAACTGCTTGTCTTTCAGATAGGCAAACGTGGTGTCATCCGGTGCCACCAGTCCCGCTTTGGCGCCCATCTCAATCGCCATGTTGCACAGCGTCATGCGGCCTTCCATGCTCAGCGCTTCAATCGCCGGGCCACAGAATTCAACCACGTGACCGGTGCCGCCGGCGCTGCCGGTTTTACCGATGATCGCCAGTACGATGTCTTTGGCGGTGATACCCGGCGCAGCTTCGCCCAGCACTTCAATCTTCATGGTTTTCGCCCGGCCCTGTTTCAGGGTCTGGGTGGCGAACACGTGCTCCACTTCGGAGGTGCCGATACCGAACGCCAGGGAACCGAAGGCGCCGTGCGTTGCGGTGTGCGAGTCGCCGCAAACGATGGTCATGCCCGGCAGCGTCATGCCCTGCTCAGGACCGATCACGTGCACAATGCCCTGGAACGGGTGGTTCAGGTCATACAGCTGAATGCCGAACTCAGCACAGTTCTTCATCAGCTCCTGCATCTGGATACGCGCCATTTCACCCGAGGCGTTGATGTCTTTGGTCTGGGTGGAAACGTTGTGATCCATGGTGGCAAAGGTCTTCGACGGCTGGCGCACTTTACGGCCGTGCGCACGCAGACCGTCAAACGCCTGCGGCGAGGTGACTTCGTGAATCAGGTGACGATCGATATACAGCAACGGCGTTTCGTCTGGCGCTTCGTGAACGACATGTGCATCAAATAACTTCTGGTATAAGCTTTTCATTTTGTTATTTTTCCTCGCTGATGTAACCGGCAATGATGCTGCCCATTTCATCGGTGCTCACGGCAGGGCCGTCACCGGCCAAATCACGGGTGCGATGGCCCGCTTCCAGCGCACGGCTTACCGCGCGCTCAATGCTATCCGCAGCGGCGTCAGCGTTCAGGCTGAAACGCAGCAGCATCGCCAGCGACAGAATCTGCGCAATCGGGTTAGCAATGTTCTGGCCAGCGATATCCGGTGCGGAACCGCCCGCCGGTTCGAACAGGCCGAATCCCTCTTCATTCAGGCTGGCCGAAGGCAGCATGCCCATCGAGCCGGTAATCATCGCGCACTCGTCCGACAGAATGTCACCAAACAGATTCGAGCAGAGTAAAACGTCAAACTGCGACGGATCCTTAATCAGCTGCATGGTGGCGTTGTCGATGTACATATGGCTCAGCTGCACATCCGGATAATCTTTTGCCACTTCGTTGACGATTTCACGCCACATCACCGAGGTCGCCAGCACGTTAGCTTTATCAACGGAAGTCACTTTATTACGGCGCTTGCGCGCAGCTTCAAAGGCGTTGCGGGCAATACGCTCGATTTCGAAACGGTGATAGACCTCGGTATCAAAAGCGCGTTCATGCGCGCCGCTGCCTTCGCGGCCTTTCGGCTGGCCGAAATAGATGCCACCGGTCAGCTCACGCACGCACAGGATGTCGAAACCGCGGGCAGCGATGTCGCTGCGCAGCGGGCAAAATGCTTCCAGACCTTTGTACAGCGCCGCCGGGCGCAGGTTGCTGAACAGTTTAAAGTGTTTACGCAGCGGCAGCAGCGCACCGCGCTCAGGCTGGCCGGCTGGCGGCAGGTGTTCCCATTTAGGACCGCCGACCGAGCCGAACAGAATGGCATCGGCCTGCTCAGCACCGGCCACGGTGGCGGCGGGTAAAGGTTCACCGTGACGATCGATGGCGATACCGCCGACATCATATTCGCTGGTGGTGATGCGCATATCGAAGCGCGCGCGAATCGCGTCGAGAACTTTCATGGCCTGCGCCATCACTTCCGGACCGATTCCGTCGCCTGGCATTACCGCAATATGATAAGACTGAGTCATAGTTACACCGTTTCCTTCTGATCTTTAAATTTACGCTGCAATTCTTTTTCGACCTGCTTTGCCCGCCAGATGTTGTTCAGGGCATTCACCATCGCTTTCGCCGAGGATTCGACGATATCGGTCGCCAGGCCCACGCCGTGGAATTTACGCCCGTTGTAGTTGACCACGATATCGACCTGACCCAGCGCGTTTTCGCCGTGGCCTTTCGCGGTCAGCTTGTAGTTCACCAGCTCAGCATCGAAGCCGGTGATACGGTTAATAGCCTGGTAGACGGCATCAACCGGACCGTTGCCGGTGGCGGCGTCGGCTTTGGCCTCTTCGCCGCAGCCCAGCTGCACTGACGCCGTTGCGGTGACGCTGGAGCCGGTCTGCACGTTGAATTCGTTCAGCTGGAAGTACTCCGGCTCTTCATTCTGCTTATTAATGAAGGCCAGCGCTTCCAGGTCGTAATCGAACACCTGGCCTTTCTTGTCCGCCAGCTTCAGGAAGGCGTCGTACAGCGTATCCAGGTTGTAATCGGACTCTTTATAACCCATCTCTTCCATACGGTGCTTCACGGCGGCACGGCCGGAGCGGGACGTCAGGTTCAGCTGAATTTTGTGCAGGCCAATCGATTCTGGCGTCAGGATTTCGTAGTTTTCGCGGTTCTTCAGCACGCCATCCTGATGAATGCCGGAGGAGTGGGCGAAGGCGTTGGAACCGACCACCGCTTTGTTGGCGGGGATCGGCATGTTGCAGATCTGGCTGACAATCTGGCTGGTGCGGTAGATTTCCTGATGATTGATATTGGTGTGCACGTTCATGATCTGCTGACGGGTTTTAATCGCCATGATCACCTCTTCCAGCGCACAGTTACCGGCGCGCTCGCCCAGGCCGTTCAGCGTGCCTTCGACCTGACGCGCACCGGCCAGTACCGCCGCAATAGCGTTACCGGTCGCCATGCCCAGATCGTCATGGGTGTGAACGGACAGAATCGCTTTGTCGATGTTGGGTACGCGCTGTACCAGCTGACCAATGATGTTGGCGTACTCGCCCGGCAGGGTATAGCCCACGGTGTCCGGAATATTAATGGTGGTCGCGCCGGCATTGATCGCGGCTTCTACCATGCGGCACAGATCGTCAATCGGCGTACGGCCACCGTCTTCGCAGGAGAACTCAACGTCATCAGTATAGTTGCGCGCCCGCTTAATCATGTGTACCGCGCGTTCAATCACTTCCGGCAGCGTGCTGCGCAGTTTAGTGGCGATGTGCATCGGCGAAGTGGCGATAAAGGTGTGAATACGGAAGGCATCGGCCACGCGCAGCGATTCGTAAGCCGCGTCGATATCTTTCTCGACACAGCGCGCCAGACCACACACGCGGCTGTTTTTGATGGTCCGGGCAATGGTCTGCACGGATTCGAAATCACCCGGCGAAGAGACCGGAAAACCGACTTCCATTACATCCACGCCCATCCGTTCCAGCGCCAGGGCGATCTGCAGTTTTTCTTTAACACTCAGGCTGGCCTGTAATGCCTGTTCGCCGTCGCGCAGAGTGGTATCGAAAATTATTACTTGCTGGCTCATGGTCATCTTCCTTTTGCATTGACTTCGCCGGTGCTACGAGCATAAAAAAACCCGCGCAGTGGCGCGGGTTTTTTAACTTTCAGCAGGTTCGAATCAGTTGTTGATTTCGCCCACGAGTCTACCGCGCAAACTGGATGCGTTAAGTCGTAGACCGAGTAGACGAAAAGAACGTGACATGAATCAAACCTCGTAAAATGAGTGCTGCACATATTGGTACTGGATTCGCCTGGCGATGTCAACCCTAAGTGAAAGGGTATTTCTCTGGCCGGAAAAGGGCGATGTGCTGGGATTATCGGCCATCACAGAGCATTGCCATTAATTAACGGTGGCTTAGCGCGTTATGCCACTTTAAAAAATCTTTTAAAAAAGGCGGGTAATTTTAAGTTGCTGAATTATATGTTTTTAGTAAGGCTTATTCGTCAGGTGGAAAAACAAGATAAAGCTTGTTGCTTAGCAGATTGTGATGTGGAAGAGGGATTTAAGAGTTAATCACGCCAGAAACGCGGTAGCGGAAAAAATTGTGGGCTAAACACGCTGGCAATATGAAAATCATATTTCTTACAACACGCTGTAAATAATCTGCAAACCAGCATTTTCCTCTGTCCTTATGCCATCGCATTAGTTTATTCCTCCCGGGCGATAATCACGCGTCAGTGCCTTTTTTGCCATTGACAGCGCCGTGCCGCCTTATGACGTTTGCAGGCCGGGTTTTCTGCGGTTATGGTAATCGACCTACTCTCAAAAGAATCCACGCAGGTAGATTCCCTGTACCTGGAAGACGGAATGCATAGCGTCTTCTGAGCATAAACATAAGGTTTTGATCTTAATTGGCAATAAAGGGACAGATGCGAGCGGCACGCAGGATAGCGTTTGCTGGCGCAGCTGGCTCTCAAGCCTGGAGGCAGAAAATGGAGATGTTGTCAGGAGCCGAAATGGTCGTCCGTTCGTTAATCGATCAGGGCGTTAAGCAGGTATTCGGTTATCCGGGCGGTGCAGTGCTCGATATTTATGATGCGCTGCAAACGGTCGGTGGTATTGACCACGTGCTGGTGCGCCACGAGCAGGGCGCCGTACATATGGCGGATGGCCTGGCGCGCGCGACCGGCGAAGTCGGCGTGGTGCTGGTCACCTCAGGTCCTGGCGCCACCAACGCTATCACTGGTATTGCGACCGCTTATATGGATTCCATTCCGCTGGTGATCCTCTCCGGTCAGGTGCCGTCCTCGCTGATTGGCTATGATGCCTTCCAGGAGTGCGACATGGTGGGGATTTCGCGTCCGGTGGTGAAGCACAGCTTCCTGGTGAAAAGCACCGAAGAGATCCCGACGGTGCTGAAAAAAGCCTTCTGGCTGGCGGCCAGCGGTCGTCCGGGGCCGGTGGTGATCGATCTGCCAAAAGATATTCTGAATCCGGCTAACAAGCTGCCATACGTGTGGCCGGAAACCGTCAGCATGCGCTCTTACAATCCGACGCTGCAGGGCCACAAAGGCCAGATCAAGCGCGCGCTGCAGACGCTGCTGGCGGCGCACAAGCCGGTAATTTACGTCGGCGGCGGGGCCATTACTTCTGGCTGCGAGGCGGAACTGCTGCAGCTGGCAGAACAGCTGAATATTCCGGTCACCACCTCGCTGATGGGGCTGGGCGCGTTCCCGGGCACGCATCGCCAGTGTGTGGGCATGCTCGGTATGCATGGCACCTATGAAGCCAACATGACCATGCACAATGCCGATCTGATCTTTGGTATCGGCGTACGCTTTGACGACCGCACCACCAATAATCTGGCGAAGTATTGCCCGAATGCCACCGTGATGCACATTGACGTCGACCCGACTTCGATTTCCAAGACCGTCAGCGCCGATATTCCGATTGTCGGCGATGCCAGACAGACGCTGACGCAGATGCTGGAGCTGCTGGCGCAGAGTGAGGCGAAGCAGGAGCTCGACAGCCTGCGTGACTGGTGGCAGAGCATTGAAGGCTGGCGCAGCCGCAAGTGCCTGGAATTTGACCGTACCAGCGACAAAATCAAACCGCAGGCGGTGATCGAAACCATTTGTCGTCTGACGCACGGTGAGGCGTATGTGACCTCGGACGTCGGCCAGCACCAGATGTTCGCCGCGCTTTACTATCAGTTCGATAAACCGCGTCGCTGGATCAACTCCGGCGGCCTCGGCACCATGGGCTTTGGCCTGCCGGCGGCACTCGGCGTGAAGATGGCGCTGCCGCAGGAGACCGTAATTTGCGTGACCGGCGACGGCAGTATCCAGATGAACATTCAGGAGCTGTCGACCGCGCTGCAGTACGACCTGCCGGTGCTGGTGCTGAACCTGAACAACCGCTTCCTCGGCATGGTGAAACAGTGGCAGGACATGATTTACTCCGGCCGCCATTCACAATCCTATATGGAATCGCTGCCGGACTTCGTGCGCCTGGCGGAAGCCTATGGCCACGTGGGCATCGCGATTCAGCATCCGGCTGAGCTGGAAGAGAAGCTGCAGCTGGCGCTCGATACGCTGGCGAAAGGGCGTCTGGTGTTTGTGGATGTCACGGTGGACGGCAGCGAGCACGTCTACCCGATGCAGATTCGCGGTGGCGCGATGGATGAGATGTGGTTGAGCAAAACGGAGAGGACTTAATTATGCGTCGTATTTTATCAGTTCTGCTGGAGAACGAATCCGGCGCATTGTCGCGCGTGGTGGGGCTGTTTTCCCAGCGCGGCTATAACATTGAGAGCCTGACCGTCGCGCCGACCGATGATCCTACCCTGTCGCGTATGACCATTCAGACCGTGGGCGACCAGAAAGTGCTGGAGCAGATCGAAAAGCAGCTGCATAAGCTGGTGGACGTGTTGCGCGTCAGCGAACTGGGGCAGGGCGCTTACGTCGAGCGTGAAATCATGCTGGTGAAGATTCAGGCCAGCGGGTACGGTCGCGAAGAGGTAAAACGCAGTGCGGAAATTTTCCGTGGGCAGATCATCGATGTGACGCCGACGCTGTACACGGTTCAGCTGGCCGGCACCAGCGATAAACTCGACGCGTTCCTCAACACCGTGCGCGAAGTGGCGGAAATCGTTGAAGTGGCGCGTTCCGGCATCGTCGGGGTATCACGCGGCGATCGCGTAATGCGTTAATACCGCAAAGTTATCATCGGTTTTCAAGCTAACCCGGCGGAATGCCGGGTTTTTTTATTTTATGCGCTTCGGCCGCTTGTGCATGAAAAGCGGTTGCTCAGCGTACTGTTCTGCGGTTAGATGTTACAAATGTTTTACCCTTAGCTACTCTGCGGACATTTTCGCCAGCCCTGGCTTATCAGAATTAAGGTGTCATCGTGAAACTGGATGAAATTGCGCGCCTGGCGGGCGTGTCGCGCACCACGGCGAGCTATGTCATCAATGGCAAAGCGCGGCAGTATCGTGTCAGCGACAAAACCGTTGAGAAAGTCATGGCGGTGGTGCGTGAGTACAACTATCACCCCAACGCGGTGGCTGCGGGCCTGCGCGCCGGACGCACCCGTTCGATTGGTCTGGTGATCCCCGATTTGGAAAACACCAGTTATACCCGCATCGCCAACTATCTCGAACGCCAGGCGCGTCAGCGCGGCTATCAGCTGCTGATTGCCTGTTCCGAAGATCAGCCGGATAACGAAATGCGCTGCATTGAGCACCTGCTGCAGCGTCAGGTGGATGCGATCATCGTCTCCACGTCGCTGCCGCCGGAACATCCGTTCTATCAGCGCTGGGTCAACGATCCGCTGCCGATTATCGCGCTGGACCGCGCGCTGGATCGTGAACACTTCACCAGCGTGGTTGGTGCCGATCAGGATGACGCGCAGGCGCTGGCGGCTGAATTGCGTCAGCTGCCGGTGAAAAACGTGTTGTTTCTCGGCGCGCTGCCGGAGCTGTCGGTCAGCTTCCTGCGTGAAATGGGTTTCCGCGAGGCGTGGCAGGGCGATGAACGCCCGATCGATTTCATCTACTGCAATAGCTTTGACCGCGCCGCAGCGGCGACACTGTTTGAAAAATACCTCGAAGACCACGCGATGCCCGAAGCGCTGTTTACCACCTCGTTTGGCCTGCTGCAGGGGGTGATGGACGTGACGCTGAAGCGTGACGGCCGCTTGCCGACAGACCTGGCTATTGCGACTTTCGGCGACCACGAATTATTAGACTTTCTGGAGTGCCCGGTGCTGGCGGTAGGGCAGCGCCATCGCGATGTTGCTGAGCGTGTGCTCGAGCTGGTGCTGGCTTCGCTGGATGAGCCACGCAAACCGAAGCCGGGTTTAACCCGTATCCGCCGTAATTTATTCCGCCGCGGACAATTAAGTCGTCGCGCTAAATGAAGCGTCGGGCGAGATGTCGCCCGCGCTAATTTCTCTCATCCATATTTAACCAGACGCACACGGGCGTAAAAAAGCGTAAATTATCATCGCCCCGGCTGACGAATTATCGGCGCTGGATTTTCTTATTTGTTTACATCTTCAGCAATCGCGCATAGCAGAGCTGACGCGATGGTGCTGGGCTTCCTTTCAGAAATCCCCTAAAATGCCGCCGCCGTCGCAGATTGGGGCAGAATAATCGCAGCGGTAAAATTGCGCTAATTTTCACCGATAAATCTGACGCAAATTTTTTTTATACTGTTATTCATCAGGTTAATTTTAAATTGACCATTCATTCTCCTCTTATTCTTCTCTCCGGTTAATTTCATTCGGTGTAAAGAGTGATATTCACTTGCCGTTGCGGCTTGACAAGGATTTCATCGGCTCCGTAAACTCGTTTCGTGGTAAAAAGTGGGATAAAGTGGTGAAAACGGGTAACTGAGGGGTAGGGCTGGCATGTTCCGTGGAGCAACGTTAGTCAATCTCGACAGCAAAGGGCGCCTGGCGGTGCCGACGCGTTATCGCGAATTGCTGCTCGCAGAGTCTCAGGGTCAAATGGTTTGCACCATTGACCTCCATCAGCCCTGCCTGCTGCTTTATACCCTGCCCGAATGGGAAATTATTGAGAAAAAACTGGCCCGGTTATCCAGTATGAATCCGAACGAGCGTCGCGTGCAGCGTCTGCTGTTAGGACATGCCAGCGAGTGCCAGATGGATAACGCAGGCCGTTTACTGCTGGCGAATACGTTGCGCCAGCATGCGAGCCTGACCAAAGAAGTGATGCTGGTTGGACAGTTCAATAAGTTTGAGCTGTGGGATGAACAGACCTGGTATCAACAAGTTAAGGACGATATTGACGCAGAACAGTCAGCTCAGGAGCCTTTATCTGAGCGGTTGCAGGACTTGTCGCTATAGCTATGCAGGAAAATTTTAAACACACCACGGTGCTGCTGGATGAGGCGGTTAACGGCCTTAATATCAGGGAAGACGGCATTTATATTGACGGCACCTTTGGTCGCGGCGGTCACTCACGCCTGATCCTGTCGCAGCTTGGCGCGCACGGACAGTTACTGGCGATCGACCGCGATCCGCAAGCCATAGCCGCAGCCGCTGAGATAAAAGATCCACGTTTTTCGATTGTGCACGGGCCGTTTTCAGCGCTGGCTGAGTATGTCGAAGAGCGCGGGCTGACCGGCAAAATCGACGGCGTACTGCTGGATTTGGGCGTCTCTTCGCCTCAGCTGGATGACGCCGAGCGCGGTTTCTCCTTTATGCGCGACGGGCCGCTGGATATGCGTATGGATCCGACGCGCGGTCAGTCGGCAGCCGAGTGGTTGCAGAGCGCGGAAGAGGCAGATATTGCATTTGTGCTGAAAACCTACGGCGAAGAGCGCTTTGCGAAACGCATCGCCCGCGCCATTGTCGAGCGCAACCGGGAACAGCCGATGACGCGCACCAAAGAGCTGGCCGATCTGATTGCGGCGGCAACGCCGGTAAAAGACAAGTTTAAGCATCCGGCGACGCGCAGCTTCCAGGCGATACGCATCTGGATCAACAGTGAGCTGGAAGAGATCGATATCGCGCTCAAAGGGGCATTGACGGTGCTGGCACCGGGCGGGCGTTTATCCATCATCAGCTTCCACTCGCTGGAGGATCGGCTGGTGAAGCGCTTCATGCGTGACCAGAGCCGCGGACCGCAGGTGCCGGCCGGGATTCCGATGACCGAGAGCCAGCTGAAAGCGCTGGGCGGACGTGAACTGAAAACCCTCGGCAAGCTGATTCCTGGCGAAGCCGAAGTCAAAGACAACCCGCGCGCGCGCAGTTCGGTCCTGCGTATCGCTGAGAGAACCGCATCGTGATTGGCAATGAGCGTCACAGTCTGCCCGGCGTCATTGGTGGCGATCTGCTGCGTTTTGGCAAGATCCCGCTGCTGCTGCTGATCGCCGTGCTGGTTTCTTCGGTGCTGGTGGTGACCACCACGCATAAGACCCGTCTGCTGACGGCGCAGCGTGAGCAGCTGGTGCTGGAGCGTGATGCGCTGGATATCGAATGGCGCAACCTGATCCTCGAAGAGAATGCGCTGGGCGATCACAGCCGGGTAGAACGGATAGCAACCGATAAGCTGCAATTGCAGCATGTTGATCCTTCACAGGAAAATATTGTGGTGCAGAAATAAGGAATCGCAGACCTCAATGAGCGGCGCAGGCAAAACGCTGAAGTTAAGAAAACAGGAAGATAAGGCCAGCTTTGTAAGCTGGCGTTTTGCGTTGCTGTGCGGCTGTATTCTTCTGGCGCTGGGCGGATTGCTGTCGCGCGTGGCGTGGCTGCAGGTGATCAGCCCGGATAAGCTGGTGAAGGAAGGCGATTTACGTTCGCTGCGCGTGCAGGAAGTGCCTACCGCGCGCGGCATGATCAGCGATCGCGCCGGACGCCCGCTGGCGGTAAGCGTGCCGGTTAACGCCATCTGGGCCGATCCCAAAGAGCTGACCGAGCACGGCGGCGTCACCGTTGATAGCCGCTGGAAAGCGCTGTCGGATGCGCTGTCGATCCCGCTGGATCAGCTGGCGGCGCGCGTCAACGCCAATCCAAAAGGGCGCTTTATTTACCTCGCCCGTCAGGTTAACCCGGCGATTGGCGAATACGTGAAAAAGCTCAAGCTGCCCGGTATTTACCTGCGTCAGGAGTCGCGCCGCTACTATCCGGCCGGCCAGGTCACTGCCCACCTGATTGGCTTCACCAACATTGACGGCCAGGGCATTGAAGGCATCGAGAAGAGCTTCGATAAATGGCTGACCGGTGAGCCGGGCGAACGTACCGTGCGCAAAGACCGTTACGGGCGGGTGATTGAGGATATCTCCTCGGTTGACAGTCGCGCCGCGCACAACCTGACGCTGAGCATCGACGAGCGCCTGCAGGCGCTGGTGTATCGCGAACTGAACAATGCCGTTGCCTTCAACAAAGCCGAATCGGGCACTGCGGTGCTGGTGGACGTGAACACCGGCGAAGTGCTGGCGATGGCCAACAGCCCGGCTTACAACCCCAATAATCTCAGCAACACGCCGAAAGACGTCATGCGTAACCGCGCTATCACCGACATCTTCGAGCCAGGTTCCACCGTGAAGCCAATGGTGGTGATGACCGCACTGCAGCGCGGCGTGGTGAAAGAGAACAGCGTTCTGAACACCGTGCCGTATCGCGTCAATGGTCATGAGATCAAAGACGTGGCGCGCTATAACGAATTGACCCTTACCGGGGTTCTGCAGAAGTCGAGTAACGTCGGGGTTTCGCGCCTCGCGTTAGCGATGCCCTCCTCAGCGCTGGTAGAAACTTACTCGCGCTTTGGCCTGGGTAAACCGACCAATTTGGGGCTGGTCGGGGAAAGTAGTGGCTTATACCCTCAAAAACAACGGTGGTCTGACATAGAGAGGGCCACCTTCTCTTTCGGCTATGGGCTAATGGTAACGCCGTTACAGTTAGCGCGAGTCTACGCAACCATTGGCAGCTACGGCATCAACCGCCCGCTGTCGATTACCAAAGTTGACCCGCCGGTGGCGGGCGAGCGCGTTTTCCCGGAAGACCTGGTGAAAACCGTGATGCACATGATGGAAAGCGTGGCGCTGCCGGGTGGCGGTGGTGTTAAAGCCGCCATCAAGGGCTATCGCATCGCGATCAAAACCGGTACCGCGAAAAAAGTCGGGCCGGACGGACGCTACGTCAATAAATACATTGCTTACACCGCGGGCGTTGCGCCTGCCAGTCGCCCGCGTTTTGCGCTGGTGGTGGTGATCAACGATCCCCAGGCCGGTAAATATTATGGTGGTGCGGTTTCTGCACCGGTGTTTGGCGCCATCATGGGCGGTGTCCTGCGCACCATGAACATTGAACCGGATGCGCTGCCAACGGTGGATAAAAACGAGTTGGTGAAGAATAAGAGAAGTGAGGAATCAAGTGACAGATCGTAACCTGCGCGACTTGCTGGCCCCGTGGGTGCCTGGCGCGCCGGCGCGTCCACTCCGTGACATGACACTGGACAGCCGCGCTGCGGCTGCTGGCGATCTGTTTATCGCCGTGGCGGGCCATCATGCTGATGGACGTCGATTTATTCCACAGGCCATCGCCCAGGGTGTGGCGGCGGTCATTGCCGAGGCTGAAGGTGAAGCCAGCGATGGTGATATCCGTGAGATGCACGGCGTCCCGGTTATCTATCTGGCCCAGCTGCCGCAGCGCCTTTCCGCGCTGGCCGGGCGTTTCTACCAGCAGCCGGCTGAAAAATTAAAGCTGATTGGTGTGACCGGCACTAACGGCAAAACCACCACCACGCAGCTGATTGCGCAGTGGGCCAACCTGCTGGGCGAAACCGGCGCGGTGATGGGCACGGTGGGCAATGGTCTGTACGGTCAGCTGGTGCCGAGTGAAAACACCACCGGTTCAGCGGTGGATGTACAGCATATTCTGCACGACCTGGTCGGGCAGGGGGCTACCGTGGCGGCGATGGAAGTCTCTTCGCACGGTCTGGTGCAGCATCGCGTGGCCGCGCTGCCGTTTGCCGCCGCGGTATTTACCAATCTGAGCCGCGATCACCTTGATTATCACGGTGACATGCAGGGCTACGAATCAGCCAAGTGGCTGCTGTTCTCTGAGCATCAGGTGGGCGAGGCCATCATCAACGCTGATGATGAAGTGGGCCGCCGCTGGCTGGAAAAATTACCGGATGCCGTGGCCGTTACGCTGGGCAACAATCTGCAGCCCGGCTGTCGTGGCCGCTGGCTGCAGGCGACAGCGATCGATTATCACGACGGCGGCGCACACGTGCAGTTCAGTTCAAGCTGGGGCAACGGCGAGTTTGACAGCCGCCTGATGGGCGCCTTTAACGTCAGCAATCTGCTGCTGGCGCTGGCGACACTGCTGACGCTGGATTATCCGCTCGACACGCTGGTGGCCAGTGCCAGCCAGCTGCAGCCGGTGTGCGGTCGTATGGAAGTGTTCACCGCCGCGCACAAGCCGACGGTAGTGGTGGATTACGCACATACGCCAGACGCGCTGGAGAAAGCGCTGGAAGCGGCCCGGCTGCACTGCAAGGGCCAGCTGTGGTGCGTATTTGGCTGCGGTGGCGACCGTGACAAAGGCAAACGCCCGCTGATGGGCGCGATTGCCGAACAGTTTGCCGATATCGTGGTGATCACCGATGACAATCCGCGGAGCGAAGAGCCGACGGCGATTGTTAACGACATTCTCACCGGCCTGCTCGATCCGGGCCGGGCCCGCGTCATAGCAGGACGAGCGCAGGCGGTCACTCATGCGGTAATGCAGGCCAGCGCCGACGACATCGTGCTGGTGGCCGGTAAAGGCCATGAAGATTATCAAATCATCGGCAACCGCCGCCTTGACTACTCTGACCGCGACACCGTCGCCCGTTTGCTGGGGGTAATGGCATGATTCCGGTTACGCTGAAAACCCTGGCAGAGATTAGCGGTGGGCAGCTGCACGGCAGCGATCTCACTATTGCGGATGTCACTACGGATACCCGTAAAGTCACCCCAGGCAGCCTGTTTGTCGCGCTGGTGGGCGAACGTTTTGATGCGCACGATTTTGCCGCCGACGCTATCGCCAGTGGCGCACAGGCGCTGCTGGTGAACCGTCGTTTAGCGGTTGACGTGCCGCAGGTGGTGGTCGCTGACACGCGTATCGCTTTTGGTCAGCTCGGCGCCTGGGTGCGTCAGCAGGCGAAAGCGCGCGTGGTAGGGCTGACCGGCTCCTCCGGTAAGACCTCCGTGAAAGAGATGACCGCGGCGATTCTGCGCCAGTGCGGTGAAACGCTGTATACCGCCGGCAATCTCAACAACGATTACGGCGTGCCGATGACGCTGCTGCGTCTTACCCCGCAACACGCGTATGCCGTGATTGAAATGGGCGCGAACCATCAGGGTGAAATCGCCTACACCACCAATCTGGTGCGTCCGGAAACCGCGCTGGTCAACAATCTGGCGGCGGCGCATCTGGAAGGCTTCGGTTCACTGGCGGGCGTGGCAAAAGCCAAAGGCGAAATCTTTGGCGGCTTACCGGTGCACGGCACCGCAATCATCAACGCTGACAGCAACGATCTGCCCAACTGGCAGCCGCAGTTTGCTGACAAAACCCTGTGGCGCTTTTCGCCGCAGCCGATGGCAGACGCGGAGTTCCGCGCCAGCGATATCGTACTGCGCGCTGACGCCACGCTGTTTACCCTGCACACGCCGCGCGGCGACATCGCCGTCGAGCTGCCGCTGCCGGGTCGGCACAATATCGCTAATGCGCTGGCTGCTGCCGCGCTGGCGCTGTCGGTTGACGCGCCGTTAACCGCTATCCAGTCTGGCCTTAAAACCCTACAGCCCGTTCCTGGGCGCCTGTTCCCGATTCGCCTCGCCGGAAATCAGCTGCTGCTGGATGACAGCTACAACGCTAACGTTGGCTCAATGACCGCCGCTGCGCAGGTGCTGGGCGATATGCCGGGCTTCCGCGTCATGGTGGTCGGCGACATGGGCGAACTGGGCGACGAAGCCGAAGCCTGTCATCGTCAGGTGGGCGAAGCGGCGAAAGCCGCCGGTATTGATTGTGTGCTGAGCACCGGTAGGTTCAGCCATTTGATTAGTGAAAGCAGCGGCCGGGGCGAACATTTCGCCAGTAAAGCTGAACTGATTGAACGTTTACGCACGCTGCTGTCCCAACATGCGGACATCACTATTTTGGTTAAAGGTTCACGTAGTGCCGCCATGGAGCAGGTAGTACAGAGCTTACAGGAGAAAGGAACATGCTAGTCTGGCTGGCCGAACATCTGGTCGCATTTTATTCCGGCTTTAACGTCTTTTCCTATCTGACGTTTCGCGCCATTGTCAGCCTGCTGACCGCTCTGTTCATCTCTTTATGGATGGGCCCGCGCCTGATCGCCTGGCTGCAGAAACTGCAGATTGGCCAGGTGGTACGTAACGATGGTCCGGAGTCGCACTTCAGCAAGCGCGGCACGCCGACCATGGGCGGCATAATGATTCTGACCTCCATCACAGTTTCGGTGCTGATGTGGGCTTATCCGTCCAATCCTTACGTCTGGTGCGTGCTGGTGGTGCTGGTCGGTTTTGGCGTGATTGGCTTCGTTGATGACTACCGCAAAGTGGTGCGTAAAGACACTAAAGGGCTGATCGCGCGCTGGAAATATTTCTGGATGTCGGTGATTTCGCTCGGCGTGGCGTTCGCGCTGTTCATTGCCGGTAAAGATACGCCTGCCACACAGTTGGTGGTGCCGTTCTTCAAAGATGTTATGCCGCAGCTCGGCCTGTTCTACGTGGTGCTGGCCTACTTTGTAATTGTCGGAACCGGTAATGCGGTCAACCTGACAGACGGTCTGGATGGCCTAGCCATCATGCCAACGGTGTTTGTCGCGGCGGGATTTGCGCTGGTGGCCTGGGCGACCGGTAACGTGAAATTTGCCGAGTACCTGCACATTCCGTATCTGCGTCACGCCGGTGAGCTGGTGATTGTCTGTACCGCGATTGTCGGGGCCGGTCTCGGCTTCCTATGGTTCAACACCTATCCGGCGCAGGTCTTTATGGGCGACGTGGGTTCGCTGGCGCTGGGTGGCGCACTGGGCACGCTGGCAGTGCTGCTGCGTCAGGAATTTTTGCTGGTGATCATGGGTGGCGTATTTGTGGTCGAGACGCTGTCGGTGATTCTGCAGGTGGGGTCGTTCAAGCTGCGCGGTCAGCGTATTTTCCGCATGGCACCGATTCACCACCACTATGAACTGAAAGGCTGGCCGGAGCCGCGCGTGATCGTGCGCTTCTGGATTATTTCGCTGATGCTGGTGCTGATTGGCCTGGCAACGCTCAAGGTACGTTAATCATGGCTGACTATCGGGGCAGAAAAGTCGTCATCATTGGATTAGGCATTACCGGCCTCTCCTGTGTTGATTTCTTCCTCGCGCAGGGCGTGACGCCCCGCGTGATGGATACCCGTGTGTCACCGCCGGGGCTGGACAAACTGCCAGAGCAGGTGGAGCGCCACGTTGGCGGTATCAACAGCGACTGGCTGCTGGCATGCGATCTGATCATCGCCAGCCCGGGCATCGCGCTGGCGCACCCGGCGCTGAGCGAAGCGGCTGACGCCGGCATTGAAATTGTCGGCGATATCGAACTGTTCTGCCGTGAAGCGCAGGCGCCGATTGTGGCGATCACCGGTTCCAATGGCAAAAGTACCGTCACCACGCTGGTGGGCGAAATGGCGCGCGCCGCGGGCTGGCAGGTGGGCGTAGGCGGCAACATTGGGCTGCCAGCGCTGACACTGCTCAAATCGCCGGCGCAGCTGTATGTGCTGGAGCTCTCCAGCTTCCAGCTGGAAACCACCTACAGCCTGAAAGCGGCGGCGGCAACCATCCTCAACGTCACTGAGGATCATATGGATCGCTATCCGCTCGGCATGCAGCAGTACCGCGCCGCTAAATTACGCATCTATGAAAACGCGGATATCTGCGTGGTGAATGCCGACGATGGCATGACCATGCCGGTGCGCGGCGCCGATCGCCGCTGCGTCAGCTTTGGCATCGACGTGGGCGATTATCACCTCAACCAGCAGCAGGGCAGTACCTGGCTGCGGGTGAAGGGCGAGAAAGTCCTTAATACCGACGAGATGAAGCTGGTCGGGCAGCACAATTACACCAATGCGCTGGCCGCGCTGGCGCTGGCCGATGCGGTGAATATCCCGCGCGCCTCCAGCCTGAAAGCGTTAACCACCTACAGCGGCCTGCCGCATCGCTTCCAGCTGGTGCACGAAGCGCATGGCGTGCGCTGGATTAATGATTCGAAAGCCACCAACGTGGGCAGCACCGAAGCCGCGCTTAACGGCCTGCAGGTGAAAGGTACGCTGTGGCTGCTGCTGGGTGGCGATGGCAAAGGGGCGGACTTTACGCCGCTGGCGCGCTATCTGCAGGGCGACAACGTGCGGCTGTTCTGCTTTGGCCGCGACGGCGACGCGCTGGCCGCGCTGCGTCCGGCAGTGGCGACGCGCACCGACACGCTCGAACAGGCGATGACGCAGATTGCCGCGCAGGTGCAGGCGGGCGACATGGTGCTGCTGTCACCGGCGTGCGCCAGCCTCGACCAGTTCCGTAATTTTGAACAGCGTGGCGATCGCTTCGCGCAACTGGCGAAGGAGCTGAGCTGATGCGTATTCCCGGAGCCAGTATCGCCAGTTTTATTTCGCTGCGCCTGCGTGATTGGGTGATGGGCGCGCGCGACAACGACGACGCGCCGGTGGTGCTGTATGACCGCACGCTGCTGTGGCTGACATTTGGCCTGGCGATTATCGGTTTTGTCATGGTCACCTCGGCGTCGATGCCGGTTGGACAACGTCTTAACGACGATCCGTTCTACTTTGCCAAGCGTGATGCCTTTTATATCGCCCTGGCGCTGGGGATGGCGTTAGTGACGCTGCGCGTACCGATGGATTTCTGGCAGCGCTACAGTAACGCGATGCTGATGGCTTCGGTGGCGATGCTGCTGATCGTACTGGTGGTCGGTAGCTCAGTTAACGGCGCATCGCGCTGGATCGCGCTGGGGCCGCTGCGTATTCAGCCGGCGGAGTTATCCAAGCTGTCGCTGTTCTGCTATCTCGCCAGCTATCTGGTGCGCAAAGTGGAAGAGGTGCGTAACAACTTCTGGGGCTTCTGTAAGCCGATGGGCGTGATGGTGGTGCTGGCGGTGCTGCTGCTGGCCCAGCCGGACCTCGGCACCGTGGTGGTGCTGTTTGTTACCACGCTGGCGATGCTGTTCCTAGCGGGTGCCAAACTGTGGCAGTTCCTGGCGATTATCGGCTCCGGCATTTTCGCCGTGGTGCTGCTGATTATCGCGGAACCTTACCGTATGCGCCGCGTGACCTCCTTCTGGAACCCGTGGGAAGATCCGTTCGGCAGCGGCTACCAGCTGACTCAGTCGCTGATGGCGTTTGGCCGCGGTGAGTTCTGGGGGCAGGGCCTGGGCAACTCGGTGCAGAAACTGGAGTATCTGCCGGAAGCGCACACCGACTTTATCTTCTCAATTATCGGTGAAGAGTTGGGTTATGTCGGTGTGGTTTTGGCGCTGTTGATGGTATTCTTCGTCGCTTTTCGCGCAATGTCGATTGGCCGTCGCGCGCTGGAGATCGACCAGCGTTTTTCCGGCTTCCTCGCCTGTTCCATTGGCGTGTGGTTTAGCTTCCAGGCGCTGGTTAATGTTGGTGCGGCGGCGGGTATGCTGCCGACCAAGGGCCTGACGCTGCCGCTGATCAGTTACGGTGGATCGAGTCTGATCATTATGTCGACCGCCATCGTGTTTTTATTGCGCATAGATTATGAAACACGTCTGGCAAAAGCCCAGGCGTTTACCCGAGGTGCCCGATGAGTGGTAAACGGCTGATGGTCATGGCAGGGGGTACCGGCGGACATGTGTTCCCCGGACTGGCCGTGGCGCATCATCTGATCGAACAAGGCTGGCAGGTGCGCTGGCTGGGAACCGCAGACCGGATGGAAGCCGATCTGGTGCCAAAGCATGGCATTGATATCGACTTCATTCGCATCAGCGGACTGCGCGGTAAAGGCGTAAAGGCCCTGCTGCTGGCACCGGTGCGCATTTTCAATGCGTGGCGCCAGGCGCGCCGCATCATGAAAAACTGGCAGCCGGATGTGGTGCTGGGCATGGGCGGTTATGTTTCCGGGCCGGGCGGCCTTGCGGCATGGAGTTGCGGCATCCCGGTGGTGCTGCACGAGCAGAACGGCATTGCCGGGCTGACCAATAAGTGGCTGGCGAAAATCGCTACCACAGTGATGCAGGCCTTTCCGGGCGCGTTCCCCACTGCTGAGGTGGTGGGCAACCCGGTGCGTAATGATGTGCTGGCGCTGCCGCTGCCGGCGCAGCGTCTGGCACACCGCAGCGGGCCGATTCGCGTGCTGGTGATTGGCGGCAGTCAGGGCGCGCGCATCCTCAATCAGGTCGTGCCGCAGGTCGCCGCCGAACTGGGTGACGCCATCACGCTGTGGCATCAGACCGGCAAAGGCGCACGGGAGACCGTGCAGCAGGCGTATCAGGCCGCTGGTCAGCCGCAGCACAAGGTCACCGAGTTTATCGATGACATGGCGCAAGCCTATGCGTGGGCCGATGTGGTGGTGTGCCGCTCCGGCGCGCTGACCGTCAGTGAAGTGGCGGCGGCGGGTTTACCGGCGATTTTCGTGCCGTTCCAGCACAAAGATCGTCAGCAGTACTGGAATGCGCTGCCGCTGGAAAAAGCCGGCGCGGCCAAAATTTTCGAGCAGCCGCAGTTTACTGCTGCGGCCGTCGCAGACACGCTGCGCCACTGGGATCGCGCCACGCTGCTGGCGATGGCGGAAAAAGCCCGCCAGGTCGCGATTCCTGATGCGACCGAACGGGTGGCACAAGAGGTTGCGCGCGTCGCGAAGTAAGTTAACCGGTCAGTTTGACTGGCCCGCATCTGAATGCAGGTGCAAACGGGAAAACAGGTAACAGAGACAGATGAATACACAACAATTGGCAAAACTGCGTTCTATTGTGCCCGAGATGCGTCGCGTCCGGCACATCCACTTTGTCGGCATCGGCGGTGCCGGCATGGGCGGTATTGCCGAGGTGTTGGCGAACGAAGGCTATCACATTAGCGGCTCCGATCTGGCGCCCAATCCGGTTACGCAGCATCTGGCCTCGCTGGGCGCGACCATTTACTTCAACCATCGCCCGGAAAATGTTACCGACGCCAGCGTCGTCGTGGTTTCTACCGCCGTGGCGCAGGATAACCCGGAGCTGGTGGCGGCGCGTGAGCAGCGTATCCCGGTGATCCGCCGGGCGGAGATGCTGGCTGAGCTGATGCGTTTCCGTCACGGCATTGCGATTGCCGGCACGCACGGTAAAACCACCACCACCGCGATGGTGACCAGTATTTATGCGGAAGGCGGTCTCGATCCGACGTTTGTCAATGGCGGTCTGGTTAAAGCGGCGGGTACGCACGCGCGCCTCGGCAGCAGCCGTTATCTGATTGCGGAAGCGGACGAAAGCGACGCGTCTTTCCTGCATCTGCAACCGATGGTGGCGATTGTCACTAACATCGAAGCGGATCACATGGATACCTATCAGGGCGATTTTGAGAACCTGAAGCAGACGTTTATTAACTTCCTGCACAACCTGCCGTTCTACGGGCGCGCGGTGATGTGCGTGGACGATATGGTGATTCGCGATCTGATTCCGCGCGTGGGCCGTCAGGTCACCACCTATGGTTTCAGCGACGATGCGGATGTGCGGGTCGAAAACTACGAACAGCGCGGCGCGCAGGGCCACTTCACCCTGATTCGTCAGGACAAGCCGGTGCTGCACGTGACGCTGAATGCGCCGGGTCGCCATAACGCGCTGAACGCCGCGGCAGCCGTGGCGGTTGCCAGCGAAGAGGGCATTGACGACAACGCTATTCTGGCGGCGCTGGAGAGTTTCCAGGGCACCGGTCGTCGTTTTGACGTGCTGGGCGAGTTCGACACTGCGGCTGTTAACGGCAAAGCGGGCAGCGCGATGCTGGTCGACGATTATGGTCATCATCCGACCGAAGTGGATGTCACCATCAAAGCGGCGCGCGCCGGCTGGCCAGAGAAAAAGCTGGTGATGGTGTTTCAGCCGCATCGCTATACGCGCACCCGCGACCTGTTCGATGATTTCGCCAATGTGCTGTCGCAGGTGGATGTGTTACTGATGCTGGATGTCTACCCGGCGGGCGAAGCCGCCATTCCGGGCGCGGACAGCCGTTCACTGTGCCGTGCCATCCGCAATCGCGGCAAGGTCGATCCGATTCTGGTCTCCGAGCACGAAGCGCTGCCGGATGCGCTGGCACCGCTGCTGTCCGGCGACGATCTGGTGATTGTGCAGGGCGCCGGCAACATCGGCAAAATTGCCCGCAAGCTGGCTGAGATTCAGCTGCAGCCGGCTCTGAACACGGAGGCGCGCCATGGCTGAGAAAGTCGCGGTATTGATGGGCGGTACCTCCGCCGAGCGCGAGGTGTCACTGATGTCCGGCAGCGCGGTGCTGGCGGGACTGCGTGAGATGGGCATTGATGCGCACGGTGTCGACACCCGTGACGTCTCAGTGCTGGACCTCCGGCAGCAGGGCTTTGCCAAAGCGTTTATCGCGCTGCACGGTCGCGGTGGCGAAGACGGCACGCTGCAGGCGCTGCTGGAGTTTCTGCAACTGCCCTACACCGGCAGCGGCGTCATGGCGTCGGCCATCACCATGGATAAACTGCGCAGCAAACTGCTGTGGCAGGGCAGAGGATTGCCGGCGGGCAAATTTGTCTGGCTGACGCGCCAGCAGTATGAGCAGGGGCTGGATGCTGCAGCGCAGGCGTCGATTGACGCGCTCGGACTGCCGCTGTTTGTGAAGCCAAGCTGTGAAGGTTCCAGCGTTGGCATCAGCCGCGTGAACCAGGCGGAAGCGCTGCCAGCCGCGTTGCAGGAGGCGTTTCGCCATGATGATGACGTGCTGGTGGAAGCTTTTCTCAGCGGTGCCGAATATACCGTGGGCATCGTCGGCGACGAAATTCTGCCGTCAATCAGAATTCAGACTGCCAGCGAGTTCTATGACTATGAAGCAAAATACATTTCTGACGATACTCAATACTTCTGCCCGAGCGGCCTGAGTGCGGAGAAAGAGGCGGAACTGCAGACATTAGTGCTGGCCGCGTGGCGCGCGTTAGGCTGCAGCGGCTGGGGGCGGGTTGATGTGATGGTCGACGGTGACGGCAATTTCCAGCTGCTGGAAGTGAACACCTCGCCAGGCATGACCAGCCACAGCCTGGTGCCGATGGCGGCAAAGCAGGCGGGATACAGCTTCCCGCAACTGGTGGCGCGCATTCTGGAGCTGGCTGACTGATATGTCTCAGGCGGCACTGCGCGTTAGAAATCGCGAACCTCAGGAGCGTGCGCGCTCCGGACGGAGCAACGGAGCACGGCTGTTTGGCATCGTGTTCCTGCTGCTGGTGATGGGCATCATGGTGGCTGGCGGCCTGGTGGTGCTGAAGTGGATGAATGATGCGTCGCGTCTGCCGCTGTCGAAGCTGGTGGTGACGGGCGAAACCCACTACACCACGCACGATGATATTCGTCAGGCGATTTTATCGCTCGGCGCGCCGGGAACGTTCATGTCGCAGAACGTGGACATTATCCAGCAGCAGATCGAGCGTTTACCGTGGATTAAACAGGTTAGCGTGCGCAAGCAGTGGCCTGATGAGCTGAAGATAAACCTGGTGGAGTTTGTCCCGGTGGCACGCTGGAATGACTCGCACATGGTGGACGCCGATGGCGTCTCCTTCAGCGTCCCGGCCAGCCACATCGGCAAAGAAACGTTGCCGATGCTGTATGGGCCGGAAGGCAGTGAGAAAGAGGTATTGGCCGGCTATCACACCATGAGTGATGTGCTGCGGGCCAGTAAGTTTACCCTGAAGGTCGCGTCGATGACGGCGCGGCGCTCGTGGCAGCTGGTGACCAGTGACGATGTGCGCATCGAACTGGGGCGCAGCGACACCATGAAGCGTCTGAACCGTTTTATTGAGCTCTATCCGGAGTTGCAGCAGCAGGGCCAGAGTCAGAACCAGCGCATCAGCTATGTTGATCTACGCTATGACTCCGGCGCCGCAGTAGGCTGGGCACCGGCACCGATTGAGCCACAGGACAGTAATCAGCAACAAAACCAGGCACAGGCTAAACCACAATGATCAAGGCAACGGACAGAAAACTGGTAGTAGGACTTGAAATCGGCACTGCGAAGGTCGCCGCCCTGGTTGGGGAAATTCTGCCCGATGGTATGGTCAACATTATTGGCGTCGGCAGCTGCCCGTCCCGCGGTATGGACAAAGGCGGCGTGAACGATCTGGAGTCGGTGGTGAAGTGCGTTCAGCGCGCCATCGACCAGGCGGAATTGATGGCAGACTGCCAGATTTCGTCGGTATACCTTGCTTTATCGGGCAAACATATTAGTTGTCAGAACGAAATCGGGATGGTTCCGATTTCCGAAGAGGAAGTCACTCAGGATGATGTGGAAAACGTGGTGCATACGGCGAAATCCGTTCGCGTGCGCGACGAACATCGTATTCTGCATGTGATTCCACAGGAATACGCCATCGATTATCAGGAAGGCATCAAAAATCCGGTTGGCCTTTCCGGCGTGCGTATGCAGGCCAAGGTGCATCTCATCACCTGCCACAACGATATGGCAAAAAATATCGTGAAAGCCGTTGAACGTTGTGGCCTGAAAGTTGACCAACTGATTTTTGCCGGACTGGCATCCAGTTTTTCGGTGCTGACCGAAGATGAACGTGAGCTGGGAGTCTGTGTTGTTGACATCGGTGGCGGTACAATGGATATCGCGGTGTACACCGGCGGCGCGCTGCGTCATACCAAAGTGATTCCCTATGCCGGGAACGTGGTGACCAGCGACATCGCCTATGCCTTTGGCACACCGCCAACCGACGCCGAAGCGATTAAAGTGCGTCATGGTTGTGCGCTGGGTTCGATTGTCGGCAAAGACGAAAACGTCGAGGTGCCGAGCGTGGGTGGACGTCCGCCGCGCAGCCTGCAGCGCCAGACGCTGGCAGAAGTGATTGAGCCGCGTTACACCGAACTGCTGAATCTGGTGAACGACGAGATTCTGCAACTGCAGGAGCAACTGCGTCAGCAGGGCGTGAAGCATCATCTGGCAGCCGGTATTGTGCTGACCGGCGGTGCGGCGCAGATTGAAGGTCTGGCGGCCTGTGCACAGCGGGTGTTCCACACCCAGGTGCGCATCGGTCAGCCGCTTAACATCACCGGTCTGACGGATTATGCGCAGGAGCCGTACTACTCGACGGCGGTTGGCCTGCTGCATTACGGCAAAGAGTCACACATGAACGGTGATGCAGAAACGGAAAAACGTGCTTCAGTGGGCAATTGGTTTAAACGCATTAACAGCTGGCTGAAGAAAGAGTTTTAATTTTTTGAAAAAGGAGATCATCAGGCAATGTTTATGATCTCCAGGCGACAGGCACATAACGGAGAGAAATCATGTTTGAACCTATGGAATTAACCAATGACGCGGTGATTAAAGTCATCGGCGTCGGCGGTGGCGGTGGCAACGCCGTAGAGCACATGGTACGCGAGCGTATCGAAGGTGTGGAATTCTTCGCTGTGAATACCGACGCACAGGCGTTGCGTAAAACGGCGGTCGGCCAGACGATTCAGATCGGGACCAATATCACTAAAGGTCTCGGTGCGGGTGCTAACCCGGAAGTCGGTCGTACCTCGGCGGAAGAGGATCGCGAAGCACTGCGTTCTGCGCTGGAAGGGGCAGACATGGTGTTTATCGCCGCGGGCATGGGTGGCGGTACTGGTACCGGTGCAGCTCCTGTGGTGGCTGAAGTAGCCAAAGATTTAGGTATCCTGACGGTTGCGGTGGTGACGAAGCCCTTCAACTTCGAAGGGAAAAAACGCATGGCGTTTGCTGAGCAGGGTATCGCAGAGCTGTCCAAGCATGTTGATTCACTGATCACCATTCCTAACGACAAGCTGCTGAAAGTGCTGGGCCGTGGTATCTCTCTGCTGGATGCCTTCGGTGCGGCTAACGACGTGCTGAAAGGTGCGGTGCAGGGTATCGCAGAACTGATTACCCGTCCGGGTCTGATGAACGTCGACTTCGCCGACGTGCGTACCGTGATGTCAGAAATGGGTTACGCGATGATGGGTTCTGGCGTTGCCTGTGGTGAAGACCGTGCTGAAGAAGCGGCCGAAATGGCGATCTCCAGCCCGCTGCTGGAAGATATCGATCTGTCGGGTGCGCGTGGCGTGCTGGTCAACATCACGGCGGGCTTCGACCTGCGTCTGGATGAGTTCGAAACCGTGGGTAACACCATCCGCGCCTTCGCCTCGGACAACGCGACCGTGGTTATCGGTACCTCGCTGGATCCAGAGATGAACGACGAGCTGCGCGTCACCGTGGTGGCGACCGGTATCGGCATGGACAAGCGTCCGGAAATCACTCTGGTGACTAACAAGCCTGCGACTCAGCCGGTCATGGATCATCGCTACCAGCAGCACGGCATGGCGCCGCTGCCGCAGGAGCAGAAACCGGCCGCGAAAGTGGTGAATGACCAGCCAGCGTCATCCAGCAAAGAGCCTGACTATCTTGATATTCCAGCCTTCCTGCGTAAACAGGCAGACTAAGAATATCCTGAGAATTGGGATTCTCCGCTCTTTGTGCTAAAGTATTCGCCCGCCGGTAATTTATACTGGCGGTCGGATGGGTAATATTGCGAGATAATGCGATGATCAAACAAAGGACATTAAAACGTATTGTTCAGGCGACTGGCGTCGGTTTGCATACCGGCAAAAAAGTCACGCTGACTTTACGCCCTGCGTCGGCTAATACCGGGGTCATCTATCGTCGCACTGACTTGAATCCACCGGTTGATTTCCCGGCTGATGCAAAATACGTGCGCGACACCATGCTGAGTACCTGCCTGGTGAACGATGAAGGCGTGCGTATTTCGACGGTTGAACACCTGAATGCTGCATTGGCAGGTCTGGGTATCGACAACATTATTGTTGAAGTTGATGCGCCAGAAATTCCGATCATGGATGGCAGTGCCGCGCCTTTTGTTTATTTGCTGATGGATGCCGGTGTCGAAGAGCTGAACAGTGCGAAGAAATTCGTGCGCGTGAAGCAAACGGTACGGGTAGAAGATGGCGATAAGTGGGCCGAGATTAAACCGTACAACGGTTTTTCACTCGACTTCACCATCGACTTCAAACATCCGGCGATCGACTCAAGCTCGCAGCGTTACCAGCTCAATTTCTCGGCTGAATCCTTTGTGCGTCAGATTAGCCGTGCGCGCACCTTCGGCTTTATGCGTGAAATCGAATATCTGCAGTCTAAAGGCCTGTGCCTGGGCGGTAGTTTAGATTGTGCGATTGGCCTCGATGACTTCCGCGTATTGAATGAAGATGGCCTGCGCTTTGAAGATGAGTTCGTGCGTCACAAAATGCTGGACGCCATCGGCGACCTGTTCATGTGTGGTCATAACGTGATTGGCGCATTCTCTGCGTTCAAGTCCGGCCATGCGCTGAACAACAAACTGTTGCAGGCGGTACTGGCGAAGCAGGAAGCCTGGGAATGGGCGACCTTCGAAGACGAAGCTGAACTGCCACTGGCCTTCAAAGCGCCAAATTTAGTGCTGGCTTAATAAGTCAGCCATCAAACGGCGGGCTTCCCTGACACCCTCTCCGGTCAGTGGAACCCGCCGTTTTTTATTGCCCGCCGCTGGCGCTGTAATCCCGCTCGCAAAACCCTGTTGTCAGCGACCAAACCCTGCGCAAAAAAACGTGAAATCCGCCGTAAGCCCTTTAATCCCTGATGTCGAAGCCCCACATAAGTGCTATTATCTGGCGCTCATGTAAGCAGGGTGCGTAACGTAACTCTGGCTTAGCGCTTAATGACTGGCATGATGGACGAAAGGTGATCGGGATTTTCTCACGCTGGCGACAACTCGGCAGACGCTATTTCTGGCCTCATCTCCTGTTGGGAATGGTGGCGGCCAGTCTCGGCCTGCCTGCCTGTGCACAAAGCGCAGAGCCCACCAGCAGCGATTCGCCGGTCAGCAGCCTGTTTACCGGCAAGGTGGTGCGATTTGATCACCTGATTCGCCTGCAGGAAAGCGCGCGCCGTCCCAGTTTCAACGTTGATTACTGGCATCAGCACGCCATCCGCACCGTCATTCGCCATCTCTCATTCAGCATGACGCCGCCCGCGACAGCGGAAGCGGAGCATGCATTGCCGCTGGCGGCGCAAAAGCTGGCGCTGATTGACTCGCTGCAGGCGCTGCTGACTTCACCCGCGCAACCTTTAGCCACGATGGCACCGCCGTCGCGAGCGCACCATGTTTCGCCCAACGTTCACTCTTCTGCTGACTGGCAGGCTGCTATTCATGGCATCCGCGCCGGACCTTTCATTGCTCAAAGCTAACGTTATTTTCCTGTTTCTGTTTTTTGCCTTTGCAGCCCGTATTGTCACGGCTGAATTGAGATAAATTTATTATGTTAATCAAATTGTTAACGAAAGTTTTTGGTAGCAGCAATGATCGTACTCTGCGCCGCATGCGTAAAGTGGTCGATGTCATCAACAAGATGGAGCCGGAGTTCGTCAAACTGTCTGACGACGAACTGAAAGCGAAAACCGATCAATTCCGCGAGCGCCTGAAAAAAGGTGAAACGCTGGAGAGCCTGATTCCTGAAGCCTTCGCCACCGTGCGTGAAGCCAGTAAGCGCGTGTTTGGCATGCGCCACTTTGACGTGCAGCTGATCGGCGGCATGGTGCTCAACGAACGCTGCATCGCGGAGATGCGCACCGGTGAGGGTAAAACCCTGACTGCGACGCTGCCGGCCTACCTGAACGCGCTGAGCGGCAAGGGCGTGCACGTTGTGACCGTCAACGACTATCTGGCGCAGCGTGACGCCGAAAACAACCGTCCGCTGTTTGAGTTCCTTGGTCTGACAGTCGGTATCAACCTGCCGGGCATGCCGGCGGTGGCCAAGCGCGCTGCCTATGCAGCCGATATCACCTACGGCACCAACAACGAATACGGCTTCGATTATCTGCGCGATAACATGGCCTTTAGTCCGGAAGAGCGCGTACAGCGTAAACTGCACTATGCGCTGGTGGATGAGGTGGACTCGATCCTGATCGATGAAGCACGTACGCCGCTGATTATCTCGGGTCCGGCCGAAGACAGCTCCGATCTCTACATTAAGGTCAACAAAATCATTCCACACCTGGTGCGCCAGGAAAAAGAAGACTCGGATAACTTCCAGGGCGAAGGTGACTTCTGGGTGGATGAAAAAGCCCGTCAGGCGCACATGACCGAACGCGGTCTGGTGAAAGTGGAAGAGCTGCTGGTCAGCCAGGGCATCATGGATGAGGGCGAATCACTCTACTCGCCGACCAACATCATGCTGATGCACCACGTGACGGCAGCACTGCGCGCCCATGCACTGTTCACCCGCGACGTTGACTACATCGTGAAGGACGGCGAGGTGATCATCGTTGATGAACACACCGGCCGTACCATGCAGGGACGTCGCTGGTCTGATGGCCTGCACCAGGCAGTCGAAGCCAAAGAAGGTGTGGAGATCCAGAATGAAAACCAGACGCTGGCTTCCATCACCTTCCAGAACTACTTCCGTATCTACGAGAAACTGGCCGGTATGACCGGTACCGCTGATACTGAAGCGTTTGAATTCAGCTCCATCTACAAGCTCGATACCATCGTGGTACCGACCAACCGTCCGATGGTGCGTAAAGATATGGCCGATCTGGTCTACATGACCGAGAAAGAGAAGATCGACGCCATTATCGAAGATATTCGCACCTGTACGGCTAACGGGCAGCCGGTACTGGTGGGCACCATCTCGATTGAAAAATCGGAAGTGGTATCTCAGGAGCTGACGCGCGCGGGTATTAAGCACAGCGTACTGAACGCCAAGTTCCACGCCAGCGAAGCGGATATCGTGGCGCAGGCAGGTCAGCCAGCCGCGGTAACCATCGCGACCAACATGGCCGGTCGTGGTACGGACATCATGCTCGGCGGTAGCTGGCAGGCGGAAGTGGCCGCGCTGGAAAACCCGACGGAAGAGCAGATTGAAGCCATCAAGGCGGCGTGGAAACTGCGCCATGATGCGGTGCTGGCGGCAGGCGGTTTGCACATTATCGGTACCGAACGCCACGAATCACGCCGTATCGATAACCAGCTGCGCGGCCGTGCGGGCCGTCAGGGTGACGCCGGTTCTTCGCGCTTCTATCTGTCGATGGAAGATGCGCTGATGCGTATTTTTGCCTCCGATCGTGTGTCCAACATGATGCGTAAGCTGGGTATGAAGCCGGGTGAAGCGATTGAGCATCCGTGGGTAACCAAAGCAATTGCTAATGCGCAGCGCAAAGTGGAAAGCCGCAACTTCGATATCCGTAAACAGCTGCTGGAATACGATGACGTCGCTAACGATCAGCGCCGCGCCATTTACAGCCAGCGTAACGAACTGCTGGATGTCTCTGACGTTTCGGACACCATCAACAGCATCCGCGAAGATGTGTTCAAAGCCACTATCGACACTTACATTCCGCCGCAGTCGCTGGAAGAGATGTGGGATGTTCCGGGGCTGGAAGAGCGTCTGCGCAATGATTTCGATCTGGATCTGCCGATTGCTGAGTGGCTGGATAAAGAGCCGGATCTGCATGAAGAGACGCTGCGTGAGCGCATCATGAGCCGCGCCAGCGAAAACTATGCGGCGAAAGAAGAAGTGGTCGGCGCAGAAATGATGCGCAACTTCGAAAAAGGCGTGATGCTGCAAACGCTCGACTCGCTGTGGAAAGAGCATCTGGCGGCGATGGACTATCTGCGTCAGGGTATCCATCTGCGTGGCTATGCGCAGAAGGATCCGAAGCAGGAGTACAAACGTGAATCTTTCGCCATGTTTGCCGCGATGCTGGAGTCGCTGAAGTACGAAGTGATCAGCACCCTGAGCAAAGTGCAGGTGCGGATGCCGGAAGAAGTGGAAGCGATGGAGCAGCAGCGTCGTGAAGAAGCAGAGCGCCTGGCACAGCAGCAGCAGCTCAGTCACGTCGATGACGACACCGCAGCGGCCGCTGCACTGGCGGCACAGGGCGGTGAGCGAAAAGTGGGACGTAACGATCCGTGCCCATGCGGCTCAGGTAAAAAATACAAACAGTGTCACGGTCGTCTGGCCTGATAACAAAAAGGAGCCCGCGGGCTCCTTTTTCTTTGGCTGATTAGCGGGTAATCGCCATCAGCTTCTCCTCATTCAGCCGCACGCCATGGTAGGGCAGCGTAACCAGCAGCCCATCCGGCAAACCATAGCGTTTCAGCAACGCCCGGCTCTGAAACAGCAGCTGGTGATAGTTGTTATCGCTGATCCCCGGATAGCTCTCATTCCATACTGTGGCGATGATCTGCCGTTTCGAGGTGATGCGCAGCAGCAGGCAGGAGAAGAAGCGCTTCTGCGCTTCATTAAGCGGGATGGTCTTCTGTTCTGGCCACCAGGTTAAAGTGTTTTGCGCGCTGTCGAGCGTCAGGATGTCGTGAAAAACCAAATGGCGTAAGGTATTCATCTGTTTCTGTGCGTCTTGCGCCAGAAACGTTGTTAGTTTGCGTTCCATGTGTAGTCGGCCTGGCTAGAGTAAAGTGGCTGCGAGTATTCCCAACATGGCGCCGTGCGATCATTACGACCTGTCTTAATAACTGGAATCTGTGCGACAGGATCGCGGTGAAGCCGACAGCAGTTAACATCGTCCGGCGTCTGCTTTAAAATCAGCGCTCACTCACTACAAGCGGAATCCAGCTTATGAAACACCTGCAGGTTGCGGTGGGCATCATTCGCAATGCCAGTCGTCAGATCTTTCTTGCCCAGCGCGCAGCAAGCTCCCACATGGCCAACAAATGGGAGTTCCCGGGCGGAAAAATTGAACAGCACGAAAGCGCAGAACAGGCGTTAAAACGTGAGCTGATGGAAGAAACCGGTATTGAAGTGACGGCGGCGAAAGCGATTGGTCAGGCCGACCACAGTTACGATGACCTGCGTGTTACGCTGCATTTCTTCCTGGTGGAGGGCTGGCAGGGTGAGCCGTGGGGACGCGAAGGTCAGCCGCAGCGTTGGGTCGAGCAGCGTGATTTGCTGGCCGATGAATTTCCACCTGCCAACCACGCCCTGATTGCCCGCTTAGTGGCGGGCGAGATTTAAACTCAGGGGCTGCGTGCCCCTGCCGATTACGGCTGCTCTTCACTCCAGTCGTCACTCTCCGTCATGTCTCCGCTGCTGGGAATGCGTTTCTCTTCAGCGGCCCACTCACCCAGATCGATCAACTGACAGCGTTTGCTGCAAAACGGGCGCCACGGGCTGAGTTCATCCCACATCACGGCTTTACCGCAGTTGGGGCAAGGTACGGTAATCATCTCTTCCTGCATAACATCCTCTAACAACAGGCTAATTCAAAATTCAGTCGCGCCGGCACTTCACCGCGTTCGCTATCGAGCGGTAAAAAGCGGATGGCATAGCGGCTTTTATGACCAGAGACCTGCGGATAGAGCGCATCTTCCAGCGTCAGCTGCAGGCGCAGCAGGTCGGACCCTTCGGCGTTATCCTGATAAAAGCCGTTGAGGCTGGTCTGATGGCGAAACACGCCTGACTGACGAATCAGGTTGAGGATCATCGTCAGGCTGTTGCGCAGCGGATCGAGCGAGGCCAGCCAGCTATTCACCAGGGTATCGCGCAGCGCCTGTGGCTGGTGCAGCCAGATGTGTAAACCCGGCAGATCAAAACTGCAGCAGCCGCCGGGAATGCTCAGGCGCTGACGTACGGAGGCAATCAACCGGTCTTCGCGCAGCTGCTGACCCATGCGCGGCGCGGCCATCAGCTCGCTGGATTGCTGCTTCAGCTGTTCGCGCAGCTGGCTGACGGTGTGTTCATCGACACCCGGCACATCCAGCCAGGCACGCAGTTTTTGCTGCTGACGCTCCAGCTCTTTTAACAGCTCGGTGCGCATATCGCCGCGTTCGAAGATATCCAGCAGGTCGCCAATAATACGAAACACACCCAATGCCGCAACCGAGCTGTTGACCGGCAGCGTTTCGTGCAGCTGGTTGATCAAAAACTCCACGCGCAGCCAGGTGCGCATTTTCTCATTCAATGGGTGTTCAAACAGAACCACTGTGCTCATGATATTAATCCCGTCCGGTTGCTGCCAGGCGCAAATAGCGCTGGTGAAGTTCAGCAACGCGCGGCAAAGCCTGTTCCGGCGTGCCACTGTTATCAATGATGTCATCCGCGCAGGCTAAACGCTGCTGACGGCTGGCCTGCGCGGCAAGAATCCGTTGCGCCTGGCTGAGAGAGATACCATCACGCTGGCGGGTGCGCTGCAGCTGCGTGGCCTCATCGACATCCACGACTAATACCCGATCAGCCTGATGCTGCAGACCATTTTCTACCAGCAGCGGCACTACCCACATGACGTAAGGCGAAGTCGCCTGCGCCTTCAGCTGCTGGGTACGGGCGTTAATCAGCGGATGCAGCAGTTGATTGAGCCAGTTTTTCTCTTGCGGCTGCTGGAAAATAATTTCCCGCAAACGCGCGCGATAAAGCGTGCCTTCTGCGGTCAGAATCGATTCTCCGTGGCGTTTCACAATCGCATTGAGCGCAGGTGTGCCCGGTTCAACCACCTCGCGGGCAATCACATCGGCATCAATGATGTCGACGTTCAGCGCGGCAAAAGCGTTAGCAATGGTGCTTTTACCACTACCAATGCCGCCGGTCAGTGCAACGGTAAAAGGCATAGCGTTCTCTCAACATTTTTCTCATCTGCCGCAGCGTGATGAGAGCCCGATCACAATCGGTTTTCTCAGCTAAATTTAACGGATTGTAGCTTAAATAAAGTGAAATTCGCAGTCTTGTCGCGGAACGAATGGCGCGTATGATAACGACACTGGAGCCGTGAGCGCTACCCGAACTGCGGTTCGTCGTCACTAACCAGGACACTCTGCTATGCGTATCGAAGAAGATGTAAAACTGGGCTTTAAAGATGTATTGATCCGCCCGAAACGCTCCACGCTGAAAAGCCGTTCCGAGGTTGAGCTGGAACGTACGTTCACCTTCAAACATTCAGGCCTCGCCTGGTCCGGCGTTCCGGTGATTGCCGCCAACATGGATACCGTCGGCACCTTTACCATGGCCGAAGCGCTGGCTGGCTTTAACGTGCTGACCGCCGTTCACAAGCACTACAGTGTTGAAGCGTGGCAGACCTTTATCCAGCACGTACCGGCCACGGTGCTCAGCCACGTGATGGTCTCCACCGGCACCTCAGAAGCAGATTTCACAAAGTTAAGCGCGATCCTCGCGCTGTCGCCCCAACTCAATTTTATCTGTATTGATGTGGCAAACGGCTACTCCGAGCACTTTGTTGCCTTCCTGCAGCGCGCGAGGGAAAGCTTCCCGGGGAAAACCATTTGCGCCGGGAATGTGGTGACCGGTGAAATGGTCGAGGAGCTGATTCTGTCCGGTGCCGACATTGTGAAGGTGGGAATCGGTCCGGGTTCGGTCTGCACCACACGCGTCAAAACCGGCGTTGGCTACCCGCAACTCTCTGCGGTGATTGAGTGTGCTGATGCGGCGCACGGCCTCGGCGGGCAGATTGTCAGTGACGGCGGTTGCGCCGTGCCGGGCGATATCGCCAAGGCGTTCGGCGGCGGCGCTGACTTCGTGATGCTCGGCGGCATGCTGGCGGCACACGATGAGTGCGAAGGCACTCTTGTTGAAGAGCAGGGCGAGCAGTTTATGCTGTTCTACGGCATGAGCTCCGAATCCGCGATGAAACGTCATGTGGGCGGTGTGGCGGGCTACCGCGCCGCAGAAGGTAAAACCGTTCGTCTGCCGCTGCGTGGACCGGTCGCGGAGACGGTGAAAGATATCCTCGGCGGGCTGCGTTCGGCCTGTACTTACGTCGGCGCAGAGCGCCTGAAAGAGCTGACCAAACGCACCACCTTTATTCGTGTGGCAGAACAGGAAAACCGCGTCTTTAACCGCTGATGTGCCGCAACGGGCGCCGCGTGCGCCCGTTTAACGTATGGCGTCTCCCAGACCAAATACCGGCAGATACATGGCAATCACCAGCGTGCCGACAATGCCGCCAATCACCACTATCATTAATGGCTCCAGCGAAGCGGCGAGGCTGTCTGCGCGCGTCAGCGTTTGCGCTTCGTGCCACTCCGCCAGTCGCGCCAGCATCACATCCAGCGCACCGGCCTCTTCACCAACGCGGATCAACTGAGCGCACAGCGGTGTAAACAGCGGATGTCCCTGTAGCGCCTGATGCAGCGGTGCGCCAGCGGCAATGTGCTGCTGTAACGCCACGATGGCATCGCGCCACAGTCGCGCGGCCAGCGTCACTTCCACCGCCTGCAGGCTTTGCAGCAGCGTCAGTCCGGCCTGCTGCGTCAGTTGCAGAATCGCATATATCTGGCTGAGCTGACCGCCGCGCCACAACGGGGCCAGCAGCGGAAGCCGCAGCAGCCACTGCTGGCAGCGCTTTTGCCACGCAACGGATCGTCGGTAGGTCAGACGCGCCAGCCACCCGGACGCCACACCGCACAACAGCAGCGGCAGCGCCGCCTGCTGCAACAGTGCCGACAGCGCCATCACGCCGGCGGTAAAGGCCGGCAGCGGTGCGTCAAAGCTGGCGTACACCGCAACAAATTCCGGCAGTACAAACAGCAGCATCCCGGCGCTGACCGCCAGCGCCACCAGCAGGATAAACAGCGGATAGCGCAACGCTTTCACCACTTTCTGGCGCAGAAACTGTTGCCTGCTCTGCTGTAGTGCCAGCTGACGGCAGCACTCGTCCAGTTGCCCGGTCAGCTCACCTACCTGCATCAGTGCCGGAAACAGCGGCGGGAAAATATCCGGCCAGGCGCGCAGCGCCTGAGAAAACGGCTCTCCGGCCATGACCCGCTGTTGCAGAAGGCTCAGCAGCACGCGCCAGCCTGCATGAGGATGGCCGCTGGCCAGCAATGTCAGACTCTCCGCCAGCGGCAGCCCGGCTTTCAGCAACGTCGCCAGCTGGCGCATCAGGTCAATTTTCTGCTGCCACTTCCAGTCACGCGCGCGCCAGCATTTCCCGCGCTGCCAGCTCACCACCAGCAGGCCGCGATCGCCCAGCTGGCCGAGCAGGGCATCCTGCGTGGGCTGCAGCGACTCGCCCTCCTGCAGCAGGCCCATGCTGTCGAGTGCCTGCCAGTGAAACTGGTAGCGATTAGCCATTGCCAAGGCCCACCACGCGCTGCATCTCCTCGAATGAGGTGTCACCGCGGCTCACCGCTTCCAGCCCGGCGGTCAGCAGCGTTTTCATTCCCTGCTCCGCAGCCAGCGTCAGCAGGTGCTCCAGCGGCATATCAGCCGAGATGGCGTTCTGCAACCTGCTGCTCATCGGCAGGATTTCAAACAGCGCCAGGCGGCCGTAGTAACCGGAGAAGCAGTGATCGCAGCCGGGCGCACGCCAGGTTTGCAGCGTGCCGGGCCACATGTCGCCCGGCAGATGGGCAATCGCCTGGCCCGGCTGACGGCAGTGCACGCACAAACGGCGCACCAGCCGCTGCGCCACCACCAGCTGTAACGCCGGGCCAAGCAGATAGCCGGGAATGTCCATCTGCCGTAAGCGGGTCAGGGTTTCGGCCGTCGAGTTGGTGTGCAAAGTCGAGAGCACCAGATGTCCGGTTTGCGCCGCTTTTACGGCGATACTGGCGGTTTCAGCATCACGGATTTCACCGATCATTATGACGTCCGGATCCTGCCGCAGCAGCGCGCGCAATACGCGGTTAAAATCGAGACCGCTCCGTGGCTGTACCTGTGTCTGGTTAATCCCCTGTAGCGGAATTTCCAGCGGGTCCTCCACGCTGCAGACGTTTTTCTCCGGCACGTTGAGGGCGCTAAGGCTGCTGTACAGCGTAAAGGTTTTGCCGCTGCCGGTTGGGCCGGTGACCAGAATCAGCCCCTGCGGTTTGGCCAGCGCGTTTTTCAGCAGGCGCAGCTGTGGTACTGGCATGCCCAGCTTATCGAGCGCAATGGCGCTGTTTTCGCTTTGCAGCAGGCGCACCACCGCTTTTTCCCCCTGGCTGACCGGCAGGGTCGACAGGCGGAACGCCGCCGGTTTGTCATCCATCTCCAGACTGAACTGACCATCCTGCGGCAGCCGACGCTCCGCGATATCCAGACCGCCGAGAATTTTCAACCGTGCCAGCACGGCGGCGGGTGGGGCATCCGGTAACTGCGGCAGCGGGTGCAGCACGCCGTCAATCCGCAGCCGTACGCGCAGCCCGTGACGCTGCGGTTCAAAGTGCACATCGGAGGCGCGTCGCTGTATGGCCTGGCGCAGAATCTGATCCACCGCGTGAATGGCGGACTCGGCGCTGGCCTGTTCGCGCGGTGCCGCACTGCTTTCTGGCTGGTGCAGCAGCTGCTCCAGCCGTGCGGCGGGCCAGCATTCGACCTCGACTGCGCACTGGCTGGCAAACTGCAGCGCCTCTAACAACAGCGGGTCTGGCGCGTCCGCGACCGCCACGCGCAAGTGCGTGGCGTCATGGTGCAGTATCACGGCCTGATAGCGGGCACACAGCGCCTGCAGGGTGCTATCCGGCTTATCCATTGTTTTCTTCCTTGTCGGCAAAGCGGAACTGCTCGAGACAGCTGTCGCGCAGGCTGGTGTTGTCGCTGGTGCAGCTGCGTTGCCAGCTGAGTGCGCCTTCCGCCGCATTCCATATCGGCAACATTGCAACGGTTAACCCCGTCAGGCTCTCCTGGCCGGTCAGCGTAATGGCACCATTCACCACGCTCAGGTTCGCCACATAGCGTGAGCCTTTGGCGGCGGGAATACCGCGCTCGCCGGCCTGACACTGCGCCGGTCCGCCGCGCTCGATTGCGCACAGCTCCACGGCAGTTTTATAGGGCACCATGGTTTGCAGCATGTCGGTCAGCGCGGCACGTTGCAGATAATTTTGGTAAGCGGGCAGGCCAATGGCGCTGAGGATGGCGACGATACCGATAACAATCATCAGCTCGATCAGGGTAAAACCGCGTTGTTTATCCATAATGAGGCTCCTTGTTGTGGAGCCGCAACGGTAAGAAAGGGCGGGCAAAAGCGGAAGGGGGCGCGTTTCAATCCCGGAAAGGGGCGCGCAGACAATGTAGCGCGTTACAGGCGAAGCCACATGATGATGGAAGCCGGCTCGCAAACTGCCGCCAGCACCGGCGGCTTAGCTATACGTCAGACTTCGCGAAAACGCATCGACAGATCGAGTGCCTGCACGTGCTTAGTCAGCGCGCCCACCGAGACATAATCCACTCCGGTGGCGGCGATCTGCGGCAGCGTCGTCTCCGTCACGTTGCCGGACACCTCCAGCAGTGCGCGCTTCGCAGTCAGCGTAACCGCCTGCTGCATCATCGCCAGCGTGAAGTTATCCAGCATGATGATGTCGGCGCCGGCCGCCAGCGCCAGCTGCAGTTCGCTGAGACTTTCCACTTCCACCTCGACCGGCACATCCGGGTGCAGCCACAGGGCTTTCTCCACCGCTTTACTGACCGAACCGCTGGCAATGATGTGGTTTTCTTTAATCAGGAAAGCGTCGGACAGGCCCAGGCGATGATTCTGCCCGCCGCCGCACAGCACCGCATACTTGAGCGCGGTGCGCAGGCCGGGCAGGGTTTTGCGCGTATCCAGCAGCTGGGTATTGCTGCCAGACAAGAGCGCCACATAGCGGTTCACGGCTGTCGCCACGCCGGAGAGCGTCTGCACAAAGTTTAACGCGGTGCGTTCTGCCGTCAGCAGCAACCGTGCCGGTCCCTTTAATTCAAACAACAGCTGATCGGCCACCAACGGTTGGCCGTCTTCGACGTGCCAGGTAATGGAAACGTTATTGCCCAGCTGGATAAACACTTCTTCCACCCAGCGTTTACCACAGAAAACACCGGCTTCGCGGGTGATAATGCGCGCTTCAGCCTGCGCCGCCTGCGGCAACAGCTGGGCGGTGATGTCGCGGTCAGCGTCAACGTCACCGCCTAAATCCTCCTGAAGCGCGCGCGCCACGGTTTCCGGGATATCCAGCTGAATACGTTTAAGCAGTTCCTGACGACGATGTTCGGGATTATAACGACGCGACACCATGATTTTGCGGCTCCCCCCTGCGGATTACGTGCGCTCACCTTAGCCTGATTTTGCAGCTATTGCCAGACACGCCAGGTGAAATGTTTAGTATCCTTAACTTGCTGATGCCATAACGCATTAAGTCACAAGCAGCGAGGTGGAATCATGGTATTCTCAGCCAGATTTTGTTCAGGATAACAGGCATGAAACTGGAACACGGCTGGATCACGAGCGCACGCAAGGTGCCGTCGCCGCACTTCAATGCGCGGCCGGATAACGAAGCGCCGTCGCTGCTGATCATTCATAACATCAGTCTGCCGCCGGGCGAATTTGGCGGTCCGTGGATCGACCGGCTGTTCACCGGTACGCTACCGGCTGATGCGCATCCCTATTTTGCGGATATCGCCCAGTTACGCGTGGCGGCGCACTGTCTGATTCGCCGTGACGGTGAGCTGGTACAGTATGTTTCCTTTGACCAGCGCGCCTGGCATGCCGGCATTTCGCAGTTTGCCGGACGGGAAAACTGCAACGATTTTTCCATGGGCATTGAGCTGGAAGGCACTGATACGCTGCCCTACACCGATGCCCAGTACGCTACGCTGCAGCAGGTTACCCGCCTGCTGATGCAGCATTATCCGCTGACGCCGCAGCGTATCACCGGTCACAGCGATGTTGCGCCGGAACGCAAGACCGATCCCGGTCCGGCATTTGACTGGATACGCTATAAACAGGCTATCGGGCAGGAGCACCCCTGACACCGCAGGAGCAGGTATGACGTTGTTTAGTTTGTTGTTAGTTTTGGGTTGGGAACGCCTTTTCAAATTAGGTGAACACTGGCAGCTGGATCATCGGCTTGAGCCGCTGTTTCGCGGTCGCCAGCGCTTCTCATTGCTGCGTACGCTGCTGATGACCGTGATCGCCATGCTGCTGGTCTGGGTGGTGGTGTGGAGCCTGAAGGGCATTCTGTTTGGCGTGGCGCAGCTGCTGTTCTGGATTGTGGTCGGTTTGCTGTGCATTGGTGCCGGCTCGGTGCGGTTGCATTACCACCAGTATCTTAAAGCGGCGAGCCACGATGATGAAGCGGCCCATCAGGCGATGGCGGCAGAGCTGACGCTGATTCACGGCGTGCCGGTTGACTGTAGCGAGCGCGAATTTCTGCAGGCGCTGCAAAACGCGCTGATCTGGATTAATTTCCGCTTCTATCTTGCGCCGCTGTTCTGGTTTGTGGTCGGTGGCCCTTACGGGCCAGTGTTGCTGGTGGGGTATGCGTTTCTGCGCGCCTGGCAGAGCTGGCTGGCAAAACACCGTTCCCCGCTGGAACGCGCACAGTCCGGCATCGATCGCATTCTGCACGTGCTGGACTGGATTCCTGTGCGGCTGGCCGGTGTGGCTTATGCGCTGCTCGGCCACGGCGAGCGTGCGCTGCCGGCATGGTTTGCTGCGCTCAGCGATGTGCATCGTCCACAGTATCAGGTGCTGACCAGCCTGGCGCAGTTCTCGCTGGCGCGCGATCCGCATCTGGATAAAGTGGAAACGCCACGGGTCGCCGTGGCGCTGGCCAAACGCGTTTCGCTGGTACTGGTCGTGGTAGTGGCGCTGCTGACCATCTACGGCACGTTAGTGTGATCGGCAGGCGGCACGCCGAAATCCGGTGTGCCGTCTTCGCGCCAGGCAAAATATTTAAGCCGCGTATGGCGGTTGGGATCCCACAGCGGATCGCCCTCAATTTCGGTGTAATTCCGCGCGTGATACACCAGCACATCCTGTCCTGCTTCATCCACGGTAAAACTGTTATGCCCCGGACCGTACTGGTGATTATCCCAGCTGGTGGCAAATACCGGCCGCGCCGATTTGTGCCATGCACTGATGTCGAGCGGATCGGCCTGCGCGTCAATACTCAGTATGCCGAGGCAGTAATTTTCGTCTGTGGCGCTGGCTGAGTAGGTGACAAACAGCCGCTCGCCATGGCGAATCACCGCCGGTCCCTCATTGACGCTAAAGCCGGCACACTCCCACTCATACTCCGGCCGGCTGAGCATCAGCGGCTGGGTTTTCAGCGTCCACGGATTCAGTAATTCCGCCAGATACAGGTTGGAGTTACCGGGAATGGCCGGGTCTTTTTGCGCCCACAGATACCAGTTTTTGCCCTGATGTACGAAGTGGGTGGCGTCAAGGGCGAAGGTATCGAGGTGGGTTTGCACGCGGCGGCACGGCTGCCAGTGACCGCTGAGCGGATCGGCATCATCACATACCAGCGCGTACATACGGTGCTGAAACAGCCCCTCTTTGATTTCGCGGGACGGCGCGGCGGCAAAGTAAATCACCCACTGGCCATTAATCAGGTGCAGTTCCGGTGCCCAGATCAGGGCGCTGCAGGGACCGCTGTCCGGTTTACGCCACACGGTTGTGGCCGGGGCGGTAATCAGGCCGTCAAGCGTGCTGGCATAGCGCAGCTCCAGCCGATCGTACTCGGGCACCGAAGCGATAAAATAGTAGCCATCGCCGTGGCGCAATATAAACGGATCGGCACGTTGCGTAATAAACGGGTTAGGCCAGCTCATTTAATTTCTCCTGGTTGTGAGGTTGCGCGGCGAACGGGGGCAGATAAGTCATGGAAGTTGGCGCGACGCAGGGCGAGATCCTGCTGGATGGTGCGCATCAGCGCGCGGTCCACTTTCAGCAGGCGCACCACGCCGGCGGTGATCAGATAGCCGACGCCGGGGATCAGGGTAAACAGCAGCACAATGCCGTTGAGCGCGCTGGCAGACTGCTGCTTCGCTGCTGCGTCATAGCCATACATCGACAATAAAAACCCGACCATGGCACCCGCTACCGCCAGTCCGACCTTGAGGAAAAACAGGTTGCCGGAGAAGCTGATCCCGGTGATGCGTTTACCGGTTTTCCATTCGCCGTAGTCATCGACATCGGCCATCAGCGACCAGTGCAGCGGCGACGGGATTTGGTGCAGGATGTTCAGCAGGAAATAAGCAATTACCACGGTGACGGTGGCGTGCGGATCGATCCAGTAAAAGCCGCTGGAGAACAGCGCCAGCGCAATGTTGGTCCAGAAAAACACCTTCAGCTTGCACCAGCGATCGGTGAGGACTTTCGCCAGTGTGCTGCCCAGCATCATGCCGATGACGCCCAGGCTGATAAACAGCGTGGCAAAGTGCGTCGACTGGCCCATCACCCAGGTGACGTAATACATGGTGGCGGCCATGCGAATAAAACCGGGACAGACATTACAGAACGTCAGCAGCAGAATGCGCACCCACTGATCGTTCTTCCATACATCGCGCAAATCTTTCTTCAGATCATCGTTGCTCGGTACCGCCGGGCGAATACGCTCGCGCACCGTGGCAAAACAGAACAGAAACATCACCAGGCCAATCAGCGCCAGCACGCTCATCGCCAGCTGATAGCCGCGCGCTTTGTTGTCGCCGCCAAACCACTCGGCCATCGGCAGCAGCGACAGCGAGAGGATCAGCGTGGCGATGCCCACCATGACAAAGCGGTATGACTGGCAGGAGACGCGTTCACCGGGATCGTTAGTGATGACGCCGCCCAGCGAGCAGTAAGGAATATTGATGGCGGTGTAGGTCAGCGACATCAGGAAATAGGTGACAAATGCCCAGATCACCTTGTTTTCATAACTCCAGTCCGGGGTGGTAAACATCAGCACGCTGAACAGCACGTAGGGCAGCGATATCCACAGCAGCCACGGGCGAAAGCGTCCCCAGCGGCTCTGCGTGCGGTCGGCAATCGCGCCCATTATCGGGTCGGTCACCGCATCCAGCACCCGTACTGACAGCAACAGCGTGCCGACCAGCGCCGGAGCAAGGCCAAATACGTCGGTGTAGAAGTAGTTGAGGAACAGCATGATGGCACCGCCGATCATGTTGCATCCGGCGTCACCCATGCCGTATCCCAGTTTTTCTCTGAACGAGAGGGCTGCTCCTTTCATCAGTCGTCTCCTGCGACAAGTGGAGCAAAAATTATCAGCGTTAAATCAGTAACCTGGTGGGGAACAATCGGTCAGGATGATGGACAAAATACGCGGGCGGGGAAAAGTGTGAAGCGGATCGGCCCGGCAGCAGCGTGCCGGGCCCGGTGAAGCATCAGGCTTTCTGTACCCGATTTTTAACGGTATAACCCACGGCCAGCACCAGCAGCCACACCGGAATCAGCCACACTGAAATCGCCATACCTGGCGTCATCAGCATGATCACCAGAATGGCCGCCAGGAATAGCAGGCAGATCCAGTTACCCAGCGGATACAGCACCGCCCTGAAACGGGTGGTCACGCCCTGCTGGTCTTTTTTCTTGCGGAATTTCAGGTGCGCGAGGCTGATCATCGCCCAGTTGATGACCAGCGCGGAGACCACCAGCGACATCAGCAGGCCGAAGGCTTCGCCCGGCATCAGATAGTTAATCAACACGCACAGCGCAGTGGCTACCGCCGACACCAGAATGGTCGCCACCGGCACACCACGACGATCCACTTTCAGCAGCGCTTTTGGCGCGTTGCCCTGCTGCGCGAGGCCGAACAGCATGCGGCTGTTACAGTAAACACAGCTGTTATACACCGACAGCGCGGCGGTCAGGATCACCACGTTGAGCGCATTCGCCACCAGCGCATCGCCCAGTTCGTGGAAGATCAGCACAAACGGGCTGGTCTCTTCGGTGACGCGCGTCCATGGCAGCAGCGAGAGCAGCACCGCCAGTGAGCCGATGTAGAAAATCAGGATACGCCACAGCACCTGGTTGGTGGCTTTAGGGATGCTCTCTTGTGGATTGTCGGCTTCTGCGGCGGTGATACCCACCAGTTCAAGGCCGCCGAAGGAGAACATGATGATCGCCATCATCATCACCAGCCCGCTGACGCCGTGCGGCAGGAAACCGCCCTGGTTCCACAGGTTGCTGACGCTGGCCTGAGGGCCGCCGTTGCCGCTAAACAGCAGCCAGCCGCCAAACAGGATCATACCGATGACCGCCACCACTTTGATAATCGCGAACCAGAACTCCATCTCACCGAACACTTTGACGTTGGTCAGGTTGATGGCGTTGATCACCACAAAGAAGATAGCCGCAGTGGCCCAGGTAGGGAATTCCGGCCACCAGAACTGAATATATTTGCCGACGGCGGTGAGTTCAGCCATCGCCACCAGCACATACAGCACCCAGTAGTTCCAGCCGGAAGCAAAGCCGGCAAAGTTGCCCCAGTATTTATAGGCGAAGTGGCTAAAGCTGCCGGCCACCGGCTCTTCCACCACCATTTCGCCGAGCTGGCGCATGATCAGGAAGGCAATAAAACCGGCGATGGCATAGCCGAGAATCACGGCCGGACCGGCCGATTTAATCACTGATGCGCTACCCAGAAACAGACCGGTACCGACGGCACCGCCCAGCGCAATCAGCTGAATATGGCGATTTTTCAGGCCGCGATGCAGCGTTTCGCCATGCTGTTGTTCCATACAAACCTCATGATGTTGTTATTGTGCACCTGCAGTGCGCGCACTGTAAGGCTGTTCTATCTGTGTACGTTTTTCTTTACGGTATCCGGCGGGCTGTGTGCAAGCCTGAGCTACCCTGGCGACCAGAATAGTGATAAGCGCGCCGCTTTGCACCTGCTTTTGCTTTTTGTGCTGAGAGATGGCTGAAAAAGCAGCAGCATCCTCTGCGCTTCCCTTGCGCTATTTCTGCCATGAATAAGGCTTAAACACGAATAGCATTCGCTTATGGCTACGCAGCCTGGTGCGCGCTAATGCAGTGTAAGGTTTGGTAAAAGTGAAATCTGTTAACATTTGCCGCGCTGAGACGCTTTTCTGCCAGATCCCGGTAAGTTAGCGCACGGTAACCGGTGTGTGCGGTGAAAGTGTGCGGGGGGCCATATAGACACAAGGTGAATACTTTGTTACTTTACGGGCACCATTTTTCAATTGGTATTACCAATTTACTCCGGACGTTTGGCTCATAAGAAGGGATGATGGCCTACAGTAAAATTCGCCAACCCAAGCTCTCCGATGCAATCGAGCAGCAGCTGGAATCCCTGATTATGGAAGGGACGCTCCAGCCGGGTGAAAAACTGCTTCCCGAGCGTGAACTGGCCAAACAGTTTGATGTCTCACGTCCATCGCTGCGCGAAGCGATCCAGAGTCTGGAAGCCAAAGGCCTGCTGCTGCGCCGTCAGGGTGGTGGCACCTTCGTACAGCAGAATCTCTGGCAAAGCCTGAGCGACCCGCTGGTCGGCCTGCTTGCTGAACATCCTGAATCCCAGTTTGACCTGCTGGAAACCCGCCACGCGCTGGAAGGCGTTGCGGCCTACTACGCTGCGCTGCGCGGCACCGACGAAGACCTGCAGCGGATTCGCGACTGTCACGTCAACATCCAGCAGGCGCAGGACAGCGGCGATTTAGATGCTGAGGCCGATGCGGTCATGAAGTATCAGATCGCTGTCACAGAAGCCGCCCATAATGTGGTGCTGCTGCATTTGCTGCGTTCGATGGGCCCTATGCTGGAACAGAACGTCCGTCAGAATTTCGAATTGCTCTACGCTCGCCGCGAAATGCTGGCGAAAGTGAGCGGTCACCGCGCCAGTATCTTTGAGGCGATTGTGGCTCGTGAGCCAGAACAAGCACGCGAGGCATCCCATCGTCACCTGGCGTTCATTGAGGAAATCTTGCTGGACAGAAGTCGGGAGCAGAGCCGTCGTGAACGCTCCCTGCGTCGTTTACAGCAACGTAAGGAATAACGCACGGCAATGAACGTGCGACATAAACGACGGGCCTGTCTTCTTGTGCTGTGAATCAGAAGCAAAGCACAAGCAGACAGGCTCCTGATAATTCAACGTATTAGACACAGATAAGGAATACACCCCATGTCAGAACGTTTACAGAATGACGTGGATCCGATCGAAACTCGTGACTGGCTACAGGCGATCGAATCGGTCATCCGTGAAGAAGGTGTTGAGCGCGCGCAGTATCTGATTGATCAGGTATTGAGTGCTGCACGCAAAGGCGGTGTGAAAGTGGCAGCGGGCGGCAATGCCGTCAGCAACTACATCAACTCCATTGCGGTCGAAGATGAGCCGGAATATCCGGGGAACACCTCTCTTGAACGTCGTATCCGTTCCGCAATCCGCTGGAACGCCATTATGTCGGTTCTGCGTGCGTCGAAGAAAGATCTGGAGCTGGGTGGTCACCTGTCGTCTTTCCAGTCTTCTGCCACCATTTATGAAGTGTGCTTCAACCACTTCTTCCGCGCGCGTAGCGAGCAGGATGGCGGCGATCTGGTCTATTTCCAGGGCCACATTTCTCCGGGCATCTACTCTCGTGCGTTCCTTGAAGGACGCCTGACTGAAGAGCAGATGAACAACTTCCGTCAGGAAGTCCACGGCAACGGTCTCTCTTCCTATCCGCATCCAAAACTGATGCCGGACTTCTGGCAGTTCCCGACCGTGTCGATGGGTCTCGGCCCACTGAACGCCATCTATCAGGCGAAGTTCCTGAAATATCTGGAACACCGCGGCCTGAAAGATACCTCTAAGCAGACCGTTTACGCCTTCCTTGGCGATGGCGAGATGGACGAACCAGAATCCAAAGGGGCGATCACCATCGCTACCCGTGAGAAGCTGGATAACCTGGTGTTCATCATCAACTGTAACCTGCAGCGTCTCGACGGTCCGGTCACCGGTAACGGTAAGATCATCAACGAGCTGGAAGGCATCTTTGCCGGTGCTGGCTGGAACGTGATCAAAGTGATCTGGGGCGGACGCTGGGACGAGCTACTGAAGAAAGACACCAGCGGCAAGCTGATTCAGCTGATGAACGAAACCGTTGACGGCGACTATCAGACCTTCAAATCACGCGACGGTGCGTACGTGCGCGAGCACTTCTTCGGTAAATACCCGGAGACTGCAGCGCTGGTGAAAGACTGGTCAGACGAAGAGATCTTCGCCCTGAACCGTGGTGGTCACGATCCGAAGAAAATCTACGCGGCCCTGAAGAAAGCGCAGGAGACCAAAGGTCAGCCTACGCTGATCCTGGCGCATACCATCAAAGGCTATGGTATGGGTGACACCGCGGAAGGTAAAAACATCGCGCACCAGGTTAAGAAGATGAACATGGATGGCGTTCGCTACATCCGCGACCGCTTCAACGTGCCAGTGGCTGACGACAAGATCGAACAGCTGCCGTATGTGACCTTCGAAAAAGGCTCAGAAGAGTACAACTACCTGCACGGCCAGCGCGAGAAGCTGGGTGGCTATCTGCCAACCCGTCAGGCTGAGTTCAGCGAAAAGCTGGAAATGCCGGCGCTGGAAGAGTTCAGTGCGCTGCTGGAAGAGCAGAGCAAAGAGATCTCTACCACCATCGCCTTCGTGCGTGCGCTGAATGTGATGCTGAAGAACAAGTCGATCAAAGATCGTCTGGTGCCGATCCTCGCGGACGAAGCGCGTACCTTTGGTATGGAAGGTCTGTTCCGTCAGATTGGTATCTACAGCCCGAACGGCCAGCAGTATACGCCGCAGGACCGTGAGCAGGTTGCTTACTATAAAGAAGACGAGAAAGGCCAGATTCTGCAGGAAGGGATCAACGAGCTGGGCGCAGGGTCTTCCTGGCTGGCGGCGGCGACCTCTTATAGCACCAACAACCTGCCGATGATTCCGTTCTACATCTATTATTCGATGTTTGGTTTCCAGCGCATCGGCGATCTGATGTGGCTGGCAGGCGACCAGCAGGCGCGCGGCTTCTTGGTGGGCGGCACGTCCGGTCGTACCACGCTGAACGGTGAAGGTCTGCAGCATGAAGATGGTCACAGCCACATTCAGTCGCTGACTATCCCGAACTGTATCTCTTACGATCCGTCTTACGCGTACGAAGTGGCAGTCATCATGCATGACGGTCTGGTACGTATGTACGGCGAAGCGCAGGAAAATATTTACTACTACATCACCACGCTGAACGAAAACTACCACATGCCTGCGATGCCGCAGGGTGCGGAAGAGGGTATCCGTAAGGGTATCTACAAGCTGGAGACGGTAGAAGGCAGCAAAGGCAAAGTGCAGCTGCTGGGCTCAGGTTCTATCCTGCGTCACGTGCGCGAAGCGGCACAGATCCTGGCGAAGGATTACGGCATCGGTTCTGACGTCTACAGCGTAACCTCGTTCACCGAGCTGGCACGCGACGGTCAGGATTGTGAGCGCTGGAACATGCTGCACCCAACGGAGACTCCACGCGTACCGTACATCGCTCAGGTGATGAACGACGCGCCGGCGGTGGCATCGACCGACTACATGAAGCTGTTCGCAGAGCAGGTTCGCAGCTACGTGCCAGCCAGCGATTATCGCGTGCTGGGTACCGATGGTTTCGGCCGTTCAGACAGCCGCGAAAACCTGCGTCACCACTTCGAAGTGGATGCGTCATACGTAGTGGTTGCAGCCCTGGGTGAACTGGCTAAACGCGGCGAAATCGAGAAGAAAGTGGTGGCGGATGCGATCGCGAAATTCAACATCGATGCCGATAAAGTTAACCCGCGTCTGGCTTAAGAGGTAAGAGAGTAATGGCTATCGAAATTAACGTACCGGATATCGGGTCAGACGAAGTTGAAGTCACCGAGATTCTGGTCAAGGTGGGCGACAAGGTTGAAGCCGAACAGTCGCTGATCACCGTGGAAGGCGATAAAGCCTCGATGGAAGTGCCTTCGCCGCAGGCCGGCGTGGTCAAAGAGATCAAAATCGCGACCGGTGACAAAGTGAATACCGGTTCACTGATCATGATTTTCGACGCCGAAGGTGCAGCTGCTGCGGCACCGGCCGCCGAAGAGAAACCAGCGGAAGCCGCACCTGCTGCGGCTGCCGCCAGCGAAGCGAAAGACGTTAACGTACCGGATATCGGCGGCGATGAAGTCGAAGTCACCGAAATTCTGGTTAAAGTGGGCGACAAAGTGGCGGCTGAGCAATCGCTGATCACCGTCGAAGGCGACAAAGCGTCCATGGAAGTGCCTGCACCGTTTGCCGGTGTGGTGAAAGAGATCAAAATCGCCACAGGCGACAAGGTGAACACCGGTTCACTGATCATGATCTTTGAAGCCGAAGGCGCGGCGCCAGCAGCGGCTGCCAAACCTGCCGTGAAAGAAGCGGCGGCCTCCGCGCCAGCCGCGGCTGCGGGTGCCAAAGACGTTAACGTCCCGGATATCGGCGGCGACGAAGTGGAAGTCACCGAAGTGCTGGTCAAAGTAGGCGATAAAGTTGAGGCTGAGCAGTCACTGATCGTGGTGGAAGGCGATAAAGCGTCAATGGAAGTTCCGGCGCCGTTTGCCGGTACGGTTAAAGCGCTGAAAGTGGCTACCGGCGATAAAGTCAGCACCGGTTCGCTTATCATGGTGTTCGAAGTAGAAGGCGCTGCGCCGACTGCTGCGGCACCTGCAGCGAAACAGGAAGCCGCACCAGCTGCAGAAGCCAAACCGGCTGCTGCACCTGCGCCAGCAGCGGCGAAAGCCGATGCGAAGAGCGAATTTGCTGAAAACGATGCTTACGTGCACGCCACGCCGGTGATTCGTCGCCTGGCGCGCGAGTTCGGTGTTAACCTGGCGAAAGTCAAAGGCACCGGCCGTAAAGGTCGCATCCTCAAAGAGGACGTGCAGGCTTACGTGAAAGACGCGGTGAAACGCGCTGAAGCGGCACCGGCTGCGGCCGCAGGCGGCGGTATTCCGGGCATGCTGCCATGGCCGAAAGTGGACTTCAGCAAGTTCGGTGAAATCGAAGAAGTGGAACTGGGTCGTATCCAGAAAATCTCGGGTGCTAACCTGAGCCGTAACTGGGTAATGATTCCGCATGTGACTCACTTCGACAAAACCGATATCACCGATCTGGAAGCGTTCCGTAAGCAGCAGAATGCGGAAGCCGAGAAGCGCAAGCTGGATGTGAAGTTCACCCCGGTGGTGTTCATCATGAAAGCGGTCGCCGCGGCACTGGAGCAGATGCCACGTTTCAACAGCTCGCTGTCGGAAGATGGTCAGAAGCTGACGCTGAAAAAGTACATCAACATCGGTGTGGCGGTGGATACGCCAAACGGTCTGGTGGTTCCGGTGTTCAAAGACGTGAACAAGAAAGGCATCACTGAGCTGTCGCGTGAGCTGATGGCGACGTCGAAGAAAGCGCGTGATGGCAAACTGACCGCCAGCGATATGCAGGGCGGCTGCTTCACCATCTCCAGCCTTGGCGGCCTCGGCACCACGCACTTCGCGCCAATTGTTAACGCGCCGGAAGTGGCTATCCTCGGGGTGTCTAAGTCGGCGATGGAGCCGGTGTGGAACGGCAAAGAGTTCGCTCCGCGCCTGATGATGCCGATTTCGCTGTCGTTCGACCACCGCGTCATCGACGGTGCGGATGGTGCGCGCTTCATCACCATCATTAACAATATGCTGTCTGATATTCGCCGTCTGGTGATGTGACGTTAATCAAGGCCGGCAAATGCCGGCCTTGTTGTAAGCATTCGGAGTTGCCGCGGTTGGCAGTTTGTTAACAATTCTGTAAACTCTCGCGGTGAAATGTCCCGGTGGAGATAGGGCATCAAGAGCCTGGGAAAGGGTCGCTTTTGACCGCCGGCAATCTAACAAGAGGTCATGATGAGTACAGAGATTAAAACTCAAGTCGTGGTACTTGGGGCAGGTCCTGCAGGTTACTCTGCAGCCTTCCGTTGCGCTGATTTAGGTCTGGAAACCGTACTGGTAGAGCGCTACAGCACCCTCGGCGGTGTCTGTCTGAACGTCGGCTGTATCCCGTCAAAAGCGCTGCTGCACGTGGCGAAAGTCATCGAAGAAGCTAAAGCTCTGGAAGAGCACGGTATCGTGTTTGGCCAGCCGCAGACTGACATCAACAAAATCCGTACCTGGAAAGAGAAAGTCATCACTCAGCTGACCGGTGGTCTGGCTGGCATGGCAAAAGGCCGCAAAGTGAAAGTGGTCAACGGTCTGGGTAAATTCACCGGTGCTAACACGCTGGTAGTGGAAGGAGAGGGCGGCGCAACCACCATCAACTTCGACAACGCCATTATTGCTGCTGGCTCGCGTCCTATCGAACTGCCCTTCATTCCGCATGACGATCCGCGCGTGTGGGACTCTACCGATGCGCTGGAGCTGAAAGAAGTTCCGAAGCGTCTGCTGGTTATGGGCGGTGGCATCATCGGTCTGGAGATGGGTACCGTCTATCATGCGCTGGGTTCAGAGATCGACGTGGTCGAGATGTTTGACCAGGTGATCCCGGCCGCCGATAAAGATGTGGTGAAAGTGTTCACCAAGCGTATCAGCAAGAAATTCAACCTGATGCTGGAAACCAAAGTCACCGCGGTAGAAGCGAAAGACGACGGTATCTACGTATCAATGGAAGGTAAAAAAGCGCCGGCTGAACCACAGCGTTACGACGCAGTGCTGGTGGCGATTGGCCGTGTACCGAACGGTAAAGGTCTGGATGCTGGCAAAGCAGGCGTGGAAGTGGACGATCGCGGCTTTATCCGCGTCGACAAACAGATGCGCACCAACGTGCCACACATCTATGCTATCGGTGACATCGTCGGTCAGCCAATGCTGGCGCACAAAGGCGTGCACGAAGGTCACGTGGCGGCAGAAGTGATTTCCGGTCTGAAGCACTACTTCGACCCGAAAGTGATCCCTTCTATCGCCTACACCGAGCCAGAAGTGGCCTGGGTGGGTCTGACCGAGAAAGAAGCCAAAGAGAAAGGCATCAGCTACGAAGTGTCCACCTTCCCGTGGGCGGCATCGGGCCGTGCTATCGCGTCTGACTGCGCAGACGGTATGACCAAACTGATCTTCGACAAAGAGACGCACCGTGTTATTGGTGGCGCGATTGTCGGTACTAACGGCGGCGAGCTGCTGGGTGAAATCGGTCTGGCTATCGAGATGGGTTGTGATGCCGAAGATATCGCGCTGACCATCCACGCGCACCCAACCCTGCACGAATCGGTTGGCCTGGCGGCGGAAGTGTTTGAAGGTAGCATTACTGACCTGCCAAATCCGAAAGCGAAAAAGAAATAAGTTCGCCTTAGGCTTAGGTTAATTAACGGCTCCTGTAAGGAGCCGTTTTTGTATTAATTGAAAACGTAAGTTGAATAGATAAAAGCGGGCGCAGGAGCAACACGTTAAACGTTGCCGGAATAGCGGAGGAGACCCTCCGCTATTGAAGTTTACTGTTGTGCTTCGTAAGCCATGACAGCCGATAATTCAGCCGCGAATATCCGCAGTCGTAATTCACACAGTGAACTGCGATTTGCCAGGCATAAACCTAACAGGATGAGCCCGCTGATAATCAGCGTGCTGAATTTCACCTTCATAGTCACTTACTCCTTGCATTAGCACGAGCAAGCCACTACCCTGACACTGTCTGGGTGTTTTGGGTAGTGGCTCACCCGTGCGGTTAATGAAAATTAATCGCACGGTTCACCTTCCACCATCCACCTCAATTTCTTTTGCAGATCTTAAGGCAGATAGCCTCAAGCGCCCGCAGGCAGTCTACGCTATTTATTTATCATTTCCTCTTTTATTTTTTATCTCTTTTTTAAATCGCAGTTATTTTTTAAGGGTGTATTTTAATTGAATAACTAAATTTAAAGGTTAATTTAACCATGCACTGCGTTGATAATTCATTAAATGTGCACAAAGCATTGCGTTCAATATTTATCAGGTGTTGTGGTATTAATTTTTCCTCAGGAAAACGTGTGTGGGAAGTTAAACGGTAGCCGTTTAGTGCAGCGCATCAGCACATAACCAAAAGTGAATGAACCGGCCCGAAAGGGGATTGCAGGTTATGGATTCGCGGTGTGAAGGCCGGAGGCGACAAATTACGCGCTACCACCTGGTTCCACTGGCTATCGGCACAGGCGCGAACAGGCACTACCAGAGCCGCTCTGGCTTGTCTCCTGGCGCAAAGCGCAGACAAATCTGCTAAATAACGCGCGGATGTTGCTTTTTTGTAAACGGATTAACAATCAGCCGAAATCCTGCTATGCTGGCCGACGCAGAACCGGGCACCTCACCCTACTGTTTGACAGCATCAACAGGTGCACCGGAAAGCTATACAATGAGAGCGAGGAGAACGTCGTGCTAGAAGAATACCGTAAGCACGTTGCCGAGCGTGCTGCCCAGGGAATCGTACCTAAGCCGTTAGATGCTTCCCAAATGGCCGCGCTGGTTGAACTGCTGAAAAACCCGCCAGCGGGTGAAGAAGAATTCCTGACTGACCTGCTGGTCAACCGTGTCCCGCCGGGTGTTGATGAAGCGGCGTATGTAAAAGCCGGATTCCTGGCAGCTATCGCAAAGGGCGAAGCCCACTCTCCTCTGGTCACTCGTGAAAAAGCAGTCGAACTGCTGGGCACCATGCAGGGCGGCTACAACATCCATGCGCTGATCGAGGCGCTTGACGATGAGGCCCTGGCACCGATTGCCGCTGAAGCACTGTCCCACACGCTGCTGATGTTCGATAACTTCTACGACGTCGAAGAGAAAGCCAAAGCGGGTAATCCCCACGCGAAGAAAATCCTCCAGTCCTGGGCTGATGCAGAATGGTTCCTTAAGCGTCCTAAGCTGGCAGAAAAAATCACCACCACCGTGTTCAAAGTGACCGGCGAAACCAACACCGACGACCTTTCTCCGGCGCCGGATGCATGGTCACGTCCGGATATTCCACTGCACGCGCTGGCGATGCTGAAAAACCCACGTGACGGCATCGAACCCGACGATGTTGGCAACGTTGGCCCGATCAAACAGATTGAAGCTCTGCAGCAGAAAGGCTTCCCGCTGACTTACGTCGGTGACGTGGTTGGTACCGGTTCTTCACGTAAGTCCGCGACCAACTCAGTGCTGTGGTTCATGGGTGACGACATTCCGTATGTGCCGAACAAAAAAGGCGGCGGTCTGTGCCTCGGCGGTAAAATCGCGCCGATCTTCTTCAACACCATGGAAGATGCCGGCGCGCTGCCGATCGAACTCGACGTTGAGCGCCTGAACATGGGCGATGTGATTGACGTTTACCCTTACAAGGGTGAAGTACGCAATCACGAGACCAATGAACTGCTGGCGACCTTTGCGCTGAAAACTGACGTGCTGCTGGATGAAGTGCGCGCCGGTGGCCGTATTCCGCTGATTATCGGTCGCGGCCTGACCACCAAAGCGCGTGAGTCGCTGGGTCTGCCGCACAGCGATGTGTTCACCAAAGCCAAAGATGTGGCCGAAAGTAACCGTGGTTACTCGCTGGCGCAGAAAATGGTGGGCCGCGCCTGCGGCGTGGCAGGGATTCGTCCTGGCGCCTACTGTGAACCGAAAATGACCTCGGTCGGCTCTCAGGACACCACCGGTCCAATGACCCGTGATGAACTGAAAGATCTGGCGTGTCTGGGCTTCTCCTCCGATCTGGTGATGCAGTCCTTCTGTCACACTGCCGCTTATCCGAAGCCGGTCGATGTCACCACACACCACACGCTGCCGGACTTCATCATGAACCGTGGCGGTGTCTCGCTGCGTCCGGGCGATGGCGTGATTCACAGCTGGCTGAACCGTATGCTGCTGCCGGATACCGTCGGCACTGGCGGTGACTCACACACCCGCTTCCCGATTGGCATCTCGTTCCCGGCCGGTTCTGGTCTGGTGGCGTTTGCCGCAGCGACGGGCGTAATGCCTCTGGATATGCCGGAGTCAGTGCTGGTGCGCTTCAAAGGCGAAATGCAGCCGGGCATCACGCTGCGCGATCTGGTGCACGCGATTCCGCTGTACGCCATCAAGCAGGGTCTGCTGACCGTTGAGAAGAAAGGCAAGAAAAACATCTTCTCCGGTCGCGTGCTGGAAATCGAAGGTCTGCCGAAGCTGAAAGTTGAGCAGGCATTTGAGCTGACCGATGCCTCGGCCGAGCGTTCTGCGGCGGGTTGTACCATCAAGCTGGATAAAGAGCCGATCATCGAGTATCTGAACTCCAACATCGTACTGCTGAAGTGGATGATCTCCGAAGGCTACGGCGACCGTCGTACGCTGGAGCGCCGTATTCAGGGCATGGAAAAATGGCTGGCCGATCCGCAACTGCTGGAAGCCGATGCCGATGCGGAATACGCAGCGGTAATCGAAATCGATCTGGCGGAAATCAAAGAGCCAATCCTGTGTGCGCCGAACGATCCGGACGACGCGCGCTGGCTGTCTGACGTGCAGGGCGAGAAGATCGACGAAGTGTTCATCGGTTCGTGCATGACCAACATCGGTCACTTCCGTGCGGCAGGTAAACTGCTGGACGCACACAAAGGCCAGCTGCCAACCCGCCTGTGGGTAGCGCCGCCAACCAAGATGGATGCCGCGCAGCTGACAGAAGAGGGCTACTACAGCGTCTTTGGTAAGAGCGGTGCGCGTATCGAGATTCCGGGCTGTTCACTGTGCATGGGTAACCAGGCGCGCGTGAAAGACGGCGCGACGGTGGTTTCCACCTCGACCCGTAACTTCCCGAACCGTCTGGGTACCGGTGCCAATGTGTTCCTGGCATCAGCCGAGCTGGCCGCGGTCGCTTCCCTGCTGGGTAAACTGCCTACGCCGGACGAGTATCAGCAGTTTATGGTGCAGGTGGATAAAACCGCTGCCGACACCTACCGCTACCTGAACTTCGATCAGCTGGGCCAGTACACCGAAAAAGCGGACGGAGTGATTTTCCAGACCGCGGTGTAAAATACGCCTGCCAGTGAAAAAGGGACGAGCGCATCGTCCCTTTTTTTATGCGCTTTTTTCCCTCGCCGTCTCCAGGCATAATGCGAGCGCGATCCCACTTTCTTGCGCGCGCTGCGCACAAAATGCACGAAAGCGTGCCGTCTGGCGCGCCACTGGTATGAGGCCAACATGGAATATGAATTTCTGCGTGACGTGACCGGTCAGGTCCGGGTGCGCATGTCGATGGACCACGAAGCGGTGGGGCACTGGTTCAATGAAGAAGTGAAAGAGAACTTTGCGCTGCTGGATGAAGTCGAAGCCGCGGTGCGTGCAGTCAAAGGCACGCAGCAGCAGTGGCAGCGCGTCGGGCACGAATATACGCTGTGGCTGGATGAGGAAGAGGTGATGATCCGCGCCAATCAGCTGGCGTTAGAGGATGACGGCCTGGAAGAGGGCATGACTTATTACGATGAGGAGAGCCTGTCGTTCTGCGGCGTGGAGGATTTTCTTGCGGTGATTGCTGCTTATCGCCGGTTTATGGCCGGCCGTTAACGGGCGCCCGCAGCCGGGGCGCCACTGCCGTTGCGCAGGTTACACGCCGTTAATGGCGGAACGGGCGTGGGATAAAGGTCCTTCATCCACAATCGGTTCGACCTTGCCAAGCAGGAACAGGTAGTTAAGGATGCCGATCACCACCAGCACCGCCGAGAACACCAGCGCCCAGGTAAAGTGGCCGGTGGCACCGACGATAGCGCCGGTAATGATTGGCCCGACCGCGCCGCCCATATTGGAGACGGTATTCTGCAGCCCGGCAACAATTGACACGCTGTTGGTGGGCGCAACATCGCCCGGCAGCGCCCACACCTGAGATGCCGCGACGGTGGTGCCGGACTTGGCAATACACAGCAGCAGTACCGTCATGAACACGGAATCGGTGAACGGCGCGAATCCGATGCACAGCGCCATCAGCAGGCCAATCGTCAGGAACAGCTTGCGCGTGGCGGTCAGCGACAGCACTTTTTTGTGCACCATACGGTCCGACGCCCAGCCCGCCAGCACTTCAATTACCATGCCGCAGATCAGCGGCAGCGCCGCCACCATGCCCATTTTCAGGAAATCCATCCCTTTGTCTTTCACCAGGTAGGTTGGCAACCAGGTGATAAAGAAGTAGGAGGTGTAATTGATGGTGAAGAAGCCAATACACATCGCCCAGATGTTGCGGTAGCGCAGCAGCTTGTACCACTTCATCGGCCGCACGTTCTTATCGCCGTGCTTCTGCGCCTGGCCATCGCGGATCAGGCGCACTTCATCGGTGCTGATCGCTTTGTGGTCTTCCGGGTTCTCGGCATAAATGAAGTACCAGGCGATGACCCAAATCAGCCCGACGGCACCAATCGCCAGAAAGGTCAGACGCCAGTCGAACAGCGCGATCATAAAGACGATCAGCGGCATGGCGACGGCCCCGCCAAATTTTGATGCGCTGTCGAACAGGCCGGAGACGGTGGCGCGCTCGCGATCCGGGAACCAGCGCGCGGTAATACCGGCGTTGCTGGGATAAGCCGCCGCTTCACCCACGCCGAGCGCCAGACGCAGCGCCAGCAGCGATTTAAAGCCGGTGGCGAGCCCCATCGCCATGGTGGCAATCGACCACCAGCCGACAGCGATTCCGAGGCCTTTTTTCTGGCCGAAGCGGTCGGCAAACCAGCCTGCCGGGATCTGCAACAGCGCGTAGGACCAGAAAAATGCCGCCATGATAAAGCCCATCATCTCCGGATTGATGTCGAGCTCGGTGATCAGGTGCGGTGCGGCGGCAGAGAGTACGGTACGATCAATATAGTTAATGGCAATGGCCAGCCACATCAGGCCGGCGATCCACCATCTGATGCGTGTTGAGCGTGCGGTGTTGGTCATAATCATTATCCACGCGAAAAGGGTGACAGAGGAGGGCGGCGTCAGGCCAGCCCGTTCATGATATTCATCGGGCGTTCGCCCTGTTTTATACACTGCACAATCTGCGTCACGCAGCGTTCACCAATGGCGCTGATGGCACCGTCGGTATAACCGGCAAGGTGCGCCGTGGGGATAAAGTTACTCAGGGTGAACAGCGGATGCTGCGCCAGCGGCTCCTGCACAAAGACATCCGCCGCCGCACCGGCAATCACGTTATCCTGCAATGCCTGGTAGAGATCCTGCTCATTCACCACGCCACCGCGTGACGCGTTGATGAGAAACGCGCTCTTCTTCATGCGCTTCAGGCGCGCGGCGTCGAACAGGTTTTGCGTCTGGTCGGTGAGCGGCATATGTAAGGTGATGAAGTCGCTGTGCTCCGTCAGCTGATCGAGGCTGACAAACGTCACGCCGTGTTCGGCGGCGAAGGCGTCATCGGGGTAAAAATCGAAGGCGAGGATGCGCATATTGAAGCCTTTAGCGCGCAGTGCCACCTGCTTACCGATATTGCCCAGGCCGATGATGCCGAGCGTTTTGCCGTAGACGTCGGTGGCAAAAATGCGCGGCCAGTGGCCGGCGCGGGTCTCTATTGCGGCGGTGGTGATCTGGCGCGCGCTATTGAGAATCAGCGCAAAGGCGAAATCGGCAACCGCGTGTTTGTTCGCGTCCGGCACGTTTGTCACGTAAATACCGCGCGCACGGGTTGCGTCGAGGTCGATGTTATCGACGCCTACGCCGTGCTTGCAGACAATTTTCAGCTGCGGTGCCAGCGACAGCAGCGCATCGTTGACCTCGGTGAAGGCCACGATCAGGGCGACGGTGTCGGCGAGATGCGGCGCCAGCGCGCTGAGCGGCGCGTCGGCGGGCAGCGTAATCAGCTCAAAGCCCTGCTGGCGCAGTGTGTCGATCGGCGCGGCGTCATAGCGGGCGAACGAAGGTGAAGTACAGATGACTTTCATAGCAAATGCGTCCCGGTGTTAATAACAGCAGCCATCGCTGCCTGAATCCGCCCCGCCAGCCTGATGGCGGCAGGGGGAGCGGCGCCTGTATTGCGAGATGAATCGCGCCGCTACCACAGCTGCGTGCGGTAAGTGCTTTGAATTTACTGGCTTTACTGCAAATACTGATTCACGATCTGGCGGATCTTCTGCTCTTCCTCCGCAGAGAAGCGCACCGCATAGCGGCTGTCGCCGACCTCATAGCCGAGCAGCGCCACGGCTTTTTTCACCGCCGCCGGGGAAAAACCAATGCTGTAGAGATCGGTACGCAGGCCGGTGACGTTCTCCTGAGCGGCGCGCGACCCGGCGATGTCGCCGGCATGGAAGCGCGCCCAGATGGCGTTAATCTCTTTCGGTGCCACGTTAGCCAGCCCGGAAATACAGGCGGAGCAGCCATCGACAAAGCCCTGATGAATCAGTGAATCCGGCCCGTTAAGCACGTTGAAATGCGCAATACCTGCCGCTGCCTGCAGAAAGCCGCTCAGGCTTTCGTAGCTGCCGGCACTGTCTTTGATGCCAATGATGTTGGGATGCGCTGCCAGCGTACGCACGGTTTCCGGCTGCAGCGTATTACCGGTGCGCGCCGGAATGTTGTAGAGAAACAGCGGGACGTCGAGGGCGTCGGCCACGGCGCGGTAGTGATCAATCAGCTCTTCCTGTTTAAGCGGGACAAAGTAAGGGGTGATCACCGAGACGGCATCCACGCCCAGCTTTGCCACCTGCCTGCCCAGCCGGATAGTCTCACGCGTCGAGATCTCGCCAATGTGCGCCACCACCGGTGCGCTGCCGTTTACTTCGTCGACGCAGGTCTCGGTCACCGCCAGCTTCTCCTGCTCGTTCAGCACGAAAAATTCCCCGTTGGTGCCGCCGCAAAAAATACCGTTACCGGCGCTCAGCTGACGCCGAATCTGTTCACGCTGCGCTGCAGGATTATAGGCTCCGTCGCGATCAAAAGTGGTGACGATGGCGGTCAGTACGCCCTGAATGGTGTTGCTCATGATTTCCCCGCTCATGCTGAGTGATTTAACGCCGGAAACAGCGTCAGGTAGACGTTGCGCACATCGTCGGCGCTGACTTTCATCGGTACATTCTTCATCAGGCGCTGCACGTCCAGCGCGGCTTCGACCAGATACGGCAGATGATCCGGCCCGATGCCCAGCGCTTCCAGGCTGGCCGGCAGTTTAAGGCGCTGCACCAGCGCGGCGAAATAGGCCACCAGCGCGTGCGATTTGGCCTCTTCATCCAGTGCGCTATCGGCATCCGGCAGCAGATCGTAGGCCTGCGCGAACTTGCTCACCGCCGCCGGACGCACAAACTGCATGCACGGCGCCAGCAGAATGGCGTTGGCCACGCCGTGCGGCAGATGATACTTGCCGCCCAGCGGATACGACATGGCGTGCACCAGGTGCGTCCCGGCATGGGCGATCGCCGCTCCGCCGTAGTAGGACGCCCACAACATATTCAGCCGTGCTTCCAGGTTGTCCGGTTCGGCAAGGGTCTTTTCGAGGCTGGCGAACAGCTTTTTCATGCCGATCAGCGCATAGTTATCACTCACCGGATTGGCCACGGTGGCGGTGAAGCACTCAATCAGGTGGCACAGCGCATCAATCCCGGTCGACGAGGCGATGTGCGCCGGCATGCTGGTGGTCAGTTCCGGAATCAGCGCCACGTAGTCCGGCAGCATCACCGGCGAAATAATACCGACCTTGGTCTCTCTCTCCGGAATGGCAAGGATGGCATTGGGCGTGGCTTCCGAGCCGGTGCCGGCCGTGGTCGGGATCAGTAAAGAAGCGGTACGCGTGTGCGGCTTCTCACCGGCCAGCAGCGCCGTCAGGGTTGGCGCATCGGCCACGCACAGCACGGACAGCAGCTTCGCCACATCCAGCACGCTGCCGCCACCAATGCCGATCACCAGATCGACGTCGCCGTGCGGCAGCGCCGCAACAATCGCCGCCACATCATGCTGGCTCGGTTCGGGCGGCACCGTATCAACCAGGCTCAGGCTGGCGATCTGCTGCTGCAGCCGGGCGATAAGCGCCTGCACCGCCGGAATACCCAGAATGTTTTTATCCGTGACCAGCAACGCCTTCTGCTTATCCTGCAGTAAATAGCTGAGATCGTTCAGAGCCTGATAGCCACTGATCACGGTGCTGTTGATATTCATGTCATGCCCTTATAACGGTTTTGCACATTATGATTAGGTTTGCTCAATACTGTGCGGGATGTATCCCTTTCTGAGGCTAAATTTATAGGCGATATCGATTTCAATTAATTTGATCTTGCTCACATATAATCAATCATGATTGAATATAATCAAATGCAGCACGACAAGGGGCCGTGACAGGAGAGATAATGACTTCATCGCCATGGAAAACGCCCGTTCTGGTGATTGCCGACGATTTTACCGGCGCCAATGACGCAGGCAGCGGTTTCGCGCTGGCCGGCGCGCGCGTCCACGTGCTGTTCAATAACCTGACACCCCCGGAGGCCGGCGCTGCGGATGTGCTGGTGATCAGCACCGATAGCCGCGCGGTCAGCGCAGCGGAAGCCGCCAGCCGCACGCATGCCGCCATGCAGCCGCATCAGCAGATAGCGCAACACGACTGGCTGTTTAAGAAGATTGACTCAACGCTGCGCGGCAATCCAGGCGCTGAGGTGGCGGCCGCGCTGCAGGTCAGCGCGAAACGGCTGGCGCTGGTGGTGCCGGCGGTGCCTAAGCTGGGCCGCATCACGCGCGGCGGGGAAGTGTGGATCCATCAACAGCGCCTGATCGACACCGAATTTGCCAGCGATCCTAAAACCCCGGTGACCAGCAGTAACGTGCTGACGCGCCTGCAGATGCAATGCGATCTGCCGGGCGAGCAGATCGATCTTGCCACGGTACGCAGTGGCACGCTGGCCGCACGGCTGGCGACCAGTCAGGGCCTGCTGGTACTGGACGCGGAACAGCAGGCGGATATCGACGCCATTATCGCGGCTGCCGCGACGCTGCCGGAACGTCCGCTGCTGGTCGGCGCGTCCGGGTTAAGCGATGCGCTGGGTGCGCATCTTGCTGCGCGACCCTCTCGCCCGGTGCTGGCGATAGTCGGTTCGATGAGCGCCATGGCGCAGCAGCAAATCGCCCGGCTCGCCAGCCAGCGTGACATCCGCTTGATTGATATTGATATTTGCCAGCTGTTTGCCACACCGGCATGGCCGCAGGCGGCAGCCTGGCAGCAGGCGATGGTCCAGGCGCTGCGCGAGGGCGTGCACTGTGTGGTGCGCACCACGCAACAGGCTGACCAGCGCCACGCGATTGCGCAGCTGTGTCAGCAGCAGCAGATTACGCGCCAGCAGCTCGGCGAGCGCATCTGCCAGTTTCTGGCGCAGCTGACGCGCGCCGTCTGCGCGCACATTCAGCCTGCCGGCCTGTTTCTTTCCGGCGGTGACGTGGCCATCGCAGTGGCGCAGGCGTTCGGGGCCAGCGGCTTTCAGATTCAGGGCCAGGTGGCGGGCTGTGTGCCGTACGGGGTTCTGCTTAACAGTGAATTACACCTGCCGGTGATGACCAAAGCGGGTGGCTTTGGTGATGAAAACACCCTGGCAGAAGCCATTCGTTTTATTGAGGAGAAGTCGAGTGAATAACACTATTGCGGTGACCATGGGCGATCCGGCGGGCATCAGCCCGGAAATCATCATTAAAGCGCTGGCGGAAGGGGAGCTGGCGGGCATTCCGGCGGTGGTGGTCGGCTGTGCCGCGACGCTGCGTCGGGTGCTGGCGCTGAACATTACGCCGCACGCCGAGCTGCGCGTGCTGGACAGCGTGCAGGATGCGCATTTCGCACCGGGCATCATTAACGTCATCGATGAGCCGCTGGCCGATCCTGATGCGCTGCAGCCGGGCAAGGTACAGAAGCAGGCTGGCGATCTGGCCTGGCGCTGCGTGAAGCGCGCCACCGAACTGGCGCTGGCGGGCGACGTGCAGGCGATTGCCACCGCCCCGCTGAACAAAGAGGCGCTGCACGCGGCGGGCCACCTTTATCCCGGCCATACCGAACTGCTGGCGCAGCTGACCCAGACCAAAAATTACGCCATGGTGCTGTATACCGACCATCTGAAAGTGATCCACGTGACCACGCACATCGCGCTGCGTAAGTTCCTCGACACGCTGAACGGCGAACGTATTCAGACGGTGATCGGCATGGCTGACCGCTTCCTGCGCCGCGTGGGCTATGACCAACCGCGCATCGCCGTCGCCGGGGTCAATCCGCACGCGGGCGAGAATGGCCTGTTTGGTGATGAAGAGATCACCACGGTGACGCCAGCGATCCAGGCAATGAAGCAGCAGGGCATTGATGTCTATGGGCCGTGCCCGCCGGATACGGTGTTTTTACAGTGCCAGCAGGGGCAGTACGATATGGTAGTGGCGATGTACCACGATCAGGGGCATATCCCGTTGAAACTGCTTGGTTTTTACGATGGCGTCAACATCACGGCGGGACTGCCGTTTATCCGCACTTCCGCCGACCACGGCACGGCATTTGATATCGCCTGGACAGGTAAAGCGAACTCTGCGAGCATGGCGATCTCGATTAAACTCGCGATGCAGCTTGCATAGGGAAATATGAAGGGACAAAGCCGTCTCGACCAGATTATGGACTATCTCAAAAGTCATAATCTGGTCACTGTTGAACAGCTGGTGAGCGCCATTTCTGCTTCGCCAGCCACCATTCGCCGCGATCTGATTAAGCTGGACAAGGAAGGGGTGATTAGCCGCAGCCACGGCGGCGTCACGCTGAACCGCTTTATCCCGACGCAGCCGACCACGCTGGAGAAGATGCAGCGTAACCTGGCGGAGAAGCAGGCCATCGCGCAGTTCGCCGCCAGCTATGTGCAGTCCGGCGATGCGGTGGTGCTGGATGCCGGCACCACCATGCTGGAACTGGCACGACAGCTGACCCATTTGCAGCTGCGGGTGATCACCGCCGATCTGCACATCGCGCTGTTTCTGTCGGAGTTTAAACAGATTGAGACCACCATCATCGGCGGCCGCATCGACGACTCCAGCCAGTCGTGCATTGGTGAGCACGGCCGGCGCCTGCTGCGCAGCATCAATCCGGACATTGCGTTTGTCAGCTGTAACTCATGGAGTATTGAGCGCGGTATTACCACGCCGACCGAAGACAAAGCCGGGCTGAAGATGGATCTGCTGGCCAACGCGCGCCGGCGCATTCTGCTGGCCGACAGCAGTAAATATGGCTCATGGTCGCTGTACTGCGCGGCACCGATTGATAGCCTGACCGATGTGGTGACAGATTCCCGCCTTGATGAAGCGGTATGCCGTGATTTGCGCGAGCGCGGCATTGGCCTGCAGCTGACCGCGTAAATGTGCTGCCCGCATCAGCGGGTGAATGACGTGCGCTGCGCTACCGCGGCGCAGCCTTCACCCACTGCTGGCGCTGAGTTATAACAACTTCAATCCCGTCGCCGGAATATTGCGTCCGTAGTAAATCTCACGCATCTCCTTCCACAGCAGATTGGTAATGCGCTTGTGCTCCTGCGGGCTCAGCTCTTCAGGTTTGGTGTTGAACAGGTAATACTTCAGATCAAATTCTTTCAGCAACATCTTGGTATGAAAGATGTTTTCCTGATAAACGTTAACGTCCACCATGTCGTACATCGCTTTCATATCCTCGGACATGAAGTTCTGAATGGAATTGATCTCATGGTCGATGAAATGCTTCACGCCATTGACGTCGCGGGTGAAGCCGCGCACGCGGTAATCCACGGTCACGATATCCGACTCCAACTGGTGGATCAGATAATTCAGCGCCTTCAGGGGCGAAATCACGCCGCAGGTCGAGACTTCAATGTCGGCGCGGAAGGTACATAAACCGCCTTCCGGGTGACTCTCCGGATAGGTGTGCACGCAGATGTGACTCTTGTCGAGGTGCGCGACCACCGAACTGGGCAGCGGGCCGGGATGCTCGGAATTATCGATATCCTGCGGATTGATCGGCTCTTCGCTGACCAGAATCGTCACGCTGGCACCCTGCGGCTCATAATCCTGGCGCGCGATATTCAGCACGTTAGCACCGATGATTGAGCAGGTCTCGGTGAGGATTTCCGTCAGGCGGTTGGCGTTATATTGCTCATCAATATAGGCAATATAGCCATCACGTTCGGCTTCGCTATTGGCATAGCAAATGTCGTAGATACAAAAACTCAGGCTTTTGGTCAGATTATTGAAGCCATGTAGTTTTAGCTTTTGCAATTGGGTTCACCTCCTGAGGTCAGCTGAGTGCGTTTAAAAGATATTGCGGCAGGGCAAAGCTGCCGATGTGCAGCTGGGGTGTGTAGTAACGGCAGGGCAGTCCGGCTGCGGCAAAACGTGACTGCAGCGTCGCAAGGTCCGGCTGGCGCAGCGCCGGATTATCGCTCGCCCAGGCGAAGGTCATGATGCCGCCGTAGTAAGTCGGAATCGCCGCCTGATAAAAGCTGACGTCAGCGAAATAGTGGCTGAGTTTGCGGTGGCTGTTGACCGCTTCATCCTGCTGCAGGAAGCAGACGCCGTTCTGCGCGACAAACACGCCACCGGGATTGAGTGCCTGTTTGCAGCCGGCATAAAACGCCGAGGTGAACAGACTCTCGCCGGGACCGATTGGATCGGTACAGTCGGAGATGATCACATCAAACCGTTCCTGCGTCTGGCTGACGAAGTTAACGCCATCGTCGATCACCAGCTGCAGACGCGGATCGTCGTAAGCGCCGGCGCTGTGGTTAGGCAGATAGGTTTGACAGAAATTCACCACGCCGGCATCAATTTCCACCATGGTGATGTGCTCAACGCTTTGATGCCGGGCGACCTCACGCAGCATCGCGCCGTCACCGCCGCCGATAATCAATACGCGCCGGGCGTTGCCGTGCGCCAGAATCGGCACGTGCGTCATCATTTCGTGATAGATAAACTCATCGCGCTCGGTGGTTTGCACCACGCCGTCCAGCGCCATCACGCGGCCAAACGCGGCGTTCTCAAAGATCACCAGATCCTGATGCGCGGTTTTATCGCGGTATAGCAGATTGTCTACGCTGAAATATTGGCCAAAGCCGCTATGCAGCGTCTCATGCCAGGTCTCTTTGTCGGCCATGCCGGAGCGCTCCTTATGCTGTTAACGCGCAATAATGCCAGAAAAAAGCATAACGAATTATGACCGTGCTTGCACGGTCAGGGCGTTAACAGCAGCGCAGGGCGGAGGATTATTTCACGTAGGCAAGCAGGCTGAGGGAATCGCGCGCCAGCGACTTACACTTTTTGTCGTTGGTGATGGCGATACCGCTCAAATCTTTGTAGCTCTCTTCACCGAGGGATTTCATGTTGTAAGCGCTGTAATTGCTCAGATCCCAGCGGTTTTGCTGGGCAAAAAACACCAGTGCTTTACGAATCTGCGCGTCGGGCAGATCCTGATAGCCGCAATCATTTTTCAGATAGACAAACACCGCGGTGAGGTCAGCCAGATCTTCTGCTTCGGATTCGCTCAGGGCAAAACTGGTGGAGGAGAAGCCAAGGAGTCCCGCCAGCAGCAGGATCTTGATGCTTTTCGTCATAATCGTTCTCAACAAGGGACAATTTAATGACGTTAACACAGTTATTGCCGGGATTCCGCTAAATTTGGCTAAATGGGCCACTGGCGCGTTTTTTATCCCGGCGGGCGCTTTCATCGCTTGACCCTCCCGCAGGGGAAAGGTTTACGCTGTGCCCCTATTCACGATAAGGATATGAATATGCAACGTCGTCATTTTCTCAAGCTGACTGCCGCCCTCAGTGCAGCCGGCGCGCTGCCCTTCTGGAGCCGCTCGCTGATGGCCGCTACGCGCCCGCTGTTGCCCATCCCGTCGCTGCTGGAGCCCGATGCACACGGCCAGTACACGCTGACCGCCATGACCGGCAGCAGCCAGTGGAACGGCAAATCCGTCCCAACCTGGGGTTACAACGGTAGCCTGCTCGGCCCGGCGCTGCGCCTGCAGCGTGAGAAAAGCGTCACCGTCAATATTCATAATCGCCTGCCGGAAGCCACCACGCTGCACTGGCACGGGCTGGAAATTCCCGGCGCGGTGGATGGCGGTCCGCAGGCGCTGATTGCGCCCGGCGCCACGCGTCAGGTGAGTTTTACCCCCGATCAACCGGCGGCGACCTGCTGGTTCCATCCGCATCAGCACGGCAAAACCGGCTATCAGGTGGCGCAGGGGCTGGCGGGGCTGGTACTGCTGGAAGATGAGGCGTCCGGCAAGCTGCGGCTGCCGATGCAGTGGGGCGAAGATGATGTGCCGCTGATTTTCCAGGATAAGCAGCTCACTCAGGACGGCACGCGTATCGATTATCAGCTGGATATCATGCGCGCCGCCGTGGGCTGGTTTGGCGATTTGATGCTGACCAATGGCGTGCCGTATCCGCAGCACGCGGTGCCGCGCGGCTGGCTGCGGCTACGCCTGCTCAACGGCTGCAATGCGCGTTCGCTGCACATCGCCGCCAGCGATAAACGTCCGCTGTACGTGGTGGCGAGCGACGGTGGCCTGCTGGCTGAACCGGTGAAGGTGGAGAGCCTGCCGCTGCTGCCGGGCGAGCGCTTTGAAGTGCTGGTGGATACTTCAGACGGCAAAACCTTCGATATCGTAACGCTGCCGGTCACGCAGATGGGCATGACGCTGGCGCCGTTCGATCAGCCGCTGCCGCTGGTGCAGATTCTGCCGCTGCGCGTGATGGCCAGCGGTACGCTGCCGGACCAGCTGGTGGATGTGCCGCCGCTGCCGGCAACGGAAGGGCTGCAGAGCCGCTGGCTGCAGCTGATGATGGATCCGCAGCTGGATCAGCAGGGCATGCAGGCGCTGCAGCAGCGCTACGGTGCCAAAGCGATGGGCAGCCAGCACGGCGCGGGCAAAGCGATGGATCACGGCAGCATGAACATGGACCATGGCGCGATGGATCATGGCAACATGGATCACGGCGATATGGCGATGGATCAGGGTAACCACGCCAGCAGCGCCGCATATGATTTCCACAACGGCAACAAAATCAACGGCCAGGCCTTTAACATGGAAAAGCCCATGTTTGCCGTGCCGCTGGGCAAGTATGAAAAATGGACCATCTCCGGCGAAGGCGACGCCATGCTGCATCCGTTCCATATTCACGGCACGCAGTTCCGCATTCTCTCCGAGAACGGCAAGCCGCCTGCGGCGCATCGCGCCGGCTGGAAAGACATGGTCAGCGTCAACGGCTGGCGCAGTGAAGTGCTGGTGCGCTTCAACTACGTCGCCGATACTGAAAATGCCTATATGGCGCACTGCCATCTGCTGGAGCATGAAGATACCGGCATGATGCTGGGCTTTACGGTGAGCTGACGGTCGCTTCCAGCGCCAGGCGAATATCTTCAATCAAATCATCAGCATGTTCGATGCCGATCGACAGGCGCACCGTCGCGTCGGTGATGCCGATGCGCTCCCGCACCTCCTGCGGCACGCCGGAATGGGTGGTGCTGGCGGGATGGCTGGCGAGCGACTCGGTGCCGCCGAGGCTCACCGCCAGTTTGAACAGTGCCAGCGCGTTGAGAAAGCGGAATGCCGCAGCCTGGCCGCCCTCGATATCAAAGGAGAAGGTGGAACCGGCACCGCTGCACTGGCGCTGCCAGGTTTCTCCTGCCGGACTGCTGGCGTCGAGATAGGGCAACCAGTGCAGTTTCGCCACCTGCGCGTGATCGCGTAAAAATGCCGCGACCTTTTCCGCATTGCTGGCGGCTTTCTCCATGCGCAGCGACAGCGTTTCCAGCGAGCGGCCAATCATCCAGCTGGAGTGCGGATCGAGCTGGGTGCCAATCGCGCTGCGCAGCGAACGCACCTTGTTAATTAACGCCCGGCTGCCCAGCGCGGCGCCGGCAATCAAATCGGAATGACCGCCGACATATTTGGTCAGCGAGTAGAGCGAGATATCCGCGCCGTGCTGCAGCGGACGCTGAAACAGCGGGCCGAGCAGGGTGTTGTCGCAGGCGAGAATCGGCCGGGAGCCCTGCTGCTGGGTGATCACCTCTGCCACCTGACGCATCAGTTGGATATCTACCAGACTGTTGGTGGGGTTGGCCGGCGTTTCAATCAGAATCATCGCGACGCGCCCGCGCTGCCACGCCAGCTTCGCGGCCTCATACACTTTATCTTCGTCGGTGCCGTCGCTGAACCCCACCGCTTTGATCTCCAGATCGTGCAGCGTTTTGCTCAGCAGCGTTTCGGTGCCGCCGTACAGCGGCTGCGAGTGCAGGATCACTTCGCCGGGACGGGCAAAGGTCAGCAGCGTGGTGGCAATCGCCGACATGCCGGAAGAGAACAGCGCGGCGCTTTCGGCACCTTCATAAATGGCCAGCCGATCTTCGACGATCTCGCTGTTAGGATGGTTGAAGCGGGAATAGACCAGCCCACCGCTTTTGCCCGCCGGCGGTTGCTGGCGACCGGCAACGAAATCGAAAAATTCTTTGCCCTCTTCGGCGCTGTTAAACACAAAGGTTGACGTCAGAAACACCGGCGGCTTCACCGCACCTTCTGACAGGCGCGGATCGTAACCGTAGTTAAGCATCTGCGTTTCCGGATGCAGTTCACGCGTGCCGATCTGCGTTTTTTTACCTGATGAAGCGGCCATAGGGATCTCCAGAGAGAGCGGGCAGGATGCTTACAGTTAACGCCAGCGCAATAAATTTCGCCACGATAACGTTTGCGTTCTGTGCGCGGCGTTAGCCTGTGCGTCGACTATGATAGAATGCGCGGCTTTCTGAAAACCTTCTTAGGCGAATGCAATGAAACACACCGTCGACGTGATGATCTCTGAGCAGGAGATCGCAACCCGTATTGCCGAACTGGGCAAGCAGATCAGCGAGCACTACCGCAACAGCGGCAGCGAAATGGTGCTGGTCGGCCTGCTGCGCGGCTCCTTCATGTTTATGGCAGACCTGTGCCGCGCCATTGATGTCGCGCACGAAGTCGACTTCATGACCGCCTCCAGCTACGGCAGCGGCATGTCCTCCACGCGCGACGTGAAAATCCTCAAAGATCTCGATGAAGACATTCGCGGCAAAGATGTGCTGATCGTCGAAGACATCATCGACTCCGGTAACACCCTGAGCAAAGTGCGTGAAATTCTGCAGCTGCGTGAGCCAAAATCGCTGGCGATCTGCACGCTGCTGGATAAGCCGGAGCGTCGTGAAGTTGAGGTGCCGGTCGAGTTTGTCGGCTTTACCATTCCGGATGAGTTCGTGGTCGGCTTCGGTATCGACTACGCACAGCGCTATCGTCATTTGCCGTATATCGGCAAAGTTACGCTGCTGGACGAATAACCGCACAATCTTCCAAGGCTGATTCCCTCCGCCTGCGATAAGATGCGCAGCCCGTAACTCAATGACTTACGGGCTCGGCACGCGTTTTCCTGCGGCACGCAGAGTGGTAGAGTGTGGTGGGTTATCACTCTGCGCAATTCCTTTGATTTCACAACCGTTATCGCTGAATAACCCCGCACGCTCGACGCGAGCGCACTATCATTTCATATGGCTATGATGTCACTACAACAGGGTACGGACTCGCAATGACTTATGCACTGGAACTTTCCGGGCTGACCAAGACCTATCCCGGCGGCGTACAGGCGCTGAAAGGCCTCGATCTCAACGTGGAAGCAGGCGACTTTTATGCCTTACTGGGCCCTAACGGTGCCGGTAAGTCCACCACCATTGGCATTATCAGCTCGCTGGTGAACAAATCCAGCGGCAGCGTGCGCGTGTTTGGCTACGACCTGCAGAAAGATGTGGTCAACGCCAAGCGGCAGCTTGGGCTGGTGCCACAGGAATTCAACTTTAACCCGTTTGAAACCGTAATGCAGATTGTGGTTAATCAGGCCGGTTATTACGGCGTGGAACGCGCCGAAGCGAACAAGCGCGCGGAAAAATACCTTAATCAGCTCGACCTGTGGGGCAAGCGTAACGAACGGGCGCGCATGTTGTCCGGCGGGATGAAGCGCCGGCTGATGATTGCCCGGGCGCTGATGCATGAACCGAAACTGCTGATTCTTGATGAGCCGACGGCTGGCGTGGATATCGAACTGCGCCGCTCGATGTGGGTGTTCCTGAAAGAGCTGAACGCCAAAGGCACCACCATCATCCTGACCACCCACTATCTGGAAGAGGCGGAAATGCTGTGCCGTAACATCGGCATCATCCAGAGCGGCGAGCTGGTGGAGAACACCTCAATGAAAGGGCTGCTGTCCAAGCTGCAGTCGGAAACCTTTATCCTCGACCTGGCGCCGCGCAGCCCGCTGCCGCAGCTGGAGGGCTTCCAGTATCGTCTGGTTGATACCTCAACGCTGGAAGTGGAAGTGATGCGTGAACAGGGGCTGAATAGCGTATTCAGCCAGCTGAGCGCGCAGGGCGTGCAGGTGCTCAGCATGCGCAATAAAGCGAATCGTCTGGAAGAGCTGTTCGTCAGCCTGACGCAGGGAAAAACAGGAGTAACCGCATGACGCATCTGTACTGGGTTGCGCTCAAGAGTATCTGGAGCAAAGAGATCAACCGTTTTGCCCGCATCTGGATTCAGACGCTGGTGCCGCCGGTGATCACCATGACGCTGTACTTCATTATCTTTGGCAATCTGATCGGCTCACGCATCGGCGATATGCACGGCTTCAGCTACATGCAGTTTATCGTGCCGGGCCTGATTATGATGGCGGTGATCACCAACGCTTACGCCAACGTCGCCTCGTCATTCTTCAGCGCCAAGTTCCAGCGCAACATTGAAGAGCTGCTGGTGGCGCCGGTGCCGACGCACATCATTATCGCCGGTTATGTCGGCGGCGGCGTAGCGCGCGGCGTGTGCGTGGGCGTGCTGGTGACGGCGGTGTCGCTGTTTTTCGTGCCGTTCCACGTATTCTCGTGGCCGATGGTGGCGATCACGCTGCTGCTGACGGCGATTCTGTTCTCGCTGGCGGGCCTGCTGAATGCGGTGTTTGCGCGCACCTTTGACGATATCAGCCTGATCCCGACCTTCGTGCTGACGCCGTTAACTTACCTCGGTGGCGTATTCTACTCGCTGGCGCTGCTGCCGCCGTTCTGGCAGGCGGTGTCGAAGCTCAATCCGGTGGTGTACATGATCAGCGGGTTCCGCTATGGCTTCCTTGGCATCAACGATGTTCCGCTGGTGTTGACGCTGTCAGTGCTGGTGGCGTTTATCGTGGTGTTTTACGTGCTGGTGTATGCGCTGATTCAGCGCGGACGCGGCTTGCGCACCTGAGGCGCAGGTCCGAATAAGAAGCCGCTGCCGGCGTCGTCCGGCGGCGGCTTTTTTTTACCCACTCTTCGCAATTCCAGACGCGTCTTGTGCTTTCAGTCTGTGGCTTTCCCCATAGTGGCCGCTGACCAAAAAAGCAGCGGGGAAGCGAAGAGTGAATCGGGTATCATGGATTGATAATTTACGCGGCATGAGTATTCTGGCGGTGATTTTTTTGCACTGTATGATTGCAGTGAACCAGCAGGCCGGGCACTTCACTGCCTTTAACGAGCTGGTGAATCAGCTGCTGGCGCCGGTGCGTATGGGGCTGATGTGCTTCGTCTCCGGACTGTTCGTCGCCAGCGGTTTACGCCACGGGCAGGCGCGCTATCTGCGAAACAAAGTCAGCAGCATTCTCTATCCGTTTGCCGTCTGGGCGCTGATCTACGGCGGGCTGAAGTGGACCTTCAGCGCGATGGCCAATCACCCACAGTCGCCGCTGGCCATCGCGCTCGGCCATCTGAGCGGCGGCGATATCACCTGGTTTCTGCACTCGCTGTTTCTGTTCTTTGTGCTGATTATCCCGGCGCGCCGCCTGCCTGCGGCGCTGGTGCTGACATTGTGCGTTGCCGGTGCGGTGCTGCTGCCGCCGGTGCCGCCTGACTCGCTGTTTGCCAGTTTCGACAACCTGCATCTGAACAAGTCGCTGGTGCTGTTTGCCTTCTTCTACAGCGCCGACTGGCTGGTGCGCCAGGATATTGATATTGCCGCGTTCGCGCAGCGTCGTACGCCGCTGCTGCTGTCGCTGATCGCCTTTATGTTGCTTGCGGTGTTCAGCCTGTGGGGCGGGCTGCGTCAGCATTCGCCGTGGCTGCTGCCGCTGGCGCTGCCCTCAATCCCGCTGTTCGTTGCGCTGGCCTGTCGTATCAATCTGCGGGCGATTAACTACGTTGGCCGCCATTCGATTGTGTTTTATCTGTCGCACTATCTGGCGATTCAGGTGTGCAGTAAATTGCTGCGCCACGACGGCCACTCTGCGTGGCTGGCTGACCTGCATTTTGTGCTGGCGTTCAGCGTCGCGCTGGCGTTGCCAACGGCGCTGTGCGTACTGCGGGCAAAAGGATGGTTTGACTGGTTGTTTACGCTGAAGCGCAAAGGGCAGCCGCAGCTGGCGGGCGTATAAGGGAAAGGCGCGCTGTCAGTACAGCGCGCGGGATGATCAGGCCACCTGCACCGGCAGCGCTTTAGCGATACGTTTCATCTCGTTATCGCCGTCGAAGTAGGCCACTTTGGGCTGCCAGCTGCGCGCTACTTCATCTTCCACCTGCACATAAGAACAGATGATCAGCAGATCGCCCTGACAGGCACAGCGCGCGGCTGCACCGTTGACCGAAATGATTTTCGAGCCACGCTCGGCGGCAATGGCATAGGTAGAGAAGCGCTGGCCGTTGGTGACGTTATAGATGTCGATGGCTTCGTATTGCAGAATGCCGGAGGCATCAAGAAAATCCTGATCGATGGCGCAGGAGCCTTCATAATGCAAATCCGCCTGCGTCACTTTTACGCGGTGCAGTTTGCCTTGTAATACGGTACGAATCATAGCGTGATACCTTTGTTATACCCGTGCGCGGCCGGTTTCCACCGCGCAGTGTGTAGCGGGTACATGCTGCCCATAAACGACGGCGTTAAACCGTCAGATCCACTTGCTGATTATCAATCAAACGCGCATTGCCAAGCCAGGCGGCCATCAGAATCACTGCGCGCTGGCTGTCGACCGTCAGCGGCTGCAGCGTATCGGCATCGCAGATGGCCAGGCCGTCCGGGCGCAGGCCCTGATCGCGCAGCGTCTGTTCGGCGTGCTCAATAATCTCATCCACGTGCCGCTCGCCGTTGCTGAGGCGCTGCGCCATGCTGTTCATCACCTGGCTGAGCACCGGCGCCAGCTTGCGTTCATCGGCAGTAAGATAGCCGTTACGTGAGCTGAGCGCGAGACCGTCTTTGGCGCGCACCGTCGGCACGCCAACGATGTCAATGTCAAAGCCCATGTCCGCCACCATCTTGCGGATGATCGCCAGCTGCTGAAAATCCTTCTCGCCAAAACAGGCGATATCCGGCTGTACCAGATTAAACAGCTTACTGACGATGGTCGCCACGCCGCGGAAATGACCGGGACGGCTGGCGCCCTCCAGCAGCGAGGAGAGGCCCGGGACTTCAACAAACGTCTGGCTGTCGAGACCCTGCGGATAGACATCGGCCGGCGCCGGGGCAAAGACCAGGTCGACGCTGTGGCGATTGAGTTTTTCACAATCGTCCTGCAGCGTGCGCGGATAGCGCGCCAGGTCGTCGGCGCGATCAAACTGCATCGGGTTAACGAAGATCGATACCACCACGATATCTGCGCGCTGGCGTGCTTCATCCACCAGCGTCAGATGCCCCTCATGCAGGTTGCCCATAGTGGGCACCAGCGCGATGCGTTTACCTGCCTGGCGCCAGCGTCGAATCTCACGGCGCAGCAGCGGCAGCGTTTCAATGATCAGCACTGCAAATCTCCTGATTTACTGGAAACTGTGTTCGGCAGCAGGGTAGGTGCCTGCCTCAACGTCGGCCATATACTGGCGAATTGCCGCACGAATGTCGCCGGTTTCCGCAAGGAAATTTTTGGCAAATTTTGGAATGTGGCCGCCGGTAATACCAAACGCGTCGTGCATCACCAGAATCTGGCCGTCGGTGACGTTACCGGCACCGATGCCGATCACCGGTACCGACAACGCTTTTGTGACGCGCTCAGCCAGCGCGACCGGCACGCATTCCAGCACCAGCAGCTGCATACCGGCCGCTTCCAGCGCCAGCGCATCCGCCAGCAGGCGCTCGGCTGCCGCTTCATCGCGCCCCTGCACCTTGTAGCCACCGAAGATATTAACCGACTGCGGTGTCAATCCCAGATGACCACACACCGGCACGGCGCGTTCGGTCAGCATGCGCACGGTCTCTGCCAGCCAGGCGCCGCCTTCCAGTTTTACCAGGTTGGCACCGGCGCGCATCAGCTGCGCGGCACTGTCAAAGGTTTGCTGCGGCGTGGCGTAACTCATAAATGGCAGGTCGGCCATCACCAGCGCGTTAGGCGCACCGCGCCGCACGGCGGCGGTGTGATAAGCAATATCGTCGACCGTCACCGGCAGCGTGGAATCATGGCCCTGCACGGTCATGCCGAGCGAATCGCCAATCAGCAGCAGCGGAATGCCCTGGTCGGCAAACAGGCGCGCGAAGCTGAAATCGTAGGCGGTCAGCGTGGCGAACTTGCGGCCGCTGGCTTTCAGCTGGCGTAAGTGAGAGAGGGTGGTGGGTTTCATCGCAATCTCCAGCATTTTCTGATGCGCGCAGTGTACTGGATTGATTGCAAAGGCGATACGACGGGCGTGCGATTCTGCCGCGTCAGGCGGACCACAAGCGAATGCTGCTGCGGTCCAGCGTCGCCAGAATGCCGGCCAGCGGCTGGCCGTTCGGCAGGCGCAGCGTCGGCGCGATTTCCAGCAGTGGCACCAGCATGAAGGCGCGGTTGTGCATATCGTAGTGCGGCACCGTCAGGCGCGGCGTGTGGATCACTGCATTGCCGAACAGCATGATATCGAGGTCCAGCGTGCGCGGTCCCCAGCGTTCAGCTTTGCGCACCCGGCCATGCTCCAGCTCAATGCGCTGGGTGTGATCGAGCAGCGTTTCCGCGGCCAGTGTGGTCTCCAGTGCCACCACGGCGTTGAGGTAATCCGGCTGATCCGGCGGGCCGTACGGTGGCGTGCGATAAAACGCGGAGGTGGCTACGCGGTGGGTATCGGGAATGGCATCCAGCGCGGCCAGCGCTGCATCAACCTGATGCAGCGGATCGGCGAGATTACTGCCTAAGGCGAGATAGACCCGCGTCATGACGCGCTGTGGTTGCTGTCGCGGCGCGGGCCAGCTGGACGACGGCGCGGACGGCGTGGTTTACGGCGCGGAGCCGGATCGTCACCCAGGGTGTTGAGCATGGTCTTCTGCTGTGTCGGCACCGCCGACTGGAACTCGCCCCACCACTGGCTGAGGCGCAGCAGCTCGGCGTTGTTCTCGACTTCTGCGCGCAGCGCCAGCAGGTCGTAGGCGGCACGGAATTTAGGATGCTCCATCAGCTTCCATGCGCGCTTACCGTGACGGCGCGACATGCGCAGCTGCAGCTGCCAGATATCGCGAATCAGCGTGGTGATACGTTTCGGAATCGCCAGCGCACGGCAGGCTTCATCCAGCGTTTCGTTCATGGACAGCGCAAAGGCGTCGAAATAGGTCAGGCCGCTCTCCTGCGCAATCTGCTCGGCTGACTCCAGCTGCGGATACCAGAACATCGCCGCAAACAGGAACGCCGGATTCACGCGCATATCGTTGTGCAGGCGGGTATCGGTGTTTTTCAGCACCTGGGCCAGCATGCGCTCCATCGGGCTGTCGCCCTGTTCGGTGAAGTTGCGCGCCAGCGTCGGGAACAGCGGCTGGAACAGCTGGTATTCACGCATCATCAGATAGGTGCGATAACCGTAACCGGCCTGCAGCAGCTTCAGCGACTCTTCAAACAGGCGCGCCGGCGGAATGTCATTCAGCAGCGTGGCGAGGCGGGGAATCGGCTCGGCGGTTTCCGCCGCAATGCTCATGTCCAGCTTGGCGGCGAAGCGCACCACGCGCAGCATACGCACCGGATCTTCGCGGTAGCGCGTTTCCGGATCGCCAATCATGCGGATGATGCCTTCCTGCAGATCCTGCAGGCCACCGACGTAATCGCGCACGGTGAAATCAGCCACGCTGTAATAGAGGCTGTTGATGGTTAAATCGCGGCGCTGCGCATCATCTTCAATGTTGCCAAAAATGTTGTCGCGCAGCAGCATGCCGTTCTGACCGCGCTGCGAACCGTTGCGATCGTCGACGCTCTCTTCCTGATGGTGGCCGCGGAACGTGGCGACTTCGATCACTTCCGGACCGAACATCACATGCGCCAGACGGAAGCGACGCCCGACCAGGCGGCAGTTGCGGAATAGCTTACGCATCTGCTCCGGCGTGGCGTTGGTGGTCACGTCAAAGTCCTTCGGCTTTTTACCCAGCAGCAAATCGCGCACGCCGCCGCCAACCAGATAGGCTTCGTATCCGGCTTTGTTCAGGCGATACAGCACTTTGAGAGCGTTTTCGCTGATATCTTTGCGTGAGATATTGTGGCTTTCCCGGGGGATAACGGTCATCAGACTTACGGTTTCCACCTCTTCAGGGGCCTCCTCATCACGCTTGAGGACTCTCCGGCAAAAATTAGCGACTCGGGTAAAAATGGGACACCTCGACAGTGAGAAAATGGGTGTGAATAAAATCAGCGGCTAATCATAGCCTGTTGCGAACCATTTAGGAATGGCGTTGTCGCCTCATCCGGTTGTTGCGCATCATGCCGCGGAATCGATGCGCTATCCCAGTGTGTAACCGCATGGTCCAGCAACGCCTCCAGCCCATGGTCCTGCCAGCCTGGCAAAACCGACTGCCCCAGAAAGCTCAGCGCCTGCACCAGCACCGGTCGCGGATCGCCGTCCGGTAAGGCTGGCGCGTGGTTCTGCTTCGACAATTTATTACCGTCCGGGTTAATTGCCAGCGGCAGATGCAGATAAGCCGGCACCGGCCAGCCAAACTGCTGATACAGCGCAATCTGGCGCACCGTTGGCTCAATCAAATCCGCACCGCGCACAATCTCCGTCACGCCCTGAAAATGGTCATCGACCACCACCGCAAGGTTATAGGCGAACAGTCCGTCACGACGGTGAATAATAAAGTCTTCCTGCGCCAGACGCGGCTCCGCCTGCAGATGGCCGCGCAGGCGATCGTCAAAACCGTACACCGGCGCATGCTGACGCAGCCGCAGCGCGGCGCCGTCCGGCGGCAAATGTAAATCGCGGCAGTGACCGTCGTAAAAGCCGCCCAGCTGCTGAATGCGGCTGCGCGGGCAGGTACAAAAGTAGCTTTGACGGTGTTCGCGCAGCCAGCTCAGCGCCGCGCGATAGGCCTCGTGGCGCTGCGACTGCCACAGCACGTCGCCGTCCCAGTGCAGCCCATAATGCGTCAGCTGACGCAGGATGCGCGTTGCGGCACCGGCGACTTCACGCGGCGGATCAATATCTTCAATGCGCACCAGCCAGCGGCCCTGCTGCGCGCGCGCGCTCAGGTAGCTGCCTAATGCGGCTATCAGCGAACCGAAATGAAGATCACCGGAAGGAGAGGGGGCGAAACGCCCGATGCAGGGAAGCGTGGCGGACATCATGCTGTGGTACACCGCACGGCGGGAAAACAGTGGTTTTCCCGGCTGTGCGGCGACAGTCTGTTAACGGCCATTAGCCTGCCATCTGCTTCTCGCGGATTTCTGCCAGCGTTTTGCAGTCAATGCAGAGATCGGCGGTCGGACGCGCTTCGAGACGGCGGATACCAATTTCGACCCCACAGGATTCGCAGTAGCCAAAGTCGTCGTCTTCCACTTTCTTGAGCGTTTTCTCAATCTTTTTAATGAGTTTGCGCTCACGATCGCGGTTACGCAGCTCCAGGCTGAACTCCTCTTCCTGGGCGGCACGGTCAACCGGATCCGGGAAGTTGGCAGCTTCGTCCTGCATATGCGACACAGTACGGTCTACTTCATCCCTGAGTTGGTTGCGCCAGGCTTCCAGAATCTTGCGGAAATGGCTCAGCTGGGCGTCATTCATATACTCTTCGCCCGGTTTCTCCTGATACGGCTCCACCCCAGCGATGGCGAGGATACTCAGGGACGATGTTTTACGGTTTTGCCCTTCTTGCATGTTGTTTCTCCTGGATAACACGCACTACCCGTTCTGTTTCAGATTGCGAAAGCCTTTGCCTGCAACCCGACGCATGCGGGGCATATCGATTCCCATCAGGGAAAAAAACAGGCCGCTATAAATAGCAGAAGCAATCAAGGTTGGCAATTATTCATGAACGCACCTTGACAAGCCTGTGAGGAACAGCGTATTTAGCGCACCGCTCAGAACATTCTTATCACAGCAAATAACGTTAAATATTACAACTGTGCGTTAATCGTTACCGTTAACGGCCGGGTAAGTAACATTTCTGCCGGTGAAATCTGAGCCTGATACGCCAACACTTCCACACCGCAGCGCTGCGCCTGTACCAGTAGTTCTGCGTATTGCGCATCGATATGGTGCGCCGGGGAAACGTCCTCAATCCCCGTGTGCAGAACAGCAAACAACAAAACGGCCCGGTGGCCTTCTGCCGCGATAGTGCTTAATTCGCGCAGATGTTTCTGTCCACGAGCCGTCACCGCATCCGGAAAATAGCCTTTACCATTTTGTAAAAGGGTGACGGACTTGACTTCAATATAGCAGTTGGCTTTGCCCTCCGCTTGCAACAGGAAGTCAATTCGGCTTTTTTCCGTGCCGTATTTCACCTCAGCCTGGCAGTGGCTATAAGCGGATAATTCCGGAATTGCATCGCGCAGCAGCGCCTCGCGCACCAGTTGGTTGGCGCGCAGGGTGTTGACGCAAATCCAGTGGCCCTGCGCGGTTTGCGTTATTTCCCAGCTATGCGGATATTTGCGCGTCGCGCTGGCCGAGGTGGAGTACCACACCGTGTCGCCTGGCGTGGCGCAGCCGGTCATCGCACCGGTATTGGCGCAGTGCAGGGTAAAGGTGTCACCTTCAGGCGTAATGACATCGGCTAAAAAACGTTTATAGCGGGTGATTAAGCGGGCTGATTGTAACGGCGGATCGAACTGCATTTATGCTCCTGCGGCAGATAACAGCGGCCAGCGCGCCAGCCGGCGATAGCGCGTGCGTCCCTGCGTGAAACTGGACGCAAACAGCGCGAAATGACTCACCTCAACGCGCCAGTGAAAACCGCGCGGCGGCAGCGCCACGGCCTGCGCCGCGTGGCGCAGCAGGGTGATGTGGGGATGGAACGGCTGCGTACTCTGCGCACAACCATGGCGCGCGGCCTGGGCGCGCAGCAGGTTGGCCAGCTGCAGTAAACCGCGCGGCGCGCGCTGGCAGCCAAGCCACACCACGCCGGGACGCGGCCAGTGACCGGCGTCATCGAGATCCAGCGTAAAGCCCGGCTGGCGGATGCGTGCCGCCAGCTGCTGCAGCTGCTCCGCCGTTTCCGTGCTGACCTCACCGAGAAACGCCAGCGTCAGGTGCAGATTCGCCGACGCCACCGGTTTACCCGCGTCTGCGGCGAAGCAATCGGCCCGCCATTGCACCAGTTGTTGCTGGAGGGCATCAGGCAATTCGAGGGCAAAAAACAGTCGTTGCGTGGCCATGCTGAACTCCGGTAATTGGCGCCGGGTGGTGTACAATGCGCGCCATCTTAGCACAGGCAGAGTGGGAGTTGAGTGTGAGTGAGTTACCGGTAAGCGAGGTACTGCCTGCATTGCTGGCCGCGCTGGCGCAGTCGCCACAGGTGCTGCTGGCGGCCCCGACCGGCGCCGGGAAATCCACCTGGCTGCCGCTACAGCTGCTGCAACAGGCGCAGCTGTCAGGGCAAATCATCATGCTGGAGCCGCGCCGGCTGGCGGCACGCAACGTGGCACAGCGGCTGGCGGAACAGCTGGGTGAACAGCCGGGCGGGACGGTAGGCTATCGGCTGCGCGGGGAAAACTGCAGCAGCGCAGCGACGCGTCTGCTGGTGGTCACCGAAGGCATTCTGACGCGCATGCTGCAGCGCGATCCGCTGCTGGAGGGCGTATCGCTGGTGATCCTCGACGAATTCCATGAGCGCAGCCTGCAGGCTGATCTGGCGCTGGCGCTGCTGCTTGATGTGCAGCAGGGATTGCGCGACGACCTGAAAATTCTGCTGATGTCGGCAACGCTGGATAATCAGCAGCTACGCACGCTGCTGCCCGACGCGCCGTTTATTGCGTCACAGGGGCGCAGCTTTCCGGTGATTCGACGTTACGCCTCGCTCAATCCGCAGCAGCGGTTTGAAGAGGCAGTGGCGCGCGAGGTGGCACAGTTGCTGCGGGATGAGCCCGGTTCGCTGCTGCTGTTTCTGCCCGGCGTGGCGGAGATTGAACGGGTGAAGCGTGAACTGGCGTCGCGCGTCAGTGATGAGGTGGATTTATCTCCTTTATATGGTGCGCTGTCGCTGGAGGCACAGCGGCGAGCCATCCTGCCGGCCGCGCCGGGCCGGCGTAAAGTGGTGCTCGCCACCAATATCGCCGAGACCAGCCTGACGATTGAAGGCATTCGCCTGGTGGTGGACAGCGCGCTGGAGCGCGCGGCGCAGTTTGACGTGCGCAGCGGCGTGACGCGTTTGCTGACCCAGCGCATCAGCCAGGCATCAATGACGCAGCGCGCTGGCCGCGCCGGTCGCCTGGCGCCGGGGATCTGTCTGCATCTGCTGCCGCAGGAGCAGGCGCTGCGTGCGGCGGCGCAGAGTGAGCCGGAGATACTCACCAGCGATCTGGCCTCGCTGCAGCTGGATTTACTGCAGTGGGGCTGTCAGGACGCGGCTCAGCTGCAATGGCTGGATAGTCCACCGGCGCGCAGCCTGCAGGCGGCACGTCAACAGCTGCAGCGGCTCGGCGCACTGGATAGCGAATGGCGGCTCAGCGCGCGCGGCCGTAAAATGGCGCAGCTCGGCAGCGATCCACGTCTCACGGCGATGCTGTGCGCCGCCGGCGACGATGTGCACGCCATCGCCAGCGCGGCGTTGCTGGTGGCGATTCTGGAGGATCCGCCGCGCAGCGGCAGTGTCGATCTGCGTGATGCGCTCAACCAGCCACAGCCGCAGTGGCTGCGGCGCGCGCGCCACTGGCAGCAGCGCCTGAATGCAGGTCAGGGGCGCGTTGACGCCGATCGCTTCCCGGCGCTGCTGGCCGCCGGATTTGCTGACCGGCTGGCGCAGCGTCGCGGTCACAGCGCGCGCTATCAGCTCGCCAATGGTATCGGCGCAATGCTGGATGAGCACGACGGCCTGAGCCGCTATGAGTGGCTGATTGCACCGAGCCTGCTGCAGGGGGCCAGCAGCGCCGATGCACGCATGCTGCTGGCGCTGCCGGTAGAGATGGATGCGTTACGCCAGCAGTGCCCGCAGCTGGTTGAGCAGCGCACCGATGTGGACTGGGATGACGACAAAGGCACGCTGCGCGCGTGGAAGCGGGAAGCGATTGGCGCGCTGATCCTGCGGGCCCAGCCGCAGGCGCGGCCCGAGCCGGAGATCCTGCATCCGGCGATGCTGCGCTGGATCCGCGAAAAAGGGCTGGCGGTGCTCGGCTGGACGCCAGAGGCAGAGCAGCTGCGTGTGCGCCTGCAGTGCGCCGCGCAGTGGCTGCCGGAAGAGGCGTGGCCGACGCTGGATGATGACACACTACTGGCCTCGCTGGAGCACTGGCTGCTGCCGGAGATGGGCGCAGTACGCGATTTAAAAGGGCTGCAGAGCGTTAATCTTGTCAGCGCTTTATTACATTTGCTGACATGGTCACAGCGGCAGCGGCTGGATACTGTGCTGCCAACTCATTACACTGTGCCGACCGGAAGTCGCCTGCCGATTCGCTACGACGCGGAAAAGCCCCCCGTGCTGGCGGTGCGTATGCAGGAGATGTTTGGCGAGGCGCAGAACCCGGCGGTTGCCGATGGGCGCGTTCCGCTGGTGCTGGAGCTGCTTTCGCCGGCGCACCGTCCGCTGCAGATCACCCGCGACCTCGCGGCGTTCTGGCGCGGTGCGTATCCTGAAGTGCAGAAAGAGATGAAAGGGCGCTATCCCAAACATCCGTGGCCGGACGATCCGGCCAGCGCCTTGCCGACGAGGCGCACCAAAAAATATTCCTCGTAGCCCGCAGTGGATCGAATTCAGAGGGTTCTGCCATGCGCGGCACGAGAAAGCAGTTAGAGTAGCGGCGCTGCCGTAGCTATGCCTGGAGAAAACAAAGCATGTCTGGGAACGATCGCGAACCTATTGGGCGCAAAGGAAAAGCGCCAAAGCCGCCGCGTAACGTTACGCGCCGGGGTCGCCGCAGGGAGCCTGAAGATGATATCGATCAGGACGATTTTGACGAAGATGATGAGGAGAGTGCGCCGGTGCCACCCAAAGGTAAAGGAAAACGACCCGCGCGTGGCAAACGCCGCTGGTTAGGCTGGTTGATTAAACTCTTCCTGGTGTTTGTCGTGGTGATGGCCGCCTGGGGCGTCTATCTCGATTCGGAAATCCGCAGCCGCATTGACGGTAAAGTGTGGCAGCTGCCAGCAGCCGTGTACGGGCGCATGGTCAGCCTCGAACCGGGCATGGCTTACGACAAGAAAGAGATGATTGCGCTGCTGGAAGGCACGCAGTATCGCGAAGTGTCGCGCATTACCCGTCCGGGTGAGTTCAGCGTGAAAGGCAACACCATTGACCTGCTGCGCCGTCCGTTTGATTTTCCGGACAGCAAAGAGGGCCAGATTAACGCGCGTCTCACCTTCAGCAACAACGAGCTGAGCGAGATTAAAAACCTCGATACCGGACGCGACTTTGGCTTCTTCCGCCTCGATCCGCGGCTGATCACCATGTTGCAGTCGCCAAACGGCGAGCAGCGTCTGTTTGTGCCGCGCGCCGGGTTCCCGGATTTGCTGGTCGATACGCTGATCGCCACCGAAGACCGCCACTTCTACGAGCATGACGGCATCAGCCCGTACTCGATTGGTCGCGCCTTCCTCGCCAATATCACCGCCGGTAAAGCGGTGCAGGGCGGCAGTACGCTGACGCAGCAACTGGTGAAAAACCTGTTCCTCACCAACGAACGCTCGCTGTGGCGTAAAGCGCGTGAAGCCTATATGGCGGTGATCATGGATGCGCGCTACAGCAAAGATCGCATTCTTGAGCTCTACCTGAACGAGGTGTATCTCGGCCAGGCGGGCAATGACCAAATCCGCGGTTTCCCGCTGGCCAGCCTGTACTACTTTGGCCGCCCGGTGGACGAACTGAGCCTTGATCAGCAGGCGATGCTGGTCGGCATGGTTAAAGGTGCGTCGCTGTACAATCCGTGGCGTAATCCGCAGCTGGCGCTGGAGCGTCGTAACCTGGTGCTGCGTCTGCTGCAACAGCAGAAAGTGATCGATCAGGAGCTGTACGACATGCTGTCGGCGCGGCCGCTTGGCGTTCAGCCGAAAGGTGGGGTGATCACGCCGCAGCCGGCATTTATGCAGATGGTGCGTAATGAGCTGCAGGCGAAGCTGGGCGATAAGGTCAAAGACCTCTCCGGCGTGAAGATCTTCACCACGCTCGATCCGATTTCGCAGGATGCGGCGGAAAAAGCGGTTGAAGACGGCATTCCCACGCTGAAGAAACAGCGCGGGCTGAAAGATCTGGAAACCGCGATGGTGGTAGTCGACCGCTTCAGTGGTGAAGTGCGCGCCATGGTCGGCGGTGCCGATCCGCAGTTTGCCGGCTATAACCGCGCGCTGCAGGCGCGTCGCTCGATTGGTTCACTGGCAAAACCGGCGACCTATCTGACCGCCCTCAGCCAGCCAAACAGCTATCGCCTGAACAGCTGGATCGCCGACGAGCCGATCGCGCTGAAACAGCCAAACGGTTCGGTGTGGAAGCCGATGAACGACGATCGTCGCTTCAGCGGTAAAGTGATGCTGGTGGATGCGCTGACTAACTCGATGAACGTGCCAACCGTTAACCTCGGTATGACGCTGGGACTCGACGCGGTAGTGGATACCTGGACCAAACTGGGCGTGCCAAAAGATCAGCTGCATCCGGTACCGGCGATGCTGCTGGGGGCGCTTAACCTGACGCCGATTGAAGTGGCGCAGGCGTTCCAGTCAATTGCCAGCGGCGGTAACCGCGCTGCGCTGTCGGCGGTGCGCTCGGTGATTGCGGAAGATGGCACGGTGCTGTATCAGAGCTTCCCGCAGGCGCAGCGCGTTGAGCCGGCGCAGGCGGCGTATCTGACGCTGTATACCATGCAGCAGGTGGCCGATCACGGTACGGCGCGGGCGCTGGGCGCACGCTTCCCGGGTGCGCATCTGGCGGCGAAAACCGGTACCACCAATGACCTGATCGACAGCTGGTTTGCCGGTATTGATGGCAAAGAAGTGGCGATCACCTGGGTTGGCCGCGACAACAACCAGACCTCGAAGCTGTACGGTGCCAGTGGTGCGATGCAGATCTATCGTCGCTACCTCGACAACCAGGCGCCGATGCCACTGGTCCTGACGCCACCGGAAGATATCACTCAGATGAATATCGATTCGGCCGGTAACTTTGTCTGCGGCAGCGGCAGCAGCACCTGGCGTTCGCTGCCGGTGTGGGCGCTGGATCCGAACGCGCTGTGCCAGCAGCAACAGCAGCAGATTCAGCAGCAGCAACAGCAAGAGCAGCAACAGCAACAGCAGCAACAGCAGCAGCCGCAGGGCGAGCAGAAAGACTCTGACGGCGTCGCGGGCTGGATTAAAGATATGTTTGGCAGTAAATAAGCCATCCGGCACTGCACCTGCTTTATACCTTCAGAGCCTGTGCAGTGCCGGCGTTTTACCACCACGTGGCGGTGCCAGATACATGGCGGCGCTCCAGCCTGAGTCTTGCATAAAAGCTGAATTTAACTCCCTCTGGCGCTGCGGCGCCTTTTTCTTTGCCCGCCATTTTTTTAGCCGCGATCATGGATATGTGCGATCCGCTGGCAAACTCACCGCCAGCAGGCATTACATCTTGCGGTGCTTGCCGGGTTTCGCCTAAAATCCGTGCGTCTAATAATCATTCTCGTTTCCATTCGCCTGCATTGTTCTATTTTCATGAGATCCCACTATGAATGCGCGAAACACTTTTCCTTGTTCTCTGCGCGCGGTGACCACCCGTCGACCGCTCGCGTTATTGATTTCCCTGACTCTGGGCACACTCAGCATGCAGGCGCTGGCCGAAGATACCGTGGTGGTGACGGCTGATGGCGGCAGCGGCGTAGTGCAGGAGAGCGCATGGGGACCGTCGCCGACCATCGCCGCCAAACACAGCGCGACCGGCACCAAAACCGATACGCCAATCGAGAAGAATCCGCAGTCGGTGTCGGTGGTGACGCAGGAAGAGATGTCAATGCATGCGGTGACCAGCGTCAAAGGTGCGTTCAATTACACGCCAGGCGTGCTGACCGGTAACCGCGGCAGCTCGGACGTTATCGACGCGCTGTCGATTCGCGGCTTCAGCGAAACCAACACCAACCAGTATCTGGATGGCCTGAAGCTGCAGGGTGACAACTACTCCGAATTCGCTATCGATCCTTACTTCCTCGAGCGCGCGGAGCTGCTGCGCGGTCCGGTGTCGGTGCTGTACGGTAAGAGCAACCCGGGCGGTGTGGTGTCACTGGTGAGCAAGCGGCCGACCCAGGAGACGCTGCGTGAAGTCCAGTTCCAGATGGGCACCGACAACCTGTTCTCCACCGGCTTCGATTTTGGCGGCTCACTGGATGATGACGGCGTTTACAGCTATCGCCTGACCGGCCTGGCGCGCAGCGCCGATGCGCAACAGGAGATGAACAAAGAGAAGCGCTATACGATTGCGCCTTCGTTCAGCTGGCGTCCCGATGCCAATACCCGCTTTGACCTGCTGACCTACTTCCAGAACGAACCGGAAACCGGCTATTACGGCTGGCTGCCGCGTGAAGGCACCGTGGTGGGCATCACCCGGCCGGACGGCAGCAGCTATAAGCTGCCCACCAATTTCGATGAAGGCGAAGACAGCAATAAGATCTCGCGCAACACCAAAATGGTTGGCTACAACTTTGAGCACAGCTTTAACGATACCTGGACGGTGCGCCAGAATCTGCGCTATGCCGAAATGCAGACCGATTATCGCAGCATTTATGGCTTCGGTTATAACCCTGAGAATCAACTGATTACCCGCAATGCCGCATTCTCAAAAGAAAAACTCAACCAGTTTGCCGTGGATACGCAAGCGCAGGCTAAATTCGCAACCGGTGATTTAGCCCATACGTTACTGCTGGGCGTCGATTTTCAGCGCACCCGTAACGATATTGATGGTCAGTTCGGCACCGCCACCGGCCTGAGTCCATTCAATCCGCAATATGGCAACGACAGTTACACCCCTTATGACGATCCTTATCAGCGTTTGAACCAGCAACGCCAGACCGGTCTGTACGCGCAGGATCAAATGGAGTGGAACCGCTGGGTGCTGACGCTCGGTGGCCGCTACGACTACGCGATGAATTCCGTTACCGACCGCGTAGCGCAGAGCGTTGATCGCCAGAACGATCAGGCCTTTACCTGGCGTGGTGGCGTTAACTATGTGTTCGATAATGGCATTGCACCTTATTTCAGTTACAGCGAAGCGTTTATTCCTAATGCTGGCGCAACATGGGGCGGCGAAGCGTTTGATCCGTCACGCGCTAAACAATATGAAGCGGGCGTAAAATACGTTCCCAAAGATCGTCCGATTGTCATGACGGCGGCGGTCTATCAGCTGACCAAAACGAAGAACCTGACGGCCGATCCCGATGCAAGCCATCAATTTGCCAGCGTGCAAAGCGGTGAAATCCGCTCACGCGGCGTCGAGCTGGAAGCCAAAGCGGCGCTTAACGCCAACATCAACCTGACGGCGGCTTACTCTTATACCGATGCGGAATACACCGAAGACACCTTGCTGAGAGGCCGTACGCCGGTGCAGGTGCCGAAGCATATGGCTTCGCTGTGGGGCGATTACACCTTCCACGAAACCGCACTGTCGGGCTTCACCGTGGGGGCCGGAGTGCGCTACGGGGGTGAAAGCAAAGGCCTGTACGCTGACAATGAGCAAAATGGCGTGAAATCCAACCAGAACTTTGACGTCGCCGCGTACACCACTGTAGATGCCGCACTGAAGTACGATCTGGGCCGCTTCGGTTTGCCGGGCTCAACCGTGGGCGTCAACATCAATAACCTGTTCGATCGCGAATACGTTGCCAGCTGCTACCGCGACTACGCCTGCTACTGGGGCGCAGAGCGCCAGATCGTCGGTACCGCCACCTTCCGCTTCTGATACTGAACACAGGGCGCTGCGGCGCCCGTTAACCAGGGATTATCATGCAGCATCCGCACCACGCAGAAACCACCTTTTCACTGGAAAACGTCAGCTTCCGTGTGCCCGGCCGCACGCTGCTGCATCCGCTGTCGCTGACTTTCGCCCCGGGCAAAGTCACCGCGCTGATCGGGCATAACGGTTCCGGTAAATCCACGCTGCTGAAGATGCTCGGCCGTCACCATGCCGCCAGCGAAGGGCGCGTGATGCTCAAAGGTGAAGCGGTTGATACCTGGAGCAGTAAAGCTTTTGCACGTCAGGTAGCCTATCTGCCGCAGCAGCTGCCCGCGGCGGAGGGCATGACGGTGCGCGAGCTGGTGGCGATTGGGCGCTATCCGTGGCACGGTGCGCTGGGGCGCTACGGCCAGGAAGATCGCGATCGGGTAGACGAGGCGATTGCGCTGGTTGGACTGAAACCCTTCGCCGGGCGGCTGGTGGACAGTCTGTCCGGCGGCGAGCGGCAGCGTGCGTGGCTGGCGATGCTGGTGGCGCAGAACAGCCGCTGTCTGCTGCTGGACGAACCCACGTCGGCGCTGGATATCGCCCATCAGGTTGATGTGCTGGCGCTGATTCAGCGCCTCAGCCACGAACGCGGCCTGACGGTGATAGCGGTACTGCACGATCTCAACATGGCGGCTCGCTACTGTGACCGGCTGGTGGCGCTGCGCGCGGGCGAAGTGATCGCGCAAGGCGGACCGGAAGCGATTATGCAGGCCGGGGTGCTGGGTGATATTTATGGCATTCCGATGGGCATTCTGCCGCATCCACAGGGCGGCGCGCCCGTCAGCTTTGTCTACTGAGGCCTCGTGATGTTCGACATTTCCCGTCGCCGTCTGCTGACCGCGCTGGCGCTCTCACCGCTGATGAACCTTGCACCGCTGCACGCCGCGCCGCCGGACAGCCAGCGCATCCTGGCGCTGGAGTGGCTGCCGGTGGAGTTGCTGATGGCGCTCGGCGTCGCCCCGCTCGGCGTGGCCGATCTGCACAACTACGCCATCTGGGTGGGTGACCCGGTCTTGCCGGCCGGCACCCTCGATCTCGGCTTACGCACCGAACCCAATCTGGAACTGATGACCCAGCTGGCACCGTCACTGATCCTGCACTCCAACGGTTACGGCCCGGCGGTCGACAAGCTGGAGCGCATTGCGCCGACGATGGGCTTTGACCTCAACAGCGGCGATGGCAAACCGTTCACCACCGCGCGCACATCGCTGCATGCGCTGGGTGCCCGGCTTGGCCTTGAAGCGCAGGCACAGGCCCATTTGCACTGGGTGGATGGTGAAGTGGCGGCCGCGCGTGAGCGGTTACGTCCGTGGGCGCAGCGTCCGCTGCTGCTGATGTCGCTGATGGATCCGCGTCACACCATTACCTTCGGTAAAGGCAGCCTGTTCCTCGAGGTGATGGAGCAGCTTGGCCTGCGCAATGCCTGGCAGGGCGAAACCAACTTCTGGGGCAGTGCGGTGGTCGGGCTGGAGCGGCTGGCGGAGGTCGGTGACGTTGAGGTGATCTGCTTCGATCACGATAACGAACGCGATATGCAGCAGGTGACGCAAAGCGCACTGTGGCAGGCGCTGCCGTTTGTCCGTTCCGGCCGTTTCCGGCGGGTGCCGGCGGTGTGGTACTACGGCGCCACTTACTCAGCCATAAAATTTATTCGCGTGCTGGAACGCGCGCTGGAGTCGCACTGATGCGCAACCGTCTGTTTCCCGTCGCGCTGCTCAGCGTGCTCAGTTTACTGGCGCTGGCGCTCACGTTTATCAACCTGCGCCAGGCGCTGCCATTGGCGCAGTGGCAGCAGGCGATGTTCGCGCCGGATATCGATAACATCCGTCAGGTGGTGTTCCACTACAGCCTGCTGTCGCGGCTGGCGCTGGCGCTGCTGGTTGGGGCCGGACTTGGCCTTGCGGGCCTGCTGTTTCAGCAGGTGCTGCGCAATCCGCTGGCGGAGCCGACCACGCTGGGCGTCTCTTCCGGCGCGCAGCTTGGCCTGACCGTCGCCACTCTGTGGCAGCTGCCGGGCGGGGAGCTGACGCAGCAGTTTGCTGCGATGGGCGGGGCGGTGCTGGTCGGCGTGCTGGTGTTTGGTATCGCCTGGGGCAAGCGTCTGTCGCCGGTGACGCTGATCCTGGCCGGTCTGGTACTGAGCCTGTATGCCGGCGCGGTTAATCAAATCTTTGCCATCTTCAATCACGATCAGCTGCAAAACATGTTTCTGTGGAGCACCGGCGCGCTGAACCAGCTCGACGGCCACAACGTGGCGCTGCTGTGGCCGCGCCTGCTGCTGGCGTTCGCACTGGCGCTGGCGCTGTTGCGTCCGCTGACGTTGATGGGGCTGGATGATGGCGTGGCAAAAAACCTCGGTCTGGCGCTGTCGGCGGCGCGCATTGCCGCGCTGGCGCTGGCGATCCTGCTCAGTGCGCAGCTGGTTAACGTCGCCGGTATCATCGGCTTTATCGGGCTGTTCGCGCCGCTGCTGGCGAAGATGCTGGGGGCGCGTCGTCTGCTGAGCCGCTTGCTGCTGGCGCCGCTGATTGGCGCACTTCTGCTGTGGCTGGCCGATCAGTGCGTGCTGTGGCTGACTGCGCACTGGCGTGAAGTGTCAACCGGGACGGCTACCGCGCTGATTGGCGTGCCGATTCTGCTGTGGCTGCTGCCGCGTCTGCGCACGGGCTCGCTGCCGCCGGCGATGAATGCCGGCGACACAGTGCCGCAGGAGCGGCAGGCCGTGCTGCGCTGGTGTCTGGCGGGCGTGATGATTCTGGCGCTGTGCAGTCTGGCGGGCATTGCGTTTGGGCGCGACGCACACGGCTGGACGTGGGTCAGCGGCGATATGCTGCAACAGCTGCTGCCGTGGCGCGTGCCGCGCGTGCTGGCGGCGCTGGTGGTCGGCACGATGCTGGGCGTCGCCGGGGTGCTGATTCAGCGTCTGACCGGTAATCCGATGGCCAGTCCGGAAGTGCTGGGCATCAGCTCCGGAGCGGCCTGCGGGGTGGTGGTCATGCTGTTCTTTGTGCCCGGCAACGCGGTCGCCTGGCTGCTGCCTGCCGGGGTGCTGGGCGCAGCGCTGACGCTGCTGGTGATTATGCTGGTGGCCAGCCGCGGCGGTTTTGCACCGGAACGCATGCTGCTGGCCGGAATGGCGCTGAACAGTGCGTTCGTCACGTTACTGATGGTGTTGCTGGCGAGCGGCGATCCGCGCATGGCCGGGCTGCTGAGCTGGATTTCCGGTTCGACGTACAACATCTCAATGACGCAGGCGCTGCAGAGTGCTGTCGTGGGCATGATACTGGTGGCGCTGGCACCGCTGGCCAGCCGCTGGCTGACGCTGCTGCCGCTCGGCAGTGCCACGGCGCGCTCAGCCGGCATGGCGCTGAACCGATCGCGCTTCGGCCTGCTGTTGCTGGCGGCCGCGCTGACCGCCACCGCGACGCTCACTATCGGTCCGCTGAGTTTTATTGGCCTGATGGCGCCGCATATTGTGCGCATGCTCGGCTTCCGTCGCGCGCTGCCGCAATTGCTGATGGCAGGCCTGCTCGGCGGGGGCCTGCTGGTGTTCGCCGACTGGTGCGGGCGCATGCTGGCCTTCCCGGATCAAATCCCGGCAGGCCTGATGGCGACCTTCTTCGGCGCGCCGTATTTTATCTGGCTGCTAAGGCGCGCTTAGTGAAGCGGGGCGCTATGAATGGCGCCCCGGCAGGTTTACAGCTGCGCGAAGCAGCGGCGTGCGGCATCGACGGTGCGCTGAATATCTTCCTGGCTGTGCGCCAGTGACATAAAGCCGGCCTCATAGGCCGATGGCGCGAGGTAAACACCTTCCTGCAGCATCAGATGGAAGAAACGCTTAAAGCGCTCCACATCGCACTTCGTCACGTCGGCGTAGCAGGTCACGCTGTCGGCGTCGGTGAAGAAAATACCGAACATGCCACCGACGTGGTTCACCACCAGCGGGATATTTTCCGCCTCTGCCGCCGCCAGCAGGCCAGCACACAGCTGGTCGGTGAGTGCGGTTAAGGTCGCATGGGTGCCTGGCTGCGCAATCTGCGACAGGCAGGCAAAACCGGCGGCCATGGCAATCGGATTGCCGGACAGCGTGCCCGCCTGATACACCGGGCCAGTGGGAGCCAGCGCGGCCATCACTTCGCGGCGGCCGCCAAAAGCACCAACCGGCATACCGCCGCCGATGATCTTGCCGAGGCATGTCAGGTCTGGCGTAACGTCGTAATACGCCTGGGCACCGCCCAGCGCCACGCGGAAGCCGGTCATCACTTCATCGATAATCAGCAGCGCGCCAAACTCATCGCACAGCGCACGCAGGCCCGGCAGGAATTCCGGCTGCGGCGGGATGCAGTTCATGTTGCCTGCCACCGGTTCGACGATGATACAGGCGATCTCTTGCGGATACTGCTCAAACGCCGCGCGCACCGAGTCGAGATCGTTATAGGTGCAGGTCAGGGTATGACGGGCGAAATCCGCCGGCACGCCTGGCGAGTTGGGCTGGCCGAGGGTCAGCGCACCGGAACCGGCTTTCACCAGCAGGCAGTCAGCGTGGCCGTGGTAGCAGCCCTCAAATTTGATGATCTTGTCACGCTGGGTGAAACCGCGCGCCAGGCGGATGGCGCTCATGGTGGCTTCGGTGCCGGAGTTAACCATCCGCACCATATCCATGCTCGGCACCAGCTCGCACACCAGCTCGGCCATCTTCACTTCCATCTCGGTCGGCGCGCCAAAACTCAGGCCGCGCGCGGCGGCTTCGATCACCGCATTGCGAATGGTGGCGTTATTGTGGCCCAGCACCATCGGCCCCCAGGAGCCGACGTAATCGATATAGGCTTTGCCATCGGCATCATACAAATAGGCACCGTCGGCGCGTTCGATGAACAGCGGCACGCCGCCCACACCGGTAAAGGCACGCACCGGGGAGTTCACGCCGCCCGGGATCAGGCGTTGTGCTTCGGCATACAGGTTTTCTGACTTACTCATGGTTCGGCTCCTGCTGTTCTGGAAAAAATCTGGCGCCATTCTACGGAAGAGCGGCCGGTGAAGAAAGGCGCGCGGCCGCTTGCGCCTGCGACATTGCTATACTTTATGCCATAACTGGCGGCACACAGTGTCAAGGGCGCTACTTGATTGCACTGGACGGCTGGCAGATAATAGCGAAATTGAGGTCGTTTTCTGACCTGGACGTTTACCCGGAGTAAAAGATGAGTGACGACGTAGCCGCGCTGCCTCTGCAGTTCACCGATGCAGCAGCGAAAAAAGTAAAAAACCTGATTGCGGATGAAGAGAATCCGGCGCTGAAACTGCGCGTATATATTACCGGCGGGGGCTGCAGTGGCTTCCAGTATGGTTTTACTTTTGACGATCAAATGAATGACGGCGACATGACCATCGAGAAGCAGGGTGTGGCGCTGGTAGTTGACCCGATGAGCCTGCAGTATCTGGTGGGTGGATCGGTTGACTACACCGAAGGTCTGGAAGGTTCCCGCTTTATCGTGACTAACCCGAACGCCAAAACCACCTGCGGCTGCGGCTCCTCTTTCAGCATCTGATGCTGGGCTGGCTGCCGTTCTGGCAGCCATGATTTACCACTCAATCGTCACTAAGCGAGCCGTTTCACGGCGCATCGCATCGCGGTTCAATACGCTTTGTGTCACGCGCGGCTGCGCGCTGAAATGTCGGCCGCAGTCAACAGACGGCAGCGTCTGCTCACTCGGGCGTGAGATATCGCAGCGGGAGAAAATCGTTAGCGAGACGGCGATAGAGCCCGTGGTGGTTGCCGCACCGATCGGTGCAGCCACGATCAGCCCTATGGCCAGCAGCAGCGCTCTGGTCATGGTGAAATCCTGGTGATGTCAAAAGTGCGCTATGCGCTAAAAGGGCACAGAGCATACGTGGCCGCTGTGCCTTGTTATTTGATTTTCGACATGAATCGTCGAATCTTTAGTCTGGTAATGCTTTATTTTTCGTCGGATGTAAAGCTTCGCACAATTGTTTTGCCGCCAGCAGCAGGCGCGGACCCGGCCGGCTCAGCCAGTCATCGTTAAGCGCAATCACCGGCACGTTAAGCTGCGGCTGCCAGAAGCGCGCGACGCTGGCGGCGCGGCTGGCATCACCGCCAGTGACAATCGCCTGCGGATGCCGCATCAGCACCTGCTCCCGGCTCACCTGAGGCCAGCTCACACTGCTGTCAGCAAAGATATTGCGACCGCCGCACAGGGTGATAACCTCATTCTGCAGCGTGCTGCGCGCGGCGGTAAACAGCGGCTGCTGGCCAAACTGCAGAAACAGCGGCACCGGCGTTTGCTGCTGATAGCGCTGACGCAGCGTCTGCAGCTGCTGGTGTAACGCCTGTGCGGCCGCGGTGGCCCGCTGGGGCTGTGGGCTCCAGCGCTGCAGCGCTGCCAGCGCGTCAATCATCTGATCGAGTGATTGCGGATCGATCCATTCCACATGGATGCCCAGACGCTGTAGCTGCTCCACCTGGCGTAGCGGATTGCCGCCGCGCCAGGCCAGCACCACATCCGGCCTGAGCTGCACAATGCGTTCAACGCGAATGCCCTGCCAGTTCGCCACCTGCTCCAGCTGGCGAGCAGCAGCGGGATAGTCTGACCAGGCGCTCACCGCCACTGGCGTGATGCCGGCGGCAAACGCCAGTTCGGTGAGATGCGGCGACAGGGTAATGACGCGCGGTGCGGCCAGCAGACTGTGGCACAGCAGCCACAGCCCGAGCAGCAGATATTTAGCCACGCGCCAGCTGAGCCAGCAGGTTTTCCACCATCAGTGACGACTGTTTAGCCGCCACGCTGAGGAACTCTTCGAAACTCAGATGCGACGCTTTATCGGCCACGTCAGAAATAGCGCGTACCACCACGAACGGCACCTTAAACTGATGGCAAACGTGACCAATCGCCGTGGCTTCCATCTCTACCGCAATTGCCTGCGGGAAGGTGCTGCGGATACGCTCCAGCGGCGCGGCGCCATTGATAAAGGCGTCACCGCTGACCACCAGCCCGCGCACCGCGTTGAGATCCAGCTGTTTGATCACCTGCTCTGCGGCGGCAATCAGCGCACTGTCCGCGACAAACGCCGCCGGGCAGCCCGCCATCTGACCAGGCTCATAGCCAAAAGCGGTGACATCGGCATCGTGATAACGCACTTCATCGGACACCACGATATCGCCCACCTGCAGTGTTGGTGCCAGACCGCCTGCGGAACCGGTGTTGATCACCAGATCCGGTTTGCACAGCTCCAGCAGCAGCGTGGTACCCAGCGCCGCCGCGGTTTTACCGATGCCCGATTTCAGCAGAGCCACCTCAACGCCGTTGAGCGTACCGGTGTAAATTTCGCAGCCGGCCAGCGTCAGCGTCTGACGGTTTTCAATTTTGTCACGCAGCAGTGTGACTTCCTGCTCCATCGCGCCAATAATGCCTGCTTTCATAAAGAATCTCGCTGTAGTTATGGATGTATAAGGCTAAAGTGAGGCATAGTCTAACATGGCTCAATGGGGATCAATTCAGGAAAAAATAAGGGGTAACAATGGCGACGATCAATTTCAGGAAGAAGATCAGTTTCACCCGCCCTTATACCAGCCGCAAAGATCCCGAAGGCGAATACTTTATTACTCGCCACTTTGAAAGCGATCGTGGACGCATTATTAATTCTGCCGCGATTCGCCGTCTGCAACAAAAAACCCAGGTGTTTCCGCTGGAGCGGAATGCGGCCGTGCGCTCGCGCCTGACCCATTCGCTTGAGGTGCAGCAAACCGGGCGTTACATCACCAAAGAGATTCTGCATACGCTGAAAACCCAGGGCGGCGGGCTGGCAGCATACGGCCTAGATGGCTTTGAGGGCGCGGTCGAGAGCCTGGTGGAGATGGCCTGCCTGCTGCACGACGTCGGCAACCCGCCGTTTGGCCATTTTGGTGAAGCGGCGATCAATGACTGGTTTGATGACAACCTGCCGGCCGAACTGGTGGATCCGCTGGTGGCGGGCGTGGCGGATGACGCGCAGCGTGCCGATTTCGACCGGTTAAATGCAATGATTCGTCAGGATTTGTGCCATTTCGAAGGGAATGCGCAGGCTATTCGGCTGGTGCATACCCTGCTGCAGCTAAATCTTAGCTATGCGCAGGTGGCGTGTATTTTAAAATACACCGCGCCGGCGTGGTGGCAGGGTGATAAGCCGGCGGAGTTCAGCGTGTTAATGAAAAAGCCGGGTTTCTATTTATCCGAACGTGAATATGTGGCCGATCTCCGCGCGGCAACGGATATACCTGAGCACCACCGTTATCCACTGACCTGGATAATGGAAGCGGCTGACGATATCTCCTATTGTATTGCCGACCTCGATGACGCCGTAGAAAAAGACATCTTCACCGTCGATACGCTCTATCATTCTTTGCTCAAAGCCTGGGGCCCGGTGAAACCCGGCGACGCGTTCAGCCGCACCATTAATGAAGCGTGGAAAGAGGCCAATCAGAAAAAGCGTCGCAGTATTAGCGATCAATTTTTCATGTCGCTGCGGGTTAACGTCCAGAGCGTGCTGGTCAGCCATGCGGTGCGCCGCTTTGTTGATAATTTACCTGCCATTTTTGCCGGCAGCTTTAATCATGCGCTGCTGGAAGATGACGGTGATGAAGGGCGCCTGTTAAAATTATTTAAAACCGTGGCGCGCCAGCAGGTGTTTAATCACCCTGAAGTTGAGCAGCTGGAATTACAGGGTTATCGGGTCATTAAAGGATTACTGGAAATTTATCAGTCGCTAATGCAGCTCGATTATGAACAGTTTACCACGTTAATGAATGAGGATTTTCTCGCGAAACATCCGATTGAAACCCGACTGTTTCATAAACTTTCCGGTAAACATCGCAAAGCTTATCAGCAACAGATGCGTAACCTGGTGGTGCAGCATAAATATCAGCGATTGTTATGGGAACGTTATTATCGCTCGCGGCTGATTCAGGACTATATCAGCGGGATGACGGACAATTACGCCTGGGATGAGTATCGTCGGTTGATGGCGGTGGAATAAGCGCAGTTTTGTAAAGACGAAGAATAAATTTTTACCTTTGCCCAATACTTTATCAGGAACTTCGCGCTAAAAACTTAATCTCATCATCACGACCACAGCAATGGTCTGCACGTTAATTTCAGAGAGACACAGACGAATGAAAAAAAGCACATTAATGTTAAGTGCGCTGGCGCTTAGTCTGGGCATGGCGTTAAGCCCTGTCAGTGTTTTCGCGGCGGAGACAGCGTCTTCCTCCAGTCAGCAACTGCCCAGCCTGGCACCGATGCTGGAAAAAGTGATGCCTTCCGTGGTCAGTATCAGCGTGGAAGGCAGCACCACGGTGAAAACCCCGCGCATGCCGCAGCAGTTCCAGCAATTCTTTGGCGATAATTCCCCGTTCTGTCAGGACGGATCGCCGTTCCAGGGTTCACCTATGTGCCAGGGCGGCGGCGGTGACGGTAGCGACGATGGCGCCAACGCGCAGAAGCAGCAGTTCCGCGCGCTCGGTTCTGGGGTAATCATCAACGCCGACAAAGGCTATGTGGTTACCAACAACCACGTGGTAGATAACGCCACCAAAATTCAGGTACAGCTGAGCGATGGCCGTCGCTACGATGCTAAGGTCATCGGCAAAGATCCGCAGTCTGACATCGCGCTGATCCAGCTGCAGGATGCGAAAAACCTGACGGCAATTAAGATCGCCGACTCCGACAATCTGCGCGTCGGTGATTACACCGTGGCCATCGGTAACCCGTACGGCCTGGGCGAAACGGTCACGTCCGGCATCGTCTCGGCGCTGGGGCGCAGCGGCCTTAACGTCGAAAATTACGAAAACTTTATCCAGACTGATGCCGCCATCAACCGCGGCAACTCCGGCGGTGCGCTGGTTAACCTGAACGGCGAGCTGATCGGTATTAACACCGCGATCCTCGCACCGGACGGTGGCAACATCGGTATCGGCTTTGCCATCCCGAGTTCCATGGTGAAAAACCTGACCGCGCAGATGGTGGAGTATGGCCAGGTGAAACGCGGCGAGCTGGGCATTATGGGCACCGAGCTCAACTCCGAGCTGGCTAAAGCGATGAAAGTGGATGCGCAGCGCGGCGCGTTTGTCAGCCAGGTGCTGCCAAACTCCGCGGCGGCGAAAGCCGGCGTGAAAGCGGGCGATGTGGTGGTCTCTATGAACGGTAAAGCGCTGACCAGCTTTGCGGCGCTGCGTGCGGAAGTCGGCTCGCTGCCGGTCGGCACCAAACTGCAGCTGGGCCTGCTGCGCGACGGCAAACCGCTGAACGTGACGGTTGAGCTGCAGCAGAGCTCACAGGATAAAGTGCAGTCCGCGACGATTTACACCGGCATTGAAGGCGCCGATCTCAGCAACGTCGACAGCAACGGCCAGAAGGGCGTGCGCGTTGACAGCGTGAAAGCCGGCAGCGCAGCGGCACGTATCGGCCTGAAGAAAGGCGATGTGATCCTCGGTGTGAACCAGCAGGCGGTAAGCAACCTTGGCGAGCTGCGTAAAATCCTCGACACCAAACCGTCGGTGCTGGCGCTCAACGTCAAGCGCGGCGACAGCAGCCTCTATCTGCTGATGCAGTAAACCTTTTATTGGTCTCTCAGGCGAGCTTCGGCTCGCCTTTTTATTGCCTGTATTCTGCTGCGCCCCCAGTCATCTGTGCCTTCCCAGTGTGACCGCTGCCGCAATTCCGGTAATCGCCCTGCGGCTATGTGCAGTTGCACAATGCCAGGGGGAATCGGGATGCGTATTCTGTCGGTTCGTCCCGAATTCTGGAGTGTTTGATGGCCACCTATCATCTTGATGCGCGACTGGCTCAGGATATCGTTGCCCGCACCATGAAAATTATCGACAGCAATGTCAATGTGATGGATGCGCGCGGCCGCATTATTGGCAGTGGCGATCGCGAGCGTATTGGCGAATTGCACGAGGGCGCGCTGCTGGTGCTGTCACAGGGCAGGGTGGTTGATATTGACGAAGCGGTGGCTAAACACCTGCACGGCGTGCGGCCGGGCATCAATTTACCGCTGCGCATTGACGGCGACATCGTCGGCGTGATTGGCCTCACCGGCCAGCCCAGCACGTTACGCCATTACGGCGAGCTGGTGTGCATGACGGCAGAGATGATGCTGGAACAGGCGCGCCTGATGCATATGCTGGCGCAGGACAGCCGCCTGCGTGAGGAGCTGGTGCTGAACCTGATCCGCAGCGATACGCTGTCGCCAGCGCTGAACGAATGGGCGCAGCGACTGGGCATCGATCTCAATCAGCCGCGCGTGGTGGCGGTGGTGGAAGTGGACAGCGGACAGCTGGGGGTCGACAGCGCGATGTCGGAACTGCAGCAATTACAGACGCTGCTGACCACGCCCGATCGCGACAACCTGATCGCCATTGTTTCGCTCACCGAAATGGTGGTGCTGAAGCCAGCGCTGAATGCCCATGGCCGTTACGATCAGGACGATCATCGCCGCCGCGTCGATCAACTGCTGCAGCGCATGAAAGAGAGCGGTCAGGTGCGGATGCGCATCGCGCTCGGCAATTTCTTTACCGGGCCCGGCAGCATTGCGCGCTCTTACCGCACCGCCCGCACCACCATGATGGTGGGCAAACAGCGCATGCCGCAGCAGCGGAGCTTCTTCTATCAGGATCTGGTGCTGCCGGTGCTGCTGGATAGCCTGCGCGGCGGCTGGCAGGCCAGCGAGCTGGCACGTCCGCTGGCTAAGCTGAAGAGCATGGACAATAACGGTTTGCTGCGGCGCACGCTGGTTGCGTGGTTCAGCCATAACGTGCAGCCGAGCGCCACGGCGCGCGCGCTGTTTATTCATCGCAATACGCTGGAGTACCGCCTGAACCGCATCTCGGAACTGACCGGCCTCAACCTGGCGAACTTTGACGATCGGCTGCTGCTGTATGTGGCGCTGCAGCTTGATGAGCAGGCATAAAAAAGGCCAGCAGCGGCTGGCCTGAGAAGCGGCGGAAATTAGCGACCGTTGCGGGTCAGCTGATCGAGATCGGATTCGATTTCCGCGATTTTGTTCGACACCACGTTCTCCAGATGGCGCAGATCGGCGAGGATTTTGCGCTTCAGATCCACTTCTACCTGATCGCGCTGGCAGATCTGATCCAGTTCGTCGATCACGTAACGCAGGTTAGGGCTGATTTCCTGAATCTCTTTATAACCCTGGGTGGTGTGATCGGCCACCACGGTTTTGCGCTGACGCGGGTATTTAAACTTCACGCTTTTGGCGAAGAACTCGCCCTTGTCTTTGCGGAAGTAGATTTTCAGGATGTCGTTGTTGGCTTCCTGACGCAGGCTGTAGCGGTCAATGTCTTCAGGATTGCTGATACCTAAGCTTTTCAGGTTGTCGTACATAGCGTTTATATTCCATCTGAGAGTGAGTGAGCGCGCAGGATTATCATCATCATTCGGCTGCGTAATAAGCGCAACGAACCGAACGCTTACGGCATACTTAATCAACTGTAGACACAAAAACCGGGATGAACAGTGCGCGACCGGAGTTAACTGGCGCGGATTATGACCTGTTTGAAAAACAAACGCACCTGTTAATTCGCGGCGCGAAACAGGTAATGGCGGCAGGAGTGTAAAGAAAAAATGACGGGCCTGGATACAGGCCCGTGGGCATAAAAATACGCGTGAAGAAAAAACTTAATCGATGGTACGCAGCAGTTCGTTGATGCCGGTTTTTGCCAGCGTTTTCGCGTCGACTTTCTTCACGATCACCGCACAGTACAGGCTGTAGCTGCCATCTTTAGACGGCAGGTTACCGGAAACCACCACCGAACCTGCCGGTACGCGACCGTAGTGCACTTCACCGGTTTCGCGGTCATAAATTTTGGTGCTCTGGCCGATGTAAACGCCCATGGAGATTACCGAACCCTCTTCGACGATCACGCCTTCAACGATCTCGGAACGGGCACCGATAAAGCAGTTATCTTCGATGATGGTTGGATTGGCCTGCAGTGGTTCCAGTACGCCGCCGATGCCGACGCCGCCGGACAGATGCACGTTTTTACCAATCTGCGCACAGGAGCCGACGGTGGCCCAGGTGTCAACCATGGTGCCTTCATCGACATACGCACCGATGTTGACATAGGACGGCATCAGCACGGTGTTGCGCGCGATGAACGCACCCTGACGCACTGCGGCCGGTGGCACGACGCGGAAGCCGGCGCTTTTAAAGCGCGCTTCATCCCAGCCGGCAAATTTCATCGGCACTTTGTCGTAGAAGCGGGTTTCTGCCCCGTCGATCACTTGGTTGTCGTTGATACGGAACGACAGCAGTACCGCTTTTTTCAGCCACTGATGCGTTACCCATTCGCCGTTGATCTTTTCTGACACGCGCAGTTCACCGCTGTCCAGCAGGCCAATCACCTGGTTGATCGCTTCACGGGTGGCGCTGTCCACGCTGGTCGGCGTAATGTCGGCGCGGCGCTCAAAGGCAGATTCGATAACGCTCTGTAACTGTTGCATATTTAATTCCTGAGTCTGTCATTGCGGATGCACGCCAGCTGGCGTGCAGAGTAAAATTATCGGGCAAACATCCTTCATGCTGCAGAACGGTGGCGCGCCTATCGGAGCGAGATCTACGGATGGGCCGGGTCACCAGGCCAATGCATCGGCAACGTGAAGAATGGAAGCCGGGTCACATTTTATCGTTTGGATTAAGTACCTCTGTCAACCGTTGTTGCAGCACGGAGCGCATTTCGGCATCCAGCGCACGTCGTTCGCTGTTGGCAAGGATGAACAAATCTTCCACCCGTTCGCCGATGGTGCTGATGCGGGCGCCGTGCAGCGAAACACCGAGGTCAGCAAACACTTCGCCCACGCGCGCCAGCAAACCTGGCTGGTCCAGCGCCACCAGCTCCAGATAGCTGCGGCGGTCGGTATGGGTGGGCAAAAAGTTGACTTCGGTATCGACGCTGAAGTGTTTCAGACGTGACGACGGCCGGCGCGTACGCGGTGGCACCCACTGCGTTTGCGTGATCGCCTGCTCCAGCGCCTGAATAATCAGCGGATGGCGATCTGCTGCCAGCGGACTGCCGTCCGGCTCCAGCACAATAAAGGTGTCCATGGCCATGCCGTCGCGGCTGGTAAAGATCTGCGCATCGTGCACGCTCAGATTACGGCGATCGAGCTCTCCGGCTACGGCGGCAAACAGATAAGGGCGATCCGGGCTCCAGATGAAGATCTCGGTGCCGCCGCGCGTGGCCTGCGGGCTTACCAGCACCAGCGGTTTGCTAAGGTCATGGTTGATCAGATGCCGCGCGTGCCACGCCAGCTGGTTGGGCGTATGGCGCAGGAAGTAGTCGGCGCGGCAGCGGCTCCAGATATGATGCAGGCGCTCTTCGTTGAGATTTTCCATGCGCAGCAGCGCCAGCGCCTGCAGCCGGTGATGACGCACGCGCTCGCGCAGATCCGGGCTGTTCTCCATACCGCGGCGCAGCTGTTTTTCGGTGGCGAAGAACAGCTCACGTAGCAGGCTCTGTTTCCAGCTGTTCCACAGGCTTTCATTGGTGGCACAGATGTCGGCAACCGTCAGGCAGGCCAGATAGCGCAGCCGGTTTTCATTTTGCATCACTTCAGCAAACTGCTGAATCACCGTGGGGTCCTGAATGTCGCGACGCTGAGCAGTCACCGACATCAGCAGGTGATGACGTACCAGCCACGCCACCAGCTGCATTTCGCGCGAATTGAGGCCGTGCAGCTCAGCAAAGTCCAGCGCGTCCTGCGCGCCGAGAATCGAGTGGTCACCACCGCGCCCTTTGGCGATATCGTGCAGCAGCGCGGCCATCAGCAGCAGCTCCGGCTGCGGCAGACGCGGCCACAGCTCGACGCACAGCGGGTGCATCGGGCGCGTGGCTTCGTCGGCAAAACTTTCCAGCTTCTGCAACACGCGGATGGTGTGCTCATCCACGGTGTAGGCGTGGAACAGGTCGAACTGCATCTGACCGACAATGTTGCCCCACAGCGGCGTATAGGCCCACAGTACGCTGTGGCGATGCATCGGCAGCAGCGCGCGCTTTACCGCGCCAGGATGGCGCAGAATCGCCATAAAAGTGCGGCGCGCTTCGGGGATCTGACACAGCGGCTGTTGCAGATGACGGCGGGCGTAGCGCAGCTGGCGTAGCGTGGTGGAATAGATGCCGGTGATGGTTTCGTTACGCACCATCACGTAAAACATGCGCAGAATCGCCTGCGGCTCGCGCTCAAACAGCGTGGGATCGCGCAGGTCAATCAGATTACCGCGCAGCTGAAAATCCTCATCGATGCTGCGCGGCTTCTCGGTGGTCGACAGCGCCAGAATGGCTTCGTCAAACAGCTGCAGCAGCATCTGGTTCAGCTCGCCGATACGGCGCGTGACGCGATAGAAATCTTTCATCATGCGCTCAACCGGCTCATTGCCTTCGCCGCCATAGTTGAGGCGCTGTGCCACGTTGAGCTGGCGATCGAACAGTAAGCGGTTATCGTAGCGCGGCAGCGTCAGGTGCAGCGCGAAACGGATGCGCCAGAGAAATTCCTGGCACTCATTGATCTCATTGCGTTCGGCTTCAGTGAGAAAGCCAAAGCCGACCATCTCATCCATGGTGGTGGCGCCAAAGTGGCGGCGCGCGACCCACTGCAGGGTATGAATGTCGCGCAGCCCGCCCGGGCTGCTTTTGATATCCGGTTCGAGGTTGTAGCTGGTGCCGTGATAACGCTGATGGCGTTCCAGCTGCTCCTCAATTTTGGCAGCGAAGAAGCGTGACGACGGCCAGAAACCGTCGCTGAAGATATTCTTTTGCAGTTCGAGAAACAGCGCCACGTCGCCGGTCAGCATGCGCGACTCAATCAGGTTGGTGGCGACGGTGAGATCCGACAAGCCCTCCAGCAGACACTCTTCCAGCGTGCGTACGCTGTGGCCGACCTCCAGCTTGAGATCCCACATCAGCGTCAGCAATTCTGAGGTGCGCTGCGCGGCAGCTTCGTCCAGTGGCTGACGACTCAGGATCAGCACGTCGATGTCCGACAGCGGATGCAGCTCGCCGCGGCCATAGCCGCCCACCGCCACCAGCGCGATCTCTTTCATCTGGTCAAAGCCAAACAGTCGCCACAGCCGGCGCAGCAGGCGATCGATAAACAGCGTGCGCGCATCAATCAGTGATTCGATATCGCTGCCGGCGTCAAAAGCGCTGCCCAGATGCTGCTGGAACTGTTCAAGATACTGTTTGAGTTTGTCGCGCGTCAGCGCGTCGTCTGGCCAGCTGGCGGGGGAATCGGTCAGGCCTTTGTGTACTGCTTCGGTCACGCTACCACTCATCAACATGCCTCTTCTGCGCCATAAAAAGCGGGCTTAACGCCGTGATGCCATTCAGTTAGCCACCGTCCGTGACATCACCGCAGTAGCGGCGCGGGTTAACGCGCAACTGATGGCGCCGCTACGGGAGGTGCAGGGATGGGTGAACCTAAACTGACAGGCGTTCGTTTTGAGCCGGCCTGTTATCCTGATGACGAGCGTTACGCGTTGTTTTCCAGCACCGCTGGAATAGTGTCGTCGGCGCGCAGCGTCAGGATTTCACAGCCGTTTTCCGTCACCACAATAGTATGCTCATACTGTGCGGACAAGCTGCGATCTTTGGTTTTCACCGTCCAGCCATCTTTCATGGTGCGGATGCGATAATCACCGGCGTTTACCATCGGTTCGACGGTAAACGTCATGCCAGCCTGCAGCACCACGCCGCTGTCGTCGGCATCGTAATGCAGCACCTGCGGCTCTTCATGGAAGCCTTTACCGATGCCGTGTCCGCAATACTCGCGAACCACGGAAAAATCCTGTGCTTCCACGTATTTCTGAATCGCCCGGCCCAGTTCACGCAGGCGAATGCCCGGCTTCACCAGACGCAGCGCAATGTACAGGCTCTCCTGCGTAACCCGGCACAGGCGCTCGCCCTGAATCGTCGGTTTGCCGACGATGAACATCTTTGACGTATCGCCATGGTACTCATCTTTGATCACCGTGACGTCGACGTTAACGATATCCCCGTCTTTCAGCACGCGATCGTCGCTGGGAATACCGTGACATACCACTTCGTTGACCGAAATACACACCGATTTCGGAAAGCCGTGGTAGCCGAGACAGGCTGAAATGGCCTGCTGCTTTTCGGTGATGTGCTGGTGGCACAGACGGTCAAGCTCGCCGGTGGTGACGCCTGGCACGACGTGTGGGGCGATCATCTCCAGCACTTCTGCAGCCAGACGGCCCGCCACGCGCATTTTTTCGATTTCTTCTGGGGTTTTGATTGAAATGGCCATTAAATAATCCGCAATCGCCGCAATTTTCGACAATAATGAGTTCTGTGGCAGTCATGTTAGCAGTCAGCAAATGGGCTGCCAAATCGGGATTACAGCCTGCCGCTCATGCTAACAACTGTTGGCGTATTCCTGCGCATTGTGGTATAAAGCGCGCCGACGATTCTCTGTCACCTCGTATGAGAGGGCAGGAAACGCATAAATCTCATTATGTGTACTAAAACACACATGTATCGACACGTACGCCGGGGTGCCTCGTAAGAGGTCGGTTGTATGGGATACATGGAGGCCCAACCCCAAACAAACTTTTAGAGGTAATCATGGCAACTGTTTCCATGCGCGACATGCTCAAGGCTGGTGTTCACTTCGGTCACCAGACCCGTTACTGGAACCCAAAAATGAAGCCATTCATTTTCGGTGCGCGTAACAAAGTTCACATCATCAACCTTGAGAAAACCGTACCAATGTTCAACGAAGCCCTGGCTGAGCTGAACAAGATCTCTTCCCGAAAAGGTAAGATTCTGTTTGTTGGTACCAAGCGCGCTGCTGCCGAAGCGGTAAAAGAGTCTGCACTGAGCTGCGACCAGTTCTTCGTTAACCACCGCTGGCTGGGTGGTATGCTGACCAACTGGAAAACCGTTCGTCAGTCAATCAAACGCCTGAAAGATCTGGAAACTCAGTCTCAGGACGGTACTTTCGACAAACTGACCAAGAAAGAAGCACTGATGCGTGCTCGTGAGCTGGCCAAGCTGGAAAACAGCCTGGGCGGTATCAAAGATATGGGCGGTCTGCCGGATGCACTGTTCGTTGTTGACGCTGACCACGAACACATCGCAATCAAAGAAGCAAACAACCTGGGTATCCCGGTATTTGCTATCGTTGATACTAACTCTGATCCAGACGGCGTTGATTTCGTTATCCCAGGTAACGACGATGCGATCCGTGCTGTAAGCCTGTACCTGACTGCCGTTGCCACTACCGTGCGCGAAGGCCGTTCACAGGACCTGGCTGAGCAGGCTGAAGAAGCTGCTGAAGCTTAATAAGGTTCGCTCTTTCTGAGAGCCCTTAGACATCAGATGTGATCTGTTAAGGGGCCGTGAAGGCCCCTTTATTTATCTCACTTAGTCACGCACCCTTTTCGGGCTGGCGGGGCAAGTAAATTTTCCGCAACAAGTTTCTGACAGTGTGAAAGCACTGCGAGACGAATCGAGGATTCTGGAATGGCTGAAATTACCGCTGCACTGGTAAAAGAACTGCGCGAGCGTACTGGCGCAGGCATGATGGACTGCAAAAAAGCGCTGACCGAAGCGAACGGCGACATTGAGCTGGCGATCGAGAACATGCGAAAGTCTGGTGCGATCAAAGCTGCTAAGAAAGCAGGCAACGTGGCTGCTGACGGCGTGATCAAAACCAAAATCGCTGGCGACTATGGCGTGATTCTGGAAGTGAACTGCCAGACTGACTTCGTGGCAAAAGATGCCGGTTTCCAGGCCTTTGCTGACAAAGTGCTGGACGCTGCTGCTGCCGGTAAAGTGACTGATGTGGAAGTTCTGAAAGCGCAGTTCGAAGAAGAGCGCGTGGCACTGGTTGCGAAAATCGGTGAGAACATCAACATCCGTCGTGTTGCTGTCCTCGAAGGCGCAGAGCTGGGTAGCTACCTGCACGGCGCGCGCATCGGCGTTCTGGTTTCAGCGAAAGGCGCTAACGAAGATCTGATCAAACAGATCGCGATGCACGTTGCAGCGAGCAAGCCTGAATTCGTTAAACCAGAAGACGTTTCTGCTGACGTGGTTGAGAAAGAGTACCAGGTTCAGCTGGACATCGCGATGCAGTCTGGCAAGCCAAAAGAGATCGCAGAGAAGATGGTTGAAGGCCGTATGAAGAAATTCACCGGCGAAGTCTCTCTGACCGGTCAGGCTTTCGTTATCGATCCGAGCAAAACTGTTGGCCAGGCGCTGAAAGAGAAAGGCGCTGACGTGATCAACTTCATCCGCTTCGAAGTGGGCGAAGGCATTGAGAAAGTCGAATCTGACTTTGCAGCCGAAGTTGCTGCCATGTCCAAACAGTCTTAATGGTTTGCAGGAACCGCCGAGAGGCGGTTCTTTTTTGTCTGCGTTTTGGCGCAGCAATTTTCAGTCTCATCCCAATAGCTTTTCTCACGCGCTAAGCGGATGATCGATCAGATTTAACTTCTCATTCATCTTATCTTCCAGGAAGAATTGACCATGGCGACCAACGCAAAACCTGTATATCAACGTATCTTACTGAAACTGAGCGGCGAAGCACTGCAGGGTGCCGAAGGTTTTGGTATCGACGCGAGCGTGCTTGACCGTATGGCGCAAGAGGTGAAAGAGCTGGTTGAGCTGGGCATTCAGGTGGGTGTGGTAATTGGTGGCGGTAACCTGTTCCGTGGCGCGGGTCTGGCGCAGGCAGGTATGAACCGCGTGGTCGGCGACCACATGGGGATGCTGGCGACCGTGATGAACGGCCTGGCAATGCGTGACGCACTGCATCGTGCGTACGTTAACGCGCGCCTGATGTCGGCGATTCCGCTGAACGGCGTGTGTGATAACTACAGCTGGGCAGAAGCCATCAGCCTGCTGCGCAATAACCGCGTGGTGATCTTCTCTGCCGGTACCGGCAACCCGTTCTTTACCACCGACTCAGCGGCCTGCCTGCGCGGCATCGAAATCGAAGCGGACGTGGTACTGAAAGCGACCAAGGTCGACGGCGTCTACTCAGCCGACCCGGTGAAAAATCCGGATGCCACGCTGTATGAACAGCTGACCTACGGTGAAGTGCTGGAAAAAGAGCTGAAAGTGATGGATCTGGCCGCCTTTACGCTGGCGCGCGACCATCAACTGCCGATCCGCGTCTTCAATATGAACAAGCCTGGCGCGCTGCGTCGCGTAGTGATGGGTGAAAAAGAAGGCACCCTGATTACGCATTAATACCCGACGCAGGATAAAATAAGGTATATTCTGTTGGCGCGCTGCACTGCTGTCGCGCAGCATTCAGGATGATCGATGTTTATCGATACCGTTTCCGTTCCGCTGCGTCCGGAAGTGGCCAGGTCAAACCGAATCCAAGGGTTTCAACGTGATTAACGATATTAAAAAAGATGCTGAAACGCGCATGGACAAATGCGTGGAAGCATTCAAAAACACCATCAGCAAAGTGCGCACCGGTCGTGCTTCGCCTTCACTGCTCGACGGCATCGTTGTGGAATATTACGGTACGCCAACGCCGCTGCGTCAGCTGGCCAGCGTCACCGTTGAAGATTCACGCACGCTGAAAATCAACGTGTTCGATCGCTCAATGGGTCCGGCAGTCGAGAAAGCCATCATGGCTTCTGACCTCGGCCTCAACCCAAGCTCAGCCGGTAGCGACATTCGTGTTCCACTGCCTGCGCTGACCGAAGAGCGTCGTAAAGATCTGATCAAGGTTGTGCGTGGCGAAGCCGAGCAGGGTCGTGTTTCCGTGCGCAACGTGCGCCGTGACGCGAACGACAAGATCAAGGCGCTGCTGAAAGACAAAGAGATCAGCGAAGACGACGAACGTCGCTCGCAGGACGAGATCCAGAAAATGACCGACGTTCGCATCAAACACGTTGATGCGGCGCTGGCCGAGAAAGAGAAGGAACTGATGGAATTCTGATTCCGTCATTTGCCTGACAAAACGCCGTTCAGAGACGTAGTACGACTCTGGCGGCGTTTTACATTGTGCCCGGCGTACGCGCGGGCGCGCACCACGACTTCACAGGGACAGCACCATGAAGCGATTAACTCTGCTGGGTTCGACCGGCTCAATTGGCACCAGCACGCTGGCGGTAGTGGCGGCGCATCCTGAGCTCTATCAGGTGACTGCGCTGGTGGCCGGTCAGAATGTGGCGCTGATGGCCGAACAGTGTCAGCAATTTAAACCGCGCTACGCGGCGATGTCCGACGACGCTTCCGCTGCGGCGCTGCGTGAACGACTGAAAGCACTCAACATGGATACGGAAGTGCTCTCCGGCGTTCAGGCCGCCTGCGAACTGGCCGCACTGGATGAGGTCGATCAGGTAATGGCCGCCATTGTGGGCGCTTCCGGCTTACAACCGACGCTGGCCGCCATTCGCGCCGGCAAAACCGTCCTGCTTGCCAATAAAGAATCGCTTGTCACATGCGGCCGTTTGTTTATGGAGGCGGTACGCCAGCATCAGGCGCAGCTGCTGCCGGTCGACAGCGAGCACAACGCCATTTTTCAGAGTTTGCCCGCTTCCATACAGCATCAGTTGGGGTACGCTGATCTGCGGGAGAATGGCATCGAGTCGATTCTCCTTACGGGATCGGGTGGTCCTTTTCGTGACACGCCATTAGCCGAGCTGGCCGCTATGACGCCAGATCAGGCCTGTGCGCATCCGAACTGGTCAATGGGGCGTAAAATCTCCGTTGATTCGGCCACCATGATGAATAAAGGTCTTGAATACATTGAAGCCCGCTGGCTGTTTAACGCCACCGACGCACAAATGGAGGTCATCCTGCATCCGCAGTCGGTGATTCACTCCATGGTGCGATACTGCGACGGTAGCGTGCTGGCGCAGCTGGGTTCACCCGATATGCGCACGCCAATCGCCCACAGCATGGCCTGGCCGGCACGTATTACCGCAGGCGTAACGCCGCTTGATTTCACCCGAATGAAGGCGCTGACGTTTGCTGAGCCGGACTACGAACGCTATCCCTGCCTGAAGCTGGCAATCGATGCATGCGCAACCGGACAGGCGGCCACCACCACGCTGAACGCAGCCAATGAAGTCGCGGTAGCGGCATTTCTGCAGCATCAGATTCGCTTTACCGATATCGCGGCCATCAACAGTGAAGTGCTGGCAACCCTGCAGTGTCAGGAGCCGGGCAGCGTGGATGACGTGATGGAGATTGATCGGATCGCACGCGTGCGGGCCACGGCGTTGCTGCCGCGCTTTCGTTTAGCCGGTTGATGGTGGCGCTATTTGTTCGCTCAGGGTGAAAATGGTATAGTCGCTCGCTCGCGTTTTACGGCCCGACATTGTTTCGATGTCATCCGGTGAGGTTACCGGCGTTTGCCGCAGGCGCAATGTATTCAGAAACCACAGCATTTCTGATGAAAGGAATTATTACGCGTTATGTCGTCCAACAATCACAATACAATCGATGACGGGTCGTACTGCACGCCACGTCACGTGGCCATCATTATGGATGGTAATGGTCGCTGGGCAAAAAATCAGGGCAAACTGCGTATTTCAGGCCACAAAGCCGGGGTAAAATCAGTACGCCGGGCTGTCAGCTTTGCGGTCAGCAACAAGCTGGAAGCGCTCACGCTCTATGCGTTCAGCAGTGAAAACTGGAGCCGACCGGTACAGGAAGTGACGGCCTTAATGGAATTGTTTGTCTGGGCGCTCGACAGCGAAGTCAAAAGCCTGCACAAGCACAATGTGCGTCTGCGCATTATTGGTGATATCAGCCGTTTCAATAACCGCATTCAGGAACGCATTCGCCGCGCCGAGGAACTGACTCAGCAAAATGATGGACTCACCCTCAACATTGCTGCCAACTATGGCGGCCGTTGGGATATTATCCAGGGTGTAAAAAAACTGGCTGAACAGGTTCAGGAAGGACTGCTACGTCCTGACCAGATAACTGAAGAAAGTCTGGCTCCGCATCTGTGTATGCAGGAGCTGGCGCCGGTGGATTTAGTGATAAGGACCGGGGGAGAGCATCGGATCAGCAACTTCCTGCTGTGGCAGATCGCCTATGCTGAGTTTTGGTTTACCGATGTTCTCTGGCCTGATTTTGATGAACACGTTTTTGAAGGTGCACTGAATGCATTCTCTCTGCGGGAGCGACGCTATGGCGGCGCTGCACCAGGCGGCGCCTGAGCAACCTGGGGGTAACCTTTGCTGAAGTCTCGTCTGATCACCGCGTTTATTCTGATTCCGCTGGTGATCGCTGCTCTGTTTTGGTTGCCGCTGTCCGGTTTTGCGATTACCACCATCATCATCTGCATGCTTGCCGCCTGGGAGTGGGGGCAGCTGGCGGGGATGGCAACGCGTCAGCAGCGTATCTGGCTGGCGGTGCTATGCGGCCTGCTGCTGGCGGTGATGCTGTTCACCCTGCAACCCTATCAACGTAATCTGCACCAGTTCCAGATGGAGAGCTCGCTCTGGGCCTCGCTGGGCTGGTGGATTGTCGCGCTGTTTCTCGTGCTGTTTTATCCGGCCTCCGCTGCGCTGTGGCGCGCATCGCGTCCGCTGCGCCTGCTGTTTGGCGTGCTGACCGTGGTGCCGTTCTTCTGGGGCATGATGGCGCTGCGCCAGTATCACTATGACACCGACCATTTCGCCGGCGCCTGGTGGCTGCTGTTCGTGATGTTCCTCGTCTGGGGCGCGGATTCCGGTGCTTACATGTTTGGTCGTCTGTTCGGCAAGCATAAGCTGGCGCCGAAAGTCTCGCCGGGCAAAACCTGGGAAGGCTTCTTTGGCGGACTGCTGTCATCGGCGATTATCGCCTGGCTGTTTGCGCTGCTGGCCCCGCTATCGGTGGCGCCGGGCACGCTGATTATCTGCGCCGTGATTGCCACGCTGGCCTCCGTGCTGGGCGATCTCACGGAAAGTATGTTCAAACGTGAAGCCGGTATCAAAGACAGCGGTAACCTGATTCCGGGGCACGGTGGTATCCTCGATCGCATTGATAGCCTGACAGCCGCAGTGCCGGTATTTGCCTGCCTGCTGCTGCTGGTGTTCCGCACCCTCTGAGGATAAGCGACGATGTTGAGCATACTCTGGAGTTTTGTCGCCTTTATCGTGGCGCTCGGCGTGCTGATTACGGTGCACGAGTTCGGCCACTTCTGGGTGGCGCGTCGCTGCGGTGTCAAAGTAGAACGCTTCTCGATCGGTTTCGGCAAAGCCCTGTGGCGTCGCACTGACCGCCAGGGCACGGAATACGTGATCGCGCTGATTCCGCTCGGTGGCTACGTCAAAATGCTCGACGAGCGCGTAGAGAGCGTGCCCGCTGAGCTGCGTCATCAGGCCTTCAACAATAAAACCGTGCTGCAGCGTGCCTCAATCATTGCCGCCGGTCCCATCGCCAATTTCATCTTTGCCGTGTTCGCCTACTGGGTGGTGTTCATCCATGGTGTGCCGGGTGTTCGCCCGGTGGTCGGCGAAATTATGAGCGGTTCCGTCGCGGCAGAAGCGCAAATTACCTCCGGCATGGAACTTAAAGCGGTTGACGGTATCGAAACGCCTGACTGGGATGCTGTGCGCCTGGCGCTGATCGGTAAAATCGGCGACAGCAGCGCCACGCTGACCGTGTCACAGTTTGGTCAGCAGGCGACGCAGCAGAAGCAGCTCAATCTGCGTGACTGGCAATTTGAACCGGACAAACAGGACCCGGTGGTCGCTTTAGGTATTCGACCGCGCGGGCCGCAAATCGAAACCACGCTGGCAGAAGTGCAGGCGCGTTCACCGGCAAGTGCTGCCGGTTTGCAAGCCGGCGACAGGATCGTTAAAGTCGATGGTCAGCCATTAACGCAATGGCAGGTTTTTGCGGCTCAGGTTCGGGATAATCCCGGCAAAAACATGGCGCTGGAGGTTGAGCGTAACGGTGAACCGTTAACGCTGACGCTAACGCCGGAAGCGAAACCGGGCAACGCAGCGGAAGGTTTTGCCGGGGTGATCCCGCGTATGATCCCGCTGCCGGATGAGTACAAAACGGTAAAACAGTACGGACCTTTCGCCGCGATTGGTGAAGCCGGTGTCAAAACCTGGCAACTGATGAAGCTGACGGTTTCGATGCTGGGCAAGTTGATAACCGGGGACGTTAAGCTGAATAACCTGAGCGGGCCAATTTCGATTGCGCAGGGTGCCGGATTATCAGCTGAATATGGGGTGATTTATTACCTGATGTTCCTCGCGCTGATTAGCGTCAACTTAGGGATCATCAATCTGTTCCCTCTGCCGGTTTTAGATGGTGGACATCTGCTCTTTCTGGCGATCGAAAAGATCAAAGGTGGACCGGTGTCCGAGCGAGTTCAGGACTTCAGTTATCGCATCGGCTCAATTTTGCTGGTGCTTTTAATGGGGCTTGCACTTTTCAATGATTTCTCTCGCCTGTAATCGCTGGAACGCAGACAGGCGCGGGATGTGTTAGGAAAACGCATAACAACGATGGCGATGAAAAAGTTGCTCATAGCGTCGCTGCTGTTTAGCAGCGCCACCGTTTACGGTGCAGACGATTTCGTAGTGAAGGACATTCATTTCGAAGGTCTACAGCGAGTCGCCGTCGGCGCGGCTCTGCTCAGCATGCCGGTACGCGTCGGTGATACGGTGAATGATGATGACATCAGAAACACCATTCGCTCACTGTTCGCTACCGGTAACTTTGAAGATGTCCAGGTTCTGCGTGACGGCACCACCCTGATTGTTCAGGTGAAGGAACGTCCGACCATTGCCAGCATCACCTTCTCCGGTAACAAAGCGGTGAAAGAGGATCAGCTGAAGGAGAACCTTGAGGCCTCCGGTGTGCGCGTTGGCGAAGCGCTTGACCGCACCACGCTCTCTTCCATCGAGAAGGGGCTGGAGGACTTTTACTACAGCGTCGGTAAATATACCGCCAGCGTCAAAGCCATCGCGACGCCGCTGCCGCGTAACCGTGTCGATCTGAAATTCGTCTTCCAGGAAGGCGTCTCGGCCAAGATCCAGCAGATCAACATTGTCGGCAACAAAGCGTTCAGCTCAGACGAACTGATCTCCCGCTTCCAGCTGCGCGATGAAGTGCCGTGGTGGAACGTGGTGGGCGATCGTAAATACCAGAAGCAGAAACTGGCGGGCGATCTCGAAACCCTGCGCAGCTTCTATCTGGATCGCGGTTATGCGCGTTTCAATATTGATTCCACGCAGGTGAGCCTGACGCCGGACAAGAAAGGCATCTACATCACCGTCAACATCACCGAAGGCGATCAGTACAAGATTGCCGGCGTGATCGTCAACGGCAGCATGGCAGGCCACTCGGCGGAAATTGAGCACCTGACGCAGATTCCTAACGGTGAGCTGTATAACGGCACCAAAGTCACCCAGATGGAAGATGACATCAAGAAGCTGCTGGGCCGTTATGGCTACGCCTATCCACGCGTGGTGACGCAGCCGGAGATCAACGATGCGGATAAAACCGTTAAGCTGCACATCAACGTTGATGCCGGTAACCGTTACTACGTGCGTAAAGTGCGTTTTGAAGGTAACGACACCTCGAAAGATGCCGTACTGCGCCGCGAAATGCGTCAGATGGAAGGCGCATGGCTGGGCAGCGACCTCGTCGATCAGGGCAAAGAGCGCCTGAACCGTACCGGTTACTTCGAAACCGTGGACGTTGATACCCAGCGCGTTCCGGGCTCGCCAGACCAGGTTGACGTGGTTTACAAAGTCAAAGAGCGTAACACCGGTACCTTCAACTTTGGTGTGGGTTACGGTACGGAGAGTGGCGTCAGCTTCCAGGTCGGCGTGACCCAGGAGAACTGGCTCGGCACCGGTAATACCGTCGGCATCAGCGGTACCAAGAACGACTACCAGACCTACGCAGAATTCTCACTCACCGATCCATACTTCACGGTGGACGGTGTGAGCCTCGGCGGCCGCCTCTTCTACAACGACTTTAAAGCGGATGATGCTGATCTCTCCGACTACACCAACAAAAGTTACGGTGTGGACGGTACGCTCGGCTTCCCGGTTAACGAAAACAACACGCTGCGCGTCGGCTTAGGTTATGTGCACAACGACCTGTCCAACATGCGTCCGCAGGTGGCGATGTGGCGTTACCTCGACTCGGTGGGGCGTCATCAGGGGCTGAATGATGACGGTGATTTCTCTGCGGATGACTTCACCTTCAACTACGGCTGGACGTACAACACGCTCGATCGTGGTTTCTTCCCGACGCGCGGTAACCGTACCAACCTGAACGGTAAAGTGACCATTCCGGGCTCTGATAACTCGTTCTATAAAGCGACGCTGGACACCCAGCAGTACGTGCCGCTGAACCGTGATGGCACCTGGGTGGTGCTGGGTCGTGGCCGTGTTGGCTACGGTGACGGACTCGGTGGCAAAGAGATGCCGTTCTATGAGAACTTCTACGCCGGCGGTTCCAGCACCGTGCGTGGCTTCCAGTCCAACACCATTGGTCCGAAAGCCGCTTACCTGAACGATCGCTCGTCGAGCTGTAATCTGACCGATCCGGACGGCATCTGTAAGTCTGACGATGCGGTGGGCGGTAACGCCATGGCGATCGCCAGCCTTGAGCTGATTACGCCAACGCCGTTCCTGAGCGAGAAATATGCAAACTCAGTACGTACCTCGGTATTTATGGATGCCGGTACCGTCTGGGATACCAAGTGGCAGAATACCGCGGAAACCCGCGCGGCGGGCATTCCGGACTACAGCGACCCGAACAACATTCGCGTCTCTGCCGGTCTTGCGCTGCAGTGGATGTCGCCACTTGGACCACTGGTGTTCTCCTACGCACAGCCAGTGAAAAAAGTCGAGGGAGACAAAGCAGAACAGTTCCAGTTTAACATCGGTAAAACCTGGTAAGGTTCTGAGCACGGAAGCAGAGTCGTAGTACGGCATCGCGCCGGCGCCAGACGGGAGCCGGACGATGCCAACACTGTGTCGCTGACACAAACGTTGATGGTAAGGAGTTTATAGTGAAAAAGTTGTTGTGTGCCGCAGGTCTGGGTCTTGCTTTAGCGGTTTCCGCGGGCGTTCAGGCTGCTGACAAAATTGCAGTGGTAAACGTGTCCAGCATTTTCCAACAGTTACCGCAACGTGCGACCGTTGCTAAACAGCTGGAAAACGAATTCAAGGGCCGTGCCACTGAGCTGCAGAGCCAGGAGCGCGATCTGCAGACTAAAATGCAGAAACTGCAGCGTGATGGTTCAACCATGAAGGCCAGCGACCGCAGCCGCATGGAAAAAGACATCATGTCACAGCGCGAAGCATTCTCGACGAAAGCGCAGGCTTTCGATCAGGATAACCGCCGTCGTCAGATGGAAGAGCGTAACAAACTGCTGAGCCGTATTCAGGACGCAGTGAAGAAAGTGGCGGACAGCGAAGGGTATGACGTGGTAATCGACGCCAATGCCGTTGCCTATGCTTCTAACGCGAAAGACATTACTGCTGACGTGCTGAAACAGGTTAAATAATCGATGTCATCAATTCGACTGGCTGATTTAGCCCAGCAGTTGGATGCAGAATTGCACGGAGATGGCGATATCGCCATCTCCGGCATTGCTTCTATGCAATCCGCCACCCCTGGTCAAATCACTTTTCTTGCCAACAGCCGCTACCGCGAGCAGCTCGCACAGGTTCAGGCCTCAGCCGTGGTGCTGACGGAAGCGGATCTGGAGTGGTGTAAAACCGCCGCGCTGGTGGTGAAAAACCCTTACCTGACTTATGCCCGCATGGCACAACTGCTGGACACCACGCCGCAGCCCGCGCAAAATATCGCGCCCAGCGCCGTGATCGATCCGAGCGCGAAGCTGGGGAACAATGTCTCGGTGGGCGCTAACGCGGTCATCGAGTCCGGCGTTGAGCTGGGTGATGACGTGGTGATTGGCGCCGGCTGCTTTGTCGGCAAGCGCACGCGCATTGGCCGTGGTTCCCGTCTGTGGGCCAACGTTACGGTTTATCATGAGATTCAGATTGGTCAGGATTGTCTGATTCAGTCTGGCACCGTGATTGGTGCCGATGGTTTCGGTTATGCTAACGACCGCGGCAACTGGGTGAAAATTCCTCAGCTGGGCACCGTGGTGATTGGCGATCGGGTAGAAATTGGTGCCTGTACCACGATCGATCGCGGTGCGCTGGATAACACTCTGATCGGCAATGGTGTTATCATAGACAACCAGTGTCAGATTGCGCACAACGTCGTGATTGGTGATAACACCGCGGTTGCCGGTGGTGTGATCATGGCGGGTAGTCTGAAGATTGGGCGTTACTGTATGATTGGCGGAGCCAGCGTCATTAACGGCCATATGGAAATCTGTGACAAAGTGACGGTAACCGGCATGGGCATGGTCATGCGTCCCATCACAGAGCCTGGGGTATACTCATCGGGTATCCCGCTGCAACCCAACAAAACCTGGCGTAAAACGGCAGCGCTGGTGATGAACATCGATGACATGAGCAAACGCTTAAAAGCCATCGAACGCAAGGTCGGCAAAGACGACTGAGCACATCCCGGCTCTACCCGCTTTCATAATAAAGCAGCGTACCTTCTTTCACCTCGGGGTTAACCAGAGTGCGGCAGCAGGTATCATGGTAAGCGAAACGCCACTGAACTGATTTGCGGCCTGCGAAAGATCATTTTGATCGGTGCAGGCCGTGTTATTGTTGCCATCAGATTTTTTAGGACAGGAAGAGTATTTTGACAACTGAAACGCATACTCTGAAAATTGAAGAGATTTTAGAACTGCTGCCGCACCGCTACCCGTTTTTGCTGGTTGACCGCGTGCTGGAATTTGAAGAGCATAAATATCTGCGTGCGGTAAAGAACGTTTCTGTTAATGAACCGTTTTTCCAGGGACACTTCCCTGGTAAACCGATTTTCCCAGGCGTTCTGATCCTGGAAGCGATGGCGCAGGCGACCGGTATTCTGGCGTTTAAAAGCGTTGGAAAACTGGAACCGGGCGAGCTGTACTATTTCGCCGGTATCGACGAAGCCCGTTTCAAGCGTCCGGTAGTGCCGGGCGACCAGATGATCATGGAAGTCACCTTCGAGAAGACCCGCCGTGGCCTGACGCGCTTCAAAGGCGTGGCAACCGTAGACGGTAAGATTGTCTGTGAAGCGACCATGATGTGTGCCCGTAGCCGGGAGGCATAATTAGTGATTGATTCAACCGCCAGCATCCATCCAACGTCCATCATTGAAGAAGGTGCGGTGATCGGCGCCAACGTCCAAATCGGTCCGTTTTGTGTTGTCGGAGCGAACGTGGAAATTGGCGAAGGCACGGTGCTGAAATCGCACGTGGTGGTGAATGGCCACACGCGTATCGGTAAAGATAACCAGATCTACCAGTTCGTTTCGATTGGCGAAGTGAATCAGGATCTGAAATATGCCGGTGAACCGACCCGCGTTGAAGTCGGCGATCGCAACCGCATCCGCGAGAGCGTCACCATTCATCGTGGCACCACGCAGGGTGGCGGCCTGACCAAAGTCGGCAGCGACAACCTGCTGATGGTCAACGCGCACATTGCCCATGACTGCGTGATCGGCAATCGCTGTATTCTGGCCAACAACGTAACGCTGGGCGGCCACGTTACCGTGGATGATTTTGCCATCATCGGCGGCGTGACGGCGGTGCACCAGTGGTGCACCATTGGTGCCCACGTGATGGTAGGCGGTTGTTCCGGCGTCGCGCAGGACGTGCCGCCGTACGTGATTGCGCAGGGCAACCATGCCACGCCGTTCGGTGTCAATATCGAAGGCCTGAAGCGTCGTGGCTTCAGCAAAGAAGCACTGCACGCCATTCGTAACGCGTACAAGCTGCTGTACCGCAGCGGTAAAACGCTGGATGAAGTGAAGCCGGAGATTGAAGAACTGGCTAAACTTCATAGCGAAGTGCAGCCTTTCTACGACTTCTTTGCCCGTTCTACCCGTGGATTGATTCGTTAATTCATGTCAGTGCGTCCCTTAACGATTGCCCTGGTCGCCGGAGAAACCTCCGGCGATATTCTTGGTGCCGGATTGATTCGTGCGCTGAAAGCGCGCCATCCTGACGCGCGCTTCGTTGGCGTTGCCGGTCCGCTGATGCAGGCCGAAGGCTGCGAAGCCTGGTACGAGATGGAAGAGCTGGCGGTAATGGGCATCGTTGAGGTGCTTGGCCGCCTGCGCCGTTTGCTGCACATCCGCAAGGATTTAACCCAGCGCTTTACCGAGCTGCGGCCGGATGTCTTCGTCGGCATCGATGCCCCGGATTTCAACATCACGCTGGAAGGCAACCTCAAGCGTGCCGGCATTCGCACCATTCATTACGTCAGTCCTTCCGTATGGGCCTGGCGACAAAAGCGTGTGTTCAAAATTGGCCGCAACACCGATCTGGTGCTGGCGTTTCTGCCTTTTGAAAAAGCGTTTTACGATCGCTACAACGTGCCGTGCCGCTTTATCGGGCACACCATGGCCGATGCGATGCCGCTGCAGCCGGACAAACTGGCCGCGCGGCGTGAATTAGGCATCGCGGATGATGCGCTGTGCCTCGGCCTGCTGCCGGGCAGCCGCGGCGCGGAAGTGGAGATGCTCAGCGCCGATTTCCTGCGCGCTGCACAGCTGCTGCGCCAGCGCTATCCGGCGCTGGAGATCGTGGTGCCGCTGGTTAACGCGAAGCGGCGCGCGCAGTTCGAGCAGATTAAAGCCAGCGTCGCGCCGGAATTGCCGATGCACCTGCTGGATGGCAAAGGGCGCCAGGCGATGATCGCCAGCGACGCAGCGATTCTGGCTTCCGGCACTGCAGCGCTGGAGTGCATGCTGGCGAAATGCCCGATGGTGGTGGGCTATCGTATGAAGCCGTTCACCTTCTGGCTGGCGAAGCGGCTGGTGAAAACCCCGTACGTTTCGCTGCCTAACCTGCTGGCCGGCCGTGAGCTGGTGCAGGAGCTGCTGCAGGAGGAGTGCCAGCCTGCAGCGTTAGCCGCGGCGCTGGAGCCGCTGTTGCATGCCGGTCCGGAGCGTGACGCGCTGCTGGCCACTTTCACCCAATTGCATCAGCAGATTCGCTGGAACGCCGACGAACAGGCGGCGGATGCGGTACTGGAGATTGCCAATGGCTGAATTTGTCTATCCTGACGCCCGGCTGATTGCCGGCGTTGATGAAGTCGGACGTGGCCCGCTGGTCGGTGCCGTGGTGACCGCCGCCGTGATCCTCGATCCGGCGCGGCCGATTGCCGGCCTGGCGGATTCCAAAAAGCTGTCTGAAAAGCGCCGCCTTGCGCTGTTTGATGAAATCAAAGAGAAAGCGCTGGCGTGGAGCCTGGGCCGCGCTGAGCCGGAAGAGATTGACCAGCTGAACATCCTGCACGCCACCATGCTGGCGATGCAGCGCGCGGTTGCCGGTCTGCATATTGCACCGGATTTTGTCCTGATTGATGGCAACCGCTGTCCGGCGCTGCCGATGCCGTCGCAGGCGGTGGTGAAGGGCGATAGTCTGGTGCGGGAAATCAGCGCCGCCTCGATCATCGCCAAAGTCACGCGCGACCGCGAAATGGCCGAGCTGGACCTGCTGTTTCCGCAGTACGGTTTCGCCCAGCACAAAGGCTATCCGACCGCGCTGCACATGGAAAAACTGACGCAGTTTGGTGCCACACCTCACCACCGCCGCAGCTTTGCGCCGGTGCGTAACGCCCTGATTGATGCTGATGTGCTGGCCGCGCGCCAGCCGACTACGCTTTAATAGCCTGACGCTGTTTTAACCGGAAACTGATATGGCTGAACCTCGTTTTATACATCTGCGCGTACACAGCGATTACTCCATGGTCGATGGTCTGGCCAAGACCGGGCCGCTGGTAAAAAAGGCGGCCGCGCTCGGCATGCCAGCCATTGCCATCACCGACTACATCAACCTGTGCGGGCTGGTGCGCTTTTATGGCAGCGCGCACAGCGCCGGTATTAAACCGATCGTCGGGGCCGACTTCCAGGTGGCCAGCGATTTGATGGGCGATGAGCTGACGCAGCTCACCGTGCTGGCCGCTAATAACACCGGTTACCAGAATCTGACGCTGCTGATTTCGCGCGCTTACCAGCGCGGTTACGGTATCGCCGGACCGATTATCGATCGCGACTGGCTCCTGGAGCTGGGCGAAGGGTTGATTCTGCTGTCGGGCGGACGGCGCGGCGACGTCGGTCGCAGCCTGCTGCGCGGCAATAACGCGCTGGTGGCGCAGTGCCTGAGCTTCTATCAGCAGCATTTCCCTAACCGCTACTATCTGGAACTGACGCGTACCGGCCGGCCAGATGAAGAGGCCTATCTGCACGCCGCGGTTGAGCTGGCGATTGCTGAATCGGTGCCGGTGGTGGCCACCAATGAAGTCTGCTTCCTCAACGAAGAAGATTTTGATGCCCATGAAATCCGCGTGGCGATTCACGACGGCTACACGCTGGACGATCCTAAACGTCCGCGCAACTACAGTCCTCAGCAATATATGCGCAGCGAAGAGGAGATGTGCGAGCTGTTCTCGGACATCCCGGAAGCGCTGGAAAACAGCGTAGAGATTGCTAAGCGTTGTAACGTCACGGTGCGCCTCGGCGAATATTTCCTGCCGCAGTTCCCGACCGGCGACATGTCGACCGAAGATTTCCTGGTGATGAAGTCGCGCGAAGGGCTGGAGGAGCGCCTGGCGTTTCTCTTCCCGGATGAGCAGGTGCGTGCCGAACGCCGGCCGGAGTATGACGAGCGTCTCGACATTGAGCTCAACGTCATTAACCAGATGGGCTTCCCCGGCTACTTCCTGATCGTGATGGAGTTTATCCAGTGGTCGAAGGACAACGGCATTCCGGTCGGGCCGGGGCGTGGTTCCGGTGCCGGTTCACTGGTGGCCTATGCGCTGAAAATTACCGATCTCGATCCGCTGGAGTTTGACCTGCTGTTCGAACGTTTCCTTAACCCGGAACGTGTCTCGATGCCCGACTTTGACGTCGACTTCTGCATGGAAAAACGTGACCAGGTGATCGATCACGTGGCTGAGATGTACGGCCGCGATGCGGTGTCGCAGATTATCACCTTTGGTACCATGGCGGCGAAAGCGGTGATTCGCGACGTTGGTCGGGTGCTGGGGCATCCGTACGGCTTTGTTGATCGCATCTCGAAACTGATCCCGCCGGATCCCGGCATGACGCTGGAAAAAGCGTTCCAGGCGGAACCGCAGCTGCCGGAGATCTACGAAGCTGACGAAGAGGTCAAAGCGCTGATCGACATGGCGCGCAAGCTGGAAGGGGTCACGCGTAACGCCGGCAAGCACGCCGGTGGCGTGGTTATTGCGCCGACCAAAATCACCGATTTTGCGCCGCTGTACTGCGATGAGAACGGCCAGTTCCCGGTCACCCAGTTCGATAAAAACGACGTGGAATACGCCGGACTGGTGAAGTTTGACTTCCTCGGCCTGCGCACGCTGACCATCATCGACTGGGCGCTGAAGATGATCAACCCGCGGCGTGAAAAGCAGGGTTTACCGCCGATCGATATCGCCGCCATCCCGCTGGATGACAAAAAAAGCTTCGACATGCTGCAACGCTCGGAAACCACCGCGGTGTTCCAGCTTGAATCGCGCGGCATGAAAGATCTGATCAAGCGCCTGAAGCCGGACTGCTTCGAAGATATGATCGCACTGGTGGCGCTGTTCCGTCCGGGGCCGCTGCAGTCGGGCATGGTCGATAACTTTATTGACCGTAAGCACGGCCGTGAAGCCATCTCTTACCCGGATATTCAGTGGCAGCATGAGAGCCTGAAGCCGGTGCTGGAGCCGACCTACGGCATCATCCTCTATCAGGAACAGGTGATGCAGATTGCCCAGGTGCTGTCCGGCTATACGCTGGGCGGCGCGGATATGCTGCGTCGTGCCATGGGTAAAAAGAAGCCGGAGGAGATGGCCAAGCAGCGTTCGGTGTTCCAGGATGGTGCTGAGAAGATGGGCATCAACGGCGAACTGTCGATGAAAATCTTCGATCTGGTGGAGAAGTTCGCAGGCTACGGCTTTAACAAGTCGCACTCTGCTGCTTATGCGCTGGTCTCCTATCAGACGCTGTGGCTGAAAGCACACTATCCGGCCGAGTTCATGGCGGCGGTGATGACCGCCGATATGGATAACACCGAGAAGGTGGTTGGACTGGTGGATGAGTGCTGGCGCATGGGGCTGAAAGTTCTGCCGCCAGACATTAACTCCGGGCTCTATCCGTTCCACGTCAACGATGACGGAGAGATCGTGTACGGCATCGGCGCCATCAAAGGCGTGGGTGAGGGGCCGATCGAAGCGATCCTCGAAGCGCGTAATCAGGGCGGCTACTTTAAAGAGCTGTTTGATCTCTGCGCCCGCACCGACACCAAAAAGATCAATCGTCGCGTGATGGAAAAACTGATCATGTCCGGCGCGTTTGATCGTCTTGGCCCGCACCGCGCGGCGCTGATGAGCGCGCTGGGTGACGCCCTGAAGGCGGCGGATCAGCATGCCAAAGCCGAAGCGACGGGACAGGCGGATATGTTCGGCGTGCTGGCGGAAGAGCCCGAGCAGGTTGAGCAATCTTACGCGGCCATAACGCCGTGGCCGGAACAGGTGCAGCTGGACGGCGAGCGTGAGACGCTCGGTCTGTATCTCACCGGTCATCCGATCAATCAGTATCTTAAAGAAATTGAGCGCTACGTTGGCGGCATGCGCCTGAAAGACATGCATCCAACAGAACGTGGTAAAGTGACCGTTGCGGCCGGGCTGGTGATTGCCGCCCGCGTCATGGTCACCAAGCGCGGCAACCGAATTGGTATCTGTACTCTTGACGACCGCTCTGGCCGTCTCGAGGTGATGTTATTTACCGATGCGTTAGATAAATACCAGCAGCTGCTGGAGAAGGACCGTATCCTGATCGTCAGTGGACAGGTCAGCTTTGATGACTTTAGCGGTGGGCTTAAAATGACCGCCCGGGAAGTCATGGACATCGACGAAGCGCGGGAAAAATACGCGCGCGGACTTGCTATCTCGCTGACGGACAGGCAAATTGATGACCAGCTTTTAAACCGTCTCCGCCAGTCTCTGGAGCCTCATCGCTCCGGGACCATTCCGGTGCATCTCTATTATCAGAGAGCAGATGCGCGGGCGAAGCTGCGCTTTGGTGCAGCGTGGCGTATTTCGCCCAGCGATCGTTTACTCAACGATTTGCGGTCGTTAGTAGGGTCGGAGCAGGTGGAACTGGAGTTTGACTAAAACAGGAACATTATGAGTCTTAATTACCTGGATTTTGAACAGCCAATCGCTGAACTGGAAGCGAAAATCGACTCGCTGAAATCGATTGGTCGTTCGGATGAGAAACACGATATTAATCTGGATGAAGAAGTGCAGCGTCTGCGCGAGAAAAGCGTCGAGCTGACCCGTAAAATCTTCTCCGATTTGGGTGCATGGCAGGTTGCGCAGCTGGCGCGCCATCCGCTGCGTCCTTATACGCTGGACTATGTCCGCAATGCGTTTGACGATTTTGACGAGCTGGCCGGTGACCGCGCCTATGCCGATGATAAAGCCATTGTTGGCGGCATCGCTCGTCTGGATGGGCGTCCGGTGATGGTCATTGGCCATCAGAAAGGCCGCGAAACCAAAGAGAAAATCCGGCGTAACTTCGGTATGCCAGCACCCGAGGGCTACCGTAAAGCACTGCGTCTGATGGAGATGGCCGAGCGCTTTAAGATGCCGCTGATCACCTTCATCGACACGCCGGGTGCCTATCCAGGCGTGGGCGCGGAAGAGCGCGGTCAGTCTGAAGCGATTGCCCGCAATCTGCGCGAGATGTCAGGCCTGAAGATCCCGGTGATCTGTACCGTGATCGGCGAAGGCGGCTCCGGCGGCGCGCTGGCGATTGGCGTTGGCGATAAAGTGAATATGCTGCAGTACAGCACCTATTCGGTGATCTCACCGGAAGGCTGTGCGTCAATTCTGTGGAAGAGCGCCGACAAAGCGCCACTGGCCGCAGAAGCGATGGGCATCACCGCCGGGCGTCTGAAAGAGCTGAAGCTGATCGATTCGATCATCCCGGAACCGCTGGGCGGCGCGCACCGTCATCCGGTGGACATGGCGGCAGCGCTCAAGCAGCAGCTGCTGGCCGATCTGGCCGATCTCGATGTGCTGAGCACGGAAGAGCTGCTTAACCGCCGCTATCAGCGTCTGATGAGCTACGGCTACGCGTAAGCGCCGAAAAGTCTTCACAGAAGCGGACCCCGGTCCGCTTTTTTTATGCCTGTTTGTACCTCAATGCGCACCCTGGGAAAAACCGGGTAGTAATCCTGTAGGGTCGCCATTCATGGCGACCTGAGATGCATCGCTGGCAAACATCAGGCCAACAATGGCGCTATTCCGGAACATTCACCCGCCACTTTTCGCTATCCTTATTCCGTGCCACAACACCACAGGAGGTGAGCATTGAATATTATTGCGATCATGGGACCGCACGGCGCGTTCTACAAAGATGAACCGATTCGTGAACTGGACGCGGCGCTGAAGCTGCAGGGTTTCCAGACCGTTTATCCCAACAATGCCAGCGACCTGCTGAAACTGATCGAACACAACCCGCGCGTCTGCGGAGTGATATTTGACTGGGACGACTACAGCCTGGCGCTATGCAGCGACATCAATCAGCTCAACGAATCGCTGCCGCTGTATGCCTTCATCAACACCCATTCGCAGATGGATGTCAGCATTAATGAAATGCGCATGGCGCTGCACTTCTTCGAATACGCGCTCAACGCCGCTGACGATATCGCACTGCATATCCGGCAGTACACCGATGAGTACATCGACAAAATTATGCCGCCGCTGACCAAAGCGCTGTTCACCTACGTTAAAGAGGGGAAATACACCTTCTGCACGCCGGGCCACATGGGCGGCACAGCGTTTCAGAAAAGCCCGGTCGGCAGCCTGTTCTATGATTTCTTCGGCGCCAACACGCTGAAAGCGGATGTATCGATCTCGGTCACCGAACTGGGCTCGCTGCTCGATCACACCGGTCCGCACCTCGAAGCAGAAGAGTATGTGGCGCGTACCTTTGGCGCTGAACAGAGCTATATGGTCACCAACGGCACGTCGACTTCAAATAAAATCGTCGGAATGTACGCCGCACCGGCCGGCAGCACGGTACTGATTGACCGCAACTGCCACAAATCGCTGACGCATCTGCTGATGATGAGCGACATCATCCCCATCTGGCTCAAACCGACGCGTAACGCGCTGGGCATCCTGGGTGGCATCCCTAAACGCGAATTCACCCGCGACAGCATCCAGCAGAAAGTTAACGCGACCCCGCGCGCCAGCTGGCCGGTGCATGCGGTGATCACCAACTCAACCTACGACGGTCTGCTGTATAACACGCAATACATCAAACAGACGCTGGACGTGCCGTCCATCCATTTCGATTCCGCCTGGGTGCCGTACACCAATTTTCATCCCATCTACAGCGGCAAAAGCGGCATGAGCGGCGAGCGCATTCCCGGCAAGGTGATCTATGAAACCCAGTCGACCCACAAACTGCTGGCGGCGTTCTCACAGGCGTCGCTGATTCACATCAAGGGCGATTACGATCACGACACCTTCAACGAAGCCTACATGATGCACACCACCATCTCGCCGAGCTACGCGATCGTCTCTTCGATTGAGACCGCGGCGGCGATGCTGCGCGGTAATCCGGGCCGGCGGCTGATTAATCGCTCGGTGGAGCGCGCGCTGCATTTTCGCCGCGAGATCCAGCGGCTGCGCGAAGAGTCTGACGGCTGGTTCTTTGATATCTGGCAGCCGGAGCAGGTGGATGAAGCCGAATGCTGGCCGATTCAGCCGGGCGACGAGGCGTGGCACGGCTTTACCCACGCCGATCGCGATCATATGTACCTTGATCCCATCAAAGTCACCATACTTACGCCGGGCATGAGCGAACTGGGCCAGATGGCGGAAGAGGGCATTCCGGCCGCGCTGGTGGCGAAATTCCTCGACCAGCGTGGCATCGTGGTGGAAAAGACCGGGCCGTACAATTTGCTGTTCCTGTTCAGCATTGGCATCGATAAAACCAAAGCGATGAGCGTGCTGCGCGGACTGACGGAGTTCAAACGCGCCTACGATCTCAACCTGCGGGTAAAAAACATGCTGCCGGATCTGTATGCTGAAGATCCTGACTTCTACCGTAATATGCGCATCCAGACGCTGGCGCAGGGCATTCATCAGCTGATCCTGCAGCACGATTTGCCGCGTCTGATGCTGCGGGCATTTGACGTTCTGCCGGAGATGAAGATGACGCCGCACCAGGCGTTTCAGCGGCAGGTGCAGGGACAGGTGGAAACCGTGGACATTCGCGAGCTGGTCGGGCGGATTTCAGCCAACATGATCCTGCCTTATCCGCCAGGCGTGCCGCTGGTGATGCCGGGCGAGATGATTACCGAACAGAGCCGGGCGGTGCTGGATTTCCTGCTGATGCTCTGTACCATCGGGCGGCACTATCCCGGCTTTGAAACGGATATTCACGGTGCCACGCTCACCGACGATGGTCGCTATCTGGTGCGCGTGCTGCGCGACGAGCCTGTGCGCTAACTTCAGATAATTGCCTCTTTTCAGCGTCGCGCCGGGCACGTAGGCTAAGCGGCTCAGAATACTTTCGGAGCCGCTATGCTGCAGATAAAACAGATCCACCACATCGCCATTATTGCCACCGATTATCAGCGCAGTAAGGCGTTTTACTGCGACGTGCTGGGCTTTGAGCTACTGGGTGAATACTATCGCGCTGAGCGCGACTCATGGAAAGGCGACCTTGGCCTTAATGGCGTCTATACCATTGAGCTGTTCTCGTTTCCTGCGCCGCCGCCGCGCGTCAGCGGGCCGGAAGCGTGCGGGCTGCGCCATCTGGCGTTTTGTGTGGATGATGTCGAACAGTCGGTTGCCGCGCTGGCAGACAAGGGCGTGGTGTGCGAGCCGATCCGCATCGATGCTCTCACCGGTAAAGCCTGCACCTTCTTCCCTGATCCGGATGGTTTGCCGCTGGAGCTGTATCAGGCGTAAAATAGCGCGCGCAGTGAGCCGCAATCCGGCGGTTCACCTCAACGGAATGCGTGCATGTCCTTTTCTCATCTTGCTGCGCTGCTGCCAGCCGATGCCCGCTGCGTGCTGGCATTCAGCGGCGGGCTCGATTCCAGCGTCCTGCTGCATCAGTTAGTGAGCTGGCAACGCCAGCAGCCGCAGCTGCGCGTGCGCGCATTACACGTGCATCATGGTTTAAGCCCCAACGCCGATCGCTGGGCGGCGCACTGCCAGCAGCAGTGTCAGCAGTGGCACATTCCCTGCGAGGTGCTGCGCGTGCAGGTGGATGCTCGCGCCGGCGGGATCGAAGCCGCAGCCCGCACGGCGCGCTATCAGGCGTTATTTAGTCATCTGCAACCCGGTGAGTACTTACTTACTGCTCAGCACCTCGATGACCAGGCTGAAACGCTGCTGCTGGCGCTGAAACGCGGCAGCGGTCCGGCTGGTCTGGCGGCGATGCCGCAGCAGCGGCAGGTTAACGGCCACTGGCATCTGCGCCCGTTGCTCAACCTCAGCCGTCAGCAGCTTGAAGCTTACGCTGTCGGGCACCAGCTGGACTGGATTGACGATGAGAGCAACGCTGACCGTCGCTACGATCGCAATTTCCTGCGCCAGGACGTGCTGCCGCTGCTGCAGGCGCGCTGGCCGCACTTCAGCGCGGCCAGCGCCCGCAGCGCAGCGCTGTGCGGTGAGCAGGAGCAACTGCTGGATGAGCTGCTCAGCGAGCAGCTGGCGCAGCTGACCGATGCCCAGGGCGCGCTGCATTTTCCGCCGCTGCTGGCCTGTAGCGAGGCGCGACGGCACGCGCTGCTGCGGCGCTGGATTGGCGAACGCGGTGGTGCAATGCCCGCGCGCGACGCGCTGCAGCGCATTACCGACGAGGTGATGCACAGCCGTGAAGATGCGCAGCCATGTTTGCGCTTTGGCGCGCACGAACTGCGGCGCTACCGGGAACGGCTTTACTGGCTGCCGCGACAGCACTCACTGAGTCAGCACTCGCTAACCTGGCAGCCGCTGACGCAGCCATTAATTTTGCCTGATGGGCTGGGTGAACTGCGCGCCAGTCCGGCGCAGGCGGAACTGCGCCAGCCGGCGGCGGATGAGCAGGTTATTGTGCGCTTTCAGGCCCACGGCTATCACCATGTTGTCGGCCGGGCTGGTGGTCGCGAAATGAAAAAACTGTGGCAGGAGCTGGGCGTCCCGCCGTGGCAGCGCGAACGCATTCCGTTGATTTACTACAACCAGACGCTGATTGCTGCGCCGGGGCTGTTTGTCACCCGCGCAGGCGCGGCGGGCGAGACGCAAGGCTGGCAGGCGATCTGGTCAACACCCTAAAAAGGAACAGCAATGATGAAACAGTGGATTGTCGCGGCGCTACTGGCTGCTGCGCTGCCGGCGTTTGCGCAGGGCGACGTCAGGGCCGGCGCGCAGAAAGCCGCCAGTTGTATGGCGTGCCATGGCGCGGAAGGTAAGAGCGCGGTGCCGCTTTACCCTAATCTGGCCGGGCAGCATGCGCCCTACCTGCTGCATTCGCTGCAGGCCTACAAAAAAGGCGAGCGCAGTGGCGGTCAGGCAGAGGTGATGAAAGCCTTTGTGGCCGGGTTGAGCGATCAGGATATGGATGATTTAGCGGCCTACTACGCTTCGCTGCAGCCTTAAGCGAGGTGGGCGGGAACAGCTTTCCCGCCCGGGGAGAGATTATTCGTCTTCGCTGACGATAACGGTGCCCAGCTCAGGATGGCTGAAGCTGGCGATGTGGTCGAGACGCAGCTCGCGCGTTTCACCGGAGAGGTCGACCGCAAGATACTCGACGTTTTTACGTGAGACCATGTCCACGGCTTTCGCTTTCAGCTGGTCGCCGTTTTTGAGCTCCAGCGACAGCGTCCAGTGTTTGGTACAGGCGAGCTCGAGGTTGTCGTAGTCATCACAGTTGATGGGTTTGTAGGCTTCATTCGTCAACATAGTCGCTCACCAATAAGTTTGCAGCGGCATACGCTGCCTGTTCCCTGACAGAAGAGTTTAGCGCAGAATTAGCGGCAATATCATTGAGTGCTTTCAGTGCGCATCCGATCGCGTCTGGCACATACCCCAGGTCGCCGCTGCCAATCCCGGCATACTTCTGGCGAACTAACTCACAATACTTTTGCACATACACCTCCTCAGCAGAGCATCAATACTCTGGTTGATATGCGACTATATCACAGGGGTTCGCTGGAAATCAGCCAGGGGGCGCAGGGAAGGTGGCAAAGAAAGGGCAAAAAGTGACAGCCAGCACTGGTCTCAGCCAGCCTGGCGGCGCACAAAAGGTTAAGTTGATGAACAGGTTATTTCCGGATACAACCGCGCTGATAACGGCAGGTGGCAGATGATTGTGCTGTCACGTAGTGTTTCAATTGCGGACAATGAAGTGGAGCTCAGTGCCATTCGCGCTCAGGGCGCGGGCGGCCAGCACGTCAATAAGACGTCGACCGCTATCCATCTGCGCTTCGATATTCACGCCTCGTCGCTACCGCCGTTTTATAAACAGCGGCTGCTGGAGGCGAACCACCATTTGATCAGCGCCGATGGCGTGGTGATTATCAAAGCGCAGGAGTATCGCAGCCAGGAGATGAACCGCGAAGCGGCGCTGCAGCGGCTGATCAACCTGATACGCGAGCTGACGACGGTGGAGAAAGTGCGCCGCGCGACGCGCCCGACGCGGGCGTCCAGAGAGCGGCGGCTGGAAGGTAAATCACGACGCAGCAATGTGAAGGCGCTGCGCGGCAAGCTACGCTAAAAAAAACGCCTCCGGCAGGAGGCGTCAGGGGATTACTTGTTGAGTGCGCGGCTGAGGAAGTCGACGATGTCGTGCTGCTTAATCATCTGCTTCTCGCTGGCGGCGCGGGCTTTGTACTCGATCTCCTGGTTATCCAGGTTGCGATCGCCAATTACAATAGTGTGCGGTACGCCAATCAGTTCCATATCGGCGAACATCACGCCCGGACGCTCTTTACGATCGTCAAGAATGACATCGATGCCTTTGGCGCGCAGCTCGTTGTACAGCTGTTCCGCCAGCTCTTTCACGCGGAAGGATTTGTGCATGTTCATCGGCAGAATCGCCACTTCGAACGGTGCCAGCGCCGCTGGCCAGATAATCCCGCGCTCGTCGTGGTTCTGTTCGATAGCCGCCGCCACGACGCGGGTGATACCGATACCGTAGCAGCCCATGGTCATGATCTGATTGCGACCATCTTCACCCTGTACCGCTGCTTTCATCGCGTCCGAATATTTGGTGCCGAGCTGGAAGATGTGGCCAACTTCAATGCCGCGCTTAATCATCAGCACGCCTTTGCCATCCGGGCTCGGATCGCCTTCTACCACGTTACGAATATCTTCTACGCGTGCTTCTGGCAGATCGCGGCCCCAGTTGATGCCGGCATAGTGCTGGCCATCAATGTTGGCGCCTGCCGCGAAGTCACTCATTTTTGCCACGGTGCGGTCAGCAATCACCGGGATGGTCAGACCGACCGGACCGAGAGAGCCAAAACCGGCACCGATGGCGGCGCGAATCTCTTCCTCGCTGCCCATTTCCAGTGGCGCGGCCACAATGTCCAGATGCTCGGCTTTGATTTCGTTGAGCTCGTGGTCGCCGCGTAACAGCAGCGCAACCAGCGAATGACCGCTCTCTTCGCTGGCTTTCACGATCAGCGTTTTCACCGTTTTTTCTACCGGGATCTGGTGCTGTTCGACCAGCTCGGCGATGGTTTTCGCGTCTGGCGTGGCGAACTGCGTCAGCGCCTGCGTTGCCGCCGGGCGCTCACCGGCAGGAGCCAGCGCTTCGGCTTTCTCAATGTTGGCCGCGTAATCGGACTCGCTGGAGAAGATCACATCATCTTCACCACTCTTCGCCAGCACCTGGAACTCATGCGAGCCACTGCCGCCAATCGAACCGGTATCGGCCTGTACGGCGCGGAAATCCAGCCCCATGCGGCTGAAGCTCTGGCTGTAGGCGCGGTACATCGCATCGTAAGTTTCCTGCAGCGACTCCTGCGAGGTGTGGAACGAATACGCATCCTTCATGATGAATTCGCGCGAACGCATCACGCCAAAACGCGGGCGTACTTCATCACGGAATTTGGTCTGGATCTGATAAACGTTGAGCGGCAGCTGCTTATAGGAGCTCAGCTCGTTGCGGATCAGGTCGGTGACCACTTCTTCATGGGTCGGACCCAGCACAAACGGACGTTCGTGGCGGTCTTTAATGCGCAGCAGCTCCGGGCCGTACTGCTCCCAGCGACCGCTCTCTTCCCACAGATCGGCTGGCTGAACCACCGGCATGGAGATCTCAATCGCACCGGCGTTGTTCATCTCTTCGCGCACGATGTTTTCAACTTTTCGCAGCACGCGAATACCGGTCGGCAGCCAGGTATAGAGACCGGAAGCCAGTTTGCGGATCATACCGGCGCGCAGCATCAGCTGGTGGCTGATCACTTCAGCATCGGAAGGCGTCTCCTTCAGGGTGGAGAGCAGATATTGAGTAGTACGCATTAATTTACGATTCCAGTTGTACGGAAGGACACGAACAAAAAATTTGCTGGCGGCTAGTGTACCAGCGAGATCCGTCACTCAAAAGCTTGTTTTAGCGCGGATCGAGCGCGATCACCTCGGTTCCCGCCGCGTCAATGCGCCAGCGCACATTAAAGTCGAGCAGCCAGGCGGCATATTCACGGCCAGGGCTTTCACCTTTGCGATAAGCCGGACGCGGATCCTGCGCCAGCACTTCAGTGATAAAACGTGCCAGCTGCGGGTAATGGCGTTGCTGCTGTTGCAACTGCTGCTGCGCCTGCGCGGAGAAACGCACCGGCATGCTGGCGTCGGGCGCGCTCTGAGCGAAACCCGCGCGCGCCTCAGGCAGCGCTTCGGCGAAGGGCAGGTATGGCTTGATATCCACCACAGGGGTGCCGTCCACCAAATCGAGGCTGCCTAATTGCAGAATCACCTGTTGCTGCTCGCAGCGGATGCCTTTGAGCTCAACCAGCGACATGCCGATAGGATTGGGGCGAAAGGTCGAGCGGGTGGCAAATACGCCCATGCGGGCATTACCGCCGAGGCGCGGCGGGCGTACGGTTGGGCGCCAGCCGCCGGCCATGGTCTGGTGAAAGACGAACAACACCCACAAATGGCTGAATGCCTCCAGTCCGCGCACCGCTTCCGGCTGGTTATACGGCGCCAGCAGATGCAGTTCGCCACCGCCGTCCTGCACCAGACCCGGCTGGCGCGGTACGGCAAATTTCTCTTTCCACGGCGAACGGATCACGCCGATTTGCGCAAAGGCAAATTCACTCATTGATTGGAGACTTTCAGCGCGGAACCCTGGCATACCGCCTGGCGATAGCAGCCTGGCGTGCTGGAGACAATTTCACACTTGTGCAGCAGCACGGCGTTGGCTTTCATGCCGGCCGCTTTAATCTGCAGGCGTTTACGCGCGGTATTGAGGTTCGGCGGTGAGTCCTGGGTGCTGCTCTGGCAATCATCACCCGACACTTCGCCCAGATCGCGGAACGGATTGCTGACCAGATCGGTCGCATCGGTATAGATCTTCACCGGGGCCGGACGCGCAGCCGGTTTGCGCTGAGGTTCGCTGGTTGATTGCTGCGGGCGAGACGGAGCACTGCTTATTGGGTGATATTCACGCACGCACCCGGTCAGCATCAATGCCAACAAGCAGAGCGGTAAAAAACGCATGGCAACATCCTCATGTAATATAAAGTGGCGTTATTGAAACAAGGACGACCAGAAATAACAAGTCAGCTGCCACATGCTGAAATAGAAAGGGCGGCCGAAGCCGCCCTGCACCGCATGAAAGGGATAATTACCAGCCTTTCACTGCGCCGCCGTTGAAGATTTTGTTGGCGGCTTCAGACACTTCGTCTGACTGATAAGCCTCAACAAACTTCTTCACGTTCTCCGCGTCTTTGTTGTCTTCGCGGCTAACGATCAGGTTCACGTACGGCGAGTCTTTATCTTCTACGAAGATGCCGTCCTTCGCCGGGGTCAGGCCAATCTGGCTGGCGTAAGTGGTGTTGATCACCGCCAGCGCAATTTGCTGATCGTCGAGTGAACGTGGCAGCTGTGGCGCTTCCAGCTCAACAATCTTCAGGTTCTTTGGATTCTCAGTGATATCCAGTGAGGTTGGCAGCAGGCCCACGCCATCTTTCAGTTTAATCAGGCCCACTTTCTGCAGCAGCAGCAGAGAACGACCGAGGTTGGTTGGATCGTTCGGGATAGCGATCTGCGCACCGTTCTGCAGCTCATCCAGCGATTTGATTTTTTTCGAGTAGCCGGCAATCGGATAAACGAAGGTGTTGCCGACCGGCACCAGTTTGTAACCGCGGTCTTTGATCTGCTGATCGAGGTACGGCTTGTGCTGGAAGGCGTTAACGTCAATATCGCCTTTACTCAGCGCTTCGTTAGGCAGCACGTAATCGTTAAAGGTAACCAGTTCAACATCGAGACCGTATTTCTCTTTCGCGACTTTCACGGCAGTTTCCGCAACCTGCTGTTCAGCCCCGACAATCACACCCACTTTAATGTGGTTGGGATCTTTCTCTTTCTGATCGCATCCTGCCAGCGCAATCGCGCCAATCAGAGCGCCCACAGCGGCAATCTTTTTAAATGTGAAAGACATATCCTTTCCTTAATAGAGGACTATTGATGTTGTTTGCTTATTTATGTGACACCGCACGCACGATGCGGTCACCACAGAACTGAATTAAATACACCAGCACCACCAGCAAAATCAGCACGGTATTCATCACGGTGGCGTTATAGCCGATGTAACCATACTGATAGCCAATCTGGCCCAGACCGCCCGCGCCCACAGCACCACCCATGGCGGAGTAGCCCACCAGCGTAATCAGGGTAATTGTAGCGGCATTCACCAGCCCTGGCAGCGCTTCCGGCAGCAGCACTTTACGCACGATCTGCAGCGGTGTGGCACCCATGGCGCGCGAGGCTTCAATCAGTCCGGTCGGCAACTCAAGCAGCGCATTCTCCACCATACGGGCGATAAACGGCGCCGCGCCTACGGTCAGCGGAACGATGGCCGCCTGCAGACCAATGGAAGTGCCGACGATGGCGCGGGTAAACGGAATCATCCACACCAGCAGGATAATGAAAGGAATAGAACGGAAAATATTGACGATGGCTGACAGCACGCGATACAGCGCAGTGTTGGCCAGAATCTGCCCCGGACGCGTGACGTACAACAGTACGCCAACCGGCAGGCCAAGCACAAAGCCAAAGAAACCAGAAACGAAGGTCATCATCAGCGTTTCCCAGACGCCACGCGTCAGTAACCACAGCATCGCTTCAGACATAACCCAGCACCTCTACTTTCACATGATTTTCTTTCAGCCAGGCAATAGCGGCTTGTGTATCTGTTTCACTGCCGTCCATTTCGGCCAGCATGATGCCGAACTTCACGCCACCGGCGTAATCCATCTGGGCACTGATAATGTTGTTATTGACGTTGAAACGGCGCGCGGCTTCTGACAGCAGCGGCGCATCCACCGATTTACCGGTGAACTCCAGCCGCAGCAGCGGCACGCTCTCGCTGCCCGCGCTCGCCTGCATGCGCTGCTGGTAATCATCCGGAATATCCAGATGCAGCGTTGACTGAATAAACTGCTGGGCCAGGGGCGTTTTCGGGTGCGAGAACACTTCGCTGACGCTGTCTTTTTCAATCAGTTCGCCGTTGCTGATCACCGCCACCTGATCGCAGATGCGTTTCACCACATCCATCTCGTGAGTAATCAGCAGAATAGTGATGCCGAGACGACGGTTGATGTCTTTCAGCAGCTCCAGAATCGAGCGGGTGGTGGCCGGGTCCAGCGCGCTGGTGGCTTCATCACACAGCAGCACCTTCGGATTGCTGGCCAGCGCACGGGCAATCGCGACGCGCTGTTTCTGACCGCCGGACAGATTCGCCGGCCAGCTGTCGTGTTTGTCCGCCAGACCGACCAGCTCCAGCAGCTCGCTGACGCGCTTTTTGATCGCTTCGCGTGACAGGTTACCCAGCTCAAGCGGCAGCGCAACGTTGCCCGACACGGTGCGGGAGTTCATCAGGTTGAAGTGCTGGAAGATCATGCCAATCTGGCGGCGCGCCAGCGTTAACTGCCCGGAAGAGAGCGCGGTGAGCTCCTGACCGTCAACCAGCACGCGACCGGATGTCGGGCGCTCCAGCAGATTGACGCAGCGGATGAGCGTACTTTTACCGGCACCGGATGAACCGATGACGCCATAAATTTGTCCGGCAGGCACGTGCAGGCTAACGTTTGACAACGCCTGAATAGTGCGTGAACCCTGCTGGAACACTTTGGTGATATTTTCGAGTTTAATCATTAGTTTAATTGTTATCGTGTTGCGTTGTCCGTGGTGTATCGGTTTTCGCGCCGCCGGGGCAGGCGAAATCTGGATGGATGGTAAGGCATCCAGACGGCTAAATCAATCAAAGTCATTCAATCTGCCATTCTCACGGTATGCGCAATCATGCGATACTGCGCGGCACTATTTGCAGCAGGAGTTTCTACGTGGCGAACCCAGTCCCGGCTATTTTTCTCGATCGTGATGGCACCCTGAATGTCGATCACGGCTATGTTCATGAGATCGATAATTTTCAGTTTATTGATGGCACCATTGAAGCGCTGCAGGCGTTAAAGAAGATGGGCTACGCGCTGGTGCTGGTGACCAACCAGTCTGGCATCGCGCGCGGCATGTTTACCGAAGATCAGTTTATGCAACTCACCGAGTGGATGGACTGGTCTCTGGCCGATCGCGATGTCGATCTCGACGGCATCTATTTCTGCCCGCATCTGCCTGATGCAACGGTCGTGGAGTACCGCCAGACTTGCGATTGCCGCAAGCCGCAACCGGGCATGCTGCTTTCGGCACAGAAACACCTGAACATCGATATGGCGGCTTCTTATATGGTGGGCGATAAGCTGGAAGATATGCTGGCAGCGAAGGCGGCAGGTGTGGGAACCAAAGTGCTGGTGCGCAGTGGTAAGCCGGTCACCGCCGAAGGCGAAGCGGCTGCGGATTGGGTGATTGATAGTCTCGCAGAGCTGCCGGCGCGCATGAAAAAGGCCTGAAATCAGGCCTTCTGCACAAATCTTAAGCGAACAGTAAAAAAGTTGAAATTTGCACTTGCGCTTCCATAAGTTCGCCCTATAATGCGCCACCACTGAGACGGCAAAGCGGCAAAGCGGCAAAGCGGCAAAGCGGCAAAGCGGCAAAGCGGCAACGCAGGCGGCTCAGCAGGGCGTGAAGTGATTCACCCCGCCGGAGAAAAACGCTGAAAAAAGTGTTTGACTCTGAAGGAGGAAAGCGTAATATACGCCACCTCGCGACAGCAGGCCGAACGCCGCGTCGCACCGCTCTTTAACAATTTATCAGACAATCTGTGTGGGCACTCGCAGGATTGATATCAGCGTCTCCGGACGTAAAAAATATCAAGTCTTTGCTGAGTGAACACGTAATTCATTACGAAGTTTAATTCACAGAGCATCGCTGCACTCGTTGCAGCAAATCAAACTTTAAATTGAAGAGTTTGATCATGGCTCAGATTGAACGCTGGCGGCAGGCCTAACACATGCAAGTCGAACGGCAGCACAGAAGAGCTTGCTCTTTGGGTGGCGAGTGGCGGACGGGTGAGTAATGTCTGGGAAACTGCCCGATGGAGGGGGATAACTACTGGAAACGGTAGCTAATACCGCATAACGTCGCAAGACCAAAGTGGGGGACCTTCGGGCCTCACACCATCGGATGTGCCCAGATGGGATTAGCTAGTAGGTGGGGTAATGGCTCACCTAGGCGACGATCCCTAGCTGGTCTGAGAGGATGACCAGCCACACTGGAACTGAGACACGGTCCAGACTCCTACGGGAGGCAGCAGTGGGGAATATTGCACAATGGGCGCAAGCCTGATGCAGCCATGCCGCGTGTATGAAGAAGGCCTTCGGGTTGTAAAGTACTTTCAGCGGGGAGGAAGGCGGTGAGGTTAATAACCTCGCCGATTGACGTTACCCGCAGAAGAAGCACCGGCTAACTCCGTGCCAGCAGCCGCGGTAATACGGAGGGTGCAAGCGTTAATCGGAATTACTGGGCGTAAAGCGCACGCAGGCGGTCTGTTAAGTCAGATGTGAAATCCCCGGGCTTAACCTGGGAACTGCATTTGAAACTGGCAGGCTTGAGTCTCGTAGAGGGGGGTAGAATTCCAGGTGTAGCGGTGAAATGCGTAGAGATCTGGAGGAATACCGGTGGCGAAGGCGGCCCCCTGGACGAAGACTGACGCTCAGGTGCGAAAGCGTGGGGAGCAAACAGGATTAGATACCCTGGTAGTCCACGCCGTAAACGATGTCGACTTGGAGGTTGTGCCCTTGAGGCGTGGCTTCCGGAGCTAACGCGTTAAGTCGACCGCCTGGGGAGTACGGCCGCAAGGTTAAAACTCAAATGAATTGACGGGGGCCCGCACAAGCGGTGGAGCATGTGGTTTAATTCGATGCAACGCGAAGAACCTTACCTGGCCTTGACATCCAGAGAACTTAGCAGAGATGCTTTGGTGCCTTCGGGAACTCTGAGACAGGTGCTGCATGGCTGTCGTCAGCTCGTGTTGTGAAATGTTGGGTTAAGTCCCGCAACGAGCGCAACCCTTATCCTTTGTTGCCAGCGGCTCGGCCGGGAACTCAAAGGAGACTGCCGGTGATAAACCGGAGGAAGGTGGGGATGACGTCAAGTCATCATGGCCCTTACGGCCAGGGCTACACACGTGCTACAATGGCGCATACAAAGAGAAGCGACCTCGCGAGAGCAAGCGGACCTCATAAAGTGCGTCGTAGTCCGGATTGGAGTCTGCAACTCGACTCCATGAAGTCGGAATCGCTAGTAATCGTAGATCAGAATGCTACGGTGAATACGTTCCCGGGCCTTGTACACACCGCCCGTCACACCATGGGAGTGGGTTGCAAAAGAAGTAGGTAGCTTAACCTTCGGGAGGGCGCTTACCACTTTGTGATTCATGACTGGGGTGAAGTCGTAACAAGGTAACCGTAGGGGAACCTGCGGTTGGATCACCTCCTTACCTGAAGATACCTTCCCGCGAAGTGCTCACACAGATTGTCTGATAGAAAAGTAACGAGCAGGACGGCTGCGAAGTCGTGACACTTTGTGTCCCCTTCGTCTAGCGGTTAGGACTCCGCCCTTTCACGGCGGCAACAGGGGTTCGAATCCCCTAGGGGACGCCACTGCTTGGTGACAGGTGAAAGGTGTCTCCACAGAATATCTCAAAACTGACGGTAACGTCGTGTTTGAGATATTGCTCTTTAACAATCCGGAACAAGCTGAAAATTTGAAACGACGCGTCGTATTCATTCTCCGTAATAAGAATGAAATTTACGATGTGTTCGAGTCTCTCAAAAGCTTACAGCTTACAAGCAACTGTGATGCAGTAGCGAGCGAGCAGTAAAGAAGGCAAGGCGCGCCGGCGCGCAGCCAGCGGAGCGTACTGAAGTACGTGAGCATGGCGAGCACCGCGCAACGACGCATTCTTTACGCGCAGCCGTTACGGCAAGACAGATAAACGCCTGTGGGTTGTGAGGTTAAGCGACTAAGCGTACACGGTGGATGCCCTGGCAGTCAGAGGCGATGAAGGACGTGCTAATCTGCGAAAAGCGACGGTAAGGTGATATGAACCGCTACAGCCGTCGATGTCCGAATGGGGAAACCCGGTGCACTCTGTGCATCATCGTTTGATGAATACATAGTCAAACGAGGCGAACCGGGGGAACTGAAACATCTAAGTACCCCGAGGAAAAGAAATCAACCGAGATTCCCCCAGTAGCGGCGAGCGAACGGGGAGCAGCCCAGGACCTGAATCAGCTTGTGCATCAGTGGAAGCGTCTGGAAAGTCGCGCGATACCGGGTGACAGCCCCGTACACGAAGATGCACAGGTTGTGAGTCCGACGAGTAGGGCGGGACACGTGGTATCCTGTCTGAACATGGGGGGACCATCCTCCAAGGCTAAATACTCCTGACTGACCGATAGTGAACCAGTACCGTGAGGGAAAGGCGAAAAGAACCCCGGCGAGGGGAGTGAAACAGAACCTGAAACCGTGTACGTACAAGCAGTGGGAGCACCTTCAGGGTGTGACTGCGTACCTTTTGTATAATGGGTCAGCGACTTATATTCTGTAGCAAGGTTAACCGCATAGGGGAGCCGAAGGGAAACCGAGTCTTAATTGGGCGTTAAGTTGCAGGGTATAGACCCGAAACCCGGTGATCTAGCCATGGGCAGGTTGAAGGTTGGGTAACACTAACTGGAGGACCGAACCGACTAATGTTGAAAAATTAGCGGATGACTTGTGGCTGGGGGTGAAAGGCCAATCAAACCGGGAGATAGCTGGTTCTCCCCGAAAGCTATTTAGGTAGCGCCTCGTGAACTCATCTCCGGGGGTAGAGCACTGTTTCGGCTAGGGGGCCATCCCGGCTTACCAACCCGATGCAAACTGCGAATACCGGAGAATGTTATCACGGGAGACACACGGCGGGTGCTAACGTCCGTCGTGAAGAGGGAAACAACCCAGACCGCCAGCTAAGGTCCCAAAGTCATGGTTAAGTGGGAAACGATGTGGGAAGGCACAGACAGCCAGGATGTTGGCTTAGAAGCAGCCATCATTTAAAGAAAGCGTAATAGCTCACTGGTCGAGTCGGCCTGCGCGGAAGATGTAACGGGGCTAAACCATGCACCGAAGCTGCGGCAGCGACACTATGTGTTGTTGGGTAGGGGAGCGTTCTGTAAGCCGCTGAAGGTGTGCTGTGAGGCATGCTGGAGGTATCAGAAGTGCGAATGCTGACATAAGTAACGATAAAGCGGGTGAAAAGCCCGCTCGCCGGAAGACCAAGGGTTCCTGTCCAACGTTAATCGGGGCAGGGTGAGTCGACCCCTAAGGCGAGGCTGAAAAGCGTAGTCGATGGGAAACAGGTTAATATTCCTGTACTTGGTGTTACTGCGAAGGGGGGACGGAGAAGGCTAGGTTATCCGGGCGACGGTTGTCCCGGTTTAAGCGTGCAGGTGTGAAGACCAGGCAAATCCGGTCTTCTTTAACACTGAGGCGTGATGACGAGCCGCTACGGCGGTGAAGTAACTGATGCCCTGCTTCCAGGAAAAGCCTCTAAGCTCCAGGTAACACGAAATCGTACCCCAAACCGACACAGGTGGTCAGGTAGAGAATACCAAGGCGCTTGAGAGAACTCGGGTGAAGGAACTAGGCAAAATGGTGCCGTAACTTCGGGAGAAGGCACGCTGGCGCGTAGGTGAAGGGACTTGCTCCCGGAGCCGAGGCCAGTCGAAGATACCAGCTGGCTGCAACTGTTTATTAAAAACACAGCACTGTGCAAACACGAAAGTGGACGTATACGGTGTGACGCCTGCCCGGTGCCGGAAGGTTAATTGATGGGGTTATCCGCAAGGAGAAGCTCTTGATCGAAGCCCCGGTAAACGGCGGCCGTAACTATAACGGTCCTAAGGTAGCGAAATTCCTTGTCGGGTAAGTTCCGACCTGCACGAATGGCGTAATGATGGCCAGGCTGTCTCCACCCGAGACTCAGTGAAATTGAAATCGCTGTGAAGATGCAGTGTACCCGCGGCAAGACGGAAAGACCCCGTGAACCTTTACTATAGCTTGACACTGAACATTGAGCCTTGATGTGTAGGATAGGTGGGAGGCTTTGAAGCGTGGACGCCAGTCTGCGTGGAGCCAACCTTGAAATACCACCCTTTAATGTTTGATGTTCTAACGTAGGCCCGTAATCCGGGCTGCGGACAGTGTCTGGTGGGTAGTTTGACTGGGGCGGTCTCCTCCCAAAGCGTAACGGAGGAGCACGAAGGTTGGCTAATCCTGGTCGGACATCAGGAGGTTAGTGCAATGGCATAAGCCAGCTTGACTGCGAGAGTGACGGCTCGAGCAGGTGCGAAAGCAGGTCATAGTGATCCGGTGGTTCTGAATGGAAGGGCCATCGCTCAACGGATAAAAGGTACTCCGGGGATAACAGGCTGATACCGCCCAAGAGTTCATATCGACGGCGGTGTTTGGCACCTCGATGTCGGCTCATCACATCCTGGGGCTGAAGTAGGTCCCAAGGGTACGGCTGTTCGCCGTTTAAAGTGGTACGCGAGCTGGGTTTAGAACGTCGTGAGACAGTTCGGTCCCTATCTGCCGTGGGCGCTGGAGAATTGAGGGGGGTTGCTCCTAGTACGAGAGGACCGGAGTGAACGCACCGCTGGTGTTCGGGTTGTCATGCCAATGGCACTGCCCGGTAGCTAAGTGCGGAAGAGATAAGTGCTGAAAGCATCTAAGCACGAAACTTGCCCCGAGATGAGTTCTCCCTGACCCCTTGAGGGTCCTGAAGGGACGTTGAAGACGACGACGTTGATAGGCCGGGTGTGTAAGCGCAGCGATGCGTTGAGCTAACCGGTACTAATGACCCGTGAGGCTTAACCTTACAACGCCAGAGGCGTTTTGGTCCGAGAGACCGAAAGAATTTTCAGCTTGTGACGGAAAAATTAGCGGAAACGAAAGATTTTGCGCTGAGGCAAGGCGCCGGACGAGACGGTACGAGGGAGCATACAGAAGTATGTGACTGAGTAGCGCGAGGACGGGCAACGCGGCATCAGTGAAAAAGATTCGTTTCGCGCACAAAGAATTTGCCTGGCGGCAACAGCGCGGTGGTCCCACCTGACCCCATGCCGAACTCAGAAGTGAAACGCCGTAGCGCCGATGGTAGTGTGGGGCCTCCCCATGCGAGAGTAGGGAACTGCCAGGCATCAATTTAAGACCCCTAATCGGGTCGTGACCTTCCCGGTGACGCGGAAAGGGCGAAATACCTGAAATCAGCGACGGTCTGATATCAGTACAGAATCGGTGGAGCGGTAGTTCAGTTGGTTAGAATACCTGCCTGTCACGCAGGGGGTCGCGGGTTCGAGCCCCGTCCGTTCCGCCACTTAAATTGAGAAGCCCTGACTGTAAAGTCAGGGCTTTTTCATGTCCGCTAAAAACCTGCCATTGTTGAGTAAAACGCAAAATTCCTCTGCTCATAAGCGGATTTTTCAGCAACAATAATCCTGCCACAATACGCCTCATCGCAACATTCAACGCAATGATGAGGAAAACATGACAATCCCCGCTTTTGGTTTAGGAACATTTCGTCTGCAGGACGATGTCGTTATTCATTCAGTGAAAACCGCACTGGAACTCGGTTATCGCACTATCGATACCGCACAAATTTATGAAAACGAAGCTGCCGTAGGTCAGGCTATTGCCGAAAGCGGCGTGGCACGTGATGAGCTGTTTATCACCACTAAAATCTGGATTGAGAATCTCGCCGCCGACAAACTGATCCCCAGCCTGCAGCAGAGCCTGGCGAAACTGCGTACCGACTATGTCGATTTGACGCTGATTCACTGGCCATCGCCGGGTGCAGCGGTATCGGTCACAGAGAGCATGCAGGCATTGATGGCAGCGAAAGAGGCGGGACTGACGCGTCAGATTGGTATCTCTAACTTCCCGATTGCCCTGATGAAAGAGGCTATTGCCGCTGTGGGCGCAGAGAACATTGCAACCAACCAGATTGAGCTGCACCCGTTCCTGCAAAATCGCCAGGTCGTGGAGTTCGCGAAACAGCAGGGCATTCACATCACTTCATACATGACGCTGGCATATGGCGAAGCGTTAAAAGAACAGGTGATAAAGCAGATTGCGCAGAAACATCAGGCCACACCCGCGCAGGTCGTCCTGGCGTGGGCACTGGCACTGGGTTATGCCGTGATCCCCTCCTCAACCAAACGTGAGAACCTGGCCAGCAATATGGCGGCGCAGGATCTGACACTGGATGCGGACGACATGGCGCAGATCGCCGCGCTGGATCGTCAGCAGCGTCTGGTCAGCCCGGAAGGCCTGGCACCAGACTGGGATTAATTCTCCCGTGCATCAGCCCTGCACGCGCCAGGGCTGATCTCTGACCCACTCGCTGAGAAAATCAATAAAGGCCCGCACGCGCTGGCTCACTCCTAAATCGCTGTAATACACCGCATTAAAAGGCATCTCAACAGGTACCGACTGGTGCGCCAGCACCTCAACAAAAGTGCCCGCCGCAATTTCCGCATTCACCATAAAGTCCGACAGGCAGGCGATACCCTGATCGTTCAGGCACAGCTGCTTGATCGTCTCTCCGCTGTTCGATGACATCGCCGCGTCAATTTCATACAGATCGCTGCCATTGGCCGACACGGGCCAGCGATTGAGACGAGGCGTCTCGACAAAGCCGAGGCACTGATGCTGTGCCAGCGCCTCCACCGACGCCGGCGTGCCATATTTCGCCAGATAAGCTGGCGTAGCGACCATTTTACGATAGCTGGTGAACAGCAGCCGGGCACGCAGCGTAGAGTCGGTTAAATCCCCGGCACGAATAGCGACATCCACTTTACGATCGATCAGGTTGATAAAGCTTTCAGAGGAGATTAGCGATAGCGTGACCGCCGGATAGCGCTCGCGAAAGGGTTTAATCATCGGCATCAGCAGGTTAAGGATCACTGGTGTTGCCGCGTCGATGCGCAGCACGCCCTGTGGCGCCTGCTGGCGTTCAATCAGCTCATTCTCTGCCGTTGCCATCTCAAGGATCAGCTTCTGCACGCGCCGGAAATAGAGTTCGCCTTCATAAGTCAGCGCCAGCTGACGGGTGGTACGCGTCAGCAGCGACACGCCAAGCTTGTGCTCCAGCTTCTTCACCGTGCGGCTCACCGCCGAATTGGCCATCTGTAACTGCTCCGCTGCACGGCTAAAACTGCCGCTTTCCACCACAGCGATAAAGACTTTTAACTCCTCTGAAGATGCCTTCATTATGCCTCCTCAGGCAAAAGTTTATTGTTACTTTGCTTCTTTTTGTTATTAAAGCACGAGTCGATAATGGCGCCCATCAAAACATTATTGGGAGTCAACCATGCCACTTGCACTCTGGGCGCTGACCATCAGCGCTTTCGCTATCGGAACCACCGAGTTTGTTATCGTCGGGCTGATTCCGACCATCGCTGAACAGCTCAGCATTACGTTACCTTCCGCCGGGATGCTGGTATCCATCTACGCGCTTGGCGTAGCCGTCGGTGCGCCAGTGCTCACCGCCTTAACCGGCAAGCTGCCGCGCAAGCAGTTGCTGATGGGTCTGATGGCGCTGTTTACCGTCGGTAATCTGGTGGCCTGGCTGGCACCCAACTATGAAACGCTGGTGATGGCGCGTCTGCTGACCGGACTGGCGCACGGCGTTTTCTTCTCCGTCGGCTCAACCATTGCCACCAGCCTGGTAAGCAAAGAGAAGGCTGCCAGTGCGATAGCCATCATGTTTGGCGGCTTAACCGTGGCGCTGGTTACCGGCGTACCGCTTGGCACACTGATTGGTCAGCATTTTGGCTGGCGTGAAAGTTTTCTGGCGGTCTCTCTGCTGGGCGTGATTGCGCTGGTCAGCAGTATGATACTGGTACCGCGTAACATCGCACAGCCGCCTGCCACCTCCCTGGCACAGCAGGCCGCCGTGATGATTAATCCGCGTCTGCTGCTGATTTACGCGATTACCGCGCTGGGCTACGGTGGCATCTTTACCACCTTTACCTTCCTGGCACCGATGATGCAGTCACTGGCCGGTTTCTCGCCGACCGCCGTCAGCGGCGTGCTGCTGGGGTACGGTATTGCAGTGGCGATCGGGAATATCTGGGGCGGCAGGCTGGCCGATCGCCGCGGGGCGGTACCGGCGCTGACGCTGATTTTTATCGCGCTGGCCATACTGTTAGTGGTATTCCAGTTCACCGCCAGCATGCATTACCTCGCGCTGCTCACGGTGCTGGTGATGGGCGTCTTTGCCTTTGCTAACGTACCTGGCCTGCAGGTTTACGTGGTGCAAAAGGCTGAACACTATGCGCCAGGCGCAGTTGATGTCGCGTCAGGGCTGAATATCGCGGCCTTTAATATTGGCATCGCACTGGGTTCAACCGTCGGCGGTCACATCGTGGAACATTACGGTCTGGCGCAGACGCCATGGGTGGGTGCCGTCATCGTGTTTGCGGCTCTGCTGCTGGTCCGCCTCAGCGGCCAGCTGGATAAGCCACGCGCGGCAGCCATCATTGAATAAGCCACACAACAGCCTGCCGCATGGCGGGCTGTTGCCGTTGCTGGCTGTGAGGCGAATTCCGACAATCAATAACAGCAATTGAAACCCCGCGCTAAAATCCCTATAACAGTCAGGTGAAGTTGTAGTCGAAAATCAGCCAGGCGGGACAGTGCGAAAAAAAACTTATGCAATGCGGTATGTAGCAGGTCAGCCTGCTGAGCGGATTTTTCCGCCAGGGGCGATGCTGCATCTTGGGCAGGCGTTACCGCCCGGTGCACCGCTGCCAGCCGACCCAACCCTGCGCGTGCTGGTGTGGAATATCTTCAAACAGCAGCGGGCAGACTGGATGTCAGTACTGCAGGGCTTCGGTAAAGATGCCCATCTGGTGCTGCTGCAGGAGGCGCAGACCACACCGGAACTGGTGCAGTTCGCCACCAGCAATTATCTTGCGGCCGATCAGGTACCGGCCTTTGTGCTGCCACAACACCCCTCTGGCGTCATGACGCTGGCTTCTGCCCATCCGGTCTACTGCTGTCCGCTGCGTGAACGTGAGCCGCTACTGAGGCTGTCTAAATCCGCTCTGGTCACTGCCTATCCGCTTCCCACCGGCGAAATGCTGATGGTGGTCAACATTCATGCGGTCAATTTCAGCCTCGGCGTTGATGTGTACAGCAAACAGCTGGGGCCGATTGGCGAGCAAATCCAGCATCATCGCGGGCCGGTGATCATGGCCGGCGACTTCAATGCCTGGAGCCGTCAGCGTATGAACGCGCTCTACCGCTTTGCCCGTGAGATGGCGCTGCGCGAAGTAAACTTTACTGATGATCATCGACGCAAAGCCTTCGGCCGCCCGCTGGATTTTGTCTTTTACCGCGACATGAAAGTCAGCGAAGCATCGGTGCTGGTGACGCGTGCCTCTGACCACAATCCTCTGCTGGTTGAATTCAGTCCCGGCGCGGCTAAACGTTAAGCCAGGCGCGGCGCGCCAAAGGCGAATGATTCACAGCGCTGATGCCGCATTCTGCTCAATAAGCCACTTCAGACTGCTAAAGGCATGGCGCAGCGGCGATAATAATGAGGTTTGCGCGTAAGTGTGTCTGACTGCGGGAAAGGGAAAGGTAAATAATGAAAAAGGCTGACAAAAGTCAGCCTTTTCGGTGCATCAGGTATCAGGTGTTGCGCTATTCTTCACAAACAGCGTCAGCTTGTCGCCGGGCTGAATGTCTTTAGCGTCACTGTTCCAGCGCATCACGTCTTTGGTGTTAACACCGTGACGTTTGGCGATACTGGCAAAAGAATCACCCTTACGTACACGGTAGGTGATGCTGTTGCCGTTATCCGCCAGCTGCGACGCGCCAGCTTTGCTGCCAACGGTCAGTGTCTGACCGATGCGTACTGACGCACTGCGCAGGTTATTCTGCTGCTTCAGTGCACTAACGCTCACGCCAAGCTTACTGGCAATGCCCGATAAGGTGTCGCCTTTGCGGACCTTATAGCTATTGCCTGCAGCGCTGACTTTCGCCAGCTCGCCGGGCTGTACCGCCGCAATATCACCGGAAGCCAGTGAATTGCGCAGCTGAGCCACGTTGGACTTTGGCACCATAATATAGTGCGGTCCGTTTGGCGCGGTGGTGCCGTTTTTATACCCGGCATTGAATGTCTTCAGCTTGCTGAGCGACATACCGGCCATATCTGCGGCCTGCGTCAGTTCAATCTGCTGTCCCACTTCAACGCGAGCCAGTGCACGGCTCTCATTGGCGGTTGGCAGCTTAATACCGTAGCGCTTGCTGTTCTTGAGAATATCACTCAGGGCCAGCATTTTAGGTACGTAAACCGTGGTCTCGCGTGGCAGCGATAAATGCCAGAAGTCGGTCGGCTTACCGCGCGCCTTGTTCTGTTTCATCGCCTTCAGCACACGCCCTTCACCGCTGTTGTAGGCGGCGATGGTCAGTAACCAGTCACCGTCAAACATGCCGTTCAGACGCTGCATCATATCCAGCGCAACTTTGGTTGAGGCCACCACATCGCGGCGTCCGTCATACCATTGGTTCTGTTTCAAACCATAGTTTTTGCCCGTCTGCGCAACGATCTGCCAGATGCCAGCGGCATTCGCAGAAGAGGTTGCGTGTGGGTCAAAAGCGCTCTCCACTATGGGTAGCAGTACCAGTTCCATCGGCATTTTACGTTTCTGTATCTGCTCGACAATCCAGTACATGTACGGCTCTGCCCGTAATGTTACATCGTGGAGATAGCTCTTATTTTTTAAGTACTTTGTTTTTTGTTCGCGGATTCGCGGGTTTTCCGGAATCCCCATCTTCAACTCGTCACTAATGTGATTCCAGAGATCAGTGTCTTCTGCGAGGCTGGTTCCATCATCTTGCCAGCGCGGCGACAACAAGCGATCTCCGTACTTTCCATTTTCACCTTGACCAGCTGAAGACAGACTCTGTGCATGCTGTACCGGGATACTGGCGTCATTCCTTGATGCCTGACATCCAACCAGCAAGACCGAGGCGAGTAATATCGCTTTAGCCTTCATGTGTGTGTCAATAGTTCGCTTAAAAGACGAGCAACTATACGTTAGCGACCGGCACAACACAACCAGAAATATCAAAAACGGTCTTTCTTCTCGCGTAGATCGGCAAAAGTCTGCCATAACGGAGCCGACGACATATTAATGCCTAAAGCCTTTTGCAAATCAGGATCTTGCGTACGCAGGAATAAATTTATTTCACGCTCCAGCGCCAGTTTTGTTGGCAAAGTAATACGATTTTCTGCGCGTAAGTCCTTAATTTGCTGATACCTTGCCAAAATTTTCGGGTCCTGAGGCAGAATAGCCGCAGCAAACTTCATATTGGATAAAGTGTATTCATGCGCACAGCAGATAAGCGTATCGGCAGGGAGTTGATTAAGCGACTGAAACGACTCAAACATTTGCTGCGCAGTGCCTTCGAACAGTCGTCCGCAGCCACCCGAAAACATCGTATCGCCACAGAAAAGATAAGGTGAGCTGAAATATGAGATATGTCCTAAAGTGTGTCCAGGCGTTGCGATGACGCAGAAATTTAGCCCGAGCAGCGTAAATTCATCACCGTCACTGAGAATAGTGCGCGCGCCTTTATCGGCGGTCTCCTGCGGACCATAAACCTCAAGTTGTGGATAGTGCTCCAGCAGTTCGCTAACGCCGCCCACGTGATCGTGATGATGATGGGTCAGCAGAATGGCCTGCGGCTGCCAGTGATTGGCGTGAATTTTTTCCAGCACCGGCCGGGCTTCACCCGGATCGACGATCAGACAGCGTCCCTGCTCATCGTTCAGTGTCCAGATGTAGTTATCCTGCAACGCGGGAATACTGGTAAGATTCATAAACACCTCTCAGGTCGTAGAAAAAGGAAAATGGTAGAGCATGAAGCCAGCGAAAACACGCCAAATCCTGACTGCGCCGCGCTCCTGGCAGGATATGCCCTGGGGCGACTATTTCCGCGACGCGTTAACCCAGCAACTGCAACCGTATCTCGGCAAGCTGTACGGCTTTCATATGCTTAAAATTGGCAGCCTCAGCGCAGAAATCAATACCCGCCAGTGTGCCATATCGCATCAGGTTAATGTGGGCGATGAGGGCGATGGGCTGCACGTCATCGCCAGCGCAACGCAGTTGCCGTTTGAAGCCAAATCGATTGATGCCTGTCTGCTGGCACACACGCTAGCCTGGAGCCAGGATCCGCACCGCGTCCTGCGCGAAGTGGATCGTGTACTGATTGATGACGGCTGGATGATTATCAGCGGCTTCAATCCGTTCAGCCTGCTGGGCATCAGTAAAGGCCTGCCCGGATTACAGCGCCGCGCACCGTGGAGCGGACGGATGTTCAGCCAGGTGCGCCTGCTCGACTGGCTGAGCTTACTCAACTATGAAGTGGTGTATCGTACGCGCTTTCAGGTGGTGCCGTGGCACCGCCAGGGCGGCAAGATGATCAGCACGCACCTGCCGGCGCTGGGCTGTCTGAATATCGTGGTTGCGCGTAAGCGCACCTTCCCGCTGACGCCGGGCAAAGTGAAGATGATGCCTGGCAAAACCCAGTTACGGCCAGCGGTCAATGCCACGCGGCAGTTTCGTGAAGCCAGCGATCAGGACTCAACCTGATAGCCAATATCGTCGAGGGAAGGATTGCCGGCAGCGCTACGTGCCAGTTCATCGCAGCGTTCGTTCTCCGGATGACCGGCATGGCCTTTTACCCATTCCCACTGAATCTGATGGGTGCTGAGCGCCGCGTCGAGTCGCTGCCATAGATCAACGTTCTTCACCGGCTTCTTTTCTGCGGTTTTCCAGCCGCGCTTTTTCCAGTTGTGAATCCAGCTGGTGATCCCCTGGCGCACGTACTGGCTGTCGGTGCTGAGCACCACGTCACACGGCTGGGTCAGCGCTTCCAGTGCCACAATGGCCGCCATCAGCTCCATGCGATTATTGGTAGTAAGGCGATAGCCGGCGCTGAATAATTTCTCGTGCTGGCGGTAGCGAAGAATGGCGCCGTAGCCGCCGGGACCGGGATTGCCCAGGCAGGATCCATCGGTGAATATTTCTACCTGTTTGCGCATCTCTGGTAGACTTCCTTCTGACAAAACGCCAAGTCTGACATAAAACGAGTCCTATGAGCACTGCAAATAACCGCCAGATCGTCCTCGATACCGAAACCACCGGCATGAACATGATCGGGGTGCATTACGAAGGACATCGCATCATTGAAATCGGTGCGGTTGAGGTGATCAACCGTCGCCTGACCGGCAACAACTTCCATATGTATCTCAAGCCCGATCGGCTGGTGGATCCGGAAGCGTTCGGCGTACACGGTATTGCCGATGAATTCCTCGCCGATAAACCGACCTTTGCGCAAATCGCCGACGAATTCCTCGATTACATTCGCGGCGCGGAGCTGGTGATCCATAACGCTTCGTTCGACATCGGCTTTATGGATTACGAATTTGCCATGCTGCAGCGCGACATCGGTAAGACAGAAACCTTCTGTCAGATCACCGATAGCCTGGCGATGGCGCGTAAAATGTTCCCGGGCAAGCGCAACAGCCTGGATGCGCTGTGTAACCGTTTCGAGATCGACAACAGCAAACGTACGCTGCACGGCGCTTTGCTTGATGCCGAGATTCTGGCCGAAGTGTTCCTCACCATGACCGGCGGCCAGACCTCGCTGGCGTTTTCAATGGAAGGCGAGCAGAGCAATCAGGTGGCAGGCGAGCATATACAGCGCATCGTTCGTCCGGGCGCCGGCCTGCGCGTGGTTAGCGCCAGCGATGAAGAAATAATGGCGCATGAGAGCCGGCTCGATCTGGTGCAAAAGAAGGGCGGCAGCTGCCTGTGGCGCGCCTGAAGCCGCTGATTTTGCGTGGAAAAGCGTCGTTAAGCTGAAAAAACCGCCAAACGAGAGATTCCCCTGCAAAAAGCGTTGACGAGGGATGAGGCTGCCATTAATATGCGCCTCGTTCCCGACGGGGAACAAAGCGCGGAGCGGTAGTTCAGTTGGTTAGAATACCTGCCTGTCACGCAGGGGGTCGCGGGTTCGAGCCCCGTCCGTTCCGCCA